>VXOR01000050.1 GCA_009840005.1 Gemmatimonadota bacterium
GCAAGCGAAACTGATTCGTTCGCATGATCGATCTCCTTTCAAGAGATAGGAAAGTTGTCGTTCCAGCGGCCTCAAGCCGGCCAGAGACGACGCGATGAGATACCCGATGCGGCCTCTCTGCCGCAACGGCTTTACTGTGCTGATATATGCAAATCCCGTGCCAATAATCGCACTTTGCACAAAAAAACCGTTCAGCAATGCCCTAACAGACTGAAAAACATGGCACTTAAAAATACAGGAGTAGGTTTTCTACCCTGCACAAAAGATGGGCTGTCATCCCTCTTTTGGGGAAATTTTTCCCCTTGTTGAGGAACTTTTTCCTCTTTTGGGGAAATTTTTCCCCATCGGAACAACGGGCCTTTACGCCGACGTAGGCCGTTGGATGCCATACTTGCGCATCCGATAGGCCAGTGTCTTAGCACTCATACCCAACAAGCGAGCCGCTCCCCGCGGCCCAGAGACAATCCAATTGGTCTGCTGCAACGCCGCGATAATGCGCTGCTGCTCATCCCCGCCCGCAGTTAGCGGCGGCTCGGCCTTGGGCTCCTCCGCTTCCGCTGCAACCAGTAGCCGGGTGGGCTGACCGCATCTTGGACATACCGGCGGCTCAGCATCAGGCTCCCCAGCCGACGGCAAAATCAACCCCACATCGGCCGCCGCCCACACATCCGTCATCTCCATGCGCTCCCTCTCACACACAATCACTGCCCGATTAACCCAATTTCGTAACTGCCGCACATTGCCCGGCCAAGCATACCCCTGCAAATAGGCCATCACCTCATCGCTCAACGTCCGCACCGGCCGCTGGTACGCACGGGCATACTGATGCAAAAAATGCGCCGCTAACAGCGGAATATCCGCCCGCCGCTGCCTCAACGGCGGCACCGTGAGAAGAAACCCATCCAAGCGGTAGTATAGATCCTCGCGGAACGTCCCGGCCTCAATCGCTTGGGGCAGGTCGCGGTGGGTCGCCGCAATCACCCTGCTGCACCCGTTTTAGGACTAGGGCGATGACCGGACTGCGGCTGAGTATCTGGGCCGGAGGTGTGCTGCTTAGTGGCGTCATGCTTCCTCCCTCAAGCCACCCACCGCCGCCACGCCAACCCTCCGTTATGGGCCTACCCGCTCGGGGCCGGCCAGCGTCCGCTTCGACGGGCTAGCCTACATGCCTATCTCGTGCCAATGGGCAGGCCATGCACAAAAAAAATCCTTTAGGGATAACCCTAACAGGCTGAAAAACATGACACTTAAAAATACAGGAGCAGTTTTTCTACCCTTCGCCTCTGATGGGTCGCCGCCCGTTATTTTGGGCAACTTTTTGCTCTTTTGGGCAACTTTTTGCTCTTTTGGGCAACTTTTTGCCCCTATTTGGACAACCTTTTGCCCCTGTTGGAGCAACTTTTTGCCCACCGACAATAACGTTCCATTAGGAAGGCCCTAAAGGATTGAAAAAAATGATACTTAAACACGAAGTAGTAGCGCATAACGTCCGTTATTTAATTCGGCGCATAGCTCTTTTTGCCTTATCTTCCCGCTAGCATTTCACCTCAGCGGAGGTCCGGTGCCCGATGCACAGCGCCTATCTTTTATCCCTCCTCCTCGCCGTCGCGCCCAGCCACGCTCAAGTAGAAAAGTGGCAACTGGGCGGCAGTGGGGCGGCGTGGGACCAGCGCGACTCCCTCCAAGTCCTCGTCGATTTTGCCAACGGTGCGATCCAGCCGCTCTATTTGCAGCCAGATCAAAACGTCATTCACCTGCTGGAAAACTGGGAGTTCTGGCGCGACCCCTCCCTGCACAACCTCGGCTACGTCGATGGCCAAAAGCCGCGCTTCTGGAATCGCTGGAACGGCGCCGGCGGGGATCCGACCCAAAGCGGCGTATTCTTAGTCGATCGCGATTCCACAACCTACAACGCCCCTAAGAGCCAAGCGATAACCAGTACCTTCTTCTCGATTGACACCGCCGTGCCGATCCCCGGGGTGGGCTTCGGCTTTTTCACGCCCTCGCAGGGTTTTCGCTCCGATGGCACGCCGCTGCCGTTCGACACCACGCCGGCCTTCGACGTCTCCATCGGTTCAGACTTAGAACCCGCGGTCAACTGGGGCGGCAGAGACCTGTTCGAACAGGTCATCGCCAACGTGGGTGCCAACTTCGACCCCGTCGTCCGCATCGACTTCCCGCGCCAATACGTGCGCTTCTTTCGCTGGCGCCGGCAGACCTCGCTGGCCGACGAGGAAGCCCTCAACATCTGCCGCGACTGCGGCGGCCAAGGCAACCAAGCCATCGCGCTCAAAGGCTCAATCGGGGGATTTGAGGTCTTCGGCCAAGGCATACCCCAGCGCGCCGTGTACCTCAGCCAAGTAGTAGATCTGGGCCAAGTCGTGAATTTCGGCCGCCTGCACTGGGCGGGCACGCCGCTGCGCTTAGTCGCTGGCGCAGTCGTCGAAGATCCCGACGCCCCCGTCTGGCTCAAGGCCAGGGTCCGCGTCGGCCGCGACGACAGCCCGGCGACCTACCACGAATACACCAACATCGGCCGCGAGAAAGAGGTCTCGCGCGAGACCTACGAATCGCTCACCGCCCAGCTCAACCGCGACCCACGGCCCGGAATTCGCGCCTCCATCGGCTACGATTCTGCCAACTGGTCCTTCTGGTCAGTGCCTTTCACCGAATCGGGCCAACTCATCCGGCTCAGAAGCGGATCGCATCTACAGGTGGATCTGTCCATAGAAAGCCGCGACTTCGACGCTTGGCTGCGGCTTGACTCGCTGTGGATTGAGACCGCGCCGCTATTGGCCGCCGAGGTCTTCGCCGAAGTGGCGCGGCGCGACGACCCGCAGCCCAAGCGCGGTTTTACCGAAGTCGCCTTGGGCCAACAGACCGAATTCGTCTATCAGGTGCGGGCCGAATTCGACGATAGCACCGCTCCCGGCTTCGACGCGCTCAGGATCCACACCGGCAGCCGCACCGCCTTTCGCGGCCTCGAAATGGGCACCCCGCTCGCTCCCGTCAACCCAGTCGCAGTAGCGGAAGACGACGGTCTGGTGCTGCAATTGCCCCAGCGCGTCACCAGCGCCAACAACGCGCCGGTCCGCGTGATCTTCGCCACCCAAGTCTTTGAATTCGCCTCTACCTTTACCGGCGAGATCTTCGCCGCCGACAGCGAATCGCTACCCCAGCCGATCTTGGCCGGCGATACTGGCGAGGAGGTCTCCACCAACAGCCTGCGGGTGCTGGGCGCGAACGACGAAACACCCGATTTCATTCAATCGCTCGCCTTGTCCACTCCGGTGCTGACCCCCAATGGCGACGGCTTCCACGACCAACTCCAGATGCGTTATTCGCTCTTCCGCCTCCCCGGTGCGGTACCCGTGGCACTCGAAGTGTACGCCTTGGACGGCCGCCGCATCGCCCGCCTCGACAAGGGGCTGCAAGACTCCGGCCCGCAGGTGATCGCTTGGGACGGCCGCGACGAGACCGGCCAACTCCTTCCACCGGGCCTTTACCTGCTCTCCCTCGCGCTGCACACCCAATTCGTCCAAGCCAAACAACTATTGGCCGTGGGCATTGCCTACTAGCGCCAATGCGTCCTCTGCTGCTCTCGATTCTTTGTTCGGCGACAATGCTCGCCGCCGAAGAATTCCGTTTCGACAGCGCCGCTAGCTGGTCAACCTGGAAGATGCCCCACGGCCTGATCGAGTTCGACGACCGCGGACGGCTGCAACTAGTCAAATTCCGCAAGGACATCAACGCCGTAGCTGACGCGCCCACCTTCACCCATCTCACCCGCTCGCGCGGTGCCAACGTGCGCGGCGGGATCTGGGAAGCTGGCAGCAACCCGACCGCAGCTAGGCGAATCATAGACGGCGACCGCAAGACCTTCTGGCAGGCTTCTGGCGACGACGACTTAGGCGATTGGTTCGTGCAAATCGACCTCGGCCGCACCGTACTGGCCAACGAGATCCGCCTGCACTTCCCCGACCAAGCAGGGGCCCGCCCCTTTCGCCAGTTCACCGTCTTCACCGCTACCGGCATCACTTCCGACGCCCTCGACGATCTCTTTATCTTTCGCCCGGTCTATCTCACGACCCAACCCAACCGGGATACCACCGTCTCGATTCCCCTCGCCTTCGACCTCCAAGACAGCGCCCAAGTCCTCGACCCCAATCGAGATGTCGATCTGGAAGAGTTCAACCAGTACCGCCTCATCCAGTACATCAACTTTACCGTCGAGGACTTCGACCCCGAAGGTGCGCTAGCCGAGGTCGAAGTCCTCGCCGTCGGCGACAACGTCAGCTTGGGCAACGACCAACGCGGCGGCATCATTGACGGACTTACCGCCCGCTCCACCGAGAACATCCTCGACGGCGACATGAACACCGCCAGTTCCATCCTGCCCGTGGGTTTTGAGGGCCGCGTCCGCACCTGGGAGGATCAGGGCACTTGGTTTTTTATCGACCTAGGGGCCGTATTCTGGCTCGACGAGCTTTTCCTCTACGCGCTCCGGCCGCGCGAGGGCACGGTCGGCAGTGTGGCTGGCGCGCCGCGCGGTTTTAACTTCCTCTATTCGGACGGCACCCGCGTCATCAGCTCCCAACTCCCCATCCCCGAATCCTTCGACTTCGCTACCCTCATCGACCAGCCCGACGCCAACCCCATGCGCTATCTGCGCTATCTATTCCAACCGCGCAGAGTCCGCTACCTGTTTTGGCACGCCCACATCCCCCAAGGCTGGGGCTCGCGCTGGACCGAGCTGATGCTGTTTTCGCCGGGCCATCCCGCCGAGATAATCATGCGCTCGGACTTTATCGATCTCGGCACAGCCGCTGGCGATGGCCGCCCCAAAGTTATCAGCAGTCTCTCTTGGGACGCCGACATCCCACCCGGCACGCGCCTGCAAGTGCGCTCGCGCTCGGGCAACACCCAAGGCGAAGTCTATGCCTTCCACGACAAGATCGGCGAGCCAATCACCGAGGAGAAATGGCTCAGCCTGCCCAAAGTGCTGCGGGGAAGGATCGACACCACGGTCGTGGTTAGCGAGGATTGGGATGAATGGAGCGAGGAGTACAACTTTTCTGGCGAGGCATTTAAATCGCAAAGCCCGCGCCGCTTCGTGCAGTTGGAACTGACCCTCTCAACCGACGATCCACAGGTGGCCCCCGCGATTGACGCACTATCGCTCGAGTACGAAGACGCGCTGTTGCAAGGCGCACGCGGCCTGATCGCCCCGAGAGTCGCCCAACCCAACGAGGACACCCGCTTCACCTACACCCTGTTGTCCGCAGCCGATGCCGAGGACGCGGGTTTCGATATACTGCGCTTTGACCTGCCCTCTAAAGCGTCCGCAGTCAAAGTCCGCGCGGGCGGCACCCATATCGAGCCATCTTCTATCGACATCCGCGCCGATATCCTACAAATCGGCCTGCCCCGCGCGATCACCGCCGACTCCGTCCAAGTCAGCTTCACCACCCGCGTAGTGCATAACGCCACGCTCTTCAGCCTCGACTTGGGTTTGAGCAGCCATCCAGACCTATGGCAATCGGTCGAGCCGCTGACGCGCCGCGCCAATATCGTCATGCTCCCCGACCTGACCGGCACGACCCGGCTCATCGACGACCTCTCGATTTCCTCGCCCGTGCTCACTCCCAACGGCGACGGCATCAACGACGCAGTAGTCATCCGCTTCGTCGCCTTCAAAGTCGAGCAACGCACACCCCAAGTGCACATTTTCGATCTCGCCGGACGGCCAGTCGCCGAACTGGCGACTCCGACCATCGACGGCTTGGCTCACGTCTTCACTTGGAACGGACGCGCCACCCAAGGCGATCTCGTGCCGCCCGGCACCTACCTCTGCCGCATTGACCTAGGCGCTGACGCTGGCGACGATACGGCGCTGCGCACCATCACCGTGGCGTACTGATATTCTGCAAATAGGACAATTGCGTACTACATATTATATTATCGGTTTATTTTTGTAACTTTCGCTTTGCCAAAGGAGAGTCTTCATGCGCCGTGCTGTGCCCACCATCTGGCTCATGGCCTTACTGATCCTAAGTCTATCGCAAAGCACCACCGCCCAGATTTCCCACTGGCAACTAGGCGGCAGCGGCCTGTCTTGGAGTGAAAACGACACCACCCGCCTCTTCGTCGATTTCACCACCACGCCCGGAGCCATCCAGCCCACGTACTTCACGCTGGACGAAACGGTTTTTTCCCACATCGGCAATTGGGCCTTCTGGCGCGACCCCAGCGACCGCATCTTCGACTACCTCGATGGCGAAACACCCCGGATGTGGAAGTGGAACCACGGCGTGCCTGACCCTTCGGAAAACGGCTCCTGGCTCATCGACAGCGACCCTATCACCTACAACCCGCCCAAAGCCGACCGCATTGAAAAGGAAACCTTCACCATGGATTTGGCCGTGTCGGTGCCGGCGGTGGCCTTCGGCTTTATCCCGCCCAGCGAGGGCTTTCGCTCCGACGGCACGCCACTCGAAACGGACTTCGTTCCCGCCTTCCAAGTAACCGCCTCAATCGCGCCCGAACCTCCAGTCCTCGAAGGCAATGTCAATCCGCTCTCCACCGTCATCACCGACACCAAATCTAACTTCGAACCCCACGTGCGCATCGACTTCACCCGCCAGTACCTGCGCTTCTTCCGCTACCGTCGGACGCTTTCCCTACTAGATGAGGACGCCCAAGCCAAGAGCGGCAACGTCGCCATCGCCCTCATCGGCTCGATCAGCGAGTTCCAGCTCTTCGCCCAAGGCGTCCCGCAACGGGCTATCTACAAGACCAAGATAACCGACCTTGGCGCACCCGTGAATTTCGGGCGGCTGTTCTGGCAGGCCACGAAATTTCGCATGATCGATGGGACCCCAGTGGAAACCCCCGACGCGGCGGCTCAGGTTAAAATTGAGGTGCGCACTGGCCTAGACGACGATCCAGCCGTCTATCACGAGTACATGGATACCGGCCTAGAGCGCGTGGTTTCGCGCGACCACTACGAAAACTCCCTGCGCACTCGCTTCGTGCGCATCACCGCCGCATCCGACCTGAGCGAACGCCAGCCCAAGCCGGGCGTTCGCGCTTCCATCGGCTACGATTCGGATAATTGGACTTTCTGGTCCGCACCCTTCGTCGAATCGGGCCAACCAATCAATCTGCGCAACGGCACCTATTTGCAGTTCCGTGTCACCATGGAGAGCGATTCCTTCGACGACTTCGTGCGCCTCGACTCGTTGTGGCTCGAGACTGCCCCGCTGTTGGCCGCCAACGTGCGCGGCGAAGTGGCGCCCTTAGACGACCCACAGCCCGTCGGCGGAATCACCCAAGTTCCCTTGGGCGAAACCATAGAATTCATCTATGACCTCCAAGCCGACTTTGAGACCGTAAATGCACCCGGCTTCGACTTGTTGCGCATTCGCACCGGGCACCAAACCGAACTCAAAAGCCTGCAACTAGGCGAAAGCCGCACGGAGATTGCGCCCGCTGAGGTCGTCCAAGAGCCCGAGGGCTTGCTCATCCACCTGCCCGAGCGCATCACTCGCGCCAACAATCCGCCAATCCGCATTGTCTTTGGCACGGAGATCTTTGAATTCGCAACCACCTTCCAGAGCGAGGTCCTAGACAGCGAACGCAATGTTCTGCCGCAACCCGTAGTCGGTGCCGATGTCGGCGAGGCCCTCTCGACCAACAGCCTGCGCGTGCTTGGCACCACCGGGCAGAAAACCGCTTTTATCCAGAACCTGACCTTTTCCTCTTCGGTTTTTACGCCCAACGGCGACGGTATCAACGATGAACTGCACATCGCCTATTCGCTGTTCCGCCTGCCCGAAACCGTCCCCGTCGTCCTCGAGGTCTATAGCCTCGACGGGCGGCGCGTGGCCCTCGTCGAGGCTGGCTTGCAGAGCGCGGGGCCGCAGAGCTTGCAATGGGACGGGCGCAATGAAACAGGTCGGCGGTTGCCGCCCGGCCTCTACCTAACGGCCTTAAACCTGCGCTCGGAATTTGCTGCCAATCCCCAACTCCGCCCCTTGGGCATTGCCTACTAAGGAGGGTCCGATGCGACGCGCAATCATCGCCTGTCTCGCACTAGCCACCCCACTTGCGGCTGACATGCTCTCCTTCGACAGCGCCGAGGAATGGACCCAATGGCAACAGCCCTTCGGCTTAATCCAAGTCGGCGAGCAGGGCCAGCTTTCGCTCGTCAAATTCCGCAAGGACATCAACCTCGTCGAAGACGCACACCTCTTCGTCCACGAGACCCGCACCAAGGGCGATGCCGTCGCCGGTGGGCTCTGGCAAGCTGGCTCCAACGAGGCCGACGCCCCGCTGGCCATCGACGGCGATCCAACGACCTATTGGCAACCCAGCCCGGACGACGCCCGCGAAGCTTGGTTTATCACCATTGACCTAGGCCGTGCGGCCCTAGCCCGCGAGATTCGCCTAAAATTTCCCGACCAAGAGGGCGCGCGCCCGTTCCGACAATTCCGCGTCTTCACCACTTCCGGTGTGCGCATCTCGGCCACCGACGACCTCTTTCTCTACCGCCAAGCCTTCCGCACCACGCGCCCCAACGCCGAATCAGAAATTGTCATCCCGTTGCGCTACGCTGGTCGCGACAGCGCACTAGTGTTTGACCTTGATTTAGATCTAACGCCCGCAGAACGCAACCACTACCGGTTAATCCAGTACATCCAAATCATTTCCGAAGAGCAGAACGCCAACGCTGCCCTCGCCGAGATCGAGGTCATCGGCATTGGCGACAACATCGCCATTGGCACCAGCCTACGCGGCAATTTCAGAGAAGGCGACGGCACCGGCTCCACCCCCAACCTCTTCGACGCCAACCTCAACACCAACAATACCGTCACCGGCTGCCGTGGCAATCTGTCGGGATGGGCCGAAGGCGGCACGTGGTTCCGCACGGATCTAGGCGCGACATTCTTTATCGACGAGATGTTCCTCTATTCCATGCGGCCAGACGAAGGCACATTGGGTTTCACCGTCTCTGGGGCTGGACCAGGACACACCATCCTCTTTTCCGACGGCACCCCGGCCACGGGCACCGCCCCACCCGTCGAAGTGCCCGAAAACGTCGATTACGAAGAGGTCTTCTCCCATCCGGCCCCCAACGCCGACAACCTGCTTTACATGCGCTATCTGTTCGAGCCGCGCAAGGCCCGCTACCTGTTCTGGCGCGGAATTAGCTGCCGGGGATGGGGCATCGTCAAGTGGGGCGAAATGCAATTGTTCTCTCCGGGTTATCCAGCCCAAGTCGAGTTGCAGTCGGCCTTTATCAACCTCGGCGAGATAGCCGGCGACGGGCGGCCCAAAGTCATCAAGGCCCTGCACTGGGACGCTGACTTGCCTCCGGGCACCAGAATGCAACTGCGCTCGCGTTCGGGCAACGCGCTGGCCCCGGTCTTTACGTTTCACAATAAGCTCCTCGAAGAAATCACCGAAGAAAAATGGACTAGCTCGCCCAAAGTGTTGCGCGGTCCCATCGACACCACGCTGGTCGTCGGCGAGGACTGGGACGCCTGGAGCAATGTGTACCAGTTTTCCGGCGAGTCCTTCAAGTCGGACAGCCCCCGCCGCTTCATGCTGCTGGAGATGATCCTCTCCACCGACGATCCAGCTATTGCCCCGACCGTCAATTCAGTCTCCGTCGAATACGAAAACGCCCTAATCCAAGGCGCACGCGGCAGCGTCGCCCCCCGCGAGGCCAGCCCCAACCAAGACACGCACTTTACCTACACCCTCTGGCCCGAGACCGACGAACTCGACAGCGGATTCGACCTAATGCGCTTCACCGTCCCCGAGCCAGTTGACCTCCAGAGCGTGTCGATAATGGTCGGCGCAGAACCGGTCGTTCCAGCCACCTTGGACATGCAGGCCGACTCGCTGCTCATCGCGTTGCCGCAGGTGGTTTCCGGCGATTCGCTACAAGTAAGTTTCACGACCCGCCTACTGCAAAACGCCACCGTCTTTACTCTCGACCTCGGATCGAGCGAAACACCGGGCCTGTGGCAGTCGGTCGAGGCGGCCGAGCGCCGCTCCAATATCGTCATGTTGCCCGAACTGACCGACAGCGGCCAGCTCATCAGCGACCTGCAACTAGCCTCTACGACCGTAACCCCCAACGGCGACGGCATCAACGACCAGCTAGAGGTGCGATTTGTCGCCTTTAAAGTCGAGGGCACCGAGCCACAGGTGGAAGTTTTCGACCTAGCCGGACGCCAAGTAGCAGTCCTCACCCCAAGCGCCGAAGGCTCGCAACGCCTCTTCACCTGGGATGGCCGCGACGCTGACGGAGCGAGCGCTGCCCCCGGCCTATACGTCCTGCGCGTCAATCTGGGTGCCGATGCCGGCAATGACACTGCGTTCCGCACCATCGCCGTGGCGTACTGAAAATTGACCGAACAACCCTACGACCTGTTGGTGCGCGCTCCGCGCCTCTTTTGCGCGGATAGCGGCTTAGACGGCCCCGGCGCAGTCGCCATTCGCGGCGACCGCATTGTCGCCTCCGGCCCCGGCGTCGAGGGCCCCGCCCACACCGTACTCGACTTTCCCGCCGCTCTCCTCCTCCCCGGCCTAGTTGATCTGCACGCCCACCCGGCTCGCGGCCAATCGCGCTTTGGCATCGACCCAGACATCCACTTTTTGCCGCGCGGCGTCACCACCGTCATGTCCCAAGGCGATGCCGGTGCTTTAAACATAGACGACTACCGCCGCACCGTGATCGATGCCTCGCGCACCCGCGTGCTCCTAGCCATCAATCTGTGCAAACACGGCGAGACGCACCCCGTGCGCTGCTTCAACGACCTAGCCGACGCCGATGCCCAAGCCTGCGCCGACGCCATTGCCGCAAACGATCGCAGCATTTGGGGCATTGCCGTTACCGTCACCGGCGGGGCCTGCGCCGACGGCCTCGACCCGCGTCCCATTATGGCCGCCGGGCTGGAAGCCGCGGAATTGAGCGGCAAACCACTGCTGGTAGGCACTCGTCTCAAACCCGACTGGCCCCGCCGCGAGCAACTCCCCCTGTTGCGTCCCGGCGACGTGGTGACCTACTCCCTCAATGCCCTGCCCGAAAACCTGCTAGACGGCGACCGCATTGCCGACGACGTATGGCAAGCTCGCCAGCGCGGCGTCCTCTTCGACTTGGGCCACGGCATGAACTCCTTCAGCTTTCCCATTGCCGAGGCCACCATTGCCGAGGGCTTTCTCGTCGATACGGTTTCGACCGACCAGTACAACCGCCACGTTGACAGCCGCCCCCAACACGACCTCCCCCGCACGATGTCCAAGCTCATCGCCGCGGGTATGGCCGAAACAGAGGTATTCGCCCGCGCCACGGCCCGCCCCGCCGAGGTGCTGGGCCTAAAGGGCGAGGTCGGCACCTTGGCTCCGGGTGCCTGCGCCGACTTAGCCGTGCTGCACTGGAACGAAGAGGCCCTGCCCTTGCGCGATGTCAACGGCGAGGAGCGGCCCGGCGGCTGTTGGGAGCCGGTGGCTACCATTCGCGGCGGCCAAGTGGTTTAGGACCGTCCATTTCTTAGAGGATCAAAACACTATGACTGACAAGCTAGCGCGCGGGATCTGGCCCGCGCTCGTCACCCCATTCACCGACGACGGCAGCGCCTTGGCCCCCGCGCGCGTCGAACCGCTCGTCAAACACCTGATCGACGCTGGCTCAAACGGCTTCTTCGTCTGCGGTGGCACGGGCGAGGGAAGCGCCATGAGCGTACCCGAGCGCAAAGCCATGACCGAGGCGACCATCGCCGCAGTGGCCGGTGCCGTGCCGCTGATCTTCCAAGTCGGCGCAACGAGCACAGCCAATGCAGTGGAATTGGCCCAGCACGCCGCAGCCGCTGGCGCGGACGCAGTAGCTTCGGTCGCTCCGATAGATCAGCCCAACGACCTCCAAGCCGCGGTCGCCCACTACGCAACCATTGGCGCAGCCACTGACCTGCCCTTCTACGTGTATTGGCTCGCCCACACAGCCGCCAAAAACGTTACCGCCGAACAGTTCCTCGAAGCCATGGAAGTTGTGCCCAACTTCAGCGGCCTCAAGTTCACCGACAGCAACTTCTACTTCTTTCAGCGCCTCGTGCAGCTAGGCGGCGACTGCCTCAACCTCATCTCCGGCCCCGACGAGATATGCCTCGGCGGCATGGTCGCCGGCAGCGACGCAGCCATTGGCTCGACCTACAACATCATGCCCAAACTGTTCGTGGAAATGCGGCAGCACTTTGAAACCAGCGACATCCAGCCGGCCATGGCCTTGCAAGCGCGCGCCAACGAGGTCATCTCCACCTTGTTCCACTTTGACCTGCTAGCGGCCGTCAAGGAGATGTTGACCATGCGCGGGCTGCCGGTAGGCCCTGCCCGCCCGCCCCACATCCCGTTCGACGATGCGGGCCGCGCTGCGCTGTGTCAGGCACTAGACGACCTCGGCTTCGCAGTGGAGTGAAAACTAGCCATCAAAAAAGGAGACCTAAGACGATGAGTGAGCTGCTTGACAAGACCGTGGCACAGATCAAACAACTTCCAAAGGATCGACAAGATGCTATCGCTGCGTTCATTTTGGAAGAAATTGAAGATGAAGCGCGTTGGGATGCAGCCTTTGCAAAATCGCCCGAGGTACTCGAGCGACTCGCCGAGGAAGCCGAGGCGGAAGACCAGCAAGGACAAACGGAAGAACTTGATCCAGAGGCGCTATGAAGTCGCGGACAACACGGCGATTTAGAAATCAGTTACAAACGCTCCCCGATTCCATTCAACAGCAGGCGAAGAAAGCGTACCAGCGCTTCAAAGCCAATCCTTGGCACAATGCTCTGTGCTTCAAGCAAGTACATCCCACCCGACCGATCTATTCCGTGCGCGTTACAAAGGGCTATCGTGCAGTGGGAAAGCGAGACGACAAGGGGGTATTGTGGTTCTGGATCGGCTCGCATGCGGATTACGATGAGCTGATTCGGCACTATTGATGAGGAGCACCGCTACTGTGAGAATCATCCCTCTTACAGACGGCGACCTGCGCTACGCCCCCGACTTTTTGGCCCCTGCCGAGGCCGACCAATTCATGCGGCAACTGTTGGACGGCATTGAGTGGCAACAGCACCACGTCGTCATCTTTGGCCGCCAGCATCCCGCGCCGCGTCTCTCGGCGTGGCACGGCTCCCCAGAAGCCCACTACGCCTATTCGGGGCTGGCGCTAGAGCCGCGCCCGTGGACCGAACCGCTGCTAGACCTCAAGACGCGGATCGAAGCCGCCGCCGACTGTCCCTTCAACAGCGTCCTGCTCAATCAGTACCGCGACGGCCGCGACAGCATGGGCTGGCACAGCGACGACGAGCCAGAGTTGGGAGCCAACCCAACGATCGCCTCGCTGAGTTTGGGCGAGACGCGGCGCTTCCTCCTGCGGCACAAGCGCCGCGACCATCCCCCCGTCGAAATCCCCCTCGAACACGGCGCGTTGCTCATCATGCGCGGCCCAACCCAAGCCCACTGGCAGCACCAAGTCCCCAAGACCCGACGACCGTGCGCCCTACGCCTCAACCTCACCTTCCGCCGCATCGTCGCTACTGGACAACCTCCCACCGATGCGCCTTAATCCCCTGCCCTTGCACTGCGGCTAGCGACTCTACCCACTGCCGACACCATTCGTCGTAATCCCTCAGTTCAGACAAGGGATTGGACCGGCTGCGAGCCACGAAATCGGGATGGAAGGGGCGACCAGTTGGCGTCCCGGTCTCCTGATAGCGCAAATCCATGCTCCAACGCACCGTATCCGCAGTCGGACCTATCCGCCGCAGATCGCGCCGATCTCAATTCGTCAAGCGGACAGGACGACTCACAGATCTAACTCTCGCTTCACATCCTCCAAGGAGTGCGTACGACCAGCCTGCAGGTCCTCGTATGCCTCCGCAACGGCTCGTCGCTCCTCCTGAATCTCGGGTTCATCATCGTAGGGTGCTGATATAAGCCGATGTAGCAAGAGGTCTCCTTGGTCCCGTAGATACTCCAGATAGCGCTCCGCAGCGCGGCATTCTTCCTCGGGTAATTCATCGACTAGACGATGCAATTTTTCTTTCAAAGTCATGAGTCAACATCTCCTTACACTGATTGCTAATTGTCTCGAAATATCTCTTTCTTACCCATATCAAGTCAAGATGGAACTCGGCCTGTAGTCCCCGGCTAGAGAAGACGGTCGTTTAGCCTCTCAAGCCCTCGGGCAAGGTCTCGATATAAGCGCCGATCTCGTCGCGCACTCGCCGATACGCTCCTAGTGCTTCTTCTTCACTGCGCGCATTCCGCGCTAGCTTCGGCGGATCGTCAAAGGCCCGATGGACCACCCGGGTGCGCCTCGGAAAAACAGGACACTGCTCGGCCGCGTGGTCGCAGACCGGGACCACCCAGTCGAAGTCAATGTGGCGGAGCTGGTCAACGTGCGTCGATTGCTGGGCCGAAATATCAATGCCGACCTCGGCCATCACTTGCACGGCGTTGGGATTGAGGCCGTGGGTCTCGATCCCGGCTGAGTAGGCTTCAAACCGATTGGATTTTAGCGCACGAGCAAAGCCCTCGGCCATTTGGCTGCGGCAGGAGTTGCCGGTGCAGAGAAAGAGGATTTTGGTCATGGGTAGTAAAGGCTGTCTTAAAAGTGTGTAGGGACATTTGAAGGTGGCCTAATGATTGCGTCTTTTCAAGTCGCCCGTAGTTGAACAGCACGGCGAATACGAGCTGGCCAGTTCCGTCGGCTGCGGCAACGACCACGTATTTGCCATTATGCGAGTCCTTGCTCAACTGCTAACTTAAGGAGTTACGAATCGAGCCGCCTACTGTCAGATTAGGTCTGAAGCTACAAAATTTCTAAAAATGGTATCTCCCAATCGAATTCTCATAGTACTCTCGTTAGCACTCGCTGTTTCCGTTCCAGCAGCATCGTCCCCGGAAGAATCCCCGCCTTTAGGGCACAAAATCCACCGCTCTAGCCCTCCGCCGGGTGCCAAAACCCACGTAGTGATTTTAGGGGAACGGTTCCGCGTCGGCGCGTTCAAACGCTGGCTCTACGGCCGCGATTACCGCGATCTTTGGGCTACTCCCATCGAAGTCGCGGTCCTCGACCTCGACCGCATAGGCGGAGGCTTGACCCCACTTCGCACTGGCGGAGCCGGGCAGTCGATCTCTCTGCACTTTACGGGACAAGATGGCCGCCGCTATACGGTTCGCTCCTTGGATAAAGATCCTATGAAAAGAAAATGGGACGAACTCAAGAATACGGTCGTAGATGACGTCCTGCAGGACATGATCAGTGCGCTGCTGCCCACCGGGGCACTCGTCGTCGATCCGCTGCTGGAAGCCACCGGTATCCTCCATACCAAGCATACACTCGTAGTCATTCCAGATGATCAAAGGCTGGGGGAGTACCGCAAAAATTTTGCCGGCCTTATCGGAATGCTACAGGAACACCCTTCCGAAGGGCCGGACGATACGCCCGGCTTTGCCGGTTCCCGCAAGATCAGCGGCACGGATAAGCTGTGGAAGCGCTTGGAAAAAACACCCTGCAACCGCGTCGATGCCCGCGCCTATCTAAAGGCGAGGCTGATGGATTTTCTCATCAACGACCGGGATCGCCACTACGGCCAGTGGCGCTGGGCGCGGTTCCCCGCTGGCGATTGTCATACGTGGCTGCCCATACCAGAGGATCGCGACCAAGCCTTTGTTGACTTCGACGGGTTTGGCATGGCTGTGGCGCGTAGAGGGCTGCCGATGCAAATCGAGTTCGACGACGCGTATCCGAGTCTGGTGGGCCTATCTACTACAGGCTGGGAGCTGGATCGCCAGTTCCTAGCCGAACTCAATAAGGCGGCCTGGGATTCGGTCGCAACGGAGTTTCGCAGAGATTTACCAGACCCAATCATCGAGGATGCCGTGCGGAAGCTCCCACTGCCGTATTACAAGATCGTCGGGGAATCTCTTACAAACGCCCTCAAAGCGAGGCGAGAGGCATTGCCTGAATTTGCCCGCCAATACTATGCGTTGATCACCCGCGAGGCCGAAATCCAAGCGACCGATCAGGACGAGTACGCCCACTGTGAACACCTGCCGAGCGGCGACCTCTTGGTCCGCATCGGTCTCATGGAAGGTTCGGATGGAGCAAGGGAGCCGCCCTATTTCCAGCGCACGTTCCACCCCCAAGAAACCCGGGAAGTCCGCATATACCTTCGGGGGGGAGACGACCGCGCGGAGATAGCAGGGGCCAAGGGACGAATTGCCGTCCGCATCGACGGCGGCGGCGGGGCCGACATCTTGGCAAACTCATCCCAAGCAGGTGTCGCAAAAACCCGATTTTACGATTATCGCGGAAAAAATAGGTTCGCCAAAGGCAAGGGCGCGAAAATCGACAAGCGCCCCTATAAGCGTCCTCCCGCACGCATTCTCCGCGCACGGTATGCACTGGACTGGGGTATGC
Organism: Gemmatimonadota bacterium; assembly: GCA_009840005.1. Next base: position 16,487 of record VXOR01000050.1, read on the forward strand.
AGGCGATTGCGTTCCCGATCCTTATAGCCAATCCAGACCTGAACGTGTTCGTAGGCGGTCTCGGCAGCCGGCAGTACTTCGGCTATCGCAAAAACCCGTTCTCTTCAAGTCATTCCTTCAACGCCGGGCTGGCGATCAATCGTCTCAAGTCCTCTGTCTCCTACACCGGAACCTTCCGCCAAGTGCTGCTCGACCTCGACGCGAGAATCCGCCTCAAATACTCCGGCCTCCAAGTGATCCGATTCAACGGATTCGGCAACGCAACGAAGATCCCGCGGCCGTCTTCTTTTTATCAAGTAGAGCAAAATTATTTCGCTTTCGCCCCATCCCTCGAATTTCGCGCAGCAGAGCATACAGGAGACACGGAATCGCTGCGCTCGAAATTGGCCATTGGCTTGGGGCCGATCGTCAAGTATTCAAACACGCCGCTAAGTTCCAATAAGGACAAATTTATCGGTTCCCTAAATCACTCGGTGTACGGTACAGATTCCTTCGGCCAACTAGGAGCACAGGGCGAAATCCTGTACGACACGCGCGATAATCCAGCCTATGCCACTCGGGGATTTCTAGTCAGAGTCGCCGGAGCCGTCTATCCGAAAATTTGGAATGTGAAATCGACCTTTGGCAGCATAGACGGGGAAGTGCGTACTTACGTAACAACTCGCATTCCGACCAACCCGACCCTTGCCCTAAGAGCAGGCGGCAAGAAAGTGTGGGGAACCTTTCCCTTCCACGAGAGCGCCTTCTTGGGCGGACCCGGCTTAACCGGTAGTGGCGCGTCCGCTGGCAATGTACGTGGTTTGCGGAAAAACCGGTTCGCGGGAGATACCGCACTGTATGGCAATTCCGAACTGCGGCTGGTGCTAGCAAAAATCAAGCTTTTATTACCGGGAGAGTTGGGCCTGTTCGGTGCGGCTGATGCTGGCCGAGTGATTTTTGCCGAAGATCCAGACGATGCCGATACATGGCATACCGGCGTGGGCGGTGGATTGTGGCTGTCTTTTCTCCGCCGGCTACAGACCTTGAGCGTGGCAGTCGTAACCGGCGATGACTTAACAGGAGTGTATCTGCGCACGGGTTTGGTGTTCTAGCTAATTAAGGAGGGATACATAATGCTCAACAACATGATCATACGTCTGATCGTTTACTACGCTGCATGGCTTTTAGCGCTCAGCGGGATTTTTTACCTCTTCCCCCAGATCCTCTATTACGTCGCCCAAGAGCGCAAACGCATCTTCGTAGCAAAATCCTTGGAGTTCGGGGCCGACACCGCTCCATTTCCACTCGGCAATATCGAAGAAGGAGTAGCCCGGCTTATCGATCCGGCACACACCATTCCAGTCATGGTCGCTTTGGTGCTGGCCTTCGGGGTTACGCTCCCCGTTACTTGGGTATATCGCTGGACGCGGCCGCGCAAAAAATACAGTCAATCCTTTGCCCACACGCTGCTCGTGATACCTACCTCCATAACGCTGGTCGTCTTTTTAGTTAAGGGTAGTCTAGCCCTCGCCTTCAGCTTGGCAGGTATCGTGGCCGCGGTGCGCTTTCGCACCTCACTCGAAGAGCCGATGGATGCCGTGTACATGTTTATGGCCATCGGTATAGGACTGGCGGCTGGCACCCAGCTTACTACCGTGGCGTACCTCGCATCGTTGGTTTTCGTCGCCATAGCGCTGGGCGTGTGGAAAAGCAATTTTGGCGCGCGGCCAGCCGTAATATCCGGCTGGACCATTGTTTATCCCGACAAATCGGCCCAAGTCTCTGAAGCGGGCGACACGGCCACTGCCACCCAAAAACCCTGTGACGCGCAGATCGAAGTGCACGCAACGAACGTCGAGGAGGTTCAAAAAGCAACGGACCTGATCCTCAATTCCAATACCAAGCGCTGGCAGGTAGCAGACGTGGTCAATAATGAGGATGGAACAGTCGTCGTGCTGTTTGATGTTTGGTTGAAAAAATCCGTTAATCCGCTCTCTCTAATCCGGGATATCGAAGAAAGTGGCAAAGGTTATATCAACGAGGTAAGAATGAGAGGTAATAACTCGTAACTTTCACGCGGCCCGCACGGCAAACAAATCAGCGTCCTGCAACACCACCCGCAGGCGCACCGGACGGCCCTTAAGAGCGGACAAGTCGCCGCCTGTTTTCCAAGCCACGGGCGCGTCGAGTTGGTCGCCGTAGATCGGGTCCATCTCCTCCAAAGCATACCCAGACAGGGGCTGGCCCGACTCATCCTGAAGTTCCACCCGCAACGACCCCACCGCCGAAGTCGCGTAGTTGAGGCGCAAGGCGGACCCTTCCAACAGCAAGGGACAAGTGAGCAATTCACCGCCTCTATACCCGGCCCGCACCGAGGCAAAGCCGTGCGGCCGCACCACCACGCGGCGCAAGCGGTTCGTTGACCAGCCGTAGTTTTCCGAAAGGTACATAGACCATTCGTCGTCAGCAGTTTGCACCAAGCCGGGAGCAGGCGTACAACTACGGTGGGACCAGTTGCGCTGATCCGTGCCGGGTCGCACCCAAGCCTCCATAAAAGGGCGGTCCCAGTGAACGCCGTCGCGGCTGCTCATAAACACCGCGTCAGACAGGCCCGACCCGGGGTAATCCATCGCCGCGATGTCGAGCTGGCGCTCGGGCAAAAAGCGCATGGGAAACGACAGCAGGATGTGCTCGGCACCAGGGCAAGGCGTGGTAGCGTTGGTGTAGAAGTGCTCCAGCGGCACGTCGTCGGCGTACTGATGGGGCTGCGGCGGCGTCCAGTGGATGAAGTCCTCAGAAGTGCAACTCTGGATGGCCCGCACCCGAGCGCCGGTGGTGTCGGAGTAGCGGCTGAAGAGCCGATAGCGCCCAATGTGGGCGTCCCACAGGGCGACGTTGACCGAGTCAAAGGCCCCGGTGACGTCCAAGGGGCCTTCTTTGACCGGAGTCCAGTGAAGGCCATCGGGCGAGGCAAAGCCGTGCAAGTTGGACTGCCCCGTGCCGCCCACGGCCTTGAAGCGCTGCGCCGGGTCGGCCGCGGGATTGGCGTCGAGGAAGACGCAGAAATTGTGGCTCTCGTGGCCTTGAATGAGGACGTTGTTTTTGCGCGTACCGTTGAATTCGACCAAGCCCAGTTCGGGTTGCGTAAAGTGGATGCCGTCGGTGCTGACGGCTAAGTTGGTGGTCTGGCTGGCCGCGCCATCGGCGTAGTCTGCGCCAATCGGATAGAAGCCTCGGTAGTACAGGAGGACGCGGTCCCCATCCTGAGTGAGATTGTAGCAGCCGGTGCAGGCATTGTCCCAAGGCTGGGAGACTTGATAGACCACTTCGCGGCGGATGGGCGGGTGCAGGTGCAGAGCGGCCCCATTGAGGTGTTCAATGAGAAAGTGATCGACGAATAATTCGCGGCGGGATCCCAAGGCGATGGGCGCGGTCATGGCGAGGCTCCGGTTAAGAGATGATTGAGAGAAAGATACCACGCCTTATCGCAACGTCAAAATGCTGGCAGGACGCAACCCAGCACAGGCCGTCGCCTATCTCCCTTGTGCTGCTTCCTGTAACCGCATATAGTTACATACATGGTCAGCCAGCAAAAGCTGCTCGACAAAGCAATCCGCAACTCCAACGGGTTGCGCTTCAATGAATTTGAAACCTTGCTCAAACAATGTGGCTGGACTTTTGACCGACAAAGGGGATCGCACCGCATCTGGTATTCGCCCCAAGGAGTGCGCTTGTCAATACAGCCCAAGGGCAACCGGGCCAAAGGCTATCAAGTCGAGCAATTTTTAAACTACTATGCGGAGGAACAAAGCGATGGCGGATAACTTTGACGGCTTTTCGGTCAATCTCTTTCAGGACGAAGACGGCGATTGGCTGGCGCACTTGGTGGAAATGCCCGGCATTTCGGCCTTTGCCGATACACCAGCCGCAGCGTTGGCAGAGTTGACCATAGCTTGGGAAGCGGCCAAGGAAAGCTACCGGGCGCACAACGATCCGGTGCCAGTCGCCCCTGCCCGGAAAGAATACAGCGGTCAATTTAACGTGCGGATTGATAAACGCCTCCATCGACGGCTGGCGATGGAGGCCGGGCGGGCCGGTATTAGCATGAACGCCTTGGTGGCCCAAAAACTAGCTCAAGATTCACCGCGCCTTTAGTCGCGACAACGGCTGCATATACCAACTCTTATTATCGCAAAGCAAGGCGGCTACCTCTGGCAGCCTCAGCGCGTACTATTCCAGCACCTCGGCCTTGACGATGACTGCGTAAGTGCGCTCGTCGATATTGGATCCCCCGACGATTATGGAGTTGCCGTTTTTGATCCGGATGATCGCTATTCTTTAGTTGGAGTTAGCAAAAAAGAGAGCCGACCATGACTGAAAACGCAGTAGAAGACGAGCGCGGAAGCGAAGCGTACGACCCTGATCTCTACGTCCCGACCGGAGAAGCCGAACCAGTCAACGGTTTGGAGCATGTCCGCGACGCTGAGATCGAGCGTTTCAAAGCGCAGGGCTTCCTCGCCGTGGAGGGAGCCTTTTCGGACGCGCAGATGGCCGATGCCATCAAAGCGGTGGAAGATCTGATCGACGGCAAGAATCAGGGATTCAGGGGCGTGCAGTTCGAACGCGGCGTCAGGGATCAACTGGCGGGCGCTTCGGATGGCAAGCGACAGACATTGGTGCGCAAGCTACAGCAGTGGGTCGGCTTCGATGCCCGCCTGGATTCACTGGCCCGGGACGTGCGCTTGCTGGACGTGCTCGGGGGCATGATGGGCGAACCAGCCAAGCTCTACCGCCACCAGGCCATGCAGAAACCGGCCCGCATCGGCCGCGAGAAACCCTGGCACCAGGACCACGCGTACTTCGATCTGCCCATGGACACAGAGATCATCAGCGTGTGGATCGCCTTGCAAGAGGCCCATCGCGACAACGGCTGCATGCACGTGATTCCGGGCAGCCACCTCGAAGGGCCCGTGATCCACTTCAGCAGACGGGACTGGCAGATCTGCGATACTGACGTGGCCAGGGAGCGCATCGTCGCCGTGCCGCTCAGGCCCGGGGGCATTCTGTTCTGGCACGGTCGGCTGCACCACGGATCGCCTGCCAACCGATCGGATCAAGGCCGGCGATCCCTGCAACTCCACTTCATCCCCTCCAGCGTCAGCGAGGACGAGACCTCAAGAGAGGAACGCCTCGCCGTGTACGGCAGCGAAGGCAAGGACGCGACCTGCTGAAGATTATTCATCGACTTCAACTGATGTTGCAGTCCGGCACCTTGACATGACGGAAAAGAGTACAGCGGTCAATTCAACGTTCTTTCTGTCTTCTCCAGTGCTTTTGTCGCACCAGCGGCATCCAGCCAAACCGCAGGTAAAACCTTCCTGCGCCCGCTTTTTCATCATCTCGCGCAACAGACAGCACGATCCGATCGCACTTAGCTAGCCGTAGCCACTCAACGGCGTGACCGACGACCCACGAACCAACTCCCTGATTCCGCATCGTTTCGCTCGTTGCGACCTCCGAAAGCTCCGCCCATCCTGCCAATGCAGGTAACTGGCCGCCTTGCGTGAGATCTGAGATACATTCACAATGCGCAATGTCGTTTCCATCTAACCGCGCGACAAATCGCGTACCGAATTCCCCTGCCTCGCGATGGATCGTTACATCGCTTACTGGCGGCTCACTAGGAGCAGAGATCTCATTCAGCGTGCCACCATAGACGGATTCGTCAATGTCCTCATTCGCAGAATAGCCAAATTGTTCCACCAGACCGCTTACGTGCGGCCAGACATCCGGTATGCCCACGCAAGCAGGAACCGGCAAGGGACCCGAGATCTGCTCATCCACCACCTGCCAAGCGTTCATCTGCCGCCGACACTCCGTCATAACCGCCGCGCCAGCTTCGCGCTCTTCGGGCCAGAACAAGATCCAACCAATGTCTCCAACTCCCTTCCAGCGCGTGTCGTCGCCGTATCGGCGGAAATGCGCCGCCGCGCAAACGCGATCCTTGACTATGCCAACAATGGACTTCCTTTCGACAACCCAGGGATCCGTGATGTACTCCTGCGGCTCGCTCTGTAGGCGCTCCCAAAAGTAATCGGCAGTCAAGCTCCACCCAGGTATCACGGTGCTAAGATGACTGTTGACGAGCGCCAAGACTTGGGGAAGATGAGAGCGATCTAGCGGTGCTGTTTGTACCATATTTGGCTCCTCGAATAGATTGTTAGCTTCCAAAAGCCGCGCATGTAGTTGCTAACCTTTGCCGCCCCCAAAATCCCGGTACGCACGACTAGCCGTGGGCTCGGTCTGTCCCTGGTACTTGCTGCCCAGCCCCGGTGAACCGTAGGGGCTGTCTGCTGGCGTCGATAGCTGTAGGAACGAGAGCTGCCCTATCTTCATGCCCTGATACAGCGTGATGGGCAGATTCGCCACATTGCTCAACTCCAGCGTCAGGTGGCCCTTCCAGCCGGGATCCACATACCCCGCGGTCGAGTGAATCAGCAGCCCAATGCGACCCAGCGAACTCTTGCCCTCAAGCCGCGCCACCAAGTCGTCCGGCAGCTCTATCGTCTCAAGAGTGCTGCCCAGCACGAACTCGCCCGGATGCAGCATAAACGGCTGCTCGCCAATCTCCTCCATTTCGGTTAAGTCTCTCAAGTCCTCGCGCACATCGATGAATGGGCGGCGCGAGTTGCGGAACACGAGCATGTGTTTGTCGAGATGCACATCAACGCTGGCCGGCTGAATGCACCCCTCCCCCAGCGGCTCGACGACGATTTTCCCTTCTGACAGTAGCGTCTTGATTACTCGGTCACTGAGAACCATTTTTCCTCCAGACTTTTTTCGTCCATAATCGATTTTAGCAACATAAGAGATTTATACCATCTTAAATAAACGGTCGCTCCATTCTTCGCAAAAACTGACGACGAGCGGCAAACGCCAACCACCATTCCAACGCAGAAAGACGGGCATCATGGCTTTCAAATACAGCTTGCAATGCGACACCCTGCCGTGGGTCGGATACAATGTCCTCGAAGAACCTGATGTAGTAATACAAGCCGCCGCAGAGGCCGGATACACCGGCATCGATCTGCCCGGCAACCCGGAGAAGATGGACGGCCGCCAATGGCGCAAGAGAGTAGAAGACGCCGGCCTCGTCGTCCCGGAAGTCCTCGCGGCCTGGGGATACTACCACGCCGGCGAGGAGCGCAACCTCGCCAGTTCCGATCCAGAGAAAAGGGCGCGCGCCGTGCAGTACGCCAAGGATACCGTGGATCTAGCAGCCGACGCCGGGGCCAGCTTCACGGAGCTGTGCGCGGCCCAGCCAGCGGTTCCCCAGTTGCCGTTCCCGCTAGAGCCGGTGGAGACGCTGCGCGACAATTTCCGGCAGTCGATCCGGGAAATCTGCAAACACGCTGCAAGCCGCGACATCACCATCCTGTTAGAGCCGCTGAACACGTACGAGGGCCTCCCCGGCGTGCTGACGACGATCTACGAGGCAGTCAACTACGTCGATGAACTCGGGCTCGACAATCTCGGCGTGCAGCCAGACGTGTATCACATGAACATCGAGGAAGGCTCGATCCCGGATGCGTTGCGCTACGCCGGGTCGCGGATCAAACACTTCCACCTCAACGAGACCAACCACTGCCAACACGGAACCGGCCACGCCGACTATCAAGAGATCTTCAGAATCCTAAAAGGAATCGGCTACGCCGGGTACCTCTGCACGTACATGCCCAAGACCACGCAGGCGATCTTACAGAGCGCTCCGGGCAATCCCTACGTACCCGAAGGCGTCGTCACCAGTGCTGGAGCGCGGCCCGATCTGGTCGGCCTCCTCAAGGGCCTGCTCTCCTTTCTGCAGGAGACGGAGAGAACGGTGGATCAATCGCGCGAATTCTACGAGGCTGGTGGCTGGCGGCGTTGACGACGACGGATGTAGATTCGATACAACGATAGAAAGGAAACAAATGACCAATGATTGGCTCACGGGAATTTATCTGACCACGGGTGAGGTGCTCAAATACCCCGATTATGTCGAGCGGCTGCGCGATGAGATCGGTCTGAATACGGTGGTTCTCTCCTTTACAGGCCAGCTATCAGGGGAGGTGCTCGCCCTCAGTCCCTATGGGGGACGCACGCCGACAGAAGAGGAACTGGGCGAACTCGTCATACGGCATTTCGATGGTCGGCCCATAGACCCGAGGGAATACCCCCAAGCCCAGGCCCTGTGCGGTCCCGGCGTTGCGGCCCAAGGTGACGACGAAGCGTTCAGAAGAGCTGTGGGACAGCTAAAGGAGGCCGGCCTGAATGTGTGGACGTACGGAGGGGCTTGGACGATTCGCCGTCTCATGTTCTGTCCATCGCGGCAGGATGTGCAAGACTGGATCGAGGCCGTGTGCGTGTACTGGGTGACTCAGTACGATCTCGACGCGCTCGACATCACTCACTTCCGCTATCCCATGGGCAGTTTTCCCCTAGGGCTTTTTGGCAGCACCTGTTCTTCTTGCACAGCCGCTGCCCAAGAGCTCGGGTACGACATGGGAGCGATGGTCGAGGACTTGCAGCGCGCCCGGGAGGGCCTGCGCCAGCTCGACGGTGATCGACTCGGCGAGGTAGTCCGTCTCGGGATTGGTTTCTTCGATGTGGTCCATGCGCTCGGTCTGGGGTCGGGAGTCCTCGACTGGGTCCGCTTCCGCTGTGACCTAGTCGTCCGCAATCTGGCGCGCTTTCGGGCGGCAGTGCACGCGGCCACCCCTAACAAGGCCTTTGGCACCGATACCTACCCGGCCTCCATGGCCCTGACGGCGGGCCACGACTACCGGCGCTGGGGTGAGATGGCCGATTTTGCCAGTCCGCTGGTGTCCCACATCTCCGCCTTTGTCTGCAACACGTTCATCGAATGGGCCCGCTTTCTGCAGGAGGAAATTCCCAACCTCCAAGAAGAGGATGCCCTGCAACTCGTCTATCGCTTTACGGGATACGACGGCATGGGGTTGCCAGAGACCATTGCCGCATACGGCGCTGACGAGCCGGCGACGCTGGCCTATCGAATCCCCACGGCCGACTTGGTTTTGCGGGATCTGGTAAAGGCAAAACTATACCTACCGGCGGACATGCCTTCCTATCCGATTATCCACGGAGAGGGTTGGCCCCCAGAGGCAATCGACCGCATCGTCAGCGAAGCACGTCGGCTGGGTCACAACGGTATCGTATGGCAGGGCACGGCCGAACTAATGGAGTACGACTTCAAACGCTGAGAAGGTGCGTCAAACCATTGGCCCGCACTTGTGCAAAATTTGACTTTTATAACTGATGTTACGCATCGTCCTGCCCGTGTGCTAGCATTGGCAGGTATAGAGATGCTTCGACTCCGCTTCGCTCCGCTCAGCATGACATGGGGAGCAAGATATCAGCACCTGTCATGCTGAGCGAAGCGAAACATCTCATACCTAGGCCCGTGCGTAACATCAGTTTTATCAAACCAACGTCAGGAGGACGACCATGCTCATAGCCACCGACAATCAGGTCTTCACTTTGGAGAATGGCACGCCCACGCAACGCTTGGCCATCGACGGCATCCGCTGCCTAGACGAGGGCGTCCGTTGTTCCGCCATTGGTCTAGCCGACGGCCAAGTAGTCGTTCTGGCCGACGACCAAGCCCAACCGCAGGCCACCGGCATCGGCGATCCGGTGGAGAGCATCGCCCTGCTGTCCGAAGAGCCGCTGCAAGTGCTGCTGGGGACCGAGCCGCCCCACGTGTACTGTCTCAACGGCGACGAGCCAGCGCACCGGATGGAATCCTTTGACGCTTTGGAATGCCGCCAGAGCTGGTACACACCTTGGGGTGGTCCACCGGCCGTGCGCAGCTTGGCGCACAGTGGCGACTGGGTCTTTGCCGACATCCACGTCGGCAGCATCATGCGCTCACCCGACCGAGGCGCTACTTGGGAGCCGGTAACACCGGACCTGCACGCCGACGTGCATCAAGTAGCCACCGCCCCTATGGAGGGACGCTTGTACGCCAATACCGCAGACGCGGTCTTTGCCAGCGACGACTACGGCGGCTCTTGGGAGCATCGGAAGGAGGGCTTGGCAAGTCGCTATGGCCGCGCCTTAGCCGTCCACCCGCGCGATCCCGACTGCCTGCTGGCCAGCGTCAGCAAAGGACCGGGGCATGGCAGAGATGTGCAGGGCAAGCTCTACTTTTCGCACGACGCGGGCCGCAGTTGGACCCAAGCGCTTGCTGGCTTCCCCGAGGCCAAAGGCAATATCGACACCTTCCACATCGCCTTTGACGCCGAGGGAATTGCTTGGGCCGCTGTCGAGGAGCAGCTCTATCGCAGTGAGGATAGAGGCGAGAGTTGGTCTGCGTTTTGGCAAGCGCCCGATGATATTGTCGCCTTGGCCTGCGCCCGTTTAAACGGGGTCTAAGCGTTGCAACTTCTCCTGACCCTGTTAATCCTAGCCAGTTGTTCCACCACCGGAAACATGCGGTCGCCTTGGCCTGCATACCCCGTAAATCCATTCGTCATCCAATTGGACATTCCCGGCCCTACCGATTCTGCCGGCGGTCTCATCGTTGCCGATCTGAATGGGGATGGACGCATGGATTACCTAGTCACGGTTCCCAATCATCTCACGGCTCATGCCCACGATGGCTGCAAACTCTGGACACTCGAAACCGACCTCTGGATAGGCGGCTCCTCAGAGCGCATCGGCCTGCCCGGCCATCACGGGCCAGGTGTTCAGGCTACAGACATCGATGGCGATAAACAAGTCGAAGTCCTGTTCCTTACCCAAGATGGCACGCTCCACGTAGTCGATGGCTCCACAGGGCGCGAGCAGTGGGCCGCAAAGCCACCCATCCCCAAAGGCACCCAACGCTGGGAGCATCTGGTCGTCGCCAATTTCCGTGGCGCGGGCGATCGCGATCTACTCCTCCAAACCACCAATGCCGAAGGCTACCGCATGGGTCGCTTTCTCGCGGCCTATGCGCTAGACGATCTCCGTCGCGGCCATTTTACCCCCCTGTGGCAACGCGACGATTTCGTCTCCTGTGCCCACAACGGCGCGCGGCTGGCGGATCTAAATAGAGATGGACAAGACGAGGTGATCGGCGCTACGGTCGTCTCTGCCGAGGGCGAAATTCTACTACAAATTCCCCTGCGCGGTCACATCGACTCGATCTTCATCTACGACGTGCTACCCAATGTACCCGGCCTAGAAATCGTCGCCTTAGAAGAAGGCGGCGGCAATCGCATTTTCCTCTACAACCACGAACAACTCTTCTGGGAAACGCACTTCCGCCATCAAGAACCCCAGAATGCAGCGGTCGGCGAGTTCGACCTCGAGCGGCCGGGCCTGGAGATATGGTGTCGGAGCCGCTATAACGAACATCAGAAGCCCTTCATCTTTGACGCACAGGGCGAGAAGATCGCGGATTACCAGATGGACGATGTAGCGCCCGAAGGCTGGACCGTACGAGGCGTCGAGGTCATCCACAAGATCGATTGGACGGGCGACCGCAAACAACTGGCCGCCGCCAAAGAGCGCCATACCTCCGGCGATATTGGCATCTTCGATCCGCTTAGCGGACAGTTCCTCCACCGCTTTGAGGAAAAAGCCGACCGACTCTACGTCGCCGATGTAGCTGGCGATTGGCGCGAAGAACTGATCGTCCTGCACGGCAACCAACTCCACATCTACTTCAACGAGTCCGAGAATCCGGTTTCTGACCATCCCCGCCTGTGGTCGCAAGACCACTACCGCCGCAGTAAGATGACTTGGAATTACTATAGTCCTTAATACACGACAGTAATCCAATGGACGTTACGCATGGGCATCGAGGTATAAGATGCTTCGACTCCGCTTCGCGGAGTTTATCTTGAGCGAAGCCGAAA
>VXOR01000044.1:0-59473 GCA_009840005.1 Gemmatimonadota bacterium
CCTATAAAAGGATACAGGAAGGGAGTGGGTGGGGACAAAAGCCGCGTAACATCAGCCATAATACTCGTATTGGTCAGGCGCTTTGCCCTGCTGTCCTACAACCTTCGGCTTGAGGGGAAGCACTCCGCTTTTGCGGATTGCTTCCACCGCGATCTGAAAAAGCCATTGGTCCCCGTAGTCGAACAGGTACAGTATGCGCCGCCCCTCCGACAGACCTAATTCCCCGATCCGCGCCGCGCCCGCATGAGGGCCTTCCTCGTCATAGGGCGACGTGAACTTGTCGTCGGACCAAAGCTCGCCATCCATAAAGAAGGAGTAAAGATGATCGTCGTCGAAACCGTAGGCATCTTGGATAGCATGGTGCAGGTCCTCCAATGTGCATTATAGCAACAAGGGGCCACGAGTATAATCTCGTAGCTCCTCGTTTTTATGGTGGGCGATCCCAGACTCGAACTGGGGACATCCTGCTTGTAAGGCAGGCGCTCTGACCAACTGAGCTAACCGCCCGGCTTTTAAGCATAGCCATTCCGGCCCTTATACGCAAAATGAACACCGTCCATTTACGGCTCATCAGCCGCGACAATTTGTTCATACCGAGCCATAGCCTCCCCCGCCTCAGCGTGCAGTCCCTGTTCCCTATAAGCCATAGCCAGCCCGTAATACGCATCGGCATAGTCCGGGCGAATCCGCAGCGCGCGCTGGTAGTACGCCAGCGCCTGATGCGGTTGGCCATTGAGTAGCTGGGCACTCCCCAAATTGTTGTAGGCCAGCGCGTACGTCGTGTCAATGCGGACGGCGACTTCGTACATCGCAATGGCTTCCCCGGTATCTCCCATGCGCAAATATGCGTTGCCGAGATTGTTATAAGCAGGAGCGTAATCCGACCGCACGGCGAGACAGCTTCTCAGGGCACTGATTGCCAGAAAGGGCATATTCAGTTTGGCGTAAATTCCCGCCAGAGCGTAATGGGCCAGCGCATTATCCGGCTCTCGCCGCAGTCGGTCTCTGAGTTGCGCTAGATCGTCAGCATGGGGTGCCAGCTCTTCAAAGCGGCTCAAGTATTGTTGGGCTTCCTCTTTTCTTTCTTGTCGGACGTAGAGCGTCCCGAGCTTGAAATAGGTCCGCGCCCGCACCGGATCCAAGGCGATGGCGCGCAGGTAATGCGCCTCGGCGAGCGTCTCGCCACCTCGCCGCTCCTCGGCCAACCCCAACCCTACATGAGCTTGGGCCGCGCTCGGATCGAGTGCGAGGGCCTCGCCAAAAGCCGCTGTGGCCGCATCTATTTGGCCAGCTTTTAGCAGGGCGTGGCCTAGACCTATCCGCGCGCTAGGCCAGTCCGCTCTCAGCGCCACGGCCCTCCTAAACGCCGCAATACCTTCTTGGTACTCGCCGAGACGCTCGGCGTAGATCTGGCCTAGGGCGTAAAATGCCAAACCGTATCCCGTATCAATGTGAGTAGCTTGCCTCAGAGCTGCAATCGCCTCGTAGTACGCCTTGAGCTTGATGTAAGCCAAAGCAAAATTGTAGAACGCCCCGGCATTGTCTGGATCGAGTGCCAGCGCCTGTCGATACAAATCGCGGCTGTGGGCGTATTCCTCTTGTTCCAAGGCCAAACTGGCCAAGCTACACAACGCACCCACGTGCTCATCGTCCAGCGAGAGGGCGTTGCGGAAGTGGCTTTCGGCCTGCTCGTATAGACCCTGTTTGTAGGAGATATTTCCCAACCCGACCCACGCGTCCGCAGTCCTCGGATCAATGCTCAGGGCCGTGCGGTAGTGGTGCTCTGACCCTTGGTAGGAGCGCTCTTGCAGGAGCAGATCGGCCAGTTGCCAATGGGCTTCGCTATCCTGCGGATGCCGCTCCAGCCACATTTGGTAGTCGGTCTTGGTCGTGGGGGGACGCTCGCACGCGACTAGCGTGGCCAGCGCGATCCCCCAGAGGACATATATCCGCAGATGAACGCAGATGAACGCAGAGGTGAAATGACGTTGAGCGGAGCGCACTTAGAATTTTGAGACAGCTTATTAGCGCAATCCGGCGAAGATGGTTACAAACGTGAGGAAATTGGTCTCATCGCCTTGTTGCAATGCCCGGCGTTGCCAGCGCACACCGATCTTGGTAGAAAGTGCATAGCCCTGATATTCGGAACTGTTAGTAAACTGAGTGGCCAAGGTCAGGGTAGTGAAATCCTCGACAAAGGCCGGCGGCAGCGGATCGGGTTCTTGCTGTAGGTTCCGAAAGACCTCCCATTCGATCCCCGACTCCGAGACGAGCTGGCCGGGGATGAGATCATACGTCCCGATTAAGAAAAAAATCTCCGACAGCTCATTGCGTCGCAGCGCCAAGGGATCTGTCGGAACTTGGCGGGTGTACTGCTGCTTCCACTTGGGCGAAATGGTAATTCCCGCCAACGGCTCGTAGAAGTACTCCGCTCTCAGAATAGCACCTAAGAAACTCTCGTCGCGATTTTCCCGCGCCTGATCTCCGCGCTGAAAATAATGGTCCCATTTGACTTTACCAGACACATTCAGCGGTCGCAGGCGATGAATGGCAAAGTCGAGGTACGACGTGTTGATCATCGTATTCTGGGCTATCAGGCGGTCCTGCACATCCTGCAGCCCCCCCGCCGAAAAGGGAGACTGGACCCACTGGATCAGCGCGTCGGGAATATCGTCGCGGGCCAAGCGCAAAAATTCCATGAAGCGAAATTTAAAACCGCGCAATGGCAGGTCTTCCTGCCAAGTAAAAAGCCCATAGCTCGTCTGGTTGCGCCGGGCACTACCGATCAACCACTCGCGCAGATGCCCGACCATGACCTTAGAACCGGGCTGCATTTCAGCGCCTACGTAGAAATTGTAGCCTCGGTGGTCGCGCTTGTAGGGATAATCGGGTTCGGTATCGTTTTCGAGGCGGTCTATGACGGTGTTGTTGTTCATGTCGGTGCCAAAGAGAAATTCGGGCGAATCGACATTGTAGCGCAGAAAGGGTTCGACGTAATCGGGCTGCAAATTGTCGTTCTGGTTAAAGTCGTTGACCAAGTCATTGTTCTCGTCGAGGCCGGGAAACACCTCGACATCCGCAGCGCGGGTCGTCTGCTGCCCCGGCACAAAACCGCCGCCGGTAACGCGCCGCCGCCAGTCGGGGAAGCGGTCTTGGTCGTCGTTGTCCTCGACAAATTCATAGGCGAAGTTGAGCTCATCCTCGTAGTCGATAAAACCGCGCTGGTCGGGAATCACCATGGAGGTACCGTAGTTCGGATCCATGGAGAAAGCCTCGCCATAGGCGAACCACGGATAGCTCAACCGCGAGGCCGTGACGTAAAAAGCCTCGGCGCGATCAGACGCTAGCGCCTGCCGCTTGACGATATTCTGATTGGGAAACTTGCGATGGTGGCGGTTGACGTTGAATTCGGAGCGGAGATTAAATCCGGCAAGCTCGGAGACTTCAAACGTAAAACCCATGATTTCGTTGCCTGTCGGCAGGCCGTACTGGAATCGGACGACCTGCTGATTGGAACCATCGCTGATATTGCCATTGCTTCGCTTGACCGGCAGGAAAACCGTCTCGCCGGTGAAATTAGTCTGCATATTGGAGGTTACTTCGATGCGAAAATCATTGGCTACTACCAACTCGATATCGATCTTGCCAGCTTCTTTAAAATCGCCGATCTGGTCCTTTACGCCCGGCACGAAATCGCGTTCGATGTCGTAGCTAAGCGTCAGTACATCGCCGCCGTTAGCTTCGAGCAAGCCTTGACGCCGCGTCCCCCCGTCAATCGAAGGTTTTATTTCCGGGTGCTCGACATCGTCGATGAAGATCCGTTCGCGGAACAGCAGCGCACCGCCGGTATTGTCTTCGGGCGAATCGTCGCTGAGGCGGACGACGATGCGGCGGACGTTTTCCGCGTTCAAGCGCCCCCCCAAGACGCCCTTGAGGGAATTCTCCTCGACGCTTAAGCGACTGTTGCCGTGATTGGCATTGACATACGTCAATCCGAGCGTGGCGAAATCCCCGACTTGGGCGACTCCGCGCAATCCATACAAATTGGTGAAGACCGTCTCTCTCGCTTCGGAGATTTCGCTGTCGAGACGCTGGACGGCCGGATTGTCAATGCGCGAAGCAATGAGGGTCAAGGCGTATTTGTCGGACTGCATATCCCACTGGATACCGTCGAAGAGCGGCTTTGAAAAAGTCATCGGCGTAAGCGTGGTCCGTAGCTGTTCGCCGACGGTCAGTGCAGTGTAGAATTGCCCTTTGGAAGCGGAGGATATCAGGACGCGGTTGAACCAACTATTGAAGCGGGGGTTTTTGAAGATGCTGCTGCCAAAATCGAGCGGATGTTCCTGACGCCAGTCGTAGATGCGCCAACCCCGGGTGATGTAGTTGCCGTACAGGTCGTAATAGCGATCCCCTTCCAAGAAGAGGTTGACGTAGCGCTGGTAGTTGTCCCGGGCGTAGTTGGTGTACTCGTAGGTCTTCCAGCCATAGAGATAAAGTAGCGTCTGGGGCACGTACCATTTTCGCAGCACCGGACTCAGCGACTCAAAATCGACCGGCGTTCCCGTCGCTCGGTACGGATTGAAGAATCCGCTCTGCAAGTCGGCCTTGAGTTCCAGTGGCAAGAGGGCGAGCAAGACAAAGGACCAAATGGCTTTATTCATTGCGCTGGTTTCCCGAATCGATAGCGGTTTGCATTCAACCTCAGTACACGACAGTAGAGGTGGTCTGAGATACTTCGCTACGCTCAGCATGACAAGTGGGTGCGCTGCTTTTCAGTGTCATGCTGAGCCTTTCGGCTTCGCTCAAGATAAACTCCGCGGAGCGGTGTCGAAGCATCCCATACCCTGATGCCCATGCGTAACAGTACGGTCGTGAACTGAGCTCGACTAATAGACCAAATGGACGACGCGCTGTCGCCGTTCCGTTGCAGTGTCGGTCTCTACCTTGGCGTCCAGAATGTAGATACCGGGGCGCAACAATAAACCACTCTCATCCCGACCATCCCACAGATAGTGCGTCTGATCCACCTGCTCGGTGCTAGCGACTAGCGCGCCGCTCAAGTCGTAAATCGCGACCTTGGGTTGGGCGGTGGTTTTTACCACTAGCAGGCGTAGCTGTAGCCTGTCGTTGATACCGTCTCCATTGGGTGTGACCATCGCCGAGGACATCGCCAGTGCGCGGATGAGGTGCTCCTCTTGGGCAATCTCGGGCACGAACACCGTCAAAGCACCTAGGTCTTCCGGCTGGATCCCCTGGCGAATATCGGGCTGCGTCGTAGAGCTTACCCAAGCGTCGAAAGCAGCCGCATTGGCCAACAGGCGCAGCGGCAGTTCTACCTCGATGCTGTCCCCGCGGACCTGTTCGGGCAAGTCGATCACGACCGAATCCCCGCTGGCCTCCACCTGCAAGGGTTCAACGCGGCGATCCCCTATCCGCAATTGCACCTCGCCTTCGAGAGGATTCGGCAAATCGAACACGAGGCGGTTGAAACCCCGATCAGTCGGTCTCGTGCGGCCTCCGAGGCGGAAGGTAAAAACCGTCAGCGAATCGAGGGCTGCTTCGCGCGGGGCGACGCTGGCGAAAACCCCGCCGCCGATGAGCGGATCGTCGAAGTCGAGGGCTATCTCGCGCAGCGTCGGTGCTACCCGGGGATCTTCGGTCTGTAGGCGCACCTCCATTTGGACGAATCTCCTCGGCGTGGGCGAGCGGAAGGTTTCCCCAGATTCCTTGTAGGCCGAGCTCCACGCGCTCCAGTCGGCCCCAGCTTTCGTCACTATTACTTCGGGCAATTTCTGGCTGGCCGGCAGTTTGTCCCAGCGTCCTTTGGGAACTTCGCGACCATTTTTGTCGTAATAGAATATCTCTTCGTCCAGCGTATTGCCGGTGCGCGTGCGAATCTCTATGCGCGTCTCGGCCGTTGTCTCCGCCTCCCAGCGCATCCGGCGCAGGCTTTTGGCTCCTTTTAGATCGATAAAATTCGAGGTCATTACCACCTCGGCTGGATGGCCTGCGCCGTAGAGGAAAATCTCGAATAAATGGAAAACGGTGGACCTGTTGACCGGAGATTCGTGGTGATAGAACAGATAGCGCACCTTGCGAGCGGGAAAGCGGAAGTCAAAATTGCGGTTTCTCGTGCCCGCGCTGCTCAGCGTTTCGTTATCGACGAAGCTGAGCAACTGGTAATCGACGGGACTCTGAAGCCGCTCTTCCCCCTCGGTGGGAATCGGCGTGCCGTCTGAGGTCAATAGTTCAAAACCGGACTGATTCCGGTATGAATTCACCCCTAGCGTGGCAAACCCCGGCGGCGGCTCCACCATCGTTAGCTGATCAATCCAGAAGGTGGCTCCCAGATCCCATTCAAACCAATCGCCTTTATCGCGCCAGTCGAGGTCGCCCCGCGAGGTCAAGGTCCACCACGTGGCCGCGGTTCCATCCATGATATGGGCGATGGTGCGCGGGTCGCGCCCAGTCCGTATGGTACCTCCCCGCTCGATCGTCCCCGGAGCAATGTTGTCGCCTATAGCCTCAACCTCAACCGCCGCCAGCGCCGCAGCCAGACTTTTGGCGTGAGCGACGACGCGCACGTACTGAATGGACATATACTCCAAGGTATCGCTAGTCGCCAAATACTCGCCGGTGGCGTTGCCCAATTCCGGCGTCACAAGGTCGTACTCTATCACCGTCTCCCGGCTGGGCTGGGTCGTGCCGCCCACTCGGTCGTAGCGGAAGACGTCTTGGCCGGTGAGAAAAGGCGTCCCCTCGGTGACGAAAACGGAAAACTCGCGCAGGGGCCGCGCCCCCTCGGTGTCGGGAAAGGTCAGCCGGATCTTTTTCGCTTGGACGAGGCGGCCCAAATCGATCTCAACCCACCAATCGTCGAGCGGGGCCGCTTGGCTGGGTTGCCACCAAGTAGTGGCAGCGCCATCGAGAATACGGGCAGCTTGATCAATGTGGGTACCCGCACCGCGGATTCCCCCCTGCACCTCTTTCCCCTTGGCATTTGGATGGAAGAATTCGGCCGCGTCGGCAACGGCATCTATATCGCGCCGGAAGTGTCTCAGTCCCACGCTGCCATCTGCCGCCAACGACAGCACCCCTTGCGGAAAAGTCCATTGCTCCCACTGGTCTCGACTGTTTATAAGCAGCGTTCCAGCATCTATCTCCCCAACGGGGAAAAGCACCAACAGCGTCAGCGAATATACCCGTTGCAACATGCTATCCTCGGCCTATAGCCATCCAGGATTTGAACGATTCGAGCAGTGGATCGTCTTGTACATACTATCTGCGTCCATCTGCGGATTCAATACACTACCGACACCGAACGAAATTGCTCTGATACTTCCTTGTCCGCATCTACCTTTATGTGCAAAAGGTAGATGCCCGGAGGGACCAGTGCCCCTTGGTCGTCGCGCCCATCCCATTGCACAGTGTAAAAACCCTTGTTGAATTTCCCGCGCACCAACGCCCTGACCCGCTGGCCTGTAAGGGTATAGACGCCGATCTCAGTGGCGGTATCTTCCACACCCAGTAGCGAAAACGAGATGTCGAGTTCGTCGTTGATGCGGTCGCCGTTGGGCGTCAGGAACGACGAATCCAACGCAATCTCGGAAAGCGCTTCTATCGAAGTTCCCGTGGCGAAGACGCGGATGTCGTCGCTATGGAGCTCTGCACTCGCGTCGCCCGGATCAATCGACTGGGGCAGGTTTTCTCCCGTCAGTTCCAACACCTCGCCGAGGAAGTAGGTAGTGAAATCCAACAAGGCCGTGCGAAAGGTCAGCCGCAGATGCTCCTCGCCATCAGCGCGCCCTACTTTATGCGAGGGGAAATACACGGCTAAAACCCCATCGGCGAAGTGGACGCTGTCGGGTTCTACTTCCGCTAGCGGCTGTCCAATCTCCAGCTTGACGAACTCGGCCTCAGCTACAGTATTGAGTTTAATCGCATCAAAGCCTAGCTGACCGTCGGTGCCAAAACTAGCCAAGACATCGTAGATAAATGTTGTCTCCTGACCGGCCGGCGCTTCGGGCACCCGGTCTCCTCCCCCAGCCAAACCTACCTCGCCAACGAGAGATTCCACGAGGAGCGGCGAGTACTCAATCGCCACGGATTTCACCCGACCGAAAGTGTGGAAATCCTCAGCTACCATATTGAACTGAAGCTGCATGTAGCGCCGTGCATCCGGCGAACGGAGCAATTGGCCGGAAAGATTGTAGGGCGTTGACCAGAAACTCCAGTTTTGCTCGTCGAGCTTGATCGACGATTTGTCGCCGGGGCGATTGCCTTGGACAAAGGGCGATTTCTCCAGCGCCTTATTGTAAACCGCTTCCTCTACTTGCCGTTCCGCACCTATGTCGCTGATGATGTAGTACGCCTTCGGGGTATCGTCCCGGCCAGTGCGCGTTTCCAACACCAAGCTGATAGGCGCGTCCGGGGCTGGCATGGGTTCTGGTTCGCCCGGTGTTTTGCGAAACTTTTCGAACTCCCAAAAGATGCGCCCGAAATTCACCGGCGCTCCCAAGTCGATAACCGCTGTGCGATAACTAGTCTCCGGCGCAAATCCCTCGCCGTACACCTCAATCTCGCTCAGCATGTACACCTGTGCGATCAGATTAAAGGCAATGCGCAAAAAACGCAGAGTCTGCGCGGGGAAACGGACATCTATAACGCGGTCGGAGTTGACAAAGGTGCGCGATAGTACCTGCTCTAGGGTGTGAGGCCTGTCTTCTTCGCTGAGCAGGAGGAAATCCACCGATTCTCTGGCACTCGATATTTCATACGCCCGGGGGAAGCGCTGCTTTCTCAAGCCTCCGCCTTCGTCCAGTCCGGTAGCCGGGGGATAGAATACCACGCGGTTTATGGGAATGGGAAACGCAAAGTCGAAAGTGTATATATCTTCCCGGCGACCCCCACCCACTACAGACCAGCGCAGCTTGGTCACCGTAGCGAGATCCCCGTCGATGACCTGAAAGGGTGCCGTGTGGTAGAGGGGCAGAATACTGGTCCAGAAACGAGGCGTTACCCCCAGTTCAAAATCGTCCCTTTTGGGCTGCTTGCCTAGCTGCCAAGTGCTGCCCAGAATCGTGGTGTATTCGCCGCTTTCCGTGCGGGGGCCGGCGATGATATTCTGCTGCGGCAAAAGTTCGAGGGGCTGTAGGGCACCATCGTTTGGGACCGTCTCCAAGCCCACTACTCGCTCGCCCAGTTCGTCCCATGGGACCCCGCCCTGTCCGAGGACCAAGGTGTGGATCTCGGCCCGTAGCGACTCGGTGCCGCTCAACAACACCGCAGCAACGGCAATGAAAGTAATTTTCATCCGTCTAGATTCTGGGTTGCAATCCCCGTATGTTAGATGGGATCGCTTGTCTAGCCCTTTGGGCGAGGTGAATCAGCAGGTGAGTGGCTTATTGTTGAGATGTAGGCGACAGAATATACGGCAGAACAACGGCACTATAAACCCCTCGCGATCGCGGGAAACCGCTTGTCACTGTTGATGTCCTGCCCTAGAATTAAAATCCACTCACCCTCGACACAGACTAGCGAAAAGATGACTAACGCCACACACGCCCTGCTGCTTCCCAACCAAGTTGACGAGGCCCTCGCCGCGCACTTTGCCGCACTCGGCGTCGGCACAATCGCCGCCTACAAGCTCTGGTGCCACCGGCACGGCCTGAGCACGGCGCTGGACAAAACGTCGCAAGAGCGCGCCGCAGAACGAACGCTTTTCGCCTCGTTGCAGCCCTCGGTAGATCCGGCAGCCAGCAAGGAACACGACCCTCGTCGCGCCGCACTAATCAACCGGCTTTTCAACGGCGAGCTAGAAGACGAAAAACTCAACGACCTGCTCTCGCGGCTGCGCGTCGAACGCAATGCACTGGCCGACAATCCAGACGCCCAAAAGGCCCTAGGACGGCTGGTACTCCACGTCGAAAAATACGGCCACTTGCTGCGGCCTATGCCCGTACTCAAGCGCCTCGGTGCCAACCGTGCCAACACCTATATCGCCGCCCTCGGGCAACTGGCGCGGCACCACCGCGACTGGCTGCGTCCGATGGAGGAGTGGCGGCCCGACACGGCCAAGGAGCGCCCGCAATTCCAGTCGCTGGCGCGGCACCTGCTCGCCCGCTACGAGGTCCCCGCGCCCATGGACACCGCTTGGCTCCAAGGGCATACTACGGAAGCCTATCAACAACAAGAATGGTTCAAGCACGTAGCTGGCGGCCAAAACTTGCGTACCGCCGATGTGCCCATGAAAGTCACCAAGCGCATGGCGCATATCTTCATGCAGATGAACCATCCGCATCACACCCTGCTCCAAGCACTGCGCATCGCCCAAGCGGAGGCACTCGGCGGCGATTCCCACTGCTCTTGGTACGTAGCTGCCACACCACTGGGTGACTCGTTGGAAAACGAAGACTTCTGGATCTCGGTCGTCCACTTCTACGTCAACAACTACCCCATGCTACACCGCACCTACTTCCTGCCGGTTTACGACTTCATCCGCCACCAGAAGTACCTGCCCCAGCAGATCACCCAACCCGGCGGCACCCAAATCACAGAGCCACCACCGCAGCCCAACTTCTGCATGAAGGGCCGCAGCGCCGCCAAGCTGCTCAACCAAGTGGATGAGTGGCACGAGACGTTGTCGGGAGTAGAAGACGTGCCGCTCAAGACGTGGGCGGCCACGGGTTTGGCTGGTTTCCGCCGCGAAGAATACGACGCGCAGCTCAAGTGCAACCTCGTCTGGACCATCTACGAACTCTGCACCTCGCAACAGCTCCAGACCGAGGGCCGCATCATGGGCCACTGCGTCTTTTCCTACACCGACCAGTGCCTTGCTGGCGACACCTCGATCTGGTCGCTGCGGGCGCTCAACGCCGACGCCGAAGAGGCCCTTGAAAAGCGCGTCCTCACCATCGCCGTTGACAACCGCCAGCGGGCCGTCACCCAAGCCCGAGGCAAGTTCAACATGGCGCTCAATCAGCGAGAGCGGCTCGAAAAGAGACGCCGGGCGGGATCTTTATACGTGCATTTGTTGCGCGAGTCGGCGCGGATTTTGCGCTTGTGGAGCGATAAGGTGGGGTTGGTACAGAAGAGCACGTGAGCACATCTACAACTTGAAGAAAAGCGTCCCCATCATCGACAGCCAAGTGGTAATAACCAAGCCGATAACCAAGTTAAATTTGCCGTTGAACTCGCGGCGTAGCTCGCGTATTTCGCCTTCGACTTTGCGGTCAAGACCGTCGATTCTGTCTGTAATTTCGGTCTTGAGATCGTCAGATTTGGCTTCGGTCTTGGCCTCAAGAGCGTCGATCTTAGCCTCCGTTTTGGCCTCAAGAGCGTCAATCTTGGCTTCGGTCTTGGCCTCAAGAGCGTCGATCTTAGCCTCCGTTTTGCTCCCGAGAGCGTCGATCTTAGCCTCGAGTTTGGTACTGTTTTCGCGCACATCCGTCTCAATGAGACTTAGGCGATGGTCAATCTGCTGCAAAACATCGCGGGTAGTGAGTTCGGAAGCGGGTTGTGGATTGGACATGGTGAGCATCCTTTGGTATCGGGTCAAAGATAATCGGCTACATGGCGTATGCAAAATGCAGGCCAATCGCTCAAATCATCATTGCACTCTGAAAGATGGCTCTTTGCTAGGCGACGCAGTGTAGTGTGAGAGAAACAGCCGTGTTGCGATTGCGCTACAGACCATCGCGCATTTGGACAGCGATTACTCTTGGATTTTGCGCTTGTGGAGCGATAAGGTGGGCTTGGTACAGAAGGGGACGTAGGGGCGGTGCGGAGCGCAAGCCGCCCCTACGCACGAGGCGCGATTAATGAGTGCC
This sequence comes from Gemmatimonadota bacterium, assembly GCA_009840005.1. The sequence goes on from VXOR01000044.1 coordinate 11,829, forward strand.
TATTGAAAGCAGCGATTTGATCTGTCCCCACGACTGGGCTTCGACGCTCGTAGCGGCAGGAGAGGCTGGCCGCCAAGCGGGCCAGCCTCCGCCCAAGCCATTGGTCAGATTGACCAAGTTGCTCCCGTCTATATCAACTACCCAAATATCCATCGGGCCGCCCATACTGGGACCAGAGGCAAAGACTATTCTCATGCCGTCGGGTGACCAAGCGGGGCTTATATCGACGTTGGGACTGTCGGTCAGGCGAGTAGATGTGCGCTCGTCGCCACTGTTATCGACGACATAGATATCAGTCTGGTCTCCTTCTCTCAAGACGACCATGCTTTTGGTCCCGTCTGGCGAACGAGGCCACATTCGAGCGATGGCCCCTTCCTCGGCGTCCACGGGTAGGGCACCACTTCCATCTTCTAACCCTATGACAAACGACTCCGTGCCATCCTTCGGATGCCCCGTGGGCAGCGTGTCGTAGTAGATTCTACTTCCGTCTTCAGACCATGCAAGCCCCGCTTTATGGACTGCATCGTCTGTCACCTGTTGCGGATTGCTGCCGTCGGCGTCCATCAACCAGATTTCATCCTTGCCATGACCATCACCATTAATATAGGCGATCGTCATGCCATCTGGAGACCAAGCCGGGTAGAGACAAATCCCCCGGCCTTTGGTTAGATTTACGGGATCGCTTCCATCCGCATTCATAATCCAAATGTTGGGAAGCCCATCGCGGTTGGAGACAAACGCTATTTTATCCCAACCCTGCCCCCAGCCATCAACGGCCAGCCCCAGCATGGCCAAGCAGACGATCAATATGGATCGATGGTTCATAAATGCGACTCCTTGCAAATGTGCAAATTGGGCGAAATGTTACTCCTCGCTAGATAATACCATAAACACGATTGACTTACAACCACGGCGAACATCGGCGGCCGTTGAATTCAATATGCCACACTGAGCGTCCTAGCCAACACCTCTTCCCCCGATTCGGTCTCAGCCGCAATGCGCGCGATATAAGCCCCCGGGGGCACCAGCTCACCGGTCGCATCGCGGCCATCCCAAGTGTGCTCGTAGGCTCCGGCGGACAAGGTGTCTAAAAATAGCTGACGCACCCGGCGTCCAGCCAAATCGTATATGCCGATGGAAAAATCGACTTCCTGCACCAGACGCAGGACTTGGAAAACAATGCGACTCTCTTCGTTGACGCCGTCCCCATTGGGCGTACATACCGCCGGTACGACCTGCATCGCGGATAAAATCCCACCCCCTGCGGCATTGGAGAAAAAGACCCGGTTGGTGTTGGTGCCAACACTCGAACTGGCATCGCCGGCAGCGACCGGCTGAGGCAAACGGCCCCCAGAGTCGATTAGGTGGCTCACCAAGTCAGTGGCATAGACCAGAATAGCCGTGCGAAAGGTAACGCGCAGCGGCTGGTTATTGCTCGGCGTGACCCGATTCGATGGGAAGTACAGCATCAGCCCCTGCGCATCCGCGTGAACGCTGTCGGGCATCACTTCGACGAGCGGCTCCCCCATCTCGAATTTGAGCAACGTCGGTTCGGTTTGGGTCGCAATGTGTAAACCATCGAACCCAACCTGCACGTCGCTGCCAAATTCCGCTCGGATGTCATAGGTAAAAAGGGTATCTCGACCTGCTGGCACCGCAACTACACCACCGGGCGGGAACGGATCTGCTAAAACAGCCACCTCGCCTACGGCGCGATCGGCCAGCGGCAGCGAGTAGCTAATAGCCAAGCTATCTATCTGGACGAGATCGGTAGATGTGCCGCGAAAAAAGAGCTGGAAATCGAAATACTGCCTTGGGCCGGGCAGTTCGAGGGGATAGGTAAAAGTCCCCGTCGAATCAATGCGGATCGGATTCTTCCAAGTCCAGTTTTCAGCATCGTCGAGGATGGAACCGCGGAAATCCTCCGCCAACTTGGCATAGGCGTCTGCGGTCGTGGGCTGCTCCGAACCCGTTTCGCGATCGACGATTTCAAAATGGACTTGGGGAGTCTCGTCCGTGCCGTTGCGCAGGGTCAGGTCCACGGATGCGGTGGCTGCCGCTGTCGGGAGCAGGACGCCGTCCGGCTGTCGGCGCAACTTGGTGGCTTTGACGGAGAGCGCGCCAAGAATCGCTGCTGTGGGCAATTCAATGAGCTTGGAAAGATAAGTACCCTTGGGCACGAAACCCGTGCCAAAAGCTTGAATCTCCGCTATTTCAAATGGATTGGGCGACAGGATGCGCAGCCTGATAAAGCGGATTAGCTGCACTGGAAAGTCGATTGCCGTCCTCGGCTCGGTCTGCAAATCAACGCGCTTCAAAACCTGATAGCGCGGCGCTCCTTGTTGGGTATAGTCGCGGCCATCGTTCACGGAAAGTTCAAAGGCCCTCGGGAAGTCGTCGGGGAAAGACGGACTGGGGAAGTAGATCAGACGATTGACTGGAAAAGAAGCCCCTAAGTCTAAAAAAAAGATGCGACCGGTCTGATCGGTGCCCAGCCCTTTGAAGCGGTCGCCGGAAGAAGTCTGCTCATCGCCATCGATCAAAGCGGCAGCGGATCCTTCGATCGCAGCGTTGTCCCAGATATGGGCTCTGCCTTCGGCGACAAAGTCCAAGGTAGGCGAGTCGCTCCAGTCGAGCGAGCGAAGGATATTGTCGGTTTCTGCCAAACCGATGGGACGAATCAGAGCCGGGTCTTGCAAATCTACTCCCCCGGCGACCGCGGCTTGGGAATCCCAAGAAAGCCCGCCCCCACCAACCCTATAGCTTTCGACCTGTGCTCCGAGCGGTGCACTCAGCCAACATACCCCGCATAAAGTGAGCCTGCTCGCCAGCAGTCTCATTCCTGCGCCCAATCTGCCGGCGGCTGATACCCCCTGAACACCTCGCGCTGGAAGCGATACGCCAAATCTATGGTCTCGACGGGTTGCTGCCTAAAGTCGAAGCGAATCGCCACATCGCTGAGGTGAACGGTAAACTCATTGATATCGTGAGGCAACGCGGGAAACACTATATACCCCTCGACTTCCTGACCGCTAAAAACGTCTTCGGCTGGATACATAGTGCGGGTCAGAATCTCCCTGCGCTCTTGGAAGACGCTGTAGGCATTTCCCGCATATCCGGGAATCATGGAAGCATAGAATTCGAGGATGTCCGTTCTGTTGAGCGGATCGTACTCGCGACCAGCCTGCTGGGAGACGAGCGTTATGCGGGTGGGATCCAGATGCACCTTGGGATACTCGTAGTTTTTCACCTGAACCGAAAAGACGGTGTACTTGGGCGGCGTATAGGTATCGCCCAGCGGCTTCCAGTTGCCAAAGGTATAGGGGTTCTTGGAATTGGCACCCGCCGCAGAGTAGTCGGCGAATTGCCGGTTCAACTCTTCGTCCGTCATGGGACGCAGGGAAACTTCGAGACGATTGAAAACGGCGATAATGGTCCCGTCGTCCTCGACCGAAGCATAGGCTTCTTGGCTATTTTCGGGCGCAGGTTCGATTGGCCCGGGGAAATAGCGACCGCAACCGATCAGCACCAACAGCACCAAGACACGCAAGCATAGACTCATGGCAAAACGCTTCCCAAACGTCCTACAAAACGCGAAAGCGGGGGAGTAGAGATAGTCACACCTCTACTCCCCCGCTGCAAAATGAAATGGAGAAATGTTACTCGGCGAAAGTCGCCTTGATTTTCCCCCAAGTACTGCCTTCGACCGCCGTGCCGGCATCGCTGCCCCGGGTGTACTCATCTACAGTCAACAAAGTAAAGTCAGAGGCGAAATCCTGATCCCTATGCGCCCCGTTGACGTCCCCGGTGACGAGCTGATGCGTCCGGGCGGCACCCTCAGAAGGCGTCGTATCGGCCTCGTTGAGCTGGTAGGTAAGACCAACGGTCATTCCCGGCTGCAGGACCACGCGTTCTGTAGAGGCCTCGTCGTTTTCCAAGTTGACCCACAGCGGCATGGCGAACTCATAGCCTAAGGTGACATTGGTCGAGCCGTGCGTAGCGCCAGGCGGGCTGAGACTGACATCGGCCTCAATATAGGCCGTGGCCCACTGCTTGGCCGGATCGGCATCTTTGCGCAACCAAGTCGTGCCATTGCCGTAGGGCGTCGAATATCCGCCGGGCACCTGCACGTGCATGGTCCATTGCTGCGCGTTTACTTGGTTCGGATCGCGGTACGGGCCACCACTGTGGTCGCCGTCGGTAATGATTTCGAGATCGTCCTCAAACCACCCGTTTTCCGGATCCGTTTCGGCCGCGTGTAGCGAATCGTCCGTCACTCGCACAAAGCCATAGATGCGGTTGTCGGGTGCCTGCGTCCAAGCGGTCCTGATGGAAACATCGATATCGCTCTTGTCTGGAATTACCTGCTGTACGACCTCGCCCATTTCGTCGGGAGTGACGATAAAATTGGGATCGTACCACGCCCAATCTCCGTCCTCGCCATCGGCGACGTATGTCACATCCGAGGGCCATTCCAAAGCGAAATAGCCAAAACCATTGGCGTTGCTGTGCGCAAAGCACGTACTCGCAGCCAACAGCAAAACGCCAAAAACAGCACAGATTCTCATGGTTAGCCTCCTTTTAGAGATTAAATTGGCTGTTTCGTTTGTCAGATATGCTCTTTCTGCTAACAACTAAAACCTCCTTTTTGAATGGTTAAAACATACGCCCTTTTGCCCGTTCAAGCTATTTAATAGCATACTGCATGTCAACTTTTACGACGATTGGTATATGGAGACTGTACCCCATGCTTAACTACGTGCTAAGCGGCTTACTCGCCTGCTATCTGCTCCTTGCCTGTGGCGGCGATGTCAACGACGAAGCGGATGTCCCCCGCAACCGCTCGCTCATAATGAACTGCACGCCGCCCAACACCTGCGCTGGCCAGATCCAAGACTACGATTCCTTCAACCCATTTCTCCCCGGCAGCATCTCCAGCACCGGCCACAACTTCCTCTACGAACCCCTCTACTTCTACAACCCCTATGGCAAAGAACAAAACCTCATACCCTGGATCGCCACCGGCCACGAGTACAACGACGACTTCACCGAAGTAACTATCCACCTCAGAGACGGCGTGAAATGGAGTGACGGCACGCCTTGGACTGCGGCCGATTTGGTATTCACAATCGACATGCTGAAAAAGAACGCTCCCGTCCTCAACGCCTCGGTGGATATGGAGCTATGGGTCGCAGAGGCCCGCGTCGTAGAAGACCTACAGGCGAAAATCGCGCTAAAATCGCCAAATCCGCGCTTCGTATTCGAGTATTTGACCAACAATTTCGGCAACGGCATCCCCATTGTTCCCAAGCACATTTGGGAGGGGAAAGACGCGAAAACCTTCGCCAACCTAGATCTCCAACGCGGCTGGCCCGTAATAAGCGGCCCCTACCGGCTCGTCCGCTCCGAGCCTCAGCAGCGAATTTGGGATCTGCGGCAAGACTGGTGGGCGGCTGAGATAGGCTTTCGCCGACTCCCCCGCGTAGAACGCCTGATTTATCTGCCCTACATGGACGAAGACAAAAGGGTGCAACTATTGATCAGCAACCAAATGGACACCTGTCTGGACCTGCGCCCGTCCAACATCAAAACCATTCTCGACCAGAATCCCGACGTATCCACTTGGACCGGCCGCGAACCGCCCTACGGCTACCTCGATTGGTGGCCCATTGCCTTGGGTTTTAACAATCTCGAAGCCCCGTTTGCCGATGCGGAAATCCGCTGGGCCATCAACCACGCCATTGACCGGCAGCAACTCGTCGAGGTCGGCTGGCAGGGCGCGGGGACCTATTCCCTGCTGCCCTTTCCAGATTTCCCGCCCCTGCGCCGCTTCACAGGCCAGATCGGGGATTTGCTCGCCCGCTATCCAGTCGGCACACACGACCCGGCCAAGACCGCGGAGATCATGCAACACCAAGGCTGGTCCCTCGAAAAAGGCATCTGGACCAAGGAAGGCACGCCGTGCAAAATCACCATCGACCTGCATCCGAATCTCCACGACATCGTCCCCGTGTTAGTCGAACAGCTACGCCGCGCCGGCTTTGATGCCGGTTTCAGAATGACTTCCGATTATTACACCCGCATGACCGTAGGCGACGCCCGGGCCTTTCTAATCGGCAACGCGGGCAGCGTGCGCGACCCGTACTTTACTCTCAGACTCTATCACAGCCGCTACGTGCAGCCTATCGGCACAGCCGCTATCTACTTCTGGCGCTGGCAAAACACCCACTTCGACCAAATCATCGATCGCATGGCCGGCACAGCCCCCGACGATCCGCAACTGCTCGAACACTTTCGCCAAGCCATGGAAATCTGGCTGCGCGAGCTTCCCTCCATTCCACTGCTCCAGTGGTACCACAGAATCCCCCACAACGAAACCTACTGGCAGAACTGGCCCACCGCGGAGACGCCCTATATCAACAGCGCCTATTGGGCGTGCACTTGGCTACTGGTACTCCTCGAACTCGAACCTGTGCAATAAATTGCAAACTTCGCCCTTCACCAAGAACTCCTACCTCGTCCTTACCCTCCCCCGCACATCCTGAACTGTGGAGAAGCTATAGTGATAATCGCAGCCCTTTTGTTCAGCATCCTCTTGGGATGCGCGGAGAACCATTCTGTAGCAGCGCGGATCGCCGATCGCACCATCGCAATCGATCAGGTGGAACGGATCTGGGACAAGTTGGAGCAAAAACAGTCAAAGCGCGATGTCCTAGAGACGCTTATCAATCGCGAGTTGCTGTTCATAGAAGCCCAGAATAGGAATCTATATGAAAGCGCACAGGTCCTCTCCGGCTTAGACCGCGTGAGCCGACAACGGGCCGTAGAACGCCTCATCGAAAGAGAGGTTAAAAGCCACATAACGATCTCTGACGAAGAAATCAAAACCTATTACGAAAACAGCGACCTGCGCACCAAGCGCGAGGTGCGGGGGCGGCATCTCATGGTAAAAACAGCCGCAGAGGCGCAAACGCTCTACCAAGCACTCCTAGACGGCGAAAATTTCGCCGAGCTAGCTCGGCGTTTCTCCTTGGACCAACAGACCGCTGATAAAGGAGGCGACCTAGGCTACTGGGACGAGTCCTTGATGGCCGGCCCCGTCAGCAAGGTGCTCTTCTCCATGCAGTTGGGCGAGCTATCTGAACCTTTCCAAGGTAGAGAGGGTTACTTCCACATCGTGCGCGTGGAGGACGAGCGCCCGCTGCCCTATGAGTCCTTAAAAAAGAGAATCAAAGACCGGCTCTACGCGGATCGCCTTGCCGTGCGCACGGCAGAGTTTCGCACGAACATCAGAAAGCAGTTCAATCTACAGCTAGTCGAATCAACTTGGTTGCAGCTAGTAAAGCTGGGCAAAACCGCCTCTCACGGCATACCCGAGTTCGACGGAGACGAGCACTTAACAAGGCCGCTAATACTCTACGAAGGAGGACAGGTCGCGCTTGGGCAGTACCTACAATGGCTCGTAGCAACTCCATCCCAACGGCGTCCCGTAACCGTAGATACCGCGAGCATCGCTCGGTACGCTAGACGCACGGCCGTAGATTCCGTGCTGCTGCCGCTAGCCGCTCAGCAGGCCGGGATAGCCAACGACGACGAGATGAAGCGCTACCTAGAAAAGCGTCAATCGCTACTAATGATCGAAGAGTTGCGCCGCCTAGAAGCAGAAGCACCAATTGTCAACGAAGCTGCTATGCGGACCTATTACGAGGAGCACCTATCCTGGTTTACCGATCCCGATCTGCTCATCTACGAAGCCATCCTGCTCCACCATGAAGCAGATGCACTCGACGTCGCCGAAAAAGTGCGCCAAGGAGCCGACATGTGGACTTTGGCTCAAGCTTATCCACGCTTTCACGACGCTTGGTTCCACTATAACATTTACCACATCCACCGCGAGGAAGACGAACAACACGCCCACTCCCCGCACACCATGTCGGCCGTGTTAGCAGCGGTCCGCAAAACCCCGGTGGGAAAAGTCGGCGGTCCTTTCTTGGTGCATTTCCAGCCGCACGAAAAAATCTGGCCGGGATACATCGTGTTTCGCACGCTGGAGCAACGCCCTGCCCGATTGCTACCTTTTGCCCATCCCGAGGTTCAGCAAACCGTAAAAAAGATGGTGCGCTCGGCAAATGGCCAGCGCATTGAGGAGCGCTTTGATGCTTTCCTGAACCAACTGCGGGAGAAGTACGCAGCGCAAATCGAAATATACCCTGAGAATCTCGCGTCCGAATTGGCCTTATAAATTCCATTCCCACGAAAGGTATTCCATGCACATCACCAAAGTCGAAATACGCACCGTAGCCCCGCCGGTCGATCGCTTCACTTGGTCGGACGATCTGCCGGATCAATACTCGACCAACACAGTCGTCCGCCTCTATACAGACGAGGGCATCGAGGGCGTAGCTGGCGTCTGGAACGCGACCTCGTTTGACTTCGAGCGCTATACCGCCGAATCCATACGCCACCTAGCCCCCATCCTGCTGGGCAAAGACCCGCTCTTGCGGGAGCACATATGGCACGAGATTAGGCCGCGCGTCTTTCCGCTGCCGCCCCAGTCGCTGGCCGCCATCGACATTGCCTTGTGGGACCTAGCGGGCAAAGTGGCGGGACTGCCGCTCTATCGCCTGTTGGGCGGAGCGCGCGACAAAATCCCCGCCTACGCCAGCACCCCGCTCTTTGAAGATGTCGAATCCTATCTGAAGAACGCCGAGGAGTTCATCGCCCAGGGCTTCAAGGCCATCAAGTTCCACACTTGGTGCATCCCCGAGTTGGACCTTGAACTCGCCCGTGCCGTCAGAAAGCAGTACCCCGGCAACGACGTCGCCTTCATGCTCGACGCCGAGAACAACTACGACCGCGACGGCGCCTTGCGAGTCGCCCAAGAACTCGAAGCCATGGGCTTTACGTGGTTTGAGGCCCCATTGCACGACTCGGACCTCGACGGCTACCGGGAGCTGACGAGCCGAGTAACCATTCCCATCCTTCCGTCCGGCAACTGGTTCCAAGACCTCCACACCTTTGCCGAAGCCCTTCATTCAAAGGCGTGGGGCCGCGCCCGCACCGACGCGGCCATGATGGGCGGAATAACGCAGACCAACAAAGCAATCGCCCTCACCGAAGCGGCCGGCATGAAATGCGAGATCATGTCGTGGGGATATAGCCTCGTATCGGCCGCCAATCTGCACCTGATGCTAGCTCACGACAACTGCTCCTATTTCGAGCAATCGGTTCCCTGCGAACCCTACGAATACGGAATGCAGGACGTCATCCGCGCCCAACCCGACGGCTATGCCTATGCGCCCGCTGGGCCGGGCCTCGGCCTCGCCGTGGACTGGGAAGCCATGGCCGCGGCCACGATCCATTCGATTGTCGTCGAGTAAGGTGCTGATACTCATTCACATGGGAATACTCTTCTGACGACGCGCGGATTTTATCTTTGAGCGCGTTCATGCACCCTGTCCCAATCCAGTCCGAGTTCTATCTCTCCATCAGTCTGCACCTTCTGTAAGGCCGCATCCAAGTGCGTTCCCACCTCCACCCGGCGAGCTCGGGTTAAACTGGCTATATCGGCCGCAGCAGCCGGCAAATAAGCTCTCAACTCTGGGTCGGCCACCACCACCTGCAACCGCTCCAAGGGCGTCGATAAGGGCCTACTAGCTTCACTTTTGCACCGGCGCACCGCAGTACCCACAGCTAACAGAACAGCCCCCATGCGCTCGGCACTCGCCGAGCACAGGCTCTCGTCTACCTCGGGCCAAGAGGCTCGATGCACTGATCTGCCTCCCTCTTGGCGAGCAAAGAGCGCTTGGTAAATCGCCTCGGTGACATAAGGTAGAAAAGGAGCTAGCAATTTGACTGTGGTCCTCAGACAGCAATCCAAGGTCCAACATGCCCCCTGATGCATAGCCCCACTACCATCGTAGAGCCGCTTCTTGGCCATTTCAAGGTAGTTGTCGGCCAAGTCTCCCCAAAAGAAAGCCTCAACAGCACTTTTGGCCGCAGCGTGATCATAGTCTTCAAGGGCCTGAGTCGCCTGTGCAATCACGACCTGCAAACGCGCCAGAATCCAAGTGTCAGCCGGCGAGAGATCCGGCCTTTCTTTGCGCTGTACTGCCCCCAAAAAAGGCTCACCAAACCTAGCCACATTCCACAGCTTATTTAAGAGACGGGCACCGGCCTGGATCTTCTCCTCGCTGATGAGCGTGTCGCGTCCTAGGCCGGTGCTAGCAGCCCAATAGCGGACGGCATCGGCCGGATAGTGCGCCAGCACTTGCGCCGGGGCCACTGGACCACCTCCACGGCTCTTGCTGATCTTACCACTCCCCTCAGGGGCCAGACCCCATCCCGACACAGCCACTGTTTTCCAAGGTAGTTGGCCAAAGTGATGTCGCGCTCGAACCAGAGAATAAAAAGCCCAACTGCGAATGATCTCGTGGGCCAAAGGCCGCACGGCAAAGGGAAAGACCTGTTCATAGAGGGGCTCGTCCGCCCCCATGCGGCCGGCTATTTGGGGCGTCAGCGACGAGGTCGCCCAGGTGTCCATCACATCCTTTTCCTCCCGCCAATCTGCAGCCCCACAGACACAGGATTCCAAGGGGCGACTTTGCTGCGGGTCAACGGGCAATTCGTCCGCCCTAGCCACCCTTTCCCTCCCACAAGCTCGGCAGTACCAAACCGGGAAGGGCACTCCGAAAAAGCGCTGCCGGGAAATGCACCAATCCCAAGCCAGCCCCTCCACCCACTGACGGTACCGGACGCCCATATGGGCCGGGCGCCAGTCGAGTTGCCGCCCCATCTCCAGCAGTTCCTCCTTGAAGTCGAGCACTCGCACAAACCACTGGGGGGCCACCCGATATTCCACCGGCATATCGCAACGCTCATGCACCCGCACAGCTTGGCGCATGTCTCGCCAGTCCAATAGCGCCCCCGATGCCTTTAGGGCTTCCACGGTCCGGGCGCGCGCCTCGACTGCGGGCAGTCCCCGACCCGGCCCTCGGGTCAACCGACCTCTCTCGTCGAGGATCTCGACCAACGCCAAAGAGTGCAACCGCCACCACTCCACGTCCGCAGCATCGCCAAAAGTGCAGCACATCACTGCACCAGTGCCCTTATCCCGCTCAACACCGGCATCGGCCCGCACCTCCACAGTCCTGCTGCCCAGCGGCGGTAACACCCGACGTCCCACCAAATGGGCAAAACGCGGATCATCCGGGTGGACGAACACCGCAACACAAGCCGGCAGCAGCTCGGGCCGGGTAGTAGCGATGGGCAGCACGTCCCCGTTTTCTAGGCTAAAAGCCAAGGTGTACATCGCGCTATCCCGTTCCACCTCCTCCAAATCGGCTTGGGCCATGGCCGTAGCACAGGCCGGACACCAGATAACGGGGGCCTCGCGTCGGTACACTAGATCTTTTTCGTATAGATCTACGAAAGCCCACTGGGCTAGGCGGACCGCTTCAATCGTCCGATAAGTATGGGTCCAGTCCACCGACAGGCCCAACTCCCGCCACAAAGCCCGGTATTCCTCGGCTGCCTTCTGGCTCACCTCCAAACAGCGGGCGCGGAATTGCGCTATCTCCATGTCTTCAGCCCGGCAACCCACTTGGCGCTCTACTAACTGCTCAGTGGGCAATCCATTGTCGTCAAAGCCCATGGGATAGAACACGGCCCGGCCTCGCATGCGCTGGAAGCGAGCCGTGAAGTCGGTCTGGCAGTACGAATAGACGTGCCCCATGTGCAATTTACCCGAGACCGTAGGCGGTGGTGTGTCGATGGCGTGGACGGGTTGCCCCTTAGCTGGGTCAAAGCGGTAGATGCCTTGCTCTTCCCACTGTGCCCGGAAGCGCGGCTCCTCAGTTTTGCAGTCGAATTTTTTGGCCAACATCATATCCCCTCCTAAAAATAAAAACCCGCTGTGAGTCGAACTCGACAGCGGTCACAAAAAAACCGCCGCGAGTCAGACTCGGCGGCGGTGTGTACTATCAATGGCTTTGGGTCTTCAGACCACGCACACCGCCGTCCTTACCTGTACTACTACAGGCGGTACCAGCCCTGCGGGCTGAGCATAGTAAACGGCGTATGGAATGCGCTTGGTCATGGTTTTTCGTTGTCGATCAATAGACATCCCAGCAATTGAATTTTCAGCAAAATAAATGGAAGTCCCTCTCGTCGTCAAGGACAAAGATCCATCTATTTTTCGCAGACGGCGACTCCGATGTGGCGGTAAATACCGTCTTGATCAACCTGTATTGTGCCGTCGCCCGCGCCGTAGATATTGCCTTGATCGCGGGCCGAGTAATAGAGCAAATAGCGGTCTCCGTCTGCGAGGACGCACGGCGTTGAGGTGTAGCGGCCGTCAAAATGATCGGGATGGCGCGTGGCCGGAAAGGCCGAGCGCTCAAAATGGTGCGTCCAGCACAGGCCGTCAGCCGAGGTCGAGGCGTAAATTTCGAAAATGCCGTCCGCCACATGACAGCCGTACCACATGGTGTAGGTGCCGTTGTTTTCTAGGACATAGGGATAGACGACGCTTCTGTGGGTCTCATTGGCCACGACCGCTGGTTCGGCATCGCGGCTCCAGTGCAGACCATCTTCCGAGGTAAAGCGGTAGATGTGGCGGGCCATAGCGCGAAAATCATCATCCGCCGCCGGCGCAGAATTCATCCACATGCGGTAGCGGCCCGGACCATCCTTGAGCACACAGGGGCGGCGACCGCTCGGGTAGAGCGGCTCGGGGTGGACTTCCCAACTCCGACCATCCGGGCTGGTAGCGTAACCAAGCATCTGCCGCATAAGAGGGCCTTTACTCGTGGTGCCGAGGCACTGGCTCATTACAAACCACATCTTGTACAGACCCTCATCCACATCAAAGAGGACGTGCGGTGTCTGCCACGCTTGGCCCACGGGGGTCTCGCCCGTGCGCAGAATGGGATTGTCGGGGAAGGCCGTCCAGTGCAGGCCGTCCTCCGATTCGGCATAGCCCAGATCCATGTCGTCGTTGCGCGTGGCACTACTGTTGCCCAAATACCACATCTCATACCGGCCATCGACCTTGACCACCGTGGGATTGTAGAGCGTCACCCGGCACCAAATCTGCTCTGTCGTCATAGTCGAGAGCACGGGCTGGGACGACCGCTGCCAAACTAATTCGTGGAGAAATGTATCCGCCATTTTGCCGTCCAGAATCGTCACTCGCCGATCATGGCAGCAGTAAGGCGATCTATGAGCGCATCGTCGGCTGGCAGCAGACCAGAAGCCGGCAAACGCCGCAGTAAGTCTGCCCAGCGGTCGTACTGTGCCTGCGCTCGTTGCAGATAGGGCACCGCTTCCTCCTCGCGGCCCTCAGAAACCAAGGTCACACCCACCCAAAACGGAGCCTCGCCGCCCGTTGCCTCATCGGGCACCAGTTCGGTCGCGGCGCGGTAGGCATCCATAGCCGCCTCCATGTCCCCCGCGGTCACCCATTCGTCGCCCTCGTTGAGCTTGTGATAGGCCCGTGCCAGACGCACCAAGCGGCGCAGTTCCTCCACCGGCTCGGGATGGTCTTCCACGCGCAGGTCAAACACGCGGTCAACCCACGGACTGCCGGTATCCTCGGCGGAAACCACGAGAATGGCCGCGGACTGCCGGCCGCGCAGGTCTCCCCCCTCGGCCTCGGCGACCTCCAAAGCCACCAGCAGCCGCTCTGTCAGATCGCCTTCGGCATTTTCATAGGCGTACGCCATAGCCGGCCACACGCTGTCTCGGTCCATCAGGTTCGCCTGGACGCTGTACTGGGCACCGGTCTGGTGGCCAGCGGCGGCAATGGCCCGCTCACCCGTGTGGACGGCCACATTCCCCTCGGCATCGACCATGGCCACTTGCCGCACCGCAGCGTCGGCATCCCCCGCAAGCAGGGCAGTGAGCGCCGCCTGAGCCGTCTTGCCCATGGCCATCAGCTCAAGGCCAAGCGGACCGTAAGCCGGATCAACGAGGGACTGAGTGGCCACAGCGCCGACGCCGGGACGGGCCCACGGAACAATAGGCCCCACGGAAAACCAATGGGACTGAACAGCGACGCCGAGCTGACCGGTAAGGGAATCGCGGGCGACGATGGAGTAAGTAGCCACGGGTCGCCGCCAGTCAGGTGCGTCGGCCGTAGCTAGCTGGGCCATGACGAGAATGAGGATGAGTAAGCGCATGATTCCTCCCAAGTGTCGATGAATGGGATTACGTGTAGGCATCTAGGTATGAGATGCTTCGACTTCGCTTTGCTGCGCTCAGCATGACCGGTTTTGGTGCATTATTCCTAGTGTCATGCTGAGCGTAGCGAAGCATCTTATACCACTTCTACTGTCGTGTATTTAGGATGATCTATTGACCTTTCTCGTCCTTCGCCAACGGCCCGGTCGGTGCATCCTTGCTGTAGAGCGACGATCCGCGCTCGTACGACACGGTCACCTCGCCATTGGCCACGTCCAGTCGCGGCACGTTGTTGTTGAACACATCGCGGTCCGGGCCGCGCATCACCGCCAACTGGGCGTCGCTCATTCCCTCGACCAATTCGCCCCAGCGGTTTTCCGGGTGGGCCATCTCGCCGCCGCTGCGGTTGAAGTTGCGCGACGAGTACTTGATCAGGATGCCCCGCCGCGCAATCTCGCTCTTCCAAGCCAACGCCCCGTGCGTCGTGCCGCCATCGCCGAAGAACAGCACGTCGCCGGCCTGCATCTCGACGTGTTTGACCAGCCCCATATCGCGGTCGCAGGTCCGCACGCCGGGGGGCAATTTGTAGTACGCCTTGTGGCTGCCCGGCACACAGGCAAACCCCCCGTCGCCCGCCCGCACATCCCTGAGCTGCCAAGTCACAGTAATCGCCTCGCAATAGCTGCGGCCGTTGTGGTACACATAGCCGCGACCGGGGTTGAGCGGCTCGTTGGCGTCGTGCAGCGCATGGCCGCTAGTGCCTTTGACCGCGACAAAACCCGTCGCTCCACCCATCCGCCCACCGCTGCCGCCCATCCAATTCAGCCGATGCTCGACCGCCGGATGCGCGACCATCCGCCGGAACGGTTCGCAATAGGGCTGGGGCAGTTCCAGCAGTCCATTCAACAAGGGACGCCCCGTTCCCGCCAGGCTTTTGGATCCCCGCGCCAACTCTGCGCCAACTTGGATCCGATCCTCAAAGCGATCCACTGCCTCGTTGGCCGCGGCCAACCACTCCTCGTCCATCACCCCGCGCAAGACCAGATAGCCGTTGAGATCCCAAAAGTAAAATTCTCGGTAGTCAATGTCGCTGTCGGGATCTATCTGCAAAAGCGACGGATGAAAGACCCCGGATTCCATCCGCGTCGTCTTGCCATCGGTCACAATCGTCGGCGGTGGAGTCGTGGCTTGATAGCCCGGCTTGTAGAGCGAGGCCCGCTGTTCCGCGCTCAAGTCGGCGTGCCACTCCGGGCGCGGCTCCGCTTTGGTCTTCGGCCCCGTCCCCGCGCTGCGGATCACACCGCGTCCTGCGAATTCGTAACTCAACAGCCGCTGCCGTCCTTTCCCCTGCCACGGTCGCATCCCCTGCACTGTCGCCAACGCCACAATCAGCAAATCCCCCGCCC
Source organism: Gemmatimonadota bacterium (assembly GCA_009840005.1). Next base: position 27,416 of record VXOR01000044.1, read on the forward strand.
TAAGCGCCGGCTGCAAGGTAAGCCCCATATCGTCGGCCCCTGTCGCCACCTCCTCTGGCGTCGCCACATTCCCCTTGTGGCTGCACGGCACCAGCACAAAGCCGCCGTCCCCCTCCTCCACATCCTCTAGCGCCCACAGCACCCGCACCCCCTCGCTGAAGCGCCGCCCGTTCTGGAAGTAGTACGCAATGGCAGGATCCCGGGGCTCATTGCCGCCGACCAGCGGCGCGCTCGTATCGCAAGTCTCCTCGCACCAGACTTCCGGTGCGCGGTCGAGGATAAATCCCTGGCCGACGAGCTGATTGAGATACCACACCAACGCCGGATGCACCAACAAGTCGCGGAACGGCTCCCGCGCCTTCCCCGGCCAACCCAACATCCCCTCCGTCGCCCCCATGGCGTCGATCTCCCTATTGAGCCGTTCGACCTCCGGCCGAGTCAACGTCCCCGGCACATGCAAATACCCAGCCACGTCAAAACAGTAATTCTCTTCGTTGGTCATCACTTCGCGGTCCATTGGACACCTCCTTTGTCCAGAATCAGCGTCGGCGTTTTAATAGAAGACAATATAGCCGCTGCTCCAATCAATCGGCAATGGACGCCACACCACCGACGCGATATATTGCGCCTACCAATTAACAGGAGAACACGCCATGGCTTTGACCCCTTGGATCCGCATCGGCCAGCCCTTAGAGGCGGTCATGTCCGACTACGAGCGCATTTTCGACGCCTGGGAACAAGGCGGCATTCGTGGCCTTGTCTTTGGCCGTCTGGTCTTTGCCGATGAGCAGGGCCAGAGTACCATCCCCGCATTCAAGGGCGATCCCGCGCCCTACCAAAAGCGCGGCCTCAAAGCCGAGCTGCGCGACATCCCCCTGCAACCCGACAAGGAAAAGCTCCTACACGCCATGCTGGCCGACGCCAAAAAGCGCGGCTGGACCGTGATGATATTCTCACCTGCCTCCGGCACCATTGCCGCCGAGGGCCTGCCGCTGGAGGAGGACCCCTACGGCACTCAGGCACACGCTGCGTCTTGGGAGGACATCTTCGCGGCTTTTCCAGAAGCCGACGGCGGCATTGTCGATGGCTGGACTGAGTCGCCCTACGAGCTGACGTATCACCACGGCAACGCGGTCTTCCGCCCGCTCAACGACGGCCAGCGCCGAGAAGCAACGGCTAGAGGCTACGACACTGAACGATTGGATCGAGGCCGCCAGCATTTGCACCAGCGCTTCCAGCGCTTCACGCCTGCTGAAGTGGACTATTATGGCGATTACGGCGTACTCTCGGAGATGAACCTCTTCGACATCAACGAGGACGCGCTCTACTGGCTGCGCTGGCGCCGCGAAGACGGCATCCGCCAAGGCCGCGCCTTCCGCCAAGCCATCGACGAGTTGCCGCGTCAACTGCTCTTGGGCAACGGCCCGCGCTCTGCTGTGTTTTCCGGCATGACCGCGCTCGACTTCCACGCTTGGGGACAGATTGTGGATTTGCTCCTAGTCAAGCACTACTTCTGGCATCGCGGCTTTGACGGGATGTACGGCACAGTCGCCCGCTGGGTGCAGCAGATTCAGGAGTGGAATCCAGTGTTGAGCGAGGCGCAGTGCTGGACGGTGCTCCGCGCTTGGCTCGGCATCCGCCTGCCCGAGGTGGAGTGCCTAGCCGACATGGAATTGGGATTTCCGCAGGCGTTTTTCGACGAGGTGGTGCAGGAAGAGACGCGCCGCGCCATCGCCGCGGTCGGCGACCCGCAAAAGATCCTGCCCTGGGTCGATACCGGGCGCATGCCCCACGGCGGCGACCCCATGACCTCCGGCGACCTCTACCGCATCCTCCAAGCCTCGGAAGAGGCCGGGCTGCAGCGCTTCCTCTTCCACAATCACGCCCACCTGACCGCAGCCGAATGGGCGGTCATTTCGCGGATGTGTGGCACGGCGTGGGACGAAGATCCCGACGGCTACTGGCCTCCGGCGATGCCTAAACCGGGGACGTTCTAAGCCCCTATAGCAGTCCCCGCCCTGCTAACGCGCCACATTGGCCATCAGTGGACGCGTGTCGCTTAAGGATCATCACAGCCCAGACCGAGCCGTCGATTCGTCGCTAACGAGCTCCGGCCTAGCCTCTGGTGGAACCCCCGCGAACGTACTGCGTCTCAGTAAGGAAGGTGTGCCTACATCTGCTTGCGAAAACGGCTCGATCGCTTCGGCATGCCCAACTCCGTTGCGACTGCGTGCAGCCACCCCATACCACCTTATCCAGAGGCCGATCTCATGAGCTCAAGCCCCACCTCTCCCTATCGGTACGCCGCCCTCGCTGGGCTTCTCGCCGCCCTCGCTCTTGCCGCATGCTCCCAGCCGACGGCATTTGCACCCAACTCGATGCCGTCCTCCCCAATGGCCGCCGAGGATTATAGGCACCTCTCTCCCCCTTCCTATTTTAATACCGAGTCGTACGCGTACATCGACGAGAATGACTTTCAGCTCGTGAGCACGTCGCCGCTCTCGACGTTCTCGATCGACGTGGACCGGGCTTCGTACGCCAACGTGCGCCGGTTCATCCAGCAGGGGCAACGGCCACCAGTCGATGCGGTCCGCATTGAAGAAATGATTAACTACTTCCCTTACGAGTGGGATGAGGTATTGGGAGAACACCCTTTCGCCGTCACTACCGAAGTGTGGGACGCACCCTGGAAACCCGTGCATCGGCTGGTGCGCATCGGCCTCAGAGCGCGGTCAATCGACACGGAGGATCTTCCACCCGGCAATTTCGTCTTTCTGCTCGATGTATCGGGATCAATGGAGTCCCTCGACAAACTGCCGCTGCTCAAGAAGGCGTTCGCACTTCTCGTCGAGCAACTCAGGGCCGAGGACCGAGTGGCGATCGTGGTTTACGCCGGTGCTGCCGGGCTAGTTCTGCCCTCGACGCCGGGGAACTCACAAAAGGAGATCTTGGCCGCCCTAGAAAATCTCCATGCCGGCGGTAGCACTGCAGGAGGAGCCGGGATCAAGCTGGCGTACCAAGTTGCGCGCGAGAATCACATCGCCGGCGGCAACAGTCGCGTCATTCTAGCGACAGACGGCGACTTCAACGTCGGTGCCTCAAGCGACGCCGAGATGATCCGGCTCATTGAGAAGGAACGGGAGAGCGGGATATTCCTGACAGTCCTCGGTTTCGGTACCGGGAATCTGAAGGACTCGAAGATGGAACAAATCGCCGATCACGGAAACGGCAATTTTCACTACGTGGACAACCTGCTGGAAGCTAGGAAAGTCTTGGTGGAAGAGATGGGCGGAATCCTCCTCACGCTTGCCAAGGACGTGAAGGTGCAGGTCGAGTTCAATCCTGCCCGAGCGGTCGGATACCGACTGATCGGCTATGAAAACCGCTTGCTCGACGAGGAAGACTTCAACGACGACACCAAGGATGCCGGCGAACTCGGGGCCGGACACACAGTGACGGCACTGTACGAGGTCGTGCCCGTGGGCGTCCCAGTTCCCGGGGGCACGGTTGACGAACTCCGCTACCAACCGGAGGACGAGGACGACACAGCCGTCGAGAGCGGCTTCGAGGAGGAGCTGATGTATGTCAAAATCCGCTACAAGGATCCAGACGGGTCGGTGAGCAGGCTACTGGCGCACACGGTGGTGGATGCTCCCGTCCGCCCGTCCACGGATTTCCGCTTCGCCACCGCCGTGGCGGGATTCGGCATGCTGCTTCGCGACTCACCCCACGCGGGCGACTACACACTAGAGGCCGTCATCGGGCTCGCCGAGCAAAGCCAAAGTCCTGACCCCAAGGGCTACCGGGGTGAGTTCATCCGCCTCGTCGAGACGGTGCGAGATTTGCGCCTGCTGGAGTGAAAGGATTGAGAAAACCCGATACCTGATTATCCTTCTCTCTTTCAAGTAAACACCATTCGTACGGACCAGGCCCCGTATGGCCAATCATCTCGGCGATTTGCCCGCGCATTGACGCAATCCGATCCTGACAATCGAGATTGCCAGCCACGTTTTTCATTTCACCCGGATCGGCATCCAAGTCGTACAGTTCGTCGATATCGAACCGGTTCCAGATATATTTCCAGTTCCCGTCCCGGACCATCACATGGGCAGCGAGCTGTTCAGGCTCCTGAGCGTTGTGATAAATCGCGTCGAGGCTGGCAATCTCGGCGAAGATGGGCCGATGATCGGGTTCTCGTCCGTTCAGGATTGCCTCCGCTACGGAGCATCCATCAATGGGTGCTGACGGACTTTCATTTGCGAGGTTGAGTAACGTCGGCATCAGATCGACGCCGGCAAACGGCGCGGCAACCCGGAACCCGCGCGGCAACTGTTCTGGCCATGAGATCAAACAGGGCACCCGTACCGACGCTTCATACATCAGGCATTTCTCCACATAGCCATGATCGCCCAGCAATTCCCCGTGGTCACTTATGAAGACGACAATCGTATTGTCGAGAAGATCTCGCTCCTCAAGGGTTTTGAGGATGCGCCCGACTTGCGTGTCAATGTGTGTGATGAGGGCGTAATAGTACGCCACCATTCGGCGAAATTCCGCGTCAGTCACCTCAGGACGAATGCGAAACTTCCCCCGCGTCTGAAAGTCGGGCTTGCCTTCGAGTGGATCTCGCAGTGAGGCAGGAAGCGGAATCTGTTCTTCTGGATAGCTCGCTAGAAGTTCAGGTCGAACCAAGATTCTAGGATGCGGATCCTTGACACTGGCAAATAGAAAGAACGGATCGTCATCTGTCTGACGAATAAATTCCAGACTGCGGTCAACTGTCCAAGTCGTCCGTTGCTGCCGGGGATCCTCAATGGTACCAAACTCCAAGGTATTTTCGTACAGGGTCATCCCAGGCGCGTCTGAGAGATACAGGTTGGGAACCCCTTCTCGCGCAAAATAATCGAACAGTGGATCTGGATATTCACCCAAATAACGATAGGTGCACCAGAAGTCCGTGAACCCGTGTTGCGGTAGGTGATCATCGCCCAAATGCCACGGTCCGACAATGCCACAGCGATATCCGGCCGCTTTCAGCACATCGCCGATTGTAATGCAGTTGTCCGGCAGATAGGCACCGAACTCGCCCTTCCTGCCGGGGCCGTAATTCCGCAGTTGCAGGTGGGCATGCGGATAAAGGCCCGTCAACCAACTCGCGCGTGCCGGCGAACACACGGGAGAAGCGCAGTACGCGTTCTCAAAGCAAACACCATTCGCCGCCAACCGATCGAGGTGCGGCGTCTGAACCGTAGAACTACCCGCGAATCCAGCCGCATCCCATCGCATCTGATCGCACATAATCAGCACTATATTCGGGCGTGGGCTCATCGTCATCCTCCGAGTCTCTGGCGTTTACCGGCGCTTATTAGCTATAATAAGGCCGCTCCGCACGGCTAGCGAATCTTCCCATACACCAATACACAGGGATCGAATCATGGCCAAAAAACGCGGCAAACAACGTCCCATCCGCGTCGGCGTAGTCGGCGTCGGTCGCGGCCGCTCCTTTATGCAGGCGGCTGCGGCGACCGGCATGGAACTGGTCGCCATTTGCGACATTTGGGAAGAGCGCCTCATCGCAGAAGGCAAGGCGCTCAACGTGTCCACATTCATCGATTACGACGACTTCCTCGGCTGCGACATGGACGCGGTCGTGCTGGCCAACTACTTCCACCAGCACGCGCCCTTTGCTATCAAAGCGCTCAACGCCGGCAGACACGTAATGAGCGAAACCGCAGCCTGCCACACCTTGGGCGAAGGCGTGGCGCTGGCGCGAGCAGTCGAGAAAAGCGGCAAGATCTACATGTTCGCCGAGAACTACCCCTATATGGTCTTCAACCAAGAGATGAAACGACTCTACCAACAGGGCCGCGTCGGCGAGTTCAAATACGGCGAGGGCGAATACGTCCACCCCGACCCACCCGAAGTAAAACTAGCGCGCAGTTGCGGGCGCGACCACTGGCGCAACTGGATCCCTTCCACGTACTACTGCACCCATTCCATCGCCCCAGTCATGTACATCACCGACACCCGCCCCGTAAAAGTAAACGGCTTTGTCATCCCCTTTGACTTCGCCGATCCCACCCAAACGCTGCACATGAACCGCAGTGACACCGCCGCAGTAATCATCTGCCGGATGGACAACGACGCGGTGATGAAGTCGCTACACGGCGCGCTGCGCGGTCATGGCAACTACGTCCGCATCCACGGCAACAAAGGCGTGATGGAAAACTGCCGCCACGGCGACAAACACCGGCTGCGCGTGTGGTACGAGCCGTGGGAAAAGCGCAAGAGCGATCCAGTCGAAACCGTGTACAGTCCCAACTTCCCCGTGCACCATGGCCTAGCGGCGCGCACCGGCCACGGCGGAGGCGACTTCTTCACCAGCTACCACTTTGCCGCGGCTATCCGCACCGGCGAGCCGCCCTATCTCGACGTGTACCGCGGCATCGACATGAGCATCGCCGGAATCCAAGCGTGGCGCTCGGCGCTGAATGATTCAGCACCAATGGAAATACCCGACTTTCGCCGCGAATCAGTGCGCAGAAAATACGCCAAAGACGACTGGTCGCCCGACCCCGAGCGCAAAAAGAAGTCGCCGCCTAGCAGTATTTTGGGCGCAATTGAACCAGACGCCGCAGCGAAAAAGCTGGCGAGCAAAGTCTGGGCAGACCAAGGCTATCTAGGCGATTGATTCCGCTGCTCTACCGCCCGACTGCATCGTCGCCCTTGAAGCGATAGGAATGCGGCCATTACTGACATTGTGCTGCCCGTGGCCGCGCAGAGCGGAAGTTTCCCCTCAAAAATCCATCGGCGGCGGTCCATCGTAGCCAATGCTCTGCCACCCGGCGACATCGCCGCCCCTGAGGCGATAGGGGTGCGGATACAGCTTGAGCGTGCGGTCCGCAAACGGCAGAGCCACCCGCTCGTGTCCCCGGTGAGCCGAGCGCACCAAGGCGATGGCCACTTCGAGCGAGTGGCGGTAGTCGTCGCCGCTGCTATACGGCTCAGTGCCGTCCCGATGGGCGCGCATTAGGCGCTCGATCGTATAGGTGAAGGCATCAGCCACCGGCTGCTCCAAAAAGTCGGGATACACCGGAGATGCCGCCGCGCCAGTTCCTTCGATCAACACCGGCCGCGGGCGCGCCAAAAAGACCTGCCCGCGCGCGCCAGTGACCGAGATAAAGGTCGGCACGCGGCCATCCGGCTCAGGAGCGACGACCTCGCAGACGATGCCGCCGCTCAGTCCCAAGCGGCCGTACGCGGGTACATCCCCTTCCTCTATAGGCGTGCCTTCCGCCACGTACCCCGGCACCGCTGGCAGGGTGTACCCTTCCACCCACTCCACATCCATCCCAGTGAGGATGCGCAACGCCGCAATCTGCACACAACCACCGCCGGACACCTCGGTCGGCAACCCACCCGGAATCGCCGCTGCCGTCAACTGGCCAATATGTCCCTGCCGCACCCACTCGACCACCTCGGGCATATACGGCGTCGCCCATCCAGCTTGAGCGCAGCCGAACAAGGTGCCGTGCTTCCGGCAGATGCGGATCATTTCGTCGGCCTCGTGCAGTTCGTGAGAAATCGGCTTCTCGCAGGAAACCACCCGCACGCCAGCGCGAGCGCAGGTCGTAACGCAAGGATAGTTCTGACCCACCGGCACCACGGCAGAGACAATGTCGGGCACTTCGGCCGCCAAGAGGCCGTCGAGATCGTCGTACACCTTCTCCACGCCGTAGCGCCGGGCAATGGCATCCCGCCGCTCTCTAGCGCGATCGACGAGACCGACAATCTCACAGTTGGGATGAGCGGCGTACGCGCGCGTGTAATAGCGGCCCCACGTGCCGGCCGCACCGACGACGGCCACTCGGTATTGTTCATTAGTCATTGTTAGTCTCCTAATTGACGAGAATAGAGGTCGCGGTTATATTTTTGCGCGGAGAATAAATGATGCAAACTCTACGCGCTGATCGCCACTATTATTATACCCCGCGTGCGCGTGTTTACGAATTAGTTGGTAGCCTATAAAATAGGTGTGGGTGCAGGATACCCATAGGTCAACTGCCTTACCCTAATCTGAAAAGAAAAGGGAAACACAGCATGGCAGTAAAGGCGAAGGACGGGATAGCCATGATGAACGTCAGATCGCCAAGACCTGCATCCTATGATTAAAGCTATACCTGCTTGAACCTCAGTCTGCCAATTGGTTTAAAGTAGTGGCCCTTGGGAAACATGGATGAAACCCAAGTCCCCAAGAAAGAGCAAGGCGTGTATGCTCTTCAAGACCTGTCACTAAGCGGGGACGACAGGAACCTGCCAAAGGGGAAATTGCTCTCAATGAGAGAGATTAAGGAGACAAACGAGGAATCTAAGGGATGCTATCAACGACTAATTCGGAATCACGGATGGCCTAAATGCCGAGAGGCACAAGGTCACGGAGTCTCCATAGTAGTCTGAGAGAGGGAAAGCCTCTTACACTGAGAAAGGAGGGTATGCGGAGCGAACTTGAAGTAGGAAAGAACGGTAGAAATCACAACAAACTATCGTTCGATTGAACCCCCGCTATCAGGTTCGCCGCATACCCTCCAAACCTCTAAGGCGAAGGGAGACAGGTTTAACAGACAATCTAAAAAGTGAGGTTGCGCGATGCAAACCGCCGAAATCTTATTAGATGTCATTCAGAAAAGAGGAATCGAGGGAAAGCCCCTCGAAAGGCTTTATAGAAAACTCTTCAACAAGGGTATATACAGGTTGGCATACTCAAGAATTTACGCCAACCAAGGGGCCTTAACACCTGGAATAGTAGAAACCGACACCTTAGATGGAATGTCCGAAGAAAGAATGGACAAAATCATCAAGAAGGTAAAAACCGGCAACTACCGATGGAATCCAGTAAGAAGAACCCACATACCGAAACCTAAAGGTGGGAAAAGGCCGTTAGGAATCCCCTCTGGGGAAGACAAACTGCTCCAAGCTGCCTTGAAAATCCTGATAGAGACCTACTACGAACCTCAATTCAGCGAACGTAGTCATGGCTTCCGTCCCAACAGAGGATGCCATACAGCCCTAAACCAGATCAACCAGAAACACAGGGACGTTAGCTGGTTCATAGAAGGCGACATCAAAGGGTGCTTTGACAATATCGACCACGATATACTTCTCGAAATCATGGGAGAGAAAATCAAAGACCAACCGCTTCTCAGGCTGTTGAAAAACCTAATGAAATCAGGATACGTTGAAGACTGGAAATGGGGAGAAACCCTAAGTGGAACACCGCAAGGTGGAATTATCAGTCCACTACTATCGAACATATACATGGACAAGTTCGACAGATGGGTCGAAAAAACTCTACTTCCAGACTATAACTTCGGACAAGTTGACCAGGGAAATGGTCACAAAACTCGAAGGATAAACCCCGAATACAAGCGGTTAAGTGACCGCAGAGTAGGAGCAAAGAGAAGAGGGGATAAAGAAGCCTACAAGCATTATGGAAATCTGATGAGGAAAATTCCGACAAGAATTGATGACGAGAATTACCGAAAGCTCGAATACATCAGATACGCAGATGACTTCCTGCTCAGCTTCAAAGGTCCGAAGAAAGAAGCAGAAGAAATAAGGGAGAAGATCAAAAGTTATCTCAAGAAAGAGTTGAAATTAGAACTCTCAATAGAGAAAACTTTAATCACCCATGCCAAAACCGAAAAGGCCAAATTCCTCGGATACAATCTGAGAATCATGCAGAGTGAATCCAGACGAAAAGCCAACGGAGCAATCTGGTATGGAGTCCCAAGAGAAGTCATCGGCAACGCCATTAAGAAACACAAAAAAAAGGACAAAATCACCCACCGTAACGAATTGATTGCTGAATCAGATTACAGCATCATCAGTCAATACCAAGCGGAATACAGGGGATTAGTCCAATTCTACACAATGGCCCATAATCTTGATAAACTCAAAAAAGTGGAATGGGTAATGGGAACTTCACTGCTCAAGACCTTAGCAGCGAAACACAAGACATCGGTAGCAAAAACAGCCTCACGCCTAAAATCAAGGCATAAGGTAAACGGAGTAAGCTATCGAATACTTGAAGTAAAGGTCGAAAGAGAAGGGAAGAAACCACTAACCACACACTTTGGAGGGATTCCTCTAACGAGAAGCCCAAGCACAAAACCAATCCAAGACAACATCCCAAAGAAACGCTCCAAACAACGGAGTGAAATTCTTACAAGGATGATGGCAGAAAATTGCGAAATGTGCGGAGCAGCAGGGCCTATCGAAGTCCATCACGTTCGAGGCTTAAAAGACCTGAACCAACCTGGTAAGAAAACTAAACCAGCATGGGTTCAAAGAATGGCCGCTCTCAAACGGAAAACTCTGATGACCTGTAAACAATGCCACAAGGCAATTCACACAGGAACACACAGAAAAGAATGGACAAACTGAACAAGTTAAGCTGGAGAGCCGGATGCGGTGAAAGTCGCACGTCCGGTTCGGAGGGGGGATGGGGGAAAAGTGCCCACAAGGTAACTCGCCTGTATCCTACCCTACTTCATAGACAGGGGTAGTACGTCCGTTTTATCGTCTCAACCGCGTTTACAAGCCCCTGATTACAGGGGCTTTTTTTATGCCCATACCAGAAGGAAATGCAATGAACATCATACCCGATCTTGAATTTCGCGGCTTGATCTACCAAGTCACCGACCTCGACGGCCTCGCCGAGCGCCTCGCCGCCGGTCCAATCGTGCTCTACAATGGCTTCGACCCGACCGCCGACAGCCTGACGGTAGGCAACCTCGTGCCGATCCTGCTCCTGCGCCGCTTCCAGCTCGCCGGTCACAAAGTCATCGCCTTGGCTGGCGGCGGCACCGGCCTGATCGGCGATCCAGGCGGCAAGACCGAGGAGCGCCAGCTCAATGCCACCGACGTCGTGGCCGAGTGGACGCAACAGGTCAAAGCCCAGCTAGAGCGCTTCCTCGAATTCGACGGCCCCAACCCCGCAATCATGGTCGATAACCACGATTGGCTCGGCCAACTCGCGGCCATCGACTTTATGCGCGACGTCGGCAAGCACTTCCCTGTCCCCTACATGCTGGCCAAGGACTCGGTCGCCTCCCGCCTAGAAACGGGCATCTCCTACACCGAGTTCAGCTACATGGCGCTACAGGCGTACGACTTTTTGGTCCTCAATGAAAAATACGGCTGCGAGTTGCAAACCGGCGGCTCTGACCAGTGGGGCAATATCACCGCTGGCACCGATCTGATCCGCCGCTCCGCCGGCAGCCGGGCCTTTGGCCTGACCTGCCCGCTAGTAACCAAAGCAGACGGCACCAAATTCGGCAAGACCGAAGCGGGCACGGTCTGGCTCGACGCCGCTAAGACCTCGCCTTACCAGTTTTACCAGTTCTGGATCAACGCCGAAGACCAGAAGGTCATCGATCACCTGAAAACGTACACCTTCTTGGAGCAAGACGCGATCCTCCAACTCGCCGAGACCGTCCGCGACCAACCCGAACGGCGCGAGGCCCAGCGCACCCTCGCCGCCGAAGCAACGACCATCGTGCATGGAGCCGACGCTGCTCGCCGAGCCGAACGCATCTCGCACGCGCTCTTTTACGGAGAGTTTCAGGACCTATCCGAGGAGGAAATCCTCGAAGGCTTTGACGACGTGCCAACGCACGCTATGGGTCAAGATGAACTAGGACTGATCGATCTGCTCGTCGCGGCCGGCGTCTCGTCCTCTAAGCGCCAAGCACGCCAAGACGTGCAAAACGGCTCAATCTACATCAACGGCGAGCGCTGCACGGACATGACGCGGAACATGCGGTGCCAAGAGGGCCTACACGGCAAGTACCTGATCGTGCGCCGAGGGAAGAAGCAATACACTCTCGTCTGCTAGGAATCTAGGCTCACTCCCACTCCACCGTGCCCGGCGGCTTGTGGGTAATGTCGTAGAAGACCGCCTCAATGCCCGCTAACGCCAACAGCCGCTCGCACACGTCGTCCAAAAACGCCTGCGGCAACGGGCAAAAGCGCGCGGTCATAAAGTCGGAGGTCGCAATCGGCCGCAGCACCACGCTCTCTTGCACCCCATCCGACGACAGCGGCAGCAGCACCGTCGGCATCTGGGTCACTTCCTCCATCAGCCCGTGGCGCTCCAACGCCTCCATGCTGATGGCATCGGCCCGACGCAGGAGATCGAGCCGGTCGCGGGTTAAATACCCCGCTTTGATGTCTTGCTGCGGCCGCGGTGTCGGCCCCAGCAGGTAAATCACCCGATTGATCGACGGGAAGTTATTGGTCAGTTCGGTAGAAAGGGCCTCCAGCGTCTTCCACTCCCTCTGGCCAGTGACCACCGCAGGATGCGCATAGGTCCGCGAATCGCCCTGCACGCCAACGCTGCGCAACGGCAGCACATCGAGCGCCAGACCGAACGTCGCCGCCACCTTCTGCGCCTCGGCGACCGTTTCGTGAGCCAAGTCGCCACCAGCATCCTCTGCGTCTGGCCCATCGCTGCACAAAGCCCGCACCGCCAGCCCCGGCCCTGGGAACGGATGCCGCCAGACTAAGTGATGCGGCAGGCCGAGCGTCTCGCCCAAGGTGCGCGCCTCGTCCTTGTAGAGCTGGTCCAGCGGCTCGACGACCTTGCCCTCGGCCAAAAGCTGATCGATGACGCCGACGCGGTTGTGGTGCGTCTTGATGACTGCCGCGTTTTCCGTGCCACCGGATTCGATGGTATCCGTGTAGAGCGTCCCCTGGCCCAACAGCCACTCGTCCGGGTCCAGCGCCAGCGCCGCCAGCGCCCGGTCGCGGACGCGAATGAATTCCTCACCAATCTGCCGCCGCTTTTCCTCTGGATCGGCAATCCCCTCTGTGGCGGCGAGAAATTCCGCACTGGCATCGACGACTTCTAGATTGTGCAGGCCCGCCCCCTTCATCAGCCGCTCGACCATCGCAGTCTCGCCCTCGCGCATAAAGCCGTTGTCAATGTGCAAGCCCAGCACCCGCTCCGCACCCAAGGCGCGGTTGAGCAGGAGAAACGCCACCGACGAATCGACTCCGCCGCTGACGAACAAAAAGACATTGCGCCCCTGCGCCTGCTCTTGGATTCGCTCTATCGTCTGCTCGGTGTAGCGCTCCATCGTCCAGTTCCGCTCGGCACCGCACAACGCGGCGAAGTTATCGAGAATATCCATACCCCGAACGGTGTGCGTCACTTCTGGATGGAACTGCAAGCCGTAGATCTTGCGCTCGGCGTCGCCCATTGCCGCCACCGGGCAGTCCTCGGTCGCGCCCAAGACGGCAAACCCAGGTGGCAAAGCTGCAACGTGGTCGCGATGGCTCATCCACACCCGCTCGCGCTCGTCCAATCCGGCCAGCACGCCCTCTGCCTTGTGGACGTGCAGATAGGCCTCGCCAAACTCGTGAGTCTCCCCCATTTCGACTTGGCCGCCTAAGCGGTGGCAGAGCAGTTGGTGGCCGTAGCACAAGCCCAGCATCGGCTTGCCCATCGCCAAAATATCGGGATTGTACGCCGGAGCTTCCGGGTCATAGACGCTGGCCGGACCACCCGACAGAATCAACCCATCGGCGTCTTGCAAATCAGCGACCGCGGTCTCTGGCGAACGAATCTCAGCATGGACGCGGAGGCGGCGAATGCGGTTGGCAATCAGGTGGGCGTACTGCCCGCCAAAGTCAAGGACGACGATGCTCAAGAGAAATCTCCAGTGAACGAGGGCGACGACTGTGAATTACAACGCTTGTAAGTGTGTAAAATTCAATGCTGCTACCTTTCCTTCTGCAAAAGCTGCCACGAACAAATCCAAATCCACGGTGACCAATGGAGTTTCTTCGGAGATAACCTCCAAGAGCGCAGCGTCGGTCAATCCAAGTCTCACGAATGCGTTGTTGCGGGAGGCAGTCTTACTTTCAACGATGATCTCCTCGTTTGTTCCAATGATGCGGCGTAGTACCGCAAAAAATCGGGAACGTTCTGGATTCGGATGTTGAGCGAGTAGATTGGAGGCTTCAGTTAGCGTGTTTGGCGTCAAGAATACCTGACCAGCCGCTTGCTCAATTAGCTCGACCAAACGCCCATAATCTTCCACCATGAATGTCCGTAGCCGACGATGCTTGGAAATCAACGCTTGATCTGTCGCACCCACGACGAGCAGCACGAGCAGGTTGGCGTCAATGAATATCCCTTTCCGGGTCATTGGCTCAATTATGATCAGCTAGAGCGCGGTTCATAACGGATATGACGCGACCGTCGTTGTCGCGTACGCGAACGATCTTGTAGGAGCGCTGTGTTAAAGGTGGCGGCTTTAATTCGTCAAGCACAGACCCAGAAGCAAAAGAAGGCGGAGGAGAATCCTCAGGTAATTCCCAAGGTCGAGAGAAACCGATAGTTATGTGCCAAACTTTCGATAGGTCGTCGAATTCAACCTCTTCTAGACCAACATGTTTCACATTTTCATCAGAAAAAAGGTCAGTAATATATTCTCGCGCCGTCCGCGCGGCTTCCTTCACATCCATTGTGAGCCTCCTTTTTTTTACAGGCCTAGGCGTTGGCTCGGTTATACCTGCCCTTTCAAGCTACCCCACGAAATGGGCGCTACATTCGTCTGATCTTCAGTGAGATACAACCCAGCGCCAATGTAATAGGATGCACCCTCAATCTCGATGGGGGCCACGTAGCTTACCTTGGTGGACTCGTCCTCTCCTGCGATCGCCGGATTATCAAAGAGATATTCCGTAAATCCGCCCCCGGCTTGTGCCGCCGCGATATTCTGCTGCGTGATCTTAACGCCATTGCTGTCTTCTGAGTCGATATTATTGACCCCTTCGCGCTCAGGTTGGGTCGCGTGGAAGAAGCCCACGCCATCGTAACTGGTGATGAAGATATAAATCGACCCATGCCTCCATCCTTCATCGGTCCTGAAGGTCTCCAAAATAGCCGCCCGCGCCGCTTCGTCTTGTGCCGACTCCAGCAGGCTCTTCGCTTCCAACACAAAATTCTTCAGCGTCTCTCGATCTACTACATCCCTTGCGGCAGCAGCGGCTTGTTCTACTCCGCCGAGCAGCCCTATCGCAACTAGGACAAACGACAATATTCGGACCATGATTTTCTCCCCACGATTGGTTAATGAATGGTAAGTAGTACGTAAAGCGGCTTTAAGTGTATAGTCAAGACGCGTCGGCTCTTTTCCCTTCCTAGGCAAGACGCGAGCGCGCCGCTAGACTATATTTGCTCGCATGACTTCCACCCCCACCCCATCCGCACGCCTGCGTCCCGAGCTAGGACTAATCGGCACCATTGCCCTCGGCTTGGGTTCGATCGTCGGCACCGGCGTCTTCGTCAGCATTGGCATCGGCGCTGGCATCGCTGGACCGGCGGTACTAGTCGCCATCGCCATCGGGGCGTTAGTCGCCCTCTGCAACGGCCTGTCCAGCGCCCAACTAGCTGCCAGCCATCCGCTCAGCGGCGGTACGTACCAATACGGCTATGAGTACGCCTCGCCAGCCATCGGCTTTACCGCCGGGTGGATGTTCATCTGTGCCAAGAGCGCGACCGCAGCCACCGCGGCGATGGGACTGGCCGGCTACCTGCTCAACGCACTGGATCAGGCCACATCTATCACTCCGATCGCCCTAGCAGCCGTGCTAGCACTCACCCTCATCTCCCTCCTGGGCATCAACCGCACCAACAAGGTCAACATCGCCATCGTCGCCGCGACGCTTTGCTCGCTGATCGCCTTTATCGTCGCTGGCACACCCAGCGCCCTGCACAACCTGCATCTGACCCCTTTCTTGGGAGACCAAGGCTGGTCGGCCCTATTTCATGCCAGCGCCCTGATGTTCGTCGCCTATACGGGCTACGGTCGCATTGCCACACTTGGCGAAGAAGTGCGCCAACCCCGCAAGACGATCCCCCGCGCTATCGTCGCCGTGCTGCTGATTTCTATGATGCTCTACATCGGCGTCGGTGCCATCGCCATAGCCGCCGTAGGGTCGGAGGCATTTTACGCAGCCACCATGGAGAAGGCCGCTCCCCTAAAGGTCATCGCCCAGAACTTTGACGCGCCCGGCGTCTCTTGGATTCTGGCTATAGGAGCGATCACCGCTATGGCCGGGGTACTGCTCAACCTAATCCTCGGTCTATCGCGGGTTCTGCTGGCTATGGGCCGCCGTGGAGATATGCCCCGGGCGCTTGCCCGTCTCAATCGGGATCAGACTACGCCTTCTATTGCCGTGGTAGTCGTCGGCCTAGCTATCGCCGGGCTAGTCCTCATAGGCAACATCAAGACCACTTGGTCCTTTAGCGCCTTCACTATTCTGGTCTATTACGCCATCACCAACTTCTGCGCCCTGCGCTTGCCAGCCGACCAACGGCTCTACCCCCGGTGGATAGCCATAGTAGGCTTAGTCGCCTGCTTAGGGTTGGCGTTTTTTGTCGAGCACACAATTTGGCTCAGTGGGTTAGGATTGC
Organism: Gemmatimonadota bacterium; assembly: GCA_009840005.1. Next base: position 43,902 of record VXOR01000044.1, read on the forward strand.
TCTTGCTCGGCTGGTGTTGGCACCGCGTGGCACAGCATCGCATGGGGAAAGCCTAGCGCGTGGAACGAACGGACGCGCTTTCGTCTATATTCTTTACAGGTATTGCAACCTTGTCATGCTGAGCGCAGCGCAGCGGAGTCGAAGCATCTCGCTGAACGATGCGTAACGCCAGCTAATCAATGCTTCAGGAGAAGCCCCTATGTCTATCCCCCGTCTGATCTGGATCAGCCTACTGACGAGCGGCATCGCCGCCGCCGACCAAGGTCCCTTGGCCGACCGAGGTGACTGGGCGTTGGGCGTGGCCCTGCCCTCTAGCGGCGGAAGCAGCTTCAGCCTGTGGAAAATCCGCTCTCCCACCACCGCCGTGGGCTTGGAAGTGGATGTTTCGTGGAGCTACGCCGATTCCACCGCCAACGCCGATGATCCCGACCCGACCACCCTTCAAACCCATTCCCTAAGACTGCATCTGCGCCCTACTATCAAGCACTATCGTCCACTGCACGAACGAGTTGCACCTTTTATGTACGGCCAAGTCTCAGTCGGTTTTTCGGGTAGCAAACGAGACTCTGATCCGCATACGCAGCAGGGCGGCAGCTACGGCAGCATAGGGATAGCACTGGGTTTGGGAGTCGAATGGTTCCCATTCCAACGCATCAGTTTAGGTGGTCAGACCGGACTGAGACTGGGCTACAGTTACGGACAGCACGATACTAGAAGCAATTTTATTCTCAGGTCTAATCGCAATTGGTCCCTAGCCCTATCGACCTTCCAATCGGAGGTAAAGGCATTGATGTATTTTTGACGAAAGACGATGCCTCTCCTCATCACGCTCCACCAACCACTATTTCGAACGATGCCTTTTTTAATTCTCACTCCTAAGTACACGACAGTAGCGCGGTATGAGATGCTTCGCTTCGCTCAGCATGACAACAGGGGCGTCATCCCCGGTCATGCTGAGCGGAGCAGAGCAGAGTCGAAGCATCTCAGCCCTCCCATGCCTAACGTCCAGTGGATTACTGTCGTGTACTTAGTTCTCACTCTATTGATAGCCATCCAGATAACGGCGTGCGACTATTGGAGCCCGACACAGTCTTTTGACTCATCCGATGTTCCTAGGCGACCGGAACGTGTTTTTATTGGCGACGATACCCGCTTCAATGAGAATCGTCATTTCTCCCTAATTCTCTGGAATTGGCCAGCAAGTGCCGTAGATGCTATTTATTTTTTGCCACTTAACGAGACTACCGGTTATGGTACAGACGATCCCGATTACAGGATATACATTTTTGTGCGGTCATCCGATGCCGAATCAGCGATGCTGTGCCGCGACGATGGACAAACCATTGATGGGTTTCAGCCGAACCCCGCCTTCGCAGAAGTCTGTATTGTCGATGGCCAAATAACCTTGCGCAAAAAGCAAGACTACTCTTTCAAGGATAATCCCGTCTCTCTAAGGATCATTCCCATAGTGGAAGAACCTTACCGACGATCAGAATTCCTCGTGACGACCGGAATACGTCTCACTAGTGATACTTCTTTGCGGTTCGAGGAAGGTGGAGTTATTCGAAGTCTCGTAAGTTGGCCGGCGAGTGCCGTAGATAAAATCTATCTTGCACCAATTAACGAAGCCACTGACTATGGTCATAGATATGATCCTGATCAATGGATATACATTTTCGTGCGGCCGTCTGAGCCAGCGATACTGTGCCGCGACGATGGACAAGCCATTGATGGGTTTCAGCCGAACCCCGCCTTCTCAGAGGTCTGTATTGTCGATGGCCGAATAACCTTGTACAAAAATCAGGACTACTCCTTCAAGGATAATCCCGCCTTTTTATGGGTGGCTCCAGTACCGAATACCCCAAGACCAACCGGCAGTTAGTCAGAGATTTCTACGCTGAGAAAATCCGACTTCTTTCGTGGAGAAAGCCATGCTTGTTTTCCCGCTGATCGGTACCGTCCTTTTGATAAGCACCGCCGCCGCGGACCAAGATCCATTGGCCGACCGAGGCAACTGGGCGTTGGGCGTGGCCCTGCCTTCGAGTAGCGGACTCGACCTCAGTCTGTGGAAAGTACACTCTCCCGTCACGGCCCTTGGCTTGGAAATGGGTTTTTCGTGGTACTACAGCGATCATACCTACGACGACCTCGAAAACCTCGACCGGAACGACTCCCAATCACAGTATCGTTCTCTAAGGCTGCAACTGCGTCCTACCGTCAAGCAATACCGTCCCATGCACGACCGAGTTGCCCCTTTTGTTTTTTATCAAGTCCACGCGGACTTTTCCGTTTGGGATCGCCAAGAGGAAACCGGTTCGAGGATGACACAAAGCACCAACAGCAATAGCGATCTGGGGATAGCGCTAGGTCTGGGAGTCGACTGGTTCCCCTTTCAACGCATCAGCTTGAGCGGCCAGACCGGACTGGACCTGAGCTATCTCTACGAAGAATTCCGCTCTAACCGCGAGTGGGAGTGGTCCCTCAAGACCTTCCAAACGGAGGTGGCGGCGCTAGTGTATTTTTGACGCCGCTGCCCGGTCTTTCACCAGCAGCGTCGGCTGCTGCCAGCGAGCATCGTCGCGCTCGGGATGGTCGCAGTTGTAGTGGACGCCGCGGCTTTCCAAGCGCTGCCGCGCCGAGCGGGCAATGAGCTGAGCCACGGTCGCCAAGCTGCGTAGCTGCACAAGCTCGGCGTCGAGCCGATGCCCGCTGTACAACGCTTCAATTTCTCGCGCCATCCCCTCCGTCTCTTCACAAGCCCGCTGCAAGCCGCAGTCGCTACGCACGATCCCTACTTCGTCCCACATCAAGCGCCGCAACAACTCCCGCCGCTTCTCCAGCGCAGCAGGCACAACAGCATCGCCCACCTGCTCCATCTCGAACCGCCCCACAGCCACGGGCGCGACTGTCCTAGCGTGCGCGACAGCGCGCCGCGCAAAAACCAACCCTTCCAACAGCGAATTACTCGCCAGCCGATTGGCCCCCTGAAACCCGCTCATCGCCACCTCGCCAGCCGCGTATAGCCCCGCAATATCCGTCTGACCATGCGCGTCCGTCCACACCCCACCGCAGCTATAGTGGGCCGCCGGCACCACCGGGATCGGCGTCGCAGTCATGTCCACGCCCATTCCCAAACAATGCCGATAAATGTTGGGAAAGCGGCAGCGGGTCTGGTCCGCATCTTGGCCGGTAACGTCCAAATAGACGCACTCGGCACCACTTTTCTGCATCTGCGCAACAATGGCCCGCGACACTACATCGCGCGTCTGCAACGGGTCGGTAAACGCCGCGCCGCGCTCATCGATCAGCACGGCACCAAAGCCGCGCAAAGCCTCGGTAATCAGGAACGAGGGCTGCCCCGGATCGTAGAGCATGGTCGGGTGGAACTGCATAAACTCCATGTTGCTCACCCTCGCTCCGGCCCGCCAAGCCATGGCGACCCCATCGCCGGAAGCCACGCGCGGATTGGTCGTGTGCAAAAAGACCTGCCCGCAGCCGCCCGTGGCCAGCAGCGTAACCGGTGCCACCGCGGCGATGGGCACGGCTTGCTGCGAGTCCAATACCCAAGCCCCGTGGCAACGCCGTTGCTCATCTACGATCAGGTCTATAGCCAAATGGTGATCGTACAAGGTCACCTGCGGCAGCGCTTGCACGGCCGCGACCAAGGCGTGTGTCACCTCGCGGCCGGTCATATCGTCCGCGTGTACCACCCGCGCATGCGCGTGCCCACCCTCGCGCCCCAACGCCAACACCCCAGGCTGCACTTCGTTGAACTTCGCTCCAATCGCCAGCAGCTCGCCCACCACGTCCGGCCCTTCGGCCACTACCCCTTCGACAACCGCACGGTCGCACAGGCCAGCGCCCGCCGCGATCGTGTCCTGCGCGTGACTAGCTACTGAATCAGCCGCATCCATAGCTGCGGCAATACCCCCTTGCGCGTACTGCGTGTTGGACTCGCGCCGCTCGTGCTTGGTCACCACGGCCACGGACCCGTGCTGAGCAGCCTTGAGGGCAAAGAACAAACCGGCAATACCGCTGCCTAAAACGAGATAATCCGCCTCGATTTTCATTTGATAAAAACCATCTTATTAGCGCGAGAGATCGGCCCGATGCGCAATATATAGTAATACATGCCGCTGGCCACGCGCTCGCCCCGCTCGTCGCGGCCATCCCAAGAAGCGCTGTACAACCCCGGAGCCGCCAGACCCTCGACTAAGTGCCGCACCAAACCGCCGGTCAAGGTGCGGACTTCCAGCTCGACCATGGTCTGGCCGGCAACAATGGGGTCGTTGATCCCGATCTGATAGTCAATCTGCGTACCCTCATTGAACGGGTTGGGGTAATTCTGCCCTAAAGCAAAATCCAACGGCGTGCGCGGGTCGAAGTTGAGGAAGGGCTGCCAGTTGACATCGCCGCTGATCCGGGCCGCGATCCAACTCTCGTCCTCGTTCCCCCACCAATTGTTAATCGCCTGCAACGGTTGATCAGTTTGGTTGTCGAGCAGTTGCTCACCCTCTTGGACGCCGTTCAAGACCAGCCGCGCCGGCACCACGCTCCCCTCCATCCGCATGGCCAACGCATTGCGGAAGAATTGATTGCGCACAATGCGCGGGCGCGCGCTTCTAGTCCAAAGGCCGACTTCGTGATTGTACAGCTCGTTGCCCTCAATTTCGACTTCTCGCGTCTCCACGCAGTAAATCCCAATCCCACCGGTAAACGAATTGCCCGCCACCTTGCCGCTGGTCCCCCGCCCCAAAACCAAGTTGGCTTCCTCGGGCGCAGCCGAGCCGTTGGTGTTGAAACGAGTATCGAGCAACGACAAAAATCCACCCTCGCGCCAGAGGCCAGCGCGGCCATTGTCGTGCAGCTCAGCTCGGTTTATCCGCGTCAAGCCTGGGCCAGCGATCCAAATGCCCACTCCACCTGCTTCCTCGACGTGCACGCGATCTAAGAGAATCTCCTCCTCGACCTTTTCTAAGCGAATGCCGTCGGCACTGGCGTGGCGAATGGTCACCTCTTCCAAGGTAGTGGCGTGGTCGATTTCCTCGGCCAATAGGCCATAGTGGGCATGGTCGATGAGGACGCTGCGCAAATAGGCCGTGGCCGTTTGGTGCAGCACGATGCCGTGCCAATCTCCGGGCTGCGGGTCGGCTGCCGCCGAGTGGAAGGCGGTTTGCCCCTGCCCCGAAATGCCGATAAAGAGATCGCCGTACACTATCAACTCCGCGCGCGCCGTATCCGCACCCGCAGCCAGCGCGTCCGGCCCCACCTGCACCTGCGCCCCAGCGCGGACATCGAGATGCCCTCCAGGCAGAACGGTCACGTCGCCGACCATCTCAATGCGGTCGCGCCAGATTTCCATGTCGGCAATCGGGCCAGCGCGACGGCGGTCTTGCAGCTTGAGATCGGCTACCATCTGATCGCCCGCGCGGCGGATATTAGTCACGCTAATCCCCGTCGTCGATGCCGGATTGGACGCGGCCCAGAAGTCGGTAAATTGCTCGCCGTCAAACACATCGGTGGCGTCTCCAAGGTTGCCGCCAAAGTCCGTGCGATAGCGCACGTCATGCGCCCAAAAGTCGAGATTGTCGCGGCCGTTAAACGGGGACGGCTTGCGGCCCAAGGGGAAGCCCGCATCGCTAAAAAGCCCATCGGCACACACTAAGTCCACTCGTTTGATGGCTTCCATATTATTGTTGTAGCGACTGGGATTTATGCGCCAGATCAGCAAGCCCTCGCCGGGCAGATTGCGCTCGTAATAGCTGTGCTGGCGGCTGCGGAACTCCACGAGAAAAAAGTGCTCAGCAGGCGCAGACGCGGGCAGCAAATACACATCGCCACCCGCGTTGACATCGGCAAAAACCACATCGTCTTGGTCCTCGCCCAGCACGTTGAGTTGTTGGTTATTTACCCCCAGCCAGCCGAGTTGCCCCAAGCTCCACGAGCAGAAGGGATTGGGTCCATCTACCTCGCCCCAGCCGCGATTGCCGTGCCCCATCAAGCCCCAATAGCCAATGCCGCCCGAGTCGTCTTCCGGCTCAGACCCATAATCGCGGTCGTACAGGTCGGGTAGGCCTAGAAAATGCCCAAATTCGTGGGCCATGCTGCCTACGGCCTCGACAAAAGATCGTCCGCGCTGGACGGCCCCTTTCTTCGAGGCGACCCGGATGAAACCGCCGCGGAGGGCGCGGTCTTGGCTCACAAAATCATTGTCCAACCCGAGCCGAGCAACGCCCGTGGCCTCTTCGACGATAAATCCCGTTGGGGCCGAGGCCGAGACGATAAAAATATAATCCACGTATCCATCGTCGTCGCCAGAGTTAGGCACCCCGTCGGGGCCGTCGTTGTCGTAGCGGCTAAAGTCCACGTCGGCATCAACGGCCTCGATGATCTCGCGGGCAAAGCGACCATAACCGCCCTCCGCGTCTGCGTACACCGCGGCATTGCTGCGGGATGCATACCAGCGGGGCAACACCTCGCCGGTGAGTTCAAACTGCCCGCGCGACATCTCTCGGTAGAAGTGGGTCAGGCTGCCCGGCTGGTCGGCAAAAATCCCCGTCGCAAAAGACGGCACCTCGCGGCCCAAGCCGCCCTCATCGGCAAAATGCGCGAAGATGGTCAGGGCGTGGATGTGCCCGGTTTGAGCGACGACGTCTTGCAGAGGGGCCGCGCTTACTTCTGCGGCCGCGATCCAAGCGGCGACGAGCGCGTTTTTGGCAGCGGATTTAAGCATCAAGCTCAGGTGGGGTGGATTAAGCGGCCCGCTTTTCGAGCAAAAACAAGAACTCGCGATTGGCCTCGCCAGCATCTCGCGTCCATTCATGCGTCCACTTCATACCCGCCATGACGTTCTTTTTGTATTCGACCTCGACCACGTCTAAAAGTCTGCCGTGCCTTCTCAGGACGTCGTCCAATTCTTGGGCCGTTGCCCGACCGCCCGAACTATAGGACAGGATCGTCCAGCGCGCTGGCGTGGTCTCAATAAGTTGCTCAATGGCCTCAACGGCTATGAAGCGGCCTCGCGCACTGCGGCGAAACTCCTCAAAGGCAGATGCAGCTACTGAATCCGCTGTATCGCAGCGGCGATTGGCCTTGCCGAAAAGGTCGGGTTTATCAAAGAGCACAACGCTCGTCCACACATGGTAATAAGCGGCATAGCGCACACGCGATGGCGGCATTTTCTCGTTATTCGACCCATACGGGGGATCGAAGTACGCCAGATCAACCGCGACATGAGGCACCAAGTCCAAGATGTCGCGTTGGAACACTTGGTGTGGCAAGGACGACGGGACGACGTGGGGGATGTCGAGCACGAGGTCCCCATAGGAGCGAGGCGACCAGTCTTTGAGGTACGCGGCAAAGTGCCCCAAGCTACTGTCGACGCGATCTAGTGCCAACATCAGGCTCGTCAGCACCACGGCTTTAGAGACGGGATCGAGCGCGAGCACTTCGATCTCCTGCCGAATGGCATCGAGCTTGCGGGTATTGTGTATTTGCCAAGGCTTCTTGCGGCCATCGCGCTGGATGGCACAGCCGTCGTTGGGCCTTCCTCCATAGTGCTGCGTAAACCACCCATCCATCGGCCGCACGGCGTTGAGGTGATCGATGAGTGTTTGGTACTCTTCTCGCTTCTTTTTGTTGAGCAAATAGCACGTACCAAACACCTTGGACCACGCGGCAACGTCGTTGCAGACGACCGTATAGCCACGCCGAGCGAGGGCCTGCGATACGCGCGTCGTGCCAGAGAACCCATCCAAAACGGTCTTGGCCCCCACTTTTTCGATCATCTGCAAAATATGTGGAAGCAGTTTTAGCTTCGATCCAGCATATTTGATGCCCTGCGTGGGAGGAACATCTACGACGATATCGCCAAAGAGCGGCAGTTGAGTCACGTTGCTATCCCCGATCCGCGCCGCAATCGCGCAATATCTTCTTTGATCTCTGCCAAGGCCGCTGTGTGGCCAGCCGACGACGATACTAGCGCATGAGAAAACAGCTTGACAAGTAACGGGTTGTGTGAATAGTCGATCCACCCTCCAGTGATGCTCTCGAAATAGCTCAGTCCATTCTTGGTGTGAGTCCATAGGCCGCGTTGCAGCGCATTTGCTACGGCATCGCCATAGCGCACCTCGCAGATATAGTCCCCAGCTATATTGTAAAAGCGGTATACAGGATGCTTTCTGCCTTTTCCTCCTACCTCTTTCGTAATGCGAGCCGCTTCACTCATCGCACGGTTGTAGTCGAACACGAGTATGTTACAACGTTGGTGCTCTTCGTCGTAGATAAGCGGCAGCACGTTTATATTGCGAAACTCAACAAATGCAGGATCTTGCAAAACTTTTTGCACCGCCATTGTCCCCTTTACTTCAGACCCCTCCTTTTCTAACCGCGGAAACATGCGGAAGTTCTTGTCGGTGGAAAGTTGAAGAGGGCCATCCCCGTAAGCTTTAAGGCTGACCGGAAACTCAGTTTTAGTAATTTCGTTGATGACTTTAATATCTTCCTCTTTTGATTTTGCCCGATAAAGGTCTTTGCCGACGTGAATGGAGCGAAAGTCGTACATGTATTGATTGATGAATTCGGAGATTGCTATCTCTGCCAAGTCGCCGTGCGTTTTGTTCCCAATAAGACGCATGGTGAAGACGTTGCTGAGCGTGGTTGTGATTAAATCTGGATGTTTACTGCTTAACAGTTTCAGGCGAGCAGTGAAATCTTTGTACGAGTTTGGGCCGTTCATACGGATGCTTTAACTCCTGAAAATGTCGATGGTTTAAAAAGATAAAAGACGTTCTATGGGGGCATATTGCAAATTATCTGCGCCGCTATGGCTTGTCAATATCACCTCTCGTCCAGTCAATCTGTATTCCGCCGTAGTGCCTAATCCGCTGGTCGCGCTGCATCCGGTAGCGCCCGCTCAGCACCCATCCCCGCCAAGTGACCGAGACCAGCGCATACCCGCGCCAGCCCGTGCCGTAGAGCGGGCGAATGCTCACGGCCCCAGGCAGACCCACCTCGTATTCATAAATCCGCGTCCAATACGAATCCGTGCGGAAGCGGCTCACGTGCAAGGTCAGCCAGCGCGTCTTAAACCGCACGCTGCCCAACAGACCCCACTCGGCGCGAGCAGCGCGGTGCCAGCGCACCAATTCGCCGCGCCAGCGCCAATTCTCTTGGTCCAAGTCCAAACGCCATTTGTGGCTGCGCTCTTGCACCAACTGCTCGTCCGCCCAGCGCGGCCGCAGGCGTCTCTGCCACTGCCCGCGCATCGCCCAATGGCGGCCCAACCGCCGCCGCAACTCGCCGCCCCAAGTAGCATAGGTGGCTGGCACCGGTATGAAGTAAGAGCGCACCGGCCGGCGATACACATCCACATAGCCGCGCCAGCCGCGCCCGCTGACTTCCGCGACGCCACCCTGTTCGTTCTGTATGGCCGAAGTCCCTGGAGCCGCGCCAAAGAAGCTGTGGAATCCCGGCGCGTAGTAGCGGCCCAGCGTCCGCAGCCGCAGACCCCCATACCGCCCTCGCAGTTCCCCAACCATCCCCCAGTGCCCCACCCCATCGCCAGCCACCTCCAACGCCGCACGTCCCCGCTCCCAATCCACGCGCATATCCACCGCCCCCATGCGCTGCCCGTCGCCGACAAACCCCCAAGGCGTCCGTCCATTCCGCCGCAAGTCGAGACGGTGAGAAAAGTCCAAGGCCAGCAGGGTCGTGCCCCACTGCCAATGCTCGCCGCGCCAGTGCAGTCGGCCACCGCCAGCGCGGACGCCCAGCAGGTCGCGGCCAGCCACCTCGGTCGCAGTCACGTGATAGCCGCTCTCGGGCAGCGACCGCACCTGCCCCTGTTCGTCCAAGCGCCCATCCCGGTGCGCCCAACCCCCAAGCAGCATTCCACTCCACGCCCGCCCCTCGTAGCGCCACGCCATACCGCGTAGGGCGTGATTCTCCCCGCTAGAGCGATACCCCAAGCGCCGACTGTCGCCTGCTGACATCCTCGGTGCAATACTCCCGCGTCGGTTGCGCCCAAATACCAAGCCCGCACCCGTGCCGGGCCGCAGATCGCCGACGATCCATTCGGACCGCCGCCTCTGCACTGCGTAGTAAAACGTCCTAAAATCGCTCCACCCGGACTCGCCAGGATCGCGCTCGGCCAAGCCAAAAAATACCTGCCCACTGACTGGCGCGACCTCCACCCGCTGATACAACTGCCACCGCTCCCGAGCCGCTTCGGCCCCGCGCACCCGCCATCGCACAGCCGCCGCGTCCAGCCCTCCCAAGTCGTCCAACCGCCGCTCCAAATAGCCCGCGTCCTCTTCACCCAAATCCCCCTCGGCCCACACCGGGCCGACCAATACCAACACCAACAGTCGCCACATAGTCCTTCCTCCTTTGTCTGGACGCTTGCAACAACTGTGCCATGAGGTGGATCAGTGGCGGGAGCAGTGGATAGTGTATCCTTTATTCCCTATTCTGTTTTCTTTGCGCTACATCTTACCCAGTCCGTTATTTTATTTGAGACTTGGAGGATTGCGATGAAAGAAATAGGTATTTCCGAATTTAAGGCGAAGTGCATCGACGAATTGAAGAAGGTGCAACAGACGGGGGAACCGCTCCTCGTGACCTTGAACAAACGGCCCATAGCCACGGTCAACCCATACCGCGAAGAAAGCCGCTCGAACAGAGAGCTAGGCAAGCTGCGCGGCCAGATGACCATCCACGGCGACATCGTTCATACTGATTTCGGGGATGAGTGGGAGATGAATTCGTGAGGATCCTACTCGACACGCATGTATGGATCTGGTCACAGGAATCGCCGGAAGAGCTCGGTCCAGACGCACGGAATACCGTCGCCGACGAGGCCAATGCACTTCTAGTCTCAACAGCATCATCGCTGGAAATCGCACGCTTAGTGTGGGGAGGCCGGCTGACCCTAGCAGGCCGACTTGAGACCTGGATATCCGAATCGCTCGATGCACTGCTCGCCGAAACCATTCCCCTCACCCACGAGATCGCCATCGCGGCCTATAATCTGCCTGGAGAATTTCACCGTGACCCTGCCGACCGAATGCTAGTCGCTACCGCCGTCGTACATGACCTGACCTTTATGACCGCCGACGAGCGTATCTTAGCTTATTCCCATATATTCTCGCTCGACGCACGCAAATGAAAAATCCGAACACAGAAATAGCAATCCGTTCAGCCCTGCAAGACTTCGCCGCCTCGGTGACCGCGAAGATGACGCAAGTTGTTCTTGGCGCACCCGAAGACCAACTGCGCGGCCCCTTCGAGACTTTTATGGACGAGGTGGGCCATGCTTTCGGCTGGAATGTCGTCTGTACCGGCGAGACTCCCCTACCCGACCGTCTCGGTCGCCCGGATTACGCCGTTCATCTTAATCAGCTACTCGCAGGCTACGTCGAACTCAAGGCTCCCGGCGTCGGCGCAACAGCCACCCGTTTCAGGGGCCATAACCGCGATCAGTTCAAGCGGTTCTCGGCTATTCCCAATATTCTTTATACCGACGGCAACGAGTGGGTGCTTTACCGAGATGGCAAACAAGTGCGAAGTTGCCGTCTCTCCGGCGATGTCGCCAGCGACGGGAGAGAGGCCGCCGTGCCTCAAGACGCTGACTCCATCGAAGACCTATTGCGCGATTTCCTCTCGTGGAATCCTAGCATCCCTGTCAACCGCAATGGCAAAATTGATCTCAATCGCTTTGCCGCGCTGCTGGCACCGCTGTGCCGCATGTTGCGCGATGACGTGATAGACGCGCTCAAAGACCCGGAATCGCCCCTCGTTCAGCTTGCACAGGACTGGCGGCAACTCCTCTTCCCAGATGCCTCAGACGGGCAATTCGCCGACGCGTACGCCCAGACTGTAACCTTTGCCTTGCTGTTAGGCCGTAGCGAAGGAGCTGATCCGCTTACCCTCGATAGCGCCGAGGCCTCCCTCGCCGTACAGCACAACCTGCTGTCGAGGGCGCTGCAAGTACTGACGGATTCCGACGCCCGTGCCGATATAGTCGCTTCCCTCGATTTGCTCCTGCGCGTAATCGCGGTCGTACCGTCAGCCTCCCTCATTGGTCCCGAGGATCCCTGGCTCTACTTCTACGAAGATTTTCTCGCCGCCTACGATCCCGGCCTGCGCGAGAAAGCCGGGGCTTACTACACCCCGGTGGAGGTCGTCCGCGCCCAAGTGCGCCTGATTGACGACTTGCTCGTCAACCGTCTTGGCAAGCCGCTGGGTTTCGCCGACCCCGGCGTCGTTACGCTCGACCCCGCTGTGGGAACGGGCACCTATTTGCTCGGCGTCATTGAACACGCGCTTGGCCGGATCAAAAAGGAACAGGGCAAGGGTGCTATTCCCGGTCAAGCCACCACACTAGCTAAAAACCTGTACGGCTTTGAACTGCTGGTCGGCCCTTATGCGGTGAGCGAACTACGTGTCAGCCGTGCGTTACGTGATAACGAAGCAACGCTGGCCGCCGAAGGTACGCATATCTATCTGACCGACACCCTCGAAAGTCCCCATGCTGAGCCTCCGCGGATGCCGTTCATTCTGCGGCCCATTGCCGAGCAACACAGAAGGGCACTCAAAGTCAAAAGCGAGGTTCCAGTCATCGTCTGCCTAGGCAACCCACCCTATGACCGACACGATGCAGTGGATACAGAAAGCGAGACTAATCTTTCTCAGTATGGCGGATGGATTCGATTCGGCGACCCTTTGCCTAGCAATGTAGTTACGGATAAAAGGGGCAGAGATAGAGAGCTCAAAACTGCTGAGGCTAGGCTTGAAAGAAGACAACGACTCGCCATTCTAAAGGATTTCCTCGACCCCGCCCTCGCTGCCGGCCATGGCGGCCACGTCAAGAATCTCTACAACCTTTACGTCTATTTCTGGCGCTGGGCGCTGTGGAAGGTCTTTGAGCAAAGCACCGCCGAAGGCCCCGGCATCGTCAGCTTCATCAGTGCGTCGAGCTATCTCGATGGCGACGCTTTCTCGGGGATGCGCGAACATATCCGTCGGCAGTGCGACGAGGTTTGGATCCTCGACCTCGGCGGCGAGGGACGCGGCACGCGCCAAGATAGCAATGTCTTTGCGATTCAGACGCCAGTGGCTATTGCCGTGGCGTTTCGTGCGGGGGAGGCGGAGACAGATAAGCCCGCGAAAATCCGCTATGCCCGGGTCGAGGGAACGAGCGCAGAGAAGCTCGCCACGCTTGACGCTATCGACGGCTTTGCGAAAGTGAAATGGCAGGATTGCCCGGACGATTGGCAGGCTCCGTTTCGCCCAGCAGGTAAAGGAGATTACTTCGCTTGGCCGTTGCTCACCGATCTCATGCCGTGGCAGCACTCGGGAACGCAATTAAAGCGGACATGGCCGATTGCACCGGATGCGGAAACGCTGGAACGGCGCTGGCGCGGATTGTTAAGTGCCGAGGATCGCGCCGAGGCGTTCCGCGAGACAGGTGATCGTACTGTCAATGGGACGTATCGCATCGCCCTAACAGATCGGAGCGACTCGACGCCGATTTCCAAACTACCGAATAACACTTCCCTTCCCGAAGTCCGAAGATACGCGTATCGCTCTTTTGACCGCCATTACATCATCGCGGACAGTCGCTTGATGTCCCGCCCGCGTCCTGATCTATGGCGCGTCTACGGAGAGCGGCAGGTATATTTGACGAGCTTGTTCTCTCAAGCTTTGGGAGTAGGGCCTGCACTAACTTCCTCCGCACATCTTCCTGATCTTGACCATTTTCGGGGATCTTATGGTGCTAAAGCGATTATCCCCCTCTACCGTACCGCCGACGCCTCACAGGCGAACATTACCCCCGACCTGCTCAAACTTCTCGGTACGGAGTACAAGCGTAAGGTCACACCTGAAAATTTCCTCGCCTACCTCTACGGAGTGCTGGCGCAACCAGCCTTCACTACGCGATTTGAGAAAGAGTTGGGAACACGCCAACTGTGCGTACCCATCACAAAGGATGTGGCACTGTTTGAGAAGGTTCGTGAGACAGGGGTGCGGCTGCTATGGCTCCATACCTACGGCGAGCGTTTCGTCCCTACGCAACAGACACCCGGCCGTGTTCCGCTCGGTGCGGCCAAATGTGTCGAGGCCATCCCCGGCCATGCCGAGGAACTCATTTATAACGACTCCACCCAGACGCTTCGTATCAGCGGAGGCGTCTTCGCACCCGTCGCCCCCGAAGTGTACGAGTTTGAAGTCTCCGGCCTCAAGGTCGTACAGTCTTGGCTCAAGTACCGCATGAAGAAAGGGGCCGGCAAGAAATCCTCACCCCTCGACAACATCCGTCCTGTAGGCTGGACCAGCCAGTTCACCACGGAGCTACTCGAACTGCTCTGGGTTCTGGAAGAAACGGTAAAGTGCTATCCCGAACAGAAGAAGCTGCTCAAAGCCGTCATCGAGAGCGACTGCTTCCAAGCCAACGAAATGCCGCCCGTCCCAGCCGAAATGCGTAAGCCGCCGAAGGCACAGACAGTCAAGGGTGGACTATTTGATACGGAGGATGACGGTTAATACGCCGTTGAAACGTAACGAGACAATCAAAAATGAGCAAAAATCGGCGAGTTAAAGACATTGTAGAATATCTGAAGGAAGTCTCAGATATAAAAGCTAAATGGCCCAACTCTACTTTGGCCTTTCGAGGCCAAAAAAACGAGGAGTGGCTTTCGGAGTCCTCAGCGGAGCGCCGTCTGAAGGTGAGTCTCCCAAGCCAAAAAGAAATAACTGATTCGTTATTCCTTGAGTATAATGAAGACCTCATAGAAAAATGCAGGCGGAAGAATTACGACAAGCGGGAGCAAAAGCAATTAGACGATCTAGAGCTACTCGCCGATCTCCAGCATAACGGGGCTGCAACCTGCCTCACTGACTTCACGCGCAATGCTCTCGTCGCCCTGTGGTTTGCCTGTCAAAAATCAGATGATGCGGATGGAAAAGTGTTTGTCGTCAACATAGCTGATCAGAGAACCTTTTGGGAAATAACGCACACGGATATAAAGGACAATTCAATAAGCAAAATCCTCAAATTCAAAATCAAAACCCGTGAACCCGATTATCCGATATCGGGAATTTTAGTAGCATCCCCAAAATTCTGGTACTGGATACCGGCACACTTGAACGAGCGCATACCAGCACAGCACTCTCTATTTCTCTTCGGCCTTCCTTCCTCAGGAGAACTAGGCGCGGAAGAGATAATCATTGAATCAGCAAGCAAGGAACAGATACTAAAAGAACTAGAAGCACTACACGATATCTGTGAAGAATCCCTCTTCCCGGATTTTGTCGGATTTTCCAACATCCAGCGTGCTGATGCTCTCTATCTTACCCTTGATGCTGAGGAATATTTCTACAGTGGGGTCAAGGCACAACAGCGGGGGCAGTATTCGGAGTCCATCCAAGATTTGACCAAGGCGATTGAACTAAAAGAAGATTACGCCGAAGCCTATTACGCTCGCGGCCTTGCTTATGATCGCAAAGGCGAGTATGACCAAGCTATACAAGATTTGACCAGAGCGATTGAACTAAAGGAAGACTACGCCGAA
>VXOR01000044.1:59527-102507 GCA_009840005.1 Gemmatimonadota bacterium
ATACAAGATTTGACCAAAGCAATTGAACTAAAGGAAGACTACACCGAAGCCTATATGATGCGCGCCCTTACTTGGTTACACCTGAGAAAATGGCAAGACGCCACGTCAGATCTGACCGCCGCCAAAAATATGGGGCTTGACATCGTCGCTTCGTTCCGGCAATACACCGAAAGCGTCGCAAATTTTGAGCAGACAACCGGGATTACATTGCCGGAAGACATAGCAGCAATGCTGACAGAAAACGAGAATTAACCCCATAAATTCTAAACCCAACCCCATAAGGAGCACCCCTCATGAAACTCACCACCTGCAACGAGTACTTCACCGACTGGCCCATCGAAGAGGTCTTCTCCTACGCCGCCGACCTCGGCTATGCCGCCGTCGAAATCGCCCCCTTTACCCTCGCCGACAGCGTCGCAGACATCCCCGCGTCGCGCCGCGCCCAAATCCGCGCTGCCGCCGAACGCGCCGGCGTGGAAATCGCCGGCCTGCACTGGCTCTTGGCCAGTCCCGACGGGCTGTACATCACCCACCCCGACCCGGCCATCTACCAGCGCACCTGCGCGTACTTCAAAGAGCTAGTCCAATTTTGCGGCGACCTCGGCGGCCAAGTGATGATCATCGGCTCGCCCATGCAGCGCAACGTGCAGGAAGGATGGGATTACCAAGAGTGCTGGAACCGCATGCGCGGAGCGTTTGAAGCCAGCTTAGAGTTAGCCCAACAGCACGGCGTCTATCTCTGCATCGAGGCGTTGAGCAAGGAGCAGACAAACATCATCACCACCTGTGCCCAAGCACGCAAAATGATCGCCGAAATCGACCACCCGCACTTCCAAACCATGGTCGATGTGTGCTCCGGCTCGACCGAAGAAATTCCCGTCCCCCAGCTTTTGCGCGACTCCGGCGAGCACCTCTACCACGTCCACGTCAACGACGCCAACAAGCGCGGCCCCGGCTTTGGCAATACCGACTTCGCCAGCGTCATGCGGACGCTCAAGGAGTTGGATTATCGGCGTTACGTCTCCGTAGAAGTGTTCGATTTTAGCCCAGATCCGCGCACCATCGCCGCCGGCAGCCTGCACTACCTCAAAGGCATTGCCGCCACCCTAGACCTCCCTTGACAGTAGCGCCCTTTTTGCGAACTTTCGGGCGCTCATAAAGAAAGGATTTCTCATGCCCAACTATACCCTCAACCACGTCCACCACGAGGCCGTCGACGTCCACGCCGCGGTTGACTGGTACAAAAAGCTCTTCGGCGCTACCAGCGACCCGCCCTTTGAGCGCGGTGGTGCGACTTGGATTCCAGTCCACATCGGCGCGGTGCAAATCACGGTCACGGACCGCGAATTTGCCCCCATGGAATTGGGGCGCTACCAAGGCTACGACCACATCGCCCTCGTCTCCGACGATTTCGATCAAACCCTCGCCGACATCGCCGAGCACGGCGTCGAGATCTGGATGGGACCAGTAACGCTCGACGACGGCAACCGCATCGTCTTCATCAACGGCCCAGACAACGTCAAGATCGAGTTAATGGAGCAAAACTGAGTGGAAATCCGCCCCTTCGGCCTGTGGCCCAGCCCCCTCTCGCCCGACGAGTTGGCCAGCTCCACGCGCCTCCGCGATGTGGTGTGGGATGCCGACGGCCGCACCCTCGTCTGGCTGGAGGGACGTGGGCCAAAGGGCGTGCTCGTCTGCCAGGAGCCGGGCGCTGCTCCGCGCGATCTCAACACCGCGCTCTCGGTGCGCGCCCAAGTCGGCTACGGCGGCGGCGACTTTGCTGTATCCCGCTGCCACGCGTACTTCGCCGAGCACGGCGGCCGCCTCTACCGCCAGCCACTAGCCGGCGGCCCAGCCCAGCCGATCACTCCCGAGTTTGGCCACGCCGCGTCTCCTGCGCCTGCGCCAACAGGGCGTCATCTCGCATACGTCCACACGTACGAGGACCGCGACACATTAGCCATCGTCGATGTCGCCGGATGCTCTTGGCCGCAAATCCTCGCGGAAGGGGCCGACTTCTACATGCAGCCAGCCTGGCATCCCAGAGGCGACCGCTTGGCCTGGATCGAGTGGGATCATCCGCAGATGCCTTGGGACGGTACCCGCCTAGTGCTGGGCCAGCTTGCGCGCAGCCGCCTTTCGGCTGAGCTCAGGCGTTCGGCGAGCTCAGCCGAGCCGTCGAAGCACGGGCTGCCCAGCCTGCGCACAACCGAGGTACTCGCCGGCGACGCAGACACCGCCATTGCCCAGCCTTGCTTTTCACCCGACGGCCGCTATCTGGTCTATGCCTCGGACGAGCGCGGCTACAGCAACCTCTGGTGCCGCGATCTCGCCAACGGGGACACGCGTTGCCTGTACGAGGACGCCAACGACGTCGCCACGCCCGCTTGGGCGCAGGGCATGCGGGCGTTTTCGTGGGCCGCGGATAGCCGCACCTTGTATTTCGTGCGCAGCGAAAACTCCCAGCGCTTAGCATACGCGCTCGACTTCGCCAGTGGAGCAGTCGCCAAGGTCGAGGCGCTGGCCGCCTACACCCACATCGAACAGCTCGCCGCGGCCCCGCGCGGCAAGGGCTTGGCCTGCATTGCCGCAGCCAGCGCGATCCCCGCCCGCATCGTCGCTGGTACTGCCACTCAAGTAGCAGTCCGCGCCCGCTCCGCCAGTGAGTCGCTTGCCCCAGCCGATCTGTCCACGCCCAAGCCGATTTCTTGGGCCAGCGAGGACGCCACGCAAGTCCACGGGCTATACTATCCTCCGGCCAACCGCCGCTTTACCGGCCGCGACCGGCCGCCGCTGATCGTGGCCATCCACGGCGGCCCCACCGGTCAGATAGAGACCGGTTTTGAAGGCAGCCACCAATACTTTGCCACGCGCGGCTGGGCCGTCCTCGACGTGGATTATCGGGGCAGCACGGGCCATGGGCGCGCTTACATGACCGCCTTGCGCTCCCAGTGGGGCCTCCTCGACGTGACAGACGCCATCAGCGGTGCCCAGCACCTCGCCGACAACGGCCTCGCCGACCCGGAGCGCCTCGTCATCATGGGTGGTAGCGCCGGTGGCTACACGGTTTTGCGGGCACTCACCACGCGGCCCGGCTTTTTCCGCGCTGGCATCTGCCTCTACGGCGTGGCCAACCTCTTCACCCTCGCCGCAGACACCCACAAATTTGAGTCCCGCTACCTCGACTCCATGATCGGCCCTCTGCCCGAAGCAGCTAATATCTATCGCGACCGCTCGCCGGTCTATGCCGCCGACCAGCTACGCGACCCAATCGCCCTCTTTCAGGGCACCGACGATCAAGTCGTGCCCCCGGCCCAAGCCGAGGAGATCGTCGCCTCGTTGCGCCGCCGCAACATACCGCACGCCTATCATCTGTACGAAGGCGAGGGCCACGGCTGGCGCAAACCCGAGACCGTGCGGGCCTTCTACCAAGCCTGCGAGGCTTTCCTCCGCCAGCACGTCCTCTTTGCCTGAATCGTGGACGCACTACGCAAAATGCCCCAGAAAGCAAACGAAACGCAGGATACTTCACTGCTTTTATTTGGCGATCTAAAAAAACATGCGCCAGGGCTTATTGTGCAGGGAGCAGAGCAGAATGAGGCGGAAGTCGCTCTCGTATCACGTCTGATATTCGTACAATTTTTACAAGAAAATGGATACTTGGGCACAAAGAGAGAAAATTATCTTCAAAATGCTGCACAAATGGTGCTTGCAAAGGGGCAGAGCCTCTACGAGGACTTCGTCAAGATATTATTCGATCAAATCCTCTCCGTCCCTCTCGATTGCAGAACTCCTACGCTTAGTGAGCATCCACTTTTTCAAGGGCTTCCCTATCTGGACAAAGCGGTGTTTGCACTGCCCTTTGCTGCGACGACGACAGTTGATAGCGAGCGGTTACATCAACTCATATATAGCGTTTTTCCCAAATACAATTGGCATCTTTTCACTGCTGATAAAACACCTGATGGGAACCATTTGCCTAACATCGAGCCATGGGTCTTAGGTTATCTATACGAACGAGGCATCAATCGCAAGGATACAGGGACGTATTTTACGCCCGACGACCTTTGTTATAATATCGCCCGCCACGCCATTGAAAATTGGCTACTGAACAAATATACCAGAGAATTCAAGACTACCGATCTGCTTTTACAGGCTTTCTCATATACTGATAAAGCAACTCGCCGGAGTTATGCGAACCGTCACCCTGATGTCCTCGTTTGGATCGAGCACTCGCTGAAAACCGTCCGGATAATTGACCCGGCGGTAGGAGCTGGAGCCTTCCTAGTAGCAGCCGCGAACGTTCTCATGGACTTTTTTCAGTTTACCTCCCTATTGCATACAAACGGCAGTTCTAAGGCGTCGATTATAAGACGGATATTCGAGCGCAACATCTATGGGATAGATGTTGCGTCCCAAGCTCTCGATTTAGCCAAATTACGTCTATGGCTACTGGAGCAATCACTGTTATCCACATCGACGCTAAATCACGTCTTAGCACCTATGAACAACCTAACAGTAGGTGATGCCCTCGTCCCTCTTTCGACATCCAGTTCTAGTTGCCAACTCTCCATATTTGATGACTCATCTGCTGATCTAAAGCAAGCAGATGTGCGGTCTTTTCTAAGCCGGTTTGACGGATTTGATATTTCTCTGGGGAACCCACCTTTCGTCCCTCTAAGCCAGCAGAATAACATTCGCGGCAAACGCGAATTCATCGAGCATTGGAATGCCGCTAATCCTACCTACCCGCTTAAACCTACGTCGGATTTGAGCACGTTCTTTATATTGCGCGGCATCGAAATCCTCAATCCCGAAGGGACCCTATCATATATTACATCTCGGAACTTCTTCGATACCAAGTACGGAAAATCCATCCGACGCCATTTGACCAATGAGGTCGATTTGCGCCATGTATTCACACTACACACTCACCCCTTTACCCAGTCGGGAATGAAGGCGAAAGCTAATACCGTCATCTTGACCTTAAATCGAGGCAAACCTGCTGGCGACAGTCTTCTCTTTAATCATCTTGCTGATTGGCAGCAGCCTCTGAGCACAACTGAGGGCCGCCCTGTAAAACGGCGAGAACTCGCGCTCTCCGACAACTGGACCGAGACGCTTTTCTTTCAAACACAAATCCGCAAAGAGTTGATTTCTCTTTGTACTACTACGTTGTCTCAATATACTCGAGCTAAAATGGGCGTAAAAACAGGCTGGAATGCCTTTTTTTTACTGCGAGAAGATCGCGAACCATTTCTGAATTTTTTCGCAAATGTTTCCCCTAAACACTTGGTCCCCGCAGTAAAAAATTCACGCGGCCTACGCGGTTTTATCATTCCTCGGCGCACTCCCTTTAGATTACTGAATTTATACAGTCGAGTAAACGAAAGCGAACCCATTTTCAAGTACATTCAGGAATACGGGAATAGAGCCGAACTCTTGGCCAATCGAATATCTATTAAAGGCCATTATCCAGAGTGGTATACACTCTCGCTACCCAACCCTCCAGCCATTGCTGTTCAATGTATTGTAGATACAACTATTGGCGTCTTCTGGAACAAGTTTAGAATTTATGCAATCGATCAATTCCAAGTTATTGAACCCTCTGGCGACCGCGAGCTCGACATTCTTATCTTTCTGTTTCTCTCCAGTAGAATTGCCCACTTATTGCTAGAGGGTAGCGGACTTCATCGCGCACGATTTGATGGTAGTTTTATGTTGAAAATCCAAGTTGGTCACCTTAACAATTTACCGTGTCCCAATTTTGCTTCATTTCCCGCAAACGTAAGGGAAGAATTATTGAACATCATGGATCTCATTTTGGATGTTCAAGACCGAAAAGACGAAAAAGCCTATCACCTCATTGACCAACTCGACGAACTCTTCTTAAGAGGGCTTGGATATAGATACGATAAAATTCACAGTTTCCAAAAGGAAATCAAGAACGCTCTGAATGAGGCAATCATGTTCCGATGGACCAAAGCCCGTCCAGAACTGTCTAAAAACGGTCTCGTGGATTGATAGGAATGATAATGGCGATTCCATTCAAAAAATTGGGCAAACTCATTCTCAAGTACTTACATCCCAATAGTGCAGATATTCCATTGGAAAAGTTAGAAAACCTGATTCTCGAATACTTGCTTGCCAAGCGTACCATTCAAATAGAAAATCCCCAAGAGAGACAGGGTAATAGCAAACTCTGGGAAAAAGATTTGGCAGAATTTTGCATCGAACAGGGATTTGAATTTGCTCGGAATGATTCCCAAAGTCCCGACTTTGAAAATCCCTTGAACTTTGACCTAAAGACGGTACGTGGCGATCGCTCGACCCTGACCTTTACGGTCGCGCCACTGACTGAGAGGCAAGCAAAAACGGGAAAATTGCCCTATCGAATAGTTGTCTTGATCTGGGAGTATAATTCCACTGGCTACGGAGAAGCAGTGAATGCTATTGTAATTCCCCAAAAAGCACGTACGGTTCTAACGAACTGGAGTTACAAAGGCATTCAAGTAAAATCGGGGATTTCCAATGAGCTGATCAAAGAAAAAGGGTTATTATCGAGGTCGTGACAATGCGGACGCCAATAATACAGGGCCTATCAATGTGCCCAACCTACTAACGCCCAAAAGGAGCATCCCTTGCACTACGAAACCGTCATCGGCATGGAAGTCCACGTCGAGTTGCAAACCGCCTCCAAGATGTTTTGCGCCTGCGCGGCCGATCACTTTCAGGTGGCGGCCAACGCCCACATCTGCCCGGTGTGTACCGGCCAGCCCGGCGCCTTGCCCGTAATCAACGGCCGCGCCGTCGAGCTGACGGTTATGACCGGCATGGCCCTCCATTGCCAAGTCAAGCCCAGCAGCGTTTTTGCGCGCAAAAACTACGTCTATCCCGACCTGCCCAAGGGCTACCAGATCTCGCAATACGAGCAGCCTCTGTGCGAGAGCGGCTGGATTGAGATCAACGGCGAGCGCGGCCCCAAGCAAATCGGCGTCGTCCGCGTCCACCTCGAAGAGGACACCGGCAAACTCCAACACGCCGGTAACTCCAGTCTAGTAGACTACAACCGCGCCGGCGTGCCGCTAATGGAAATCGTCACCGATTCCTCGCTCCGCTCGGCCGACGAGAGCTATGCGTACCTGACCCAGATCCGCCAAATCGTCCGCTACCTAGGCGCGTCCTCTGGCGACATGGAGAAAGGAGCCATGCGCTGCGAGGCCAACATCTCGATCCGGCCCGTGGGCAGTTCCGAATTGGGCACCAAGGTCGAGGTCAAAAACCTCAATTCCTTCCGCGCCGTGCGCAGCGCCATCGCCTATGAAGCCGAGCGCCAGCAACAGATCATCGAAGCCGGCGGTCACGTCCAACAAGAGACTATGGGCTGGGACGAACGCGCCAACATCACCCGCCCGCAGCGCAGCAAAGAGACCTCGGACGACTACCGCTATTTCCCAGAGCCAGACCTGCTCGTCGCGGAGTTAGACGACGAGTGGATCGCCCGAGTCCACGCCAGCTTGCCCGAGCTGCCCGACGCCAAGGCCGCACGCTTTGCCAATACCTACGGACTCAACTCACAGGAGATCGCCGCCTTAATCGAGGACCAAACCGTAGCCGCGTATTTTGAGGAAGCCGCCCAAGTGCAAGGCGCAGATCCCAAACAGGTGGGCAATTGGATCACCGGAGAAGTTTTCCGCCGCCTCAACGCCGAGGGCCGGTCGATTGAAGACATCGAGGTTCAGCCAGCCGCGCTGGTCGAGTTACTCTCCTTAGTCAAAAAGGGCACGATCAACCAAAACGCGGCCCGCGAAGTCTTTGGCCAACTGTGGGAGCAGGGCGGCTCGCCGGCCGAGATCGTCGCCGCACGCGGCCTCGGGCAAATCTCCGACAGCGGCGAACTCGACCAAGCAGTAGCCGAGGTGGTCGCCGCGCATCCCGACGCCGTCGAAAAAATCAAGGGCGGCAACCACAACACCGTGCAATTTCTGATGGGTCAAGTGATGCGGGCGACGCGGGGGAAGGCCAACCCGCAACTCGTGCAAGAATTGTTGCGCAAGCAGTTGGAGATGTAAAACGGTTCCGTCTCAACTCCTCGTCGCCGACAACCCGAGGTCGCCAATTTTCTTCAACGGCAGGGCCGTTATATCCTGCGCGAGCGGGTACTCCAAGTCGCCGGGATAGATCACCCACAGGTGCTCAAGCCCTAAATCGTCGATGACGATGCGCATGGATTTCGTCGTGCGCGGGGCATCGGTGCATTTAAACTCAAAACCCCAGCGTTTTCCCTGTCGCAGCAACAGCAGATCCAGCTCGGCACCGCGTTGCGTGGCGTAGAAATAGGCTTGGTCCCGACCGTGCGAGAGCAGCGTCTGTTCGAGTGCGAACCCCTCCCAGCTAGCGCCGTAGCGCGGATGCATGTATAGCTCCGCCATGTCTTCAATCCCCAGCAAGAAGTGCAGAATACCGCTATCGCGCAGGTACACCTTCGGGGATTTCACCATCCGCTTGCTCAAATTCTCAAACCACGGCGGCAACACCCGAATCATAAAGGTACCGGCTAGCAGATCGCGGTAGTGGTTCACCGCCGTGGCGCTCACATCCATGGAACGCCCTAATTCCGCAGCATTCCAAGTTTGCCCGTGGTAATGCGCCAACATGCGCCAGAAGCGGCCCAATGCTTCCGGCGACACCTTGGAACCCAACCCCGGGATGTCCCGCTCAAGAAACGTGCGCGAGAACGACTGCATCCACCGCTTCCATGCCGCTGTTGATCGCGCCAGCCACGCACGCGGAAAGCCGCCGCACATCCAAAGCCTGTCTTGGTGTTCCGGCCCCACCTCCGCCAACGAGAAGCCACCCACATCCACGAACAGAATCCGCCCTGCCAGCGTCTCTGAGATGCCTTGGATCAGGTCCCAAGAGGCACTGCCGAGCAGCAAAAAGACGGCCTTCCGGTTCGGATCGTCGCACACCGGGCGCAGCACCTCAAACAGGGCTGGGAGGCGCTGCACCTCATCAATGACGACCAAGCCCTCGCTGTTGCGCAACAAGGCTTCCGGCGTTTGCGACAATGCTTCGCGGATAGTCGCAATCTCCAAGTCGAACACCGTCGATTGCCCCGGCCACGCCGCTGCAACCTGTTGGGCCAACGTCGTCTTGCCGACCTGCCGGGCACCAAGCAAGGCCACGGTCGGCGCTTCTTCAAGACTGATAGCAGCCTCGGAGAGCAGGGCAGGGCGAGGAATAGATTGTTGCATATCGTTTATCTACTATTGGATTTTCAACAAAATACCCTATTCCACGGATAGCGCAATGGTCCAGGAGACTACTTCCTCAGACAAGCTCCATTGACAAGGTTTATTTGTCCTATGATACTGATGCTATTGACGGCAATCGGCATTCTGTTATATTAACATCTATGACAAATATAACAGAATCACCCAACATTCCGGCCGTATTACGCGCCATCCGCGCCCGCCTCGACCTCTCCCAAGAGCAACTCGCCGAGCGGCTCGGCGTCTCCTTCGCCAGCATTAACCGTTGGGAGGGCGGCGCAATCAAGCCGCAGAAGGCCGCGCAAGAGGCCATCGCTGCACTCGCTGTCGAAGCGGGCGTTGACGCGGCTGAGCCAACCGAAGCGGCTGTGCGCGTGACGCAGCGCCGGAAAGGCAAAGGCCGTGCGGCTGTGCCCTCGACCAAGCCCATGGAGCAGATGCTATGGGACGCGGCCTGTTCCATCCGCGGCGAGAAGGACGCAGCCAAGTTCAAGGACTACTTGCTGCCGCTCCTCTTCCTCAAGCGGCTGTCCGATGTCTTCGACGACGAGATCGAACGGCTAGTCGAGGAATACGGCGACCGAGACATAGCGCTGGAGATCGCCGAGAGCGACCACGCACTGCTGCGCTTCTACCTGCCCCCGGAAGCGCGCTGGGGCATCATCAGCGGTCGCGAAAATTACGAGTGGCCGCACGACGACCAAGGGCGCAGCACTCAGCCGAGGGACATCGGCGAGCATTTGACAAAGGCGGTGCGGGCGGTCTCGCGGCAGAACCCCTCGCTTTCGGGCGTCATCGACTTTGTCGATTTCGCCTCTGAGCGCAACGGCGAGCGCGACATTAACCCGTCCAAGCTCGCCGCAGTCATCGAGACCTTTTCCGACCCCCGCTACCGGCTCGGCCTCGCCGACGTGCAACCCGACTTCCTCGGCCGCGCCTACGAGTATCTGCTGCGCAAGTTCGCCGAAGGTTCCGGCCAGAGTGCCGGCGAGTTCTTCACCCCCACCGAGGTCGGCGTTCTCATGGCCCACATCATGCGCCCACGGCCCGGCGAGGATTGCCACGACTACGCCTGCGGCTCGGCTGGCCTGCTCGTCAAGCTCCAGCTCGTCGCCCGCGAACTCGACCCCACCAGCCGCGTGCCGCTCAAGCTCTACGGCCAGGAACTGCAAGCCGAGAGCTACGCCGTCGCCCGCATGAACGGGATCATCCACGACATGGAGGTGGAGATCGAGCGCGGCGACACCATGATTAATCCCAAGTTCAAGACCGCGACCGGCCAGATCGCCACCCACGACATTGTGGTCGCCAATCCCATGTGGAACCAGCCGTTCAGCCCGGAACTCTTCGCCAACGACCCATTCGACCGCTTCCGCACCCAGGGCGGCGCGACCACTGGCAAGGGCGATTGGGCTTGGCTCCAGCACACGCTCACCTGTCTGAACGAGCGCGGGCGAGCGGCTGTGGTGCTCGACACTGGCGCGGTGACGCGCGGCTCGGGTGCCAAGCACGAGGACCGAGAGCGCAACATCCGCAAGTGGTTCGTGGAGCGAGACCTGATCGACGGCGTGATCTTGCTGCCTGACAACCTGTTCTATAACACCAGCGCCGCCGGCGTGATCGTGGTGCTGTCGAAGCGCAAGCCGGAAGCACGCAAAGACAAGATCGTGCTGCTCAACGCCAGTCGGCGCGTGGGCAAGGGACGGCCCAAGAACTTCATCCCGGAGGAGGACATTCGGCTGATTGCGGCGGCGTTTGGGAAGGGGGAGCCGGTGGAGGGAGAGGTTGCGGTGATTACGCGAGAGCAGGCGGAGGAGGCGGACTATAACTTGAGTCCGAGCCGATGGGTGGGGCAGACGGATGCAGTGTCTCAGCGTCCGATTAAGGAAATCATTGCCGAAATGCAGCGCCTCGATGAAGAGGCCCGCGAGATTGAAGCGTCGATGGCTCAAATGTTAGCCCGATTGCAGTAGGCACGCACTCAATGACATAAGGAGGCAAGAAGATGGGAGCGACACACGTAACCGTTAGGATCACGAACCCTGCTGACTCGGACAGGTACTGGGAGGGACTATTCCTGGTCGATACAGGAGCCACAGATTCCCTTGTGCCCAGACCGCATCTGGAGGCTATCGGCTTGGAGCCCGAGGGGAAGCGCGTGTATGAGCTGGCCGATGGCAGCGAGATCGCAGTGGACGTCGCCGTTGCCAAGATCGAGTTCATGGGCGAGTTCGTCGGCGGGACGGTCATCTTCGGCGACGCTGACGCGGAGCCGCTGCTGGGCGTGACGGTGCTGGAATCCGTCGGCATAGAAGTGGACCCGGTGAATCAACGGCTAAGGAGGCTGCCGGCCGTGCGGCTCAAGGAGCTGGCGGGTTTGCGATGAATGAGGCGTGGACATGGCGTCCTTTGAGGGAGTTGACAATCCGAGGGGCAACTTGGAACCCTCGTGCTGATCCACGTCCTTCAATCCGTTACATAGACGTGTCGGCCGTTTCGCGGGATGAACTCAGGATCGTCTCAGAGGCAACATATTCGGCGGGTAACGCCCCAAGCCGAGCGCGCAAAATCGTCGAGTCCGGGGATACGATCTTCGCGACGGTCCGCCCCACGCTACGGCGGATTGCCCAGATACCGGAGTCACTGGATGGTGAAATAGTCTCTACGGCCTTTTGTGTGTTGCGACCCGACCGTCATGCGATTGACGCAGATTTTCTTTACTTCGCCACCCAGCTTGAGTCCGTGATGGAGGGTATCGCCGCCATGGAATCGGGAGCGAGCTATCCGGCAGTGCGGGATGTTGACGTTCTGGATCAAGTAGTTCCACTGCCGCCCTTGCCTGAGCAACGGGAAATCGCCGCTGCCCTCAACACCATACGCACAGCTTCGCTTCATCAAGCCCAATGTGAAGCGAATGCGACGGCTCTCAAGCGCGCTGCGATGCGGGAGCTATTCACGCACGGCCTGCGGGGTGAGGCACAGAAGGAAACCGAGATTGGGCCGGTGCCGGCGAGTTGGGAGTTGTCAACGCTGGGAACACTTTGCGAAAGCACTGATTCAGTTAATCTCCGGTCTGAGGCTGACCGGGTGATCAAGTATGTGGATGTCTCCTCCATCTCTCGCGATTATCTGTGTATCGAAACGACACCCCGATTCATACTCAAAGAAGCTCCCGGCCGTGCGAGAAAACGCATTTTGACTGAAGACGTCATATTTGCGACCGTGCGGCCCACTCTCCTGCGCGTTGCCGTCGTCCCCGATGAGTTGGACAACCAAATTTGCTCCACTGCGTTCTGTGTCCTGCGCCGGGACAGCAAGATAAGCGTCCACAATTTCATCTACTACGTCGTGCAGCGCGACCAGTTTGTCCAGCAACTCGCCGAGATTGAAACTGGAGCTAGCTACCCGGCTGTAACAGATCGGATGGTCAAGGAGCAGGTAGTTCCGGTACCGAGTCTGGAGGAACAACGCGAAATCATCGCCATCCTCGACGCCATTGACCGCAAGATTGACCTGCATCGCAGGAAACGGGCGGTGCTCGACGATTTGTTCAAGACGCTGCTGCACAAGCTGATGACGGGGGAGATACGGGTTGGGGATTCGGCTTCGTCGTCACTTGTCCAATTAATCTAGGAACTTGTTTGTGTATCAGCTAAGCCAAAAGGAAGGATAAGACTATGACAACAAAGGAATTCAACAGAGTACAAATTGTCTTCAACGCAGAACACAAGCCATACCTGTACGGAGCAGTACACATCGTTGACGGAGATCTGAAAAACCAGCGATGGGAAAGTCCTTTTGTCATTTCCAAAAGGAGGTCGGATGGCGAGGAGGTTGTTTACGGTACTATAAAAAGAACCCTAGAGAAAATATCATCTCAAATAGAAAGGATCCGGATCTTTCAATTGGAAACTCAGGCCAAGCTAGAAGCCGAGGGTATTGCTCCCCCAACACTGCCTGAGTCTGAAGTGGCGGATAGAATCCTTGATGAACAGGAAGACTTAGTTGAGGACGTACTGCTGACTGTCTCCGTCAACGTTAGGATACTGTCTGAGATTTTCCAGCAAAAGCTCGAGAAGAGTAAGGTGAACGTCTATGACTACGACGGTGGGGGCGTAGGGAGGATTGAGCTAAGTAAAATTGCGAACTTGCTTGTCCACAATAGGTATATATTGGTTAAGGACCATTATATAGTGGACCTTATATCGAACAAGGAATTCATGGCTGAAAAGCCCCAAATGGGCTTAAAGATAGACTTCTTGGAATACATCTCGGAGGTGGGGAGGGCTGTCAATGGTATAACCGTCAAAGATTTGATCTCCAAGCTGTGGGGTATGACAAAACGGCTATCGGCATCGTCAAACATTAAGGACATTGTTTTCTTGACGCAGAATCTCTATACGATGGGAGGTTTTGTGGTAGGAAGCGACACTCCCATAGGTTCAGGTCTCTTGAAGACCATTTTGGATAGAGTAGCAACGAAATATATCGAAAGAATGTATCCACAGAACTCAGCACCAGAGGACATCCAAATTGAGATGATCTTCAGTACTCCCAGGTTTTACCTCGAACCTGACCTTGACCAGAAACAGATTCGCATTCAAATGCAGGTAAATGGTAACCCTGAAACCCTCGTTATGGACTACGATGAGTTCTTTTCTGAGGTGATAAAGGCATCCGGAAATAGAAAACTCCATCCTAATTCCGTTGGTTAGACCTTGCCAATACAAGCTGAGACACTACCGTTCGACATGCGTTGTTCACCATAGACAGAAAATGCCGAAATAAGGGAGCAGAAGCAATGAACCCACAGGTATCGGTATCAAAGATCGCGCTGGCCGCCTTCTGTCAAGAGCACGGCATCAAGCGGCTCGCCATCTTCGGCTCAGCGCTACGAGAAGACTTCGGACCAGAGAGCGATATAGATGTGCTCGTCGAGTTTGAACCAGATCGCATTCCTGGACTGCTAGGTATTGCCGGCATGGAACTGGAGTTATCTGAGCTATTCACAGGACGCAAAGTGGATCTGCGAACACCCGAGGATCTGAGCCCCTATTTCCGGCAAGACGTTCTGGCCACAGCAGAAGTGCAATATGATCAAACATGACGGAATAAACCGCTGCGCCTACATCTTTCTCGACGAGTCTGGAAACTTCGACTTCAGTGAGAGTGGTTCCCGCTACTTCGTCTTGACCAGCGTCGGTATGAAGCGCCCGTTTTCGGCAGCCATGCCAATAGATGGCTACAAACACGATTGCCTCGAATACGGACTAGATCTTGAATACTTTCACTGCTACCGCGACGGCAAAGATGTACGCAGTCGCGTGTTCGATCTAATCGCCACTCATCTCGATGGCATGAGTATTGACTGTCTAGTGGTTGAGAAGGCCAAGGTCGATCCTGAGTTACAGGAGGATCGGCGTTTCTATCCGGAGCTTTTAGGCCATCTTTTGAAGTTGGTCCTACCCACTGAGTTGGACACTGACAGCGTGGAAAAGGTCATTGTTATCACTGATACTATTCCGGTAAACAAGAAGCGGAGAGCCATCGAAAGAGCCGCGCGGACTGCGTTGCATAGTATGCTGCCACCGGGAATGAAGTATCACATTCTGCACCACCAATCGCGTTCCCACTACGGATTGCAGGTGGCAGATTACTGTTGCTGGGCGATTTTCCGGAAATGGCAAACAGGGGAGAGAGTTTGGTACGACCGCATCAAGCCTGCGGTGCGCCGCGAGCTTGAACTTTTCCGCTCTCAGTCAAAGTACTACTACTGATGAGCAATGTGACTAAAAAAAATGACCCCCCCGACTACTCCGTTGCCGGAGAGAGCACCCTTGGCACTCTTGTCATCAGGGGGGAACCTTTAAGTGTCGGGCTGAGCGAACCATATAAAGCCCGCTAATACCACCCAACAATGTCATTATACGCGAGCGAGAATTTGAAGTCAAGATGGGAGTGAAAAAGAAAAATGCCCCCCGACTACTCCGTTGCCGGAGAGTTCTCACCTGGAGCGCTTGTCATCGGGGGGGAACCTTTTGACGTCGGGCTCTATGACAAGCTGTGACATGGAGCTGTGACAAATTACCAAAGTCGGCGAACGCCATAACCATCGAAGAGCGATTCAATGGAAACAAAGAACGCATGGGTGTCGAGCAGTAGTCGCAACGCTCAATTACCCTCCCAAGCTGCCAATTCCTCTTCTGGCAGCGGATCAAAAAAACGGTCGTCGAATTTTATCCGACCCTTCATGGAGCCGAATTGCCGCTTGCCCTGCTTTTGGACGCTCACTATCTGGGCCACCGGCGTGCCGCTGCGGGAGATGACGACCTCCTCCCCGGCTTCGACTTTGGCAAGCAAGCGCGACAGGTTGGTCTTCGCTTCATGGACATTCACTGTTATCATCGCCAACTCCTTGAGAATGAAGTTAGCTAAAAATATAGCTAACCAAGGGACTTGGCAAACGGAGAGCCATTTGTGACCACCTTCAACATCACCGAAGCCACCACCGTCCAGTTCCCCATGGTCCGCCACGCGGCCGAAATCGGCTGGACACCCATTCCGCCCGCTAGCTCTCTGCAAAAGCGCGGTGGCGAAGCCGGAATGCTATTCCGCGATGAGCTTGAAGGAGCACTCGGGCGATTCAATCCCTGGATGACAGACGATGCCATCCGCGCCATCGTCGAACGACTCGAAGCGATCCCGCCGACGATTGAGGGCAACCGCGAAATGCTCGCTTGGCTGCGCGGGGAGCGGCAGTGGTACGACGAGGTCGAACAGCGATCCCGCCCCGTCCAGTTCATCGACTTCGATGCGCCCAGCACCAACATCTTCCACGTCACTTGGGAATGGAAACTCAAGCCACCAGCGCGCAAGGGCAACCGCGCAGACGTGATGTTCGTCGTCAACGGCGTGCCAGTCGCCATCGTCGAGCATAAGCACCCAAAAGACGCCGACGCCATCGAGCGGGGCGTCACCCAGTTGCGACGCTACGAGAAGGAGACGCCGGAACTGATGGGCGCGGCCCAGCTCTTCAACGTTACGCACCTTGTCGACTATTGGTATGGCGTCACTTGGAACATAGCACGCCGGTCCATGGCGCGTTGGAAGGAGCAGCCGGAGGAAAGCTACCGCTTCGCCGTCCAGTCGTTCTTCGAGCCGACCGATTTCCTGCGCACGCTGCGCGATTGGATCCTGTTCTATGTCGAAGACGGCGAGACGCGGAAGTCCGTGCTGCGCCAACACCAGCGCCGAGCCGTGGACCGCATCGTCGAGCGTTGTGCCGAGCCGGCGAAACGGCGCGGACTCATCTGGCATACCCAAGGCTCCGGCAAGACCTTCACCTTGCTTACCGCCGCTCGGCTGATCTTGGAACGCAAGGATGAATTCAGCACTCCGACAGTGGTAGTGGTCGTGGACCGGACGGAACTCGAAGGACAACTCAAGGGCTGGGTCGAACGGCTGCTCGGCGAGATGCAGCAGGACATCGCAGTATGGCGTGCGAACTCCAAGGACGAGTTGCGGGATATGCTCAAAACCGACAAGCGCGGCCTGATCCTATCCATGATCCACAAGTTCGAGGGGCTGGAGAAAGACGCCAATACCCTCAACAACGTGTACGTATTCATCGACGAAGCGCACCGCTCGGTCGCCAAGGAACTAGGCACCTATCTGATGGCGGCCGTGCCCAACGCAACGATCATCGGCTTCACTGGTACGCCGATTGACCAAACTGCGTACGGAGAAGGCACCTTCAAGATATTCGGAGTCGATGACAAGTTGGGCTATCTCGACAAGTACTCCATCGCCGAGTCGATTGAGGACGAAACAACGCTGCCGATCCGCCACACCATGGCCCCAAGCGAGATGATGGTGCCAGCAGAGCGGCTCGACCAGGAATTTTTCGCCCTCGCCGAGATGGAGGGCGTCACCGACGTCGACGAGCTCAACAAAGTTCTCGACCAAGCAGTCGGCCTGCGCACCTTCCTCACCGCGGACGACCGCATCGAAAAAGTTGCCGCATTCGTCGCCGAGCATTTCCGCGAGAACGTGGCACCGCTCCATTACAAGGCGTTCCTCGTCGGCGTGAACCGCGAAGCCTGTGCCAAGTACAAGCGGGTGCTCGACAAGCTGCTGCCCCCCGAATGGACTGCGCCGGTCTATACCAAGGATGACGCCGACATCGTCAACCGTCCGCTCGTTGCACAGTACCAGCTTTCGCCGGACCGCGAGGCAGATACGCGCCTGATGTTCAAGAAAGCGGATGCGAATCCGCAGATCCTCATCGTCACCGACAAACTACTCACCGGCTACGACGCGCCGCTCCTCTACTGCCTGTATCTCGACAAACCCATGCGCGACCACGTGCTCCTGCAAGCCATCGCACGCGTGAACCGCCCTTACGGCCCGCAAAAACGAATCGGCCTCGTAGTCGATTTTGTCGGCGTGCTGCGCGAACTAAAAAAGGCGTTGCAGTTCGACTCGTCCGACGTCAGCGGTGCCATTGAGGACCTCGATCTCCTGCTAAGCGGCTTGCTCGACAAGCTCGGACAAGCGGAGGCTACCTACCTCGCCGATGGAAAAAATGGTGGCGCAGATGAACGACTAGAACAGCTCGTCTATGGGCGTTTTCTAGCACCAGAACAGCGCAAGGAATTCTTTGCAGCCTACAAGGAGATCGAGGCACTTTGGGAGATCCTGTCGCCTTCACCAGCGTTGCGCGACCACATCGAAACCTTCAAGCGGCTGGCGCGACTCTACGAGACCGTGCGCAACGCCTATGCCAGCAGCACTAATTACACGGTGGACTTGGCTAACAAAACGCAGCTTCTGGTACAAGAGAATGCTAACCAAGAAGGGCTTGGCCGTCTGACGAAAACCGCGACGTTTGACGTATCCACCCTTAAAACGCTGCGAAACGAGTCAGGCTCGGACGCGGCCAAGGTGTTCAACCTCGTGCGCGGCCTCCGGCAGGAAATCGAAAGCAACCCAGACAAAGAGTCCGTGCTGCTGCCCTTAAAGGAACGCGCCGAAAGCATCCTGAAGGAACTGGAAAATCGCCAGACGACCGCGCTGGAGGCCATGGGTCGCTTGGCCGATCTCGTCGCGGAGAAGGATGAGGCCATCCGGGCCGCACGGGATAGCGGGCTATCGTCGCGCGCGTTCGCCGTTCATTGGGCGCTGAAGGACGACGCCGTGCTGAAGATCGCTGGCATCAACACCTTGGAGTTGGCACAACGAGCGGAAATGCTGCTCGACCGCTTCCCCAACGCCCCCGTCAACGCCGATGAGCAACGACGGCTGCGCACGGCCCTCTATGTTCCACTGCTGCGACTACAAAGGGACGAACGGAGCCGCGTCGTAGAGCGCATCCTCGGCATTTTAGGAGCAAGCACCGATGCGGACGCCTGACGACTCGACTGAGCTCGCCGAAGACGAACGGCGCGAGCTCATGCGCGAGCGCGTCGCATCTTGGGCGCAGCGGCTGAACGTCCAGCCACGGCAGGTGCGCGTGCAGTGCATGACGCGCAAGTGGGGCTCGTGTTCGGCTGCGGGCGTCGTCACCCTTGCCGCTGACCTCGCCGATCAGGACGTAGGCTTCCAAGACTTCGTCATTGTCCACGAGCTGCTGCACCTGCGCGTGCCCAACCACGGCAAGCTCTTCAAAGCCTTGCTAACGGCGCACGTACCCGCTTGGCAAACGCATGCCTCTCAACGCACCAACGCCAAGCGCCCCACCGCAACAAACGAATCCGCGACCAAGCGATAGAAG
The DNA here is from genome assembly GCA_009840005.1 of Gemmatimonadota bacterium. Next base: position 78,575 of record VXOR01000044.1, read on the forward strand.
TAAATCCCCGAGGCCACCGCTCGCCCATCTTGGTCGCGCCCATCCCAGACGAATCGGTAGCGGCCAGCCGCTAACGACCCGTCCACAAGGTGGCGCACGGGCCGTCCCAACGCATCGTAGAGCACCAGCGCGACCGACGCCGCCTGCGGCAGATCAAACGACAGCGAGACCTCGGCGTTGAAGGGGTTGGGATAGGCCGGATGTAGCGCAAAGTCGGTTGGCAGGGCCACCGCCTTGGATGCCCCTTCCTCCGTGCGGAACGGCACCCACGCCACCGCACCCTCAATCTGCGCGGCAATAGCTGCGCTGTCAGCCCCGCTCCAGTAGTTGTCTTGAGCATTCAATTCCGCGGCGCTCAAGTTCTCAAGGGTCGTAGTATTGTTGGCAAAGGTGTTGCCGCGAATCGCCGTCGGCATCCGCGGCCCTTCGACCCGGATGGCCACGGCATTGTCCGCAAAGCGATTGCCAAAGATGTGAGGCGTAGAATCCACAGATAGAATGGCCGGCGTCCCACGGACAAACTCGCTACCGCGAATCTCCAGCGACTCCACACCAGTCAGTTCCAAGCCTCGGCCCCCGACAAACGAGCCCATCTCAATCACCCCTCTCGTCCCCGGCCCCAAGCGCAACCCCGCGGCAACATGTGCCCTGAACGTCGAGTTCCATATCTCCACTAGCGACCCAGCGATTTCAGCACCGACGCGCAAGTTGCGCTCGATCAGTACCTGGGCAAGGACCAAGTGCGCCGCGCCCCCAGCGCGCAAGCCATCGCCTTGGTTGGCGACGAGGCGGCTGTTGTGCAATTCCACCTCTCCCTGCCACTCCTCCAAATCCATGCCGTGTCCGGTGTTTTGCTCAATCTGCGACTCCCACATCTCAAGGCGCTGGCCGCGACCGCCTATGGCCCGCACCCCAACCCGCGGGTCGTCCGGGTCGAGGCGGCCATTGTCAATTACAGCGACGCGGATGGCCTCTAAGGATGCGTTGTTGAGCAGGATCCCCTCTTGGCCGTTGCCCTCAATGGTGACGTTGCGCAACGCGAGTTGCCCGCTACCGGCCACGAACACGGCCGGGCCGGCAATAGTGGTAAATTCGCTTCGATCTATCTGTGCTTGGCCGTTGAGCGCCAGCCGTAGGCCGTTGCCGCCGCTTTCGCGCACCGCAGAGTCGGCAATGCGCAGACTCGTCTTCTCGTCGATCTCGCCGCTAAAGGCAAAACCCGTGCGCGTTAGCTCGGCGTGCTGCACCTCAACTTGGGCACCCGGCAGCACGTGAATGCCATACCACAAGCCGTCGTTGTCTGGGCCGGGATCGGTGGTTAGCTGTGCCCGCTGACCGGCCATTCCCTCAATCGTCAACGCACCTTCCACGATCAACTCGACAAAGTCTGGGGACAGGCCGCGCCGACTGAGATCAAAGCGGGCAAAAGACACGCTGCTCGGGCCGATGTGCAGTTCGGAGCCGACCGGCACCACCAAATCCGCGTACACGGCCTGCTCGTCCAGCCACTGCGTCCGCCCCGGCGGCAGGCGAAAGCCGACGACCCCGCGATGGGCGTGCTCAATGGCGATAGCCGCAGGATCGACCGCTTGGCCATTGAGCAGGTAAATGCCCGACCAATCCAAGGGGCCGGTGCGCGCCGCACTCGACGCAAACGATGCGCCCTCGCCGATGTTGAGCTCGCCATAGACGATCAGCTCGCTGCGGTCTGGATCAAATCCCGTGCCCGGCGCATCCCCGCGGGCAAAGCGGACCTCCGCACCCGCGTCAATGGTCAACGTGGCACCCGGCAGCACGACCACGTCCCCGTCCAAATCCACCCGCCCCGTCCACCTCACATCGCCGACAATGTGGCCGGGGCGTTGCTGCCGCACCACATCGACGACCATAGCTGTGCCTTGTGGGCGGATATTGTCGATGGCCACGCCCAACGGCAAGTTCCGTGCAAAGCCCGTGTGCCCGCTGAAGGCCGGATTCGTGTTCCAAGCGAAGCGGCGGAAGCGCACGCCGTCAAAAGGGTCGGTCGCATCGCCTTTGTTGCCATTGTGGGCTGAAGAATACGCTGAGTCCCGCGCCCAAAAGTCGAGGTTATCCCGTCCTTCCACGGCATCGGGGTCGCCGTTGGGAGCAAAAAGCCCATCAGCACAGACTAAATCGACCTGCTTGTGGCGCTCTTCGTCGTTGTCGGCTTGTTCGTCTATGTGCCAGATGAGCAGACCGTCTTGTGGGATATTGCGGTTGTAGTACGAGCCATCGGCGCGCCGGTGTTCCAGCAGGAAGTACTCGTCTTGGGTCAGGGGAATTTTGTACGCCTTGCGGTCGCTGAAGATCTCCCCTATCTCCAGCCCGGCGACGCTCCCTTCCACTTCCACTACCTCGATCCAACCAAGCGTGGCTAGCGACCACGCCGAAAAGGCATTGGGCCCATCTTCTACGCCCCAACCGAGCGTCCCCCAGCCCATGATCCCCCAATTGCCAATGCCCGCAGAATCCTCCTCCGGGTCCAACTCGGCCACGGTCAACGCCGTCTGATCGAAGAGATCGGGCAATCCCAACACGTGCGCAAACTCGTGGCACATCGTCGAGGCCGTAATGCTGAAGGTGTGGCCCCGCTGCGTGGTGCCGCCGAAACCCGTGAAGCGGCTCCGCACCCGCACAAAGCCGCCGCCGGCTGCCGGATCGCCGCTAATGTAATCGGTGTCTAGCCCCAGACTGGCGATGCCAGTGGCTGCGCCGATGAAGAAATCGCGGGGAGCAGTATGCAAGTTGATAAAGACGATATCGACGTACCCATCGTCGTCGCCTGAGTTGGGCACTCCATCGGGGCCGTCGTTGTCAAAGAGACCGAAATCGACGTCTGCATCCGCAGCTGCGAGAATTTCCAGATTGAAGCGGCCAAACTGGCCCCTAGCCCCTATAGTATCGGCCAAGTAGCTATCTGCAGCCGCGCGCGAGCGATAGCGCCGAGGCAGCACCTGACCATCGACGTGAATCCGCCCGCCCGACATCTCGCGGTAGAAGTGGGCAAAACTGCCGGGCAACTCGTCGTCGAAAAGGCCGTTTGCCCACGAGGGCGCAGTGGTAGGAGCCCCCTCATCTTGGAACTGCGCGAAGATAACTAATGCACTCAGATGCTCCGGCGTCTGCACAACCTGCTGCGCCGCCGACTCCAACGCCGCGCAGGCAAACTGGGCCGCTAGAGCTTGAGAGGGAAGGACGAGGAGAAGAAAAAGGAACCATCGCCGCGACATGAAGGATGCTCAAATCGCCAAATCAAACGGCAGATCGCTGATGTCGCGCAAGCGCCGGCCGGAGACCAGCGTAGCCAATATATCGGACTCCGAATCGTTATCCGCAGCGGCTACCACCAATTCGCGCAACGCAAAATGATAAATGCAGTCTAGGTCGCCAGTGCCATAGGCCAGCGACGAGATTCTACTTGGTAAAGGTTCGCCAACAACGACGATGATATGTGGCGTCCTACCCTTGCGATTGCGCACCAAGTTCAATCCTTCAGTCCGTGCATTTTGCGAGCGGTCGCTGCGCATCGTCCATTTGCACGAAACGCTGGCGTGCAAAATGCCCGCTTGAGAATTCGCACTACGCAACGGCGTATGCGTGGCTATTTCGCCATTGCCTAACAACCTGTCGTTTTCATTGATCTTCTCGTCGGCGACCGGCTTCCGACAGACAACAATATCGGGTTTAACGATGTAATCCCCGAAGACAATCAGTAGTTCCTTGTTCTCTTCGACTACTCGCGATACATCAGACAAATGCTGGTATTGCTCGTAATTGCCTATCTTACCCCCTAGCGAGAATTCCCATTTGCCTGGGCGCATATGAGCTAGCAATCCGAATGCGTCGCGCAAGAAATCCTTGGTTGCCGCCTCGAATCGGTGGCCTGCCGTTTGTCCGGCCAGCTTTCCGGTTTCTACCGGAAGACTGATAAGTTCAATAATTTTCCTGCCAATTCTGACGCTTGGCGTGCTCCCTCTATCGGCATTGTTTGGAATACCGGACGCGTCTTGGCGCAGCAACTTATCGCAAATCTGGCGATGATATGCGCGTCTCAGGTCTTCGATTTTCCCCGTCATTGTGGTTTTACCAATCCAATCACGTACTCTTCGTGCATCCGTTCCTCAATCTGTGAGCGTCGCTTATTGCCCCAGCGTGCCGGCATCATGCGCTTATCGCGGTCCAAGCGACGGACGCCGATCCCAGCTAAGTCAAAACCGACGCTTTCGCCAATAGCAGCGAGCCCCTTTTGCGTCTCGACATCCATGCCACGCAGATGCGAGGTGCCGACGACAATCACGGCCGCCTTACCTTTTTTTAAAACCCGCTGCATCTCTGCGATCACAGTGCGCATCTCTGCGAAATACCGGCGCAATGCCTCCGCTTTTTTTGAGTCTAGTTCAGTCAGCCTTACCAGTGTTTTTTCGCATTGATACGGCAAACAATCGTATTTCTTGCCGGATGCGGCATCGTGTCCCAAGTACTGGGATCGAATCTTGGTAAGATCAGCTATTTTCCAGCCAAACCAAACCAGCGAAAACTTGTGCGCTCGCATATAGTCAATAGCATTGTTAGCATAAGGCGGCGACGTCACAATCAAGTCAACGCTTGCAGTTTCCAATCCGGTCTTTTCCGCGCTAGCTGCTCGAATTTGAAAAGGCGTGTCCGTTGTCTGGGACTTCAAGCGGCTTCTGTCATACACGGTGAGGTTGCGTTCCAAACGCTTGGCAAATTCGACAAACGCCGAGTTCGGTTTTTTGTTACCATCCCTGTGAGGTCGCGTATGAGCCAAATCTCGGGCCAGAGAAACCCCACCGGATTTGGCGATAATCGTCGAAGAAAAAACTACCCTGAGGAAATCTCGTATCCTTTTCTGATTTAGCGAGGTTGCTGAGTTCTCCGAATGCGCTGGCACGGCCTCAATGTGCTGCAAAAGCGCGATTAGTTCCAACTGTTGCTGTGGAAGAAACCAGTAGTTGACGAACTCCTCGGTTTTTCCATCGAAACGCATACTCAGTTCCCGTTCCAGCGCGTCGCGGTTTTGCCAATAGTCGCGCTTTGCCGCATCGATAATTCGATATCCGATTTGCAGTGTTTTTACCGCTTCTATAGGAGTCAGCTTAGCTGCCGCAATCATTCGTGCCAACGGATCAATATCGCAACCGACGACGCGACGCCCTAGTCGCATAGCTTCCACCAGCGTCGTCCCAGAGCCAAGCATCGGATCGAGAACCACGTCTTCTATATTTGAAAGATGCTCAATGAAAAATTGGGGTAGTTGCGGCGGAAACTTGGCGGGAAACGGATGCCAACCATGCGAGGCATACTTGCCGTCTGTACCATGAAAATCTAAATCAGCACGTAACGCTTCTCGTAATGCGTCGAAGCAATTAACAGCACTCATGCATTATTCCTCTACAGTTTCGTAAACTCGTATTCTAGCTTGACCGTAAAAAAATCACCTTCGATGATCTCAAGTTTTTCGACTGTTGCTTTAATCGCGTGTTCTGATTGGTCAATGCCGATCCAGTTTCTATTGAGCTGCTGAGCAGATTCTATGGGACGCGACGTTTTACTATAAAAGAGGATCATATCTTTTACGTTGCCATAACCAATTCGCTTAAAGTTCTTGGGATTGCATTTTACTCTCGCAATGTCATTGCGAAAGTTTTCCATGCCAAACACTTCGTCCATCATAACTTTGACGTAATGGCCGATCTTGTAATCGATGTGTAAGTAAATCGAACCCTTCACCGATAAAAGTTCTCTTAGTAAAAGCAATCTTTCGCGCAAAAACTCAATAAATTCAAAACCTGTCAATCGGTCGGAATAAGCGATGGAACCGCTGCGCGAATTGCTAATCGTCGCAGCACGGTCTTCGGTAATAGTGAAATTGCTGCCAGTGGCGAAGGGAGGGTCGATGTACACTAAGTCGATTTTCCCTTGCAAATTTCTCTCTCGCAATAGGTAATATAGGCCCTTGATATTATCTCCTTGTATGAGCAGGTTCACAGACATATACCTCCTTTCATATTTGGTACAAAAAATCTCGCAATACAAGAGCACTCATAATATTGTATTCTTTATAATCTTCAGTTATTAATTTGTGCATTCTGTTCATTTGAGAGTTCCTCATCAGGGGCAGACTTAGTGTCTTGTAGAGTCCCTGATTCAAAAGGGTTCAACAATGACAATTCCTGAATCCACTGAAAATCCTCCACATTGCGAGTTACCAACTTCAGTTCGTGTATTAGCGCAGTCCCAGCTACGAGGGCATCGCCAAGGGACATTTTCTGCTGCTGTCGGAGGGCTACTGCTCGATCGAGAATGTCTTGTGAAAGAGGCAGGACCTGTGTCAATCGAAAAAATGCCTCCAAGTATTGCCGTTCCTCATCATCGAGTTGGTGATACCCGAGAACTTCTACATAACTGACGGTCGAAACGGCCGGCACCCACTCAACAATCAATCGTCTCAGGTGAGCATGTGTAGATTGGGACGCATAGATGAGAATGTTGCTGTCAATGAGCACTACTCTTTACGCTCCGGCAATACGCGATCTCGGCGAAGGGCGCGTTGCCACTTGACAGGGTCGTCAATCGCGGAAAACGCACGGTGTTTCGCTAGATCCTCAAGTATAGCCGCCATAGCGAGTCCCCTTGCATCCGTCTCGGCGGGAAGCTCTTGCTCCAAGACCGTTACATGGACCGGCAACGGCGCATCTGTTTGGGATTCGGGTACTTCTTCAATCCATTCAAGGCGGTCCCCGTGGAGTAGTGCTCTATAGCTACGCATGACAATCTCCTGAGACTTTCAAGCCCAACGACCTACATCAAAACTTATCAATCGGCATCTGCCGGCATTCGCGGATAAAAATTTCGGCTTCGCGGCCATAGGTGAGAAAGGGATCGTCGAGGCTGAGGAATTTATCGTCGCCCACGCAGATGGAATCCCAATCAATTTGGTAGCGCGTCTTCTGGTCGGTCAGCGCCCTCATCACGCGGGAGCGGGCGCTGGCGCGGGTATCGACCGGGGGATGCGTGATGGCTTGGTTGATCTGCTCGTCGCTTACTAATCGCTTGACCATCCCGCGCTCGTATAGGTCGAAATAGAGGCTCCGCGCCGCGTTGAGATTGTGGTATTCCAAGTCCAAACTTTGGATCCAAGTATCCTGCCAGTCCAACCCCTCTTCCCGCATGAAGTACTCCAACAGCCACTTTTTAGCCACCCAATCGACGCGATCGACCAAGCACCCAGGATCGTGCTCTAAGGCGTCGATGACAAAGCGCCACTCGTCCAACACCCAATCGCTCTCTTCGTCCCGGCCGCGCAGATGGCGCTCGGCCAAGTCGAGATACGCGCGCTGAATCTCCGTCGCCGTGGTGTAGCGACCGTCCTCTAGCTGCACTTCCCAGCGATAGGTCATGTCGCGCGAAATGTCGCGGATGGCCTGCACTGGATCGAGGAGCTTGATGTCGTCGCAGATCACGCGCTCTTGCTCTTCCAAAAGCTGCAACACCAAAGCCGTGGTCCCCACCTTCAGGGCCGTGGCGTACTCCATCATATTCGAGTCGCCTACCAAGAGGTGCAAGCGGCGGTACAGCGCCCAGTCGGCCAGCGGCTCGTCGCGCGTGTTGATGATCGCACGGCTGAACTGAATCCACTGATAGATCTCAGTGACGATGTGGTCGGCCCGCTGCGACAATTGGAATCCAACGCCTTCGTCCTCGGCATTGCCGTACTCGAAAATATCCGTGTGGCAACCCACGCGGCCAGCACCGGCGAATATCTGGCGGGTGACGAAAAAGGGCAGCATGGTCGGCAGCAGCACTTGCGAAAACTTCACCTCCCGCCGCACGAGATAGTTTTCGTGGCAGCCAAACGTAGCCCCTGTGTAGTGGTCGATATTGTTCTTGAAAAAGGCCGCGCTATCGGCCAAGCCAAGCTGGTCTAGCGCACGCTGGACCAACCGCTCACCGGCCCGATCGGCAGCCACTAAATCAAAAAGCCCAGTGAATTCCGGAGTAGCGTACTCCACGTGGCCCATGTCAATGTACAAGCGCCCACCGTTGTAGAGAAAGCCGCCGTTGCCAGGCGGCTCGTCGCGGCCTCGATAGTGCGTATCGGGGAGGCCCAATTCATCGCGGTAGAATACGCAGTCCTTGACCTTTATCGACACGAAATCGGGGCTCAAAAAGGGATCCGAAGCCGGCGGCAGACAACCGTACTCGGTTTCCAGCCCATAGATGCGACCTTCCATACTAGACCTCGAAGTAGGAAGCGAGTGGCTCGGCTAGTTGTTCCGAGGTGAGCATGCGAAACTTCGACTTGGCGGCGCGGTCGCGGTCGAGCACCGCGGCCTCGACTGTCAGCTCTTGCAAACCGCCCTTCAGAAAATCGCGCACAGCCTCCGCGCTGGGCACCTCTCCATCGCGGGCATCGAGGGTCAGCCGGCCCAACCCCCACACCTCCAACGCCCTACCCAAGGCTTGGTCGAGGGGAAGCTCTGGGCTAGTCTTTTGCAGTTGTGCCGTCATCGCCTGTGCGCTCTCTGCGTTGCCGCTGATGGCCGCCGCCTTACCACTTTGGGCAAAAGACCCATCGGCGTCAATAGTGAAAAAAGCGTCTCCGCCGCCATCCGGGTCTAGCTCGGCCATCAGCACGCGGGCGACAAACGGCGAGCGAAATAGCTCGTCGAAAGCCGCCTTCATCAGCGGACCGATGCCAAAGCTGACCAATCGCTGCAAGGTTACGTCGTTGGCCGACAGGTTGAATCCGTCGAGATGGGCGATGTCGATGACAGCTTTGCGCAGTTTCTCGATATCGGCCGGGTGCCCCACGGCCGCAAAGGCGATCTCGTCGTACACCTCAAAGAGCTTGCGCGGGCCTGGGGTAGCCGTCAGCAGCAGCACCCCATCGGCATACGTCGTACCCACCACCGGACTGCCGCTCGCGAGTTGATCCTCCACGTACTCGCGGCGATTGTTGATGGCCTCGACCCAGCGATAAGGTTCTTCTAACATACCCCTCAAGCCCTTTGGCTTCGACCTGAGCTCAGCCGAAGGTAAAACACGGCCAAATCCGCTTCGGGCACAGTGCGCAAGCCTTCGGCCGTCACCTGCACGACCTGGGGAAAGATGTGCGCGGCCTCGCGGAAACCGCCCGTAGCCGTGTCGTATTCAGCGGCCGTCTCCAGCATCTTGAGCACCAACTCGACCGCCTGCTCTCCGGCCATTTCCCGCAGCGGCTGCGGCCCCCAGCGGTTTTGGTAGTACAGCGCGCCGCGCACAATGTGTGCGCCCGACCCGGTGGCGCAGAAATCCACGCACTCGAACTCAGCCCCCAAAAGGTCGTAAAAGAAAATTTTGCCCTCTGTGGCCTCGTGATCAAAGGCCGCGAAAATCGGCACCACTGCGCCAATCCCCTGCATGGCCAGCGGCAAATTCTGGCGCAATAGCCGCGACAACGTCCGCACCTTGCCGTCCAAACTCAGCCCTTGGAGCTGGCTACGGCGGTAGTACTGCACCGACATTTCCAGCATCCGCGCAATGTCCCACGCCACCCCTGGCGAACCAGCAATGGCCATGACTGCTTCGTCGTCGATGATCAGCACTTTGTCGGCGCGGTCGTACACCACCGAGTTGCCCATAGTGGCGCGGCGGTCGCCAGCCACCACCACCCCGTCGGCGCAGCGCACCGCTACAATCGTGGTGCCCTCGACCGGCTGCAAAGACGCTTCTGGAGCGGCGATTGGGGCGGTGGGCAAAAGCCCCCGCTCCTTGAGCAAGTCGAGAAAGTCGCAGCTTTCCATCGTTTCAATCCACTCCCCTCGGGGGAGACCTCCTTTACTGTCCAGTGCGCTGGCGGTAGCGGCGCGCCTGATTCGGATCTACGCGGCGCATCCGCTTGAGGATGTCGTCCGTGCTGGGGCGCTCGACCCGCGGCCGGCGCGGACCGGTATCGGGGCCGTCGTCGTTGTCGTCGAGCGGCTTGGTCGGCCGGGGCGCGCGCTCCCGGTAGTAAATAAAATCGCTCATGGTGCCACCTCCGGTTTCGGGTTTCTACCCAGTCTAGCGAGCAAATCCTCGACGCTCGCCGCCGCGTCTAAGGCTTCGTTATAATAAGCCGCTGTCTCCCTGCTGACACAAGCCTTCAGGTCGATGACCTCACAGCGGCCGTCGAGTTCCAGCTCAATGCTGTCCCAGTTGAGCGAGCGCACCGCCGCGGCAAACTTCTGCAACATCTTGCCGCGGAAGTAAGCCCGCGTGTCCTCAGGCGGATTGACCAACGCCCAGCCCACTGCCTCCTCGGAGACGACGCGCTCCACTTGACCGGCAGCTTCGAGCGTCGGGTACAGCCCCTCAGCCGGGTCGATGTTGTGGTATTCGAGGTCTTGGCTTTGCAGCCACGCGAGATCCTCTGGCCGCTCCCAATCGAGCCCCTCGGACTCGGCAAACGCATCCAACAGCCACTTTTTGGTCACCCAATCGAGGCGGTCAATCAACTCTTGCGGATCGCGAGAGAGAGAATCCAACACTTCGCGCCAAGCCGCAAGCACCCAATCGGTCTCCTCGTCGCGGCCCTGAAAAGTCCGCGTCGCCGCCGCCATAATGGCCGTCTGGATATCCAGCGCCGAACTCACCCTTCCCTCGGCCAAGGCCACCGGCCACTGCTGGGACTCGTCGCGGGAAATGGATTTGAGCGCGCCAATGGGATCGGCCAAGGTAAATGCGGGCAATGCACCAGCCTCTAGCAGATCCAGCACCAAGGAAGCCGTGCCGACCTTGAGCGCGGTGGCGTATTCGCACATGTTGGCGTCGCCGATGATCAGGTGCAGGCGGCGGTATTGCACAGGATCGGCATGCGGTTCGTCGCGAGTGTTGACCAGCGGGCGGCGGTGCATGGTATCGACGCTGGCGATGACCTCGAAAAAGTCCGCGCGCTGGCTTAGCTGATAAGTAGCGGCTCGCGCCCGGGCGTCCTGTTCGACCCCGACCTTGCCGGCCCCGGCAAAAATTTGTCGCGTCACCACAAAGGGCAGCAGCCCGTCGATCACCTGCTGGAAGGGCATGTCGCGACTGAGCAGGAAGTTCTCGTGGCAGCCGTAGCTGTGCCCCTCAAAGTCAGTATTGTTTTTGTATAGACGCACCACGCCCCGGCCGCGGTCTTCGGTGCGCTGACGTGCGCACTGGAAGAGAATTCGCTCTCCGGCGCGATCAACAGCTACCAAGTCGCGGAGACTATAACATTCTGGGGTGGAAAATTCCGGGTGGGTGTGGTCGTTGTACAGGCGGGCACCGTTGTGGACGATCAAGTCGCTTTTGAGGTCCGCTAGCTGGATTGGGCGCTGGCGATCCTTCTGCAAGTGGACGGTCTCGTCTTTGTCGTTGAGGAGCTCGGCGACCTCAAACCCCCGCATGTCGAGCCGAGGGTTTTCGAGCGCGTAATTCCACAACGCGACAAAATCTTGGCGCCCATAGCAGCGGATCAATTCCATGGACTCTACCACCACGTCCATGGATTCGTCTTCACCAACTTGGATGCCGTACTCGGTTTCTAGCCCGCAGAGCCGCTGCATGAGCTGAGTCAGATCACCTGACCGACGCGCTTTTCTGGTGCTTTTTCCAGCTGGGGTCTAACGGGTATCACCCTCACCACGTTCTCCGGCTCGTAGTCGAGCAGCTTGAGCCAGTCCTCGACGCTGTCCGAGGGTGGGAATACCTCGTTCTCGCGGTATTCAGCCCGCGTCGCCCGCCGCAAATCCTCGGCGCGAATCCCGCCTTCGGGGTCTTCCTCGGCAATGGCGCGTTTGATCGCCATTTCCTTGGCCCGCGATATGACCGAGGCGATGATGGCCCCAGAAATCAGATCGCCGCGATAGAGCACTTCCTGGCGACCGCTGCGCAGCGACACCTCCAAGAAGCGGGCTTCTTCGCCTTTGGAAAACAACTCGTCTAGCCCCTCCTGTATCAGGGCCTCGCGCGCCGCCGCTTCGCCGCCGTGCTGCTCAACCTCGGCGCGGTCGAGCGGCAGCTCGGGTTTGAGGTAAATGCCCAAAATGTCGCCAGCGGCCTCGTAGTTGGGGCGCGCGACCTTGATCTTGCGGTCAATGCGGCCGGGCCGGAGCACGGCCGGGTCAATCAGATCGTGGCGGTTGGAGGCCAAAATCAGCACCACGTCGTGCAGCGACTCAATGCCGTCCATCTCAGTGCAAAACATCGGCACGACCGTATTGGAGATGTTGTGGCTGCGCATGGAGCGCCGAGTGCCCAAGATCGACTCGGCTTCGTCGATAAAGACGAAGGGCAAGTAGCCTTCCTTGCGCTTTTGGCGCGCCTGGGCAAAGACCTCGCGTACCATGCGCTCGGTCTCGCCGAGCCACATGTTGAGGATCTCCGGCCCCTTGATGTGCATGAAGTACTCTTCCAACTCCAGCCCTTCGACCTCGCGCATGTGCTGCACCAAGTTGTACGCTGTAGCTTTGCCGATGAGGGTCTTGCCGCAGCCCGGAGGGCCGTAGAGCAGGAAGCCCTTGGGCGTCGAGTACTCGAAGCGCTCGAAGAGCTGAGGGTGCAACGCGGGCAGTTCAATGGTGTCGCGGATGGCCTCGATCGCCTCTTGCTGACCGCCGATGCCCTCCCAAGGAGTCGGGGGGACGTCCTCGATGAAGTACTCTTTGCTCTCGGCGGACTGCAACACTTCCAACGCGACCTTGTAGGCCGGGTCCATCCGCACCTCGTCGCCGATTTGCAAATCCGCGTCAGCCAATTCCGCAGCGCGCTCCACGACCACCTCCTGAGTGCCGTGCGCTTGGGCGATGCGCAAGCGGCCCTCTGGAAGCAGATCGCCGATTTTGGCCACCGGCCCAGAGGGGCTGTGCCCCAAATTGCCGACGACCGCGTATGCTTCGTTTACCAGCACCCGGCAACCGACCTTGAGCTGGGACACATCGACGCGCGGGTCGATGTTGGCATAGTACTCGGCACTGCCGACGAAGACCGTGGCGATCCCCTCGCTCGGCATGCCGAGGAAAATGCCAACGCGGTTGGCCGGTGCCGTCACCTTCTCTAGCGCGGCTTCCATTTCCACGAGGGCCCGACGCGCCTCCTGGAAGGAAATCTCTCGCTCCATGAGCTGACGCCGGAGGCGGTACAGCAGAGGGCGAGCTGGGTCGCGGTCTGGCGCTAGCGCGAGGAGTTGATCAACCAAGCGCAGCGGCTCGGCGACCTGCTCCTCCGGCTCTTGGGCCTTGTCGTATTCGTGCGATTCCCGTTTCAATCCGCTCCCCTTTCCAAATTGTAAGGGAAGATGTTAGTAGATCACGTCGCCGAGACGCCCGTAGCGCACTCGGCTGGGCAGCCGCCAGACAAAGCTGGCCACCACCGCGGGCAGGGACGTCAAGCCCCGATAGTAAGGCCCGCGGGTGTCAGGCTCCCACGACCAATAGATATTCATGGCCTTGCCCTTGATCAACCGCTTGGGCACGGCGCGAAAATAGCGGCTGTCCGAGCTGTTGTCGCGGTTGTCGCCCATCATAAAGAAATGCTCTTCGGGCACAATATACGGACCAAAGTTGTCGCGGGGATTGAGCTCTGCCGGATAATACGTGCGGTCGGAGTACTTGGCCAGCGGGGGATCTTGCATTGGCTCGCCATCGACGTGGAGCACTTTGTTGATGATGTGAACTTCCTGGCCCCCAACGGCCACGCAGCGCTTGATCAAGTCGCGCCCTTCGTCCTGCGGGGAGCGAAAAATCACGATGTCGCCCGGCTGTGGTTCCCTGAGCGCGGGCAGGCGGAAGAGGGAAATGCTCGTCAGGGGCACATCGACTGGAACGCCGTAGATAAACTTGTTGGCCAACAGATAATCACCCACCAAGAGCGTATCTTCCATTGAGCTAGAAGGGATGTAAAAGGCCTGCACCACACTGGTGCGAATAACCAAAAACAAACCCACGACAGTCAGTATAGAATATAAGTATTGGCCAAATTCAGACTTTGGCTTGGCGCGCTTCATCTGTAGTATCTCCTCGGACTTGAGTATAACAAACTACCCCCCCAGCCGCCATTTGCGCCTATTGCTGCGGCACCTTCACCACCTGCCCGGTTTCCCAGCTTTCGATCAGTGCTTCAATCACTAGCTGGACCCGCAAGGCGTCCGCTCCTTTGGCATCCACCTGCACAGGCGGGACTTGGTTTAGCAAATCGTCGATCCACGCGTTGATGCGCGCCGGAAAGGTATCTGCAAAGCCTCCCATGCCCCCGAGATGGTCGTAGCTTTCGACCTCGCGCGAAAAGCGCGGGTAAAACGTCAGTTTCTCGCAGGCTTCGTTGATGATGATCCGCCCCTCCGAACCGACCAGTTCCAGGGTCTCCAAGCCATAGCTCCCTCCAGCGTCGTACGACCCGGTCAAATGCCCGATGACACCACTCTCGTACAGCAGGTTCGCCTGCACATTGGACCAGATCTGCCGCCCTTTTCCCTTCTTGAAAAAGGCGTGTACCCGATCCACTCCGCCGGCAAAATAGCTCATCACGTCCAGCGAGTGCGGGTGCAGGGCGCGGATGTGGAACCACGGGCTCGACTCGTTGGGATTGTTGATCCACATCGTCATGTTGACTATCTGTAGCTCCCCGAGCCGCCCGTTGGTCAGCCATTCCTTGGCCTTAACGGCCGCGGGCGTGAAGCGGTGATTCAGATTGATCCCATAGGGCAACTGCTTTTCTTCGGCCAAGGCCACCATCTCCCGCGCCTTGGGAATTTCATTGGAAATCGGCTTCTCGCCCAGCACCGGGATGCCGGCCCGCAAAAGCGCCATGGTCGGCTCGTAGTGATCGCCCCCGTTCTCCACCCCGGCCGTGGTCACCGAACAGGCGTCGAGCCGCAAGCCGCTGGCGATCATTTCCTCGACCGAGTAAAAGGCCTGCGCCTCATAGGACGCGGCCGCTTTATCCGCTTGCTCTTTAACCATATCGCACACGGCGACGATCTTTGCATTCTCGTTTGCCGTATAGCAACGGGCGTGATTGTTGCCAATTCCACCCATGCCGACAATACCGACGTGAAGCATTGCAAACTCCTTTTTAATGTAGGAATTAGGAATTAAGCCCTTGTAATTCGCAATTCCTAATTTTTAATTCTTAATTGATCTTGGCAGTTCCACTCCCAACTCAACCGCCAAGGCTCCTATCTCAGCCCAAGCCGTCTCATCCACGTACAGACCATCGCGCCGCCGCGCCTGCAACCGCTGGTGCGCTCGCTCTCCCGGCAGCACCACCTCGGCCACCCCGGCAGTTGGCGGACACGACTTGACCCACTCGACAAAGCCCGCGACCTCGGCGTAAAACTCGTCCAACGGTAGGAAGGCCGCGACATTGAGCACGGCGATGAACAGCGCGTTGCCCGTGCGCTCGGGCGTTTCTTGCGTCATCCCGGCCCCGGAAAGCGACCCGGCCAGAATATCGACCAGGACGGAAAGCCCGTAGCCCTTGTGCCCGCTCTGTGGGAAACCAAGCGGCAAAATGGCACCAGCGGGTGGGCCATAGTACGCATCTACTTTCGTCGTCGGACGACCCTCTGCGTCGATCAGCATTCCGGGCGGGGCATCCTCACCCCTGTTGCGCAAAAGCCGCATGTCCCCGCCGGAAAGCATACTAGTCGTCATGTCGAGGATTACGGGCCACGCGCCGCCGGTGGGAATGCCGCAGCAGATCGGATTCGTCGGCAGGCGACGGCTGCGGCCGCCAAAGGGGGCCACCGCACTATCGCCGCCGTGGCCGTTAGCCGCAATAAGAACGATGCAGTCGGCGCGGGTCGCGATCTCGGCGAAGCGCCCCAGCCGCGCTACGTGGTTGCAGTCGCGCACCCCGACGACCGCCACCGCTCCATCGCCTAACTTGTCCAGCGCCCAGCGCACGGCCTCGGTTGCCGTCACCGGACCGTAGTTCCACTGGCCGCTCAGCCGCCCCCCGCACTCGCTTTCGTCCAACACCACCAACTCGGCTTTAGGCTCGACTTGGCCATCGCGCACCATATTCACGTATTGGGGCAACCGCAACACGCTGTGGGTATCGTGTCCCATCAGCCCAGCTTCAACTAAGTGCTCGGCTACCAACGCGGCCGCGGCCGCGGGAACGCCGACCCGTTGCAAGCAAGCTCGCGCCAGCGCATCGAGATCTTCGGCGCACAAGGTCGGCACTAGGGCCGCTCCTCGCCCCAGGCATCCGCCACGACCAATAGAGCGTTGACCACCGGCCGTTCGCCCGTGGGGTCGGATGGCTTGTTGACCACCTGCTCGCTTACGACCATCGTCGTCGAGCCGCCGCCGTCGAGGTTTAGCCCTTGATAGGCATTGACCTTGGCGCGGGAAAATTCGGCTAAGCGCGTGCGCATAAATTCGGCTAGCTCCTCCAGGCTCATGCCAACGCTATATCCCGGCTGCCGCCCATCAACGACAATCAGGAAGAGTACCTCCGCGTTTTGAGAGTACCCAATGGCCGTGCGCGGGTGTCGCTTGTCGGCAAAGCTGCGGCTGAGCCGTTCCTCTTCTACTTCAATGGATACTCCGCCGTTGCGCAAGATGCGCGGGCCGCCGCTAATGGCTTCCATTAGCTTGGCGTGGGCCGGTGCCAGCCGACAATATAGCTGCACCGTATCGCCCAAAGCGATCTGTTCCGTCGCTTCGCATTCAGCACCAGCGGCCAACAGCCACTGATCGCGCTGGAGAGACAGCGGCCAGGCCTCCCGCCGGATCTGTTGCACCCGAAAGGAAATGGTATCGTTGGCGATGGAGGTGCCGCCCAGCCGTTGCAACAGAAAGCCCGTAGCCGCTTGCAGCGAATCCCCCTGCACTTGTGCGCGATCGTTGAACGCGGATAGCTCCCCGAGCGCTGGCTCGCGATTGAAACCCGCAATGTGCAGGTGCTCGCCCTCGGCCGTCAACAGGCCCAATTCCATCTTGTACACTGCGATCAAGGGCTGGCCCGCCTCGGTAATGGCAAAGGCCGAGCGCCGCTGTGGGAGATGGATGAGATTGCCGGATTCAATGTACAATCCGGCTGGCTGGCTGGATTCGCCGGGAAACAAAAAATCCCCGTTTATAGCCGCTAAAGCGCCCGTGGCCAAGCTACTGGTCTTTTGCGCCTCTTCCTGCTTGGCCATGCGCACGCGGATGCCCGCCGCCCAAGAGCGCGGCAAATCCACTTCCACCACATGGATCCGCCACGGCCCTTCGGGGACGTGAATTTTGTGGTACACCACCCCAGGGGCTATTTCTTCGGTGTTTTCCTCGGCGCAACTCCAACTCAGTGACCACGCGAGAAGCGCTATGAAAAGACGCGTACAAGCCCTATGCGATATAGCCAAAAGTAGGGTACCTCAGGGGCAAAAAGACGAAAGGCGCGTTATGGTATCTCTCGTTAAAATCGTCCAAAGGTAGTCTTGTGCTCCAACCGTGTCAATTTTCTCCGGCGACTGGCCCAGCCGCAGGCCAAGCCCTTTATTTAGAGCATAGAGAAAGGACGCCAATGAAAGCCATACTCGTAGGGTTGGGCGGCCGGGGCCGCTATTGGCTCGGTCAGTGCCAACAGCAATCGGGCGTCGAGGTAGCAGCTTGCGTCGAGCCTTTCGCGCCCAACCGCCAGCGCGCGACAGCCGACCACGGCTTTGCTGCCGACCGGATATACGCCGACCTCGGCCAAGCTCTCGACTCTGTCCAGGCCGACTTTGTGCTCGATGTAACCCCGCCAGCTATCCACGAAGAAATCGCCATGCAGACTTTTGCCGCCGGCCTGCACCTGCTTGGGGAAAAACCCCTCAGCGACGATTACCAAGCGGCCCGGCGCGTAGTGGAGGCCGGCACCCAAGCCGGTGTCGCGCACATGATCACTCAGAACTACCGCTTCAACGGCCTGCCGCGCACGACCCGCCGCCTACTGACCGAAGACCTCATCGGCCCGGTCGGCCAGCTCGATGTCTCGCTCTACGTCAACTGGGCCGACTCGCCCGGCTCGCATTACGTCACCGAGCCGTATATGTTCCTCACCGACATGGGCATTCACCACTTCGACATGATGCGCTACACCCTCGGCCAAGATCCTGTAAGCGCACACGCCCTCACCTGGAACCTTCCTTGGGGCTGGCACCGTGGCGACGCCGCCCAGATGATCCTCTTCCACTTTGCCAATGGCGTGGTCGTCACCCATCGCGGCATCGGCTGCACGGTCGGCCGCGTGCCCGCCGGGCACAACGGCGAGTGGCGCTACGAGGGGCCGCGCGGCACCCTGACGTGGGAGGGCTTCGACCTGTATCACACCCACTCGCACCGCGCCGACCCCAAAATCAGGCGGCAACTCCCGCTCGACGACGATGGCGGCCAAGACCAAAACCCCGTGCTACGGGAATTCGTCACCGCCATCGAAGAAGGCCGCACGCCCGAGTGCAACGCGGCTGACAACCTCAAGTCCATGGCCATGGTTTTCGCGGCTGTCAAAAGTGCGATAGAGGGCCGCGAAGTATCCATCGCCGAGTTATAGATTTGGTTCTTGTTCCATTGCCACAGCTTGCGACTAACCCCTCTTTAATAGACTTATGACCCTGCATCTTTTTGATACCTATGCCCGCCAAGAGCGCCCCTTCGCGCCGCTCGCGCCGCCCCAAGTACGCCTGTACGCCTGCGGCCCGACCGTGTACAACTACCAGCACATCGGCAACTTGCGCACCTATATCTTCGAAGATATCCTGCGGCGCGCCCTCGAATACAGCGGCTATGAGGTCCACCACGTCGTCAACATCACCGACGTAGGACACCTGACCTCCGACGCGGACACTGGCGAGGACAAGATGGAGGCCGGTGCGCGGCGCACCGGCCTGACGGCTTGGGAAATCGCCGAACGCTACACCGCGGATTTCCAAGAAAAGCTCGACTGGCTCAACATCCTCGCGCCCCATGTCTGGTGCCGGGCCACCGACCACATCCACGAGCAGATTGCGGCCATCGCCGCCATCGAGGAAAAAGGCTATACGTACCGCACAGACGACGGCCTGTACTTCGACACCTCGCGCCTGAGCGACTACGGCCATCTCGCCCGCCTCGACATCGAAGGCTTGCAAGGCGGCCAGCGCGTCGATCTCGGGCAGAAGCGCCGCGTCACGGACTTTGCGCTGTGGAAGTTCAGCCCAGCAGACGCGCAGCGGCAGATGGAATGGGACAGCCCCTGGGGGCGCGGCTTTCCCGGCTGGCACATCGAGTGCACGGCCATGGCAGCCAAGTACTTAGGGCCGTACTTCGACATCCACTGCGGCGGCGAGGATCACGTCCCGGTCCACCACACCAACGAGATCGCCCAAGCCCAAGCCTGCTACGACACGCGGCTGGCCGAATTCTGGCTTCACGGCGCGTTTTTGCAGCTCGACGGGGAGAAGATGTCCAAGTCGAGCGGCGACTTCCTACGCCTCGAATCCCTCGTTGAAGAGGGCTACGATCCCCTCGCCTACCGCTTTTTCTGCCTCGGAGCGCGCTACCGGGCCAAGCTCTCCTTCACTTGGGAAAGTCTCAGCGGCGCGGCCACGGCCCTCGACCGGCTGCGCGCCGCCGCCCACGCTTGGGGTGCGCCGTCTGAACCCAACGACCGCTACGTGGCCGAGTTCAAAGAGCGCGTCGAAGACGACCTCAACATGCCGCGCGTCCTCGCCTTGTGCTGGGAACTCGTGGCCGACGATCTCCCCGACGACGCCAAGAAGGCCACGCTTTTGCACTTCGACCAAGTCATGGGCTTGGGGCTAGCCGAGTGGACGCCACAAGAGGAGGCCATACCCGACGCGATTCACGCGCTCGCCGCCCAGCGGCAACAGGCCCGCGATGCCAAGGACTGGGCCACGGCCGACGCCCTGCGCGACGAAATCACTGCGGCCGGCTACGAAATCGAAGACACCCCCCAAGGCCCCAACATCCGCCCGCGCAAAACCTTCGGCTGAGCTCAGGTCGAAGCCTAACCGAACGCTCATGTAATAGACGCAATTCGCAATTCGTAATTCTAACCGAACGGACGCCCATGTCCCGCATCCTCGTCGCCGAGTGCAAGCAAGAAATCTCCTCCTTCAACCCGGTCATCGGCACGTACGACAATTTCTCCGTCCGTCGCGGGCCTGAGTTGCTCACCTATCACCAAGGCCGCGAGACCGAACTGTGCGGTGCCTTACAGGTCTTCGCCGACAGCCACATCGACGTCATCCCCACGTACGGGGCCGTCGCCCCCTCGGCCGGGCCTTTAGACCAACAGGACTTCGAGCGCCTTGCCGCCGAACTCCTCGACGCGGTCACACCGCGCCTAGCCGAAGCCGACGGCATGTACTTCTGCCTGCACGGCGCTATGGGCTGCACCGAGGAACTCGACCCGGAGGGCTACTTGCTGCAAGAGATTCGCCGCAGCGCCGGTCCCGACTTTCCCATCGTGATCTCGCAAGACCTCCACGGCATCCTCACCCACCGCATGCTGGAGCACTCGAACGGCCTCGCCATTTATCACACCTATCCGCACGTCGATTTGGCCGACACCGGCCGCCGCGCTGCGTACTTGCTCCTCCAAGTCCTCGCCGGCGCGCAGCCCGTAGTAGCCCGCGTGCGGGTGCCCGCGCTCGTGCGCGGCAACGAACTCATCACCGCCTCCGGCGTGTACGGCGAGACCATCCGCTACTGCCAAGCCCTAGAGGAACAGCCGGACATTCTCGCCGCTGGCATGATGATCGGCAACCCATTTACCGATGTGCCCGAGCTGTGCTCCCAAGCTATAGTCGTGGCCGATGCCGACCCCGACCTCGCCCGCAACGAGGCCCTGCACCTCGCCGCTGACTTCTGGGAACGACGCGCACTCATGCAGCCTGATCTCGTATCCGTCGAAGACGCCGTGGCCCAAGCCGCCCAATACAGCGGGCCAGTGCTCTTCACCGACGCGGCCGACGCCCCCTCCTCGGGCGCGACCGGCGACAGCAACATGCTGCTCCAAGCCCTGCACGCTAGCGCCTACTCCGGCCAAGTACTCGCGCCGCTGGTAGATGCACCCGCCGCGTACATGGCCCACGACGCCGGGCTAGGCGCACGCATCCACGTAGTCTTAGGCGGCTCGCTCGACTCGCGCTTTCCCCCTCTCGACTTAGAGGTGGAAGTCACCCAACTCGGCGACGGCGAATATCTCTGCGAATCTTGGAACACGCCCCAACACGCCGGGCCTACAGCCGTGCTGGAAAGCGACAACCTCACCATTGTCTGCGTCAGCCGCTCGGTGCCCTTCATCGATCGCTCGGTCTTTATCGCCCACGACATCAACCCCAAGGACTACGACCTCATCGTCATCAAATCGCCGCACTGCCAATGGCACTTTTTCGACGAATGGGCCGAGATAAACTTCAACATCGATGCCCCCGGCTCGACCAGCGCGAACTTGCCCACCCTCGGGCACCGCGTCTGCCAGCGGCCCATGTACCCGCTCGAGCTCGATACCCCTTTTACCCCAGTCGCCGAAATGTTCGGCACAGGAGCCTAGCTTTATGCCCACTATCAAACAATCCGTCTGCTTCAATCCCTTCACCGGCAGTGGCCTCAGCCCGCAGGAACTCGTCGCGGCCGCCGCCCGCATCGGCTATCAATCCGTAGAGATGGCCTCCCAAGAGCACTGGCCGCTCATCCAAGACTACGGCCTCGCCATCGCCATCGTCTCCGGCCACGCTTCTCTACCTGACGGCCTCAACAAGCCCGAGAATCACGACCGCATCGAAGACGAACTCCTCGCCAATATCGACCTCGCCGTTGAACACGGCATCCCCTCGCTGATTTGCTTTTCCGGCAACAGCGAGGGCCGCTCCTCAGAAGAGGGCCTCGCCAACTGCGTCGCCGGCCTGCGCCGCGTTACCGGGGCCGCCGAGGAAAAAGGCATCACCCTCTGCATGGAATTGCTCAACTCGCGCGTCAACCATCCCGACTACCAGTGCGACCGCACCGCCTGGGGCGTGGCCCTGTGCCGGGCCGTCGGCTCGCCCCGGTTCAAGCTGCTCTACGACATCTATCACATGCAGATCATGGAAGGCGATCTCATCCGCAACATCACCGACCACATCGACTGCATCGGCCACTTCCACACGGCCGGCAACCCCGGCCGCCGCGACCTCGACGACCAGCAGGAGATCTACTACCCGCCGATCATGCAAGCCATCGCCGCTACTTCCTACGAGGGCTACGTCGGCCATGAATACCGGCCCAAGGGCGATGCCATTGACTCGCTCGAACACGCTTTCTCCGTCTGCAATGTCTGAAAAGCCGACTGAAGCGATGGTTGCACGGGGCAAAGTATCCGCAGATGAACGCAGATGCGGGATGACGTCGTTTGGGACGTACGCGGGATTTTCAAATGGCCTGTGAGATAACAATCGCCCCCACCGGCGGTGCGCTCGGCGCTGAGATCAAAGGCTGCGACCTATCCGCACCGCTCGCGCCCGACCAAGTCGCACAAGTGCGCCAAGCACTGTTCGACTACGGCGTGGTCTTCTTTCGCCAGCAGCAACTCAGCGACGAGGACCAAGTGCGCTTCACCGCGTACTTTGGCAAACCTGTTCCGCACGTGCGCAAGCAGCGCCCACGGCGGGTCAAGGAGATTTTCCTCATCTCCAATGTCAAGGAAAATGGCGAGCCAATCGGCGAACTAGGCGACGAGCTGATCCCCTTCCACTCGGATCTTTCCTACCTCCAGCGCCCCGGCACCCTCTCGGTGCTCTACGCAGTGGAGATTCCCTCGCAGGGCGGCCAGACCCAGTGGTGCAATTGCACCGCCGCCTACAAAGCGCTCGACGACGCTTGGAAAGCTCGCCTCAAGGGAATGCGCGCCGTGCATCGCCACTACGTCGAAGCGCAAAATCCCCCCGAGCACATCGCCCACCCCATCGTCCGCACCCATCCCGAAACAGGTCGCCGCTCGCTCTACGTAGGACCGCATCTGACCAAATACGTCGTCGGCCTCAGCCGCCAAGACAGCGACGCCCTACTCGGCGAACTGTACGCCCATCTCGAACAGCCGCGCTTCATCTGGACCCACGAGTGGCAAGTCGGCGATCTCGTCCTCTTCGACAACCGCCCGACCATGCACCGCCGCCTCGCCTTCCCCCCAGACCAGCGCCGCCTAATGAAACGCACTCAGGTTTTCAACGACGAAATACCTGTGGAATGAACGCCCTAAGCATGTTATACTACTGATAAGACGCCGCCGAGTAGAGTCGCCGCGTAACGTCAGGTACGCAGTTTGCCCACAAATAGAACTGACCTGTCATTCCCAAAGTCCAAAGGCATCTCTTATGGCCGAATCTGATTCACCTCACTTTCAGGATGAAACTACCACTTCCGATCGGTCCGCCCGAGCCGACCTTCTCGCCAGTATGTCGCTTATGAGTGGGTTGGTGTATCCGTCGGAAACCATTGCTGATACTATGGCGCAGGAGGGCGTCATGGACCTGATACTCGAATCACCTCTTGCCCAACGCTTTATCCAACAGGGCATTGAGCAGGGGAGCCGCGAATTTCTCCTCGACGTGTTAGCCCTTCGCTTTCAGTCGGAGGAGATGCACCAGTTGGCCGCCCGTATTGGAGCCATTGACGATGTGCAGCGCCTCAAGCAGTTGCATCGGGCGGCCATACAAGCCCCAAGCCTCCAAGCCTTTGCTGATACTATGGCACAGGAAGGCGGCACGGACCTGGAATCATCCTTTGCCCAATACCTTATCCAACAGGGCATTGAGCAGGGGAGCCGCGAATTTCTCCTCGACGTGTTGACCCTTCGCTTTCAGCCGGAGGAGGTGCAACAAGTGGCCGCTCGTATTAGGGCCATTGACGATGTGCAGCGCCTCAAGCAGTTGCATCGGGCGGCCATACAAGCCC
>VXOR01000044.1:102517-103975 GCA_009840005.1 Gemmatimonadota bacterium
GCCATTGACGATGTGCAGCGCCTCAAGCAGTTGCATCGGGCGGCCATACAAGCCCCAAGCCTCCAAGCCTTTACAGACCTATTAGACGCCGACGAGTAGGCTGAGCAGAGGCACTACGTAACTTCAGTTATACGACTAGTAGTATAGATGCCCAAAGTGCGTTCGATCTGGTCAGCCCGTCATTCTAAACCGAAAAAATATGCCATGCGTAGCCTATTCGTTCTGATATTCGCTTTGTCGATGATCGCTTGTGGCGACGGCGATCGCCAATCTGAAAACCCATCTTCCAACCCGCTCTATCCGTCTGGCCCGGAACAGGTCCAACGAGGCCAGATTGTAACGGGTGAGGGAGCTTCGGTGTCGGAGGCCGAGGTGGTTATCATCGACGCGGAGCGTCTGGTAGTGCTGGCCCGTGCGCCAGTAGATGACCAAGGGGACTTCGTAGTCTCTGTACCCCAGCGCCCGAGCTATTGGTTGGGCGTTTCCGGTCCCTATATGACAACCTACATCGACACGGCGTTCACTTTTACAGGAGAGGCCATAACCGTCGGTGAGCCTCCTCGGTCGCCTGCTGCGGGCAAGGCCGCACAAGTGGTGGGCATACTGGGCGATGTCAACAACGATAATCAAGTCGATATAGCGGACGCATTGCTCGTACTGCTCTATACCTTGGAACGCTTCTCCTTCGTAGCGCCCAATCAAGGCAATATCGCCCTAGGCGACGTCAACGAGGACGGCCTGATAAACCTAGCGGATGTCCTGCTTATTATGACCTATATTGCGAATCCGCTTGACCCGACGCTGCCGGATGGAATCGGCTTAGCCACTGAACAGACTACGATCGCGATCGCCGTTGAACAAGATCGGGCTGTGTTAATCGCGCTCTATGAGGCTACCGGTGGAGACAACTGGAAAAACAATACGAACTGGCTCATCAGCACATCCCCGCTCGATCAATGGTACGGCGTTACCACGGACGACGGGGGGCGGGTCGCTAGCTTGTACCTCGCCGATAACCAGTTGATAGGACCAATACTCGAAGCGGTAGGCAATCTTAATAGCCTGCAGTACCTAAACCTCAACTACAACCAGTTGATAGGACCAATACCCAAAACATTGGGCCGACTCAATAACCTGAAATACTTGGACCTCAGCGACAACCAGTTGACAGGAACCATCCCCGAAACGCTCGGCCGACTCAACAACCTGAAATACTTGGACCTCAGCGACAACCAGTTGGTAGGACCGATTCCTGAAACCCTTGGACAACTCGATAGCCTGCAAGACCTAAGACTTAGCGACAACCAGTTGACGGAATCGATCCCCCAAGCATTGGGACAACTCAATAACTTGCAATCCCTGTGGCTCGCCAACAACCAGTTGACAGGGGAGATCCCCCAAGTATTGGGACAACTCAATAACTTGCAATCCCTGTGGCTCGCCAACAACCAGTTGACA
>VXOR01000044.1:103985-110288 GCA_009840005.1 Gemmatimonadota bacterium
ATTGGGACAACTCAATAACTTGCAATCCCTGTGGCTCGCCAACAACCAGTTGACAGGGGAGATCCCCCAAGCATTGGGACAACTCAATAACCTGAAATACCTAGTCCTCACCGGCAACCAGTTGACGGGATGCATCCCCTTAGCGTTTCTAGATCCGGCCAATGACTTAAACGACCCAAGGCCTGCCTTCTGTCTGCCGGGGCGCGCCAATCCCATTTCCATTTTCACCGTCAGCTTCCCGTCCAACGATGGCATCGAGGTGAGTGCGATTTTTGGCACGGCCCAAGACGGCGAATCGCTGCCAGTGGTAATCCTCCTGCACGACCTGGGCGGGAGCAAAGCCGACTGGTTGAACAACACCGGCACGTACGTGGCCTTGCTCGAGCGCGGCTATGCCGTCTTGGCCATCGACATGCGCGGGCACGGCGACACCCCGATACCTGATGACCGACAGTTCTTGGAATTGATCGATATAGAACTGAGCTATCGCGATGTCGAAGCCGCGTTGATCTGGCTGTCGAGCCAGCCTGAGATCGATATCAGCCGCATCGCTGTAGTAGGCAGTGGTTTGGGGGGGAATGTGGCCTACGTGAGTTCGGGCTTTTTTCCCGCGCAAATAAAAACCAGTGTCTCACTCTCGCCAGGGCTATGGGGGGGCGACTCGCTGGAACCGTTGGTCATCGAGGCCGGCCTCGAACCGTTTGCCCCGCGGTCCATACTCTTTATGGTGGGCGATCAGGAGCAAATAGACACCGGAGACGTCATTCTCAGCTATGCCGAATTCGCTCGCAACTTAGAGGCGCAGACGGTCGAGCCAAAGGAACTACGCATTTTTCCAGGCTCAGCCGACCACGGCTTTGAATTGCTCGATAATATCGCCGAGGCGCAGGATTTGTTCTTCCTCTGGTTGGAGGAACACCTTTAGAGAGCACTCCATCCCCACTGCAGACGCCCATTTAGCCCCGCTCCAACATTGATAAAATTGCAAAGAAACCGGCACTAGCGGATTGTCCAATAACGCCATATGGCCTATCTTATATGGCAATATAGCCTTAGTTCCTTCACGGAAAGGAGAACGATCTCTCGCCATGCCTCCATCGTCCAATAAAAAAGATAAACCCATAGGCACCTACGTTTGGGCCTCCGAAGGCGCGAAGCCTTTGGCCGCTTCGACCATCAGCGCGGATGCTCCCAGCGGCCCTTCTTATGGAGCCTCTGCGGGACTGTCGTTCAAAGATACCAGAACCCTAATCCGCCAACTCAAGCGCGGGCTGCCGATGACCGCTTTTGACGACCTTCAAGCCGCCATGGCCGTACCGGCCAAAACGTTGGCCAGCGCGGCTAATATCGCGGTTCGGACGCTCAATCGCCGCCGCAAAGAAGGTCGCCTTCAGACCGATGAATCCGAGCGTTTATTCCGCATTGCCGCGCTGTACGACCGGGCGATTGAAGTCTTGGGCGACCAAGAGCGAGCGAGGGCGTGGTTCAAAGAGCCGAAGAAGGCCCTCGGCATGAAGACGCCATTGCAATACGCCGACACCGAGCCTGGTGCCCGCGAGGTCGAAAACCTCCTCGGTCGCCTCGAGTACGGCGTATTCTCGTGATCATCCGGGCTTGGCGCATCGTCCAGATGCGCTTCGCGGATCGGGCCTTTGCAGGAGCAGGAGCGCGTTTTTTCGGGGGACGCTGGAATCGCCAGGACACCCCCATCATCTATACGGCGGAATCGCTGTCGTTGGCCATGCTCGAAATTCTCGTCAACCTCGACTCCGCCGCAACCCTCGACCGGTATCTGAGCATTCCAGTCGAATTTGACGACGGCCTGTGTAAGGCACTGGCATTGGACGCCTTACCTGATAATTGGTCGTCCGATCCAGTGCCGCCGAATGTCCAAGATATGGGATCTAGGTGGGCCGCCGCTTGCGAATCAGCCGTGCTCGTCGTTCCCAGCGCCGTCGTTCCACAGGAACACAATTTCCTCCTAAATCCACAGCATCCCGACTTCGCGCAAATACGCATCGGCCGCTCTACCACATTCGACTTCGACCCGAGGCTAATTAGGGGACTTTAAGGCCAATGCAGTTTAGTTTGCGAATTTCAAACGGAGACGCTACCATAATCCCCCGGCAGATCGTCTGTCCGCGTTCAGTTTCCTCTTGCGATTTTAAATAAAGACCATGTTCAAAGCACTCATCTTACATGAGCACTCTGCTCTCATCGAAGAACTCGACGAAAGCCGCCTGCCCGCTGGCGACGTGGAAATCGCCGTCGCGTATTCCTCGCTCAACTACAAAGACGGGATGATTCTCAACGGCCTGGGCGGCTTGGTCAAAATCTACCCCCACATCCCCGGCCTCGACCTCGCCGGCACCGTCGTTCACAGCCAGAGCGACCAGTTCCAACCCGGCGACCAAGTTATATGCACGGGCTGGCGCGTCGGCGAAATCCACTGGGGTGGGTACGCGCAAAAGGCGCAGCTCAAGGCCGACTGGCTCGTGCCCCTACCCGCCGATCTCACGCTGCGCACCGCCATGGGCTTGGGTGCTGCGGGACTGACCGCAGCCATCTCCTTAGAAGCCCTCGAAGCCCACGGCCTCACGCCCGACAAAGGCGAAGTCCTCGTCACTGGCGCAGCCGGCGGCGTCGGCTCCCTATCCGTTTTGCTGCTCTCCTCGCTGGGCTACCAAGTCGCCGCATCCACTGGCCGCCTCGAACTCGAACCCTATCTAAAAGACCTCGGTGCCCAGACCATCATCCCGCGCCAGGACCTCGCCGAGCCATCCAACAAACCCTTGGAAAGTGCGCGCTGGGCCGCCTGCATCGACTCGGTCGGCGGCACCACCTTGGCCCGCGTCTTGACCCAGATGAACTACGGGGCTTCCGTCGCCTCGGTCGGCTTAGCCGGCGGTGCCCAACTCACAACCACCGTCATCCCCTTCTTGCTGCGCAGCGTCAACATCCTCGGCATCGACTCCGTGTTCTACCCCGCCGAGCGCCGCGCTGCCGCTTGGACACGCTTGGCCACCGCACTGCCCTTGGAAAAATTAGATCGCATCTGCACTGAAGTCGGTTTAGCCGCCGTCCCCCGCCTCGGCAAGGACATCTTAGCAGGCAAAGTCCAAGGCCGCGTCATCGTCAATCCCAACCAGTAAGGAAACACACTATGCGCCGACTAACGCTGCTACTCCTCACCCTCGCCGCCACCCAAGCTGGAGCCGATTCCAATATGCCCGGTACCGACCGCATCACGTACTTCGGCTACGAAGACTGCATCCTCCTCGAAAACGCCCACACCCGCGTCGTCCTCACCTCATCGGCCGGCCGCGTTCTCGAATACTCGCGCAAAGGGCCCAACGCCATCTACCTCGATCCTGCGCAAGAAGGCGCGACCTTTGCCGACGGCGATCCTCGCTTCGGCCCCACCGGCGGTCGCCTCGACATCGGCCCGGAAATGATCATCCCCGCTCATCCCGACCTTTGGCTCGGACAGTGGGAAAGCCAAATCACCGGCCCGCGCTCGGCCCGCCTGACCAGCAAAAAGGACGAGCCTACCGGCGTCCAACTCATCCGCGACTTCCAACTCGCCGAGGAATCCACTCACTTGAGCGTCACCCAAACCATCAAAAATGTCTCTGACAGCGCAAAGCACTGGGGCCACTGGAGCCGCACCTTTGGCACCGGCGGCGGCATCGTAATCATTCCCCTGACGCCGAGCCGCTTCCCGGATTCCTATGTCATGTACGGCCCCGGCCCGGTCATCAACTACCGCCCCGAAGACCCCAATATCCGCATCCGCGACAACTTCCTCGAAGTCCTCTCCACACCGCTCAGACCCAAGCTCGGCATGGACTCGCAAGCCGGGTGGTTCGCCTATCTCGACCGCAACGACCTACTGTGGGTCAAGCGCTATCCAGTGTACCCTGATCGCCCTTATGGCGAACTAGCCGGGCTGACCATTTCGATATGGTATTACGAGGATCGGATGTGCGAGTTGGAGCCTATTGGCCCGCGTGAGGACATACCGCCCGGCGGCGAGGCATCCTTCACCGAGGATTGGTGGCTCCTGCCCTACACCTATCCCCAAGACGGCAGCGACCTCGACCTCGAAGCTATCAGCGTACTGGTCGAACGAGAAGCGCGTTGAGTATAAAAAACCGCCGCTAACTTATGGCGTTAGCGGCGGTTAATTTTCTGCCCGAAGTCAAATGCGACCCGAGGTCGGCCGTCTCCTCACGGCAGCTTCGTCGTCTTCTTAGCTTCTACGCGCCCATCTACCTCGACTCGATAGAGATACACTCCAGCAGCCACATCCCTAGCCACCTCGTCGCGGCCGTCCCACATAAACCGATGCGTACCCGCCGGTAGTGCCCCCTGCCACAACTGCCGCACCCGACGCCCCAACACGTCGTACACCGTCAGCGACACCCCCGCCGCATCCGTCGCCAAATCAAGGGGAATCACCACAGCCGGATTGAACGGATTGGGATAGCTGTCGCCCAGCCGATACTGCGCTGGCACAGCACCCGCCGCCATCACCGCCGTCGGCTGCCCTCCTCCCGAATTTTTAAGCACATGCACGCCGCCCAAGGCCGAATCCAACACCACCAAGTCCAGATCGCCGTCGTCATCCACATCGCCGGGCAGCACCCTAGTCCCATCACCAGCCAAACGATGCGTCTCCTCCTCTTGGGTCGGATTCAAGCCCCCACCCCATTCGACAAACACCCCAAAGCCCGAGGCCCGATTGCCGCCGACAAACACCCAATCCTCTACCCCGTCGGCGTTTAAATCGCGCACCACCACCCATGAGCGCAGAAACAAATGCTCATCATACAGCACCTCCAGCACCTCTTCGGATAGCCCCCCTTCTGCGGAAAGCCTTTTCACAACGAGTCCCATGTTTCCTTCAAAGGAGTTATGTTGGAGGTTCACGGGGATCTCCTGCTGCCCATCGCCATCAAAATCCCCTCTCATAGAATCAAACCTGCTGTAGTACAAATCCCATAGCGCTTCGCGGTCGTCCGAACTTATGGTGAGTACCTCTTTCTGGAGATCCGCCCCGATAGACCAAACCTCTATTTCGCCTCCGTTCCATTTAAAAATCGCCAGCTCGTCTTGGCCATCGCCATCTAAGTCGCGGGCGAGTATATTCAAAAATCCTCCCGCATCTTGGGTATATCCGATGCGCGCACTTTCAAAAGTCCCGCTACCATCATTGAGAGCCATGACCCAACCCCAAGGAGGCCTATAGCCAGAGGGGGGATCACCCTGATAAGGAGCAAACCGAGTAGAAAAAAGATCTAAGTCGCCATCGCCATCTAAGTCGGTCAAGACGCCGCTCCCCAATGGATGCCCTAAACCCGGTGTAATCGGATAAAAGACCGGTGGAGCAAAAAGACCGGGATCATCAAAGTGAAAATACTCCACCGACGGCCGGGCTAATTCGCCCTGCGAGCGCTCTTCAGGGCCGGTCAACTCGATCCAGTCGATCTCAAAATGCCCGACCACCTCATCCACCGACCGGGGCTCCTCCGCTTCGTTTCGATCCAATACAAAATGCAGCCGAATATCCCGTAAAAGCCCCGCCCACACGATCTCATCTTGGCCGGAGAGGGAGAATTCCACTTCCTGCCACTCGGTCGTGTAAGCTAAGTCTATGGAGGAGATCGAAAATCGGTTTTCTGGCGGCCCTTCTGGATCGCGCCCTGGTGCCGCGAGGTTGTGCTCATTGGTCCAAGCAAGCCAAACGCGCCCTACCGTAGGGCGATAGTGCAGAGTGCGGAACCGGACTCGCACCCGATCGAACAGATGCGAATCGTAGCCGATGAGATAAGAAATCAAGGCCGCATTCGGAGCAGGGTCCCTCTTCCCGACCACCGAGGGCGAGACATCGACCCTCCACACGCCGTCTTCGACTTCCCCTGGGAACAGATAAAATTCATTTGGGCCGCCCCATTCAAGCGCTCTTTTGGCGGACCACCCTTGCATCGTCCCATTGTCGAAATCCCACTTGACCGCCTCGGCGAGGCTGCTCCATAGCACTGCACATGTAAAAACGACGATCTTCAACATGACGGCACCTCCATGAGTAAAAGGGAAAGTAAAAGGAACCTTTTATACCCATTTTCATCACGTGCTCAAAAAATATCTTGGCCGCCCCACGCAACCCATCCCTAAGATACGCCCTAAATCTAAATCATATATAGTTGCCTCAAGTTGAATTTCACTAGGCAAATATGCTTCTTTACACGTGATGTGTGACTTTTTTTCGTCGATGGCGATCCCTCGCCTATCTTATTTGTG
>VXOR01000036.1 GCA_009840005.1 Gemmatimonadota bacterium
CTGGAGAGCCTGCACCATTTCAAGACCCTAACACCGCTTTCATGCAACAACGCCGGTTTATAGGGAGTCGGTCAGATCATTCCAGTTTTCTCCCCCAGCGCCTCTGCCTCTGGCCTGTCAGGTTGGAGGCTTCTTCATCGGGAGGACCAAGGCTCTTGGTGGACTGGCCTAGTCGGGCGCATAAGTATAACATGCTTCCGCGATGGGATCGTACTTTGCCGCGGATTCAATTTGTAAGCGCAATTTCGCAATGTTTAGTTTGACTTTCTTTGTGGTTTTCTGTAAACTGTCTCCCGATTTGGTAGTTGAAATAGGTGTTCCTATGAGTGTACAGTTACCGGCTTCTATGCCTCTATTTAGGGTACTCGTTTCGAGGTGCTGGAGCTTATACGCTTAGAAGCCGTCTGAAAATGCTCAAAAAAATCTGCTGTGGGTGTCTTCCTTTACCAGTTGTAAAGGAAGCATCGATATAATAACGAGCAATGGATCGGGTTTGTGTCCAATAAATTCAGGTTTATGCAGGGTTTTTATACCCTGTGCCTATCTTGCGCTACAATCCTCCAATTTCATACCATAGGCGAGGCCGCTACTCTTACTGTAACTGCATTGGATTCCCTGACAAAAGAGCCGGTCAATGGGGTGTTCGTGAATGTTGCAGGGTCGCCACATACGTCAATAACAGACATTGAAGGAAAGACTCGCCTTGAACTAGCTCCAGGACATATATTGGTGCAGTACTCCCATATTGCCTATTCCAGTGGTGTCATACAAACACACTTGGACTCATTAGGTTCGACTCTCCTGATCCTGCTTCAAACTCATCCAGTTGAGATTCCCGAGGTGATAATAAGCACTTCGGCGAGTACACCAGAGCAGGGCAAGACCGACATCTCACTGACTGAATTACGAAGATATCCTGCCCCGACCAATGACCCTTTACGATATCTGAAAGTATTGCCTGGAATTACCTCGGGCAACGACTTCAGCGAGTTATACAATGTTCAAGGTGGCAACTACGACCAAAACCTTGTGTATATCAACGGAGTTGAAATGGAGTCACCACTCCTGCTACGACGAGGTTTAGCTCAGACCCTTTCCATATTGAATCCTACAATGATCGATAGCATGACGTTTCGGGCCATTTCATTTCCCGTGACATTCGGAGATAAACTCAGCAGTGCGCTCGATGCCAATTACAAGCTGAATGCACAGGAAAATGGAGGTATCTTGGACCTGTCAGTAACAACTCAGAGTCTAACGCTTCAAGGCCACCTCGCTCAATCTCTCGATTTCATTAGCGGCATACGCTATTCCAATCTGGGTCGCAATGCTCGCGGTCTGCAAATTTCCGGCCAATTTGATCGGAAGTTTTGGGATTGGCAGACTCAGATAAGATTCAAGTATCCCCGAATCGGCCAACTAACACTTTATATAGCAACTCTCAGAAGCATCTTTGGCATGCGGCCAGAGGAAATCTTACTTCGCTACAACTGTCATGCTTTTCGTCACGAGAGAATATGCGATGAGTACCACGGTTTCGCGAGCGGACATGAAAACTTCACTTACGAGGACAATCTCCTAGGAATGTCCATGGAGCGAACAGCAAAACATGGGAGAATCAGAGTATATACCAATATAGTACACAAGAGGGAAGACGAAGACACCAGCGTGCAGTACGAAATTGAACCTAGCAGTATTCGCAGCACGGAGGCATTCATTAATCAACTGAAACAGATCAAGGTCGAATCTGCAATAGTCGCGTCAAAGGACTTAGGGGAATCACACTTTACGGTAGGGGTAGGTGCAAGATTCTTAAAGCTCAACGGTAGTATAAATTCTTTTGAGGGAATTACATATGACCGTGGAAGATTCTTTGCGGAAGGCATCAACTCAGAATTGCAACGCAACTACAATGACAGTTTCTTCTATCTTCAAAGCCGACACCAAACTGGTCGCTTACGGACCGTCGGCGGAGTTCGAATCGCTCAGTTTGGGGCGACTGGTGAGACAATTGTAATGCCACGAATTAGTGCTAACTATCGGCTCTTTCCCCGTGTGTCATGGACACTTGCAGCCGGGCGGCACGCACAGCCACCTGTATACAAGGAGTTCTTGCCAGTTGGATCTGCAAAGGACAGCCTTAAATCTCAACGATCCGATCAAATAGGCACTGGGCTTATCTACCAAATCCAAGAGTCATTGTATTGGAGTACTGAGATCTTCTATAGGAGCCAGTGGAGAATGATCTCTTACCAAATTGACGATCTTCGAATACGCTATTCAGGTGAGAATGATTCGAAAGGACGCGTCTTTGGTGTGAATTCGAAACTTAGAGGAAAACTAGATAGTCTGATTGGAATTGTGAGCTATGGCTATTTGATAGCGCAAGAGAACATCGTTAGAGATGGCTACGACTACCTTCCGCGAGCAAATGATCAGCGTCATACGTTATCCATGTATCTCGAAGATAGGATGTTCCTAGACTTTATGAGGATACGTTTTCTAGATTACTCTCGATTTCACATTCGCGTTTTGTATGGGACTGGCTTTCCACACACACCAAAGGTCGTAGCCATATCGGAAGATGGCCACCAACAACTAACTGATGGGCCACGCAACAGTGTACGAGATAGACCGTATTTTAGGTTTGATGTCGGGATGACTCAATCGACTAGCTTGTGGCGAAAGACACTTCACCTTCGTGAAGAAATAGCGAATGTATTCGATCAGCATAACGTCTTAGGCTATTCTTATCTCCCATCATCAAGTGGAAAGCCAATTGAGCTCCGTAAGTCGCTAGGGCGTCGGGTTTACAACGTTTCGGTGTCCGTAGAATTTTAACTTGTTCCTAGTTGCCCTCTATTGTTTAGGGAGTAAGCTAGTTCTCTAAATTGGTGATCGAATTGATTGAGCTGATACTTCTCGCGACGATTCTGGGGTTCGGTATCTTTGCGAGTTATACCGACTTACGTTCGCGTGTAATTCCAAACCCTCTTATTTGGCTTCTTCTGATTCTGGGAGTCATCGGTCAACTAGTGTTCTACCTAATGGGAAAGACCACAGTGGCTCATTTCCTTTTCGTTTTCTTTGGAGGCTTTCTGGTCGGTTATTCGTTGTACATTTTGGGATTTTGGGCTCCCGGAGATGCCAAGCTCTTTTGGGCAATGTTAGTGGCTCTACCGCCAACGATTGTTGGGGAGACTTGGACAGTTGAAGCCCCTTTACGTTTGATTTTGTCTGAAGTGTTCTTTTCACTCAAAGCGCCTCTATGGTCGTTTCTGATGAATGCCGTCGTCACTAGCTTCATTATTCTTGGAAGTATAGCCATATCCCGTGGAAAGTTTCAAAGTGAGCTTGGCAAGCTACGTAATTTCAAAGTAGCCCCCATGGTTTATCTGCGGTTTCTATTCGAGATTCTGGGACTATGCGGTCTTGTCATAGGCGGCGGTTCGATAATCGGTCAAGAGTTTACGTTTGTACATGCTTCAATCGCTTCAATAGTAGGAAAGATAGTGACTGAAAAGGTGTTGTCCAAGAATGAATTGCTCGCGTTAGCAATACCTGGGTTTTTGTTAGGGGCTTGCCTTTCAGTCGTTCAGGGGACAATAATCTACTTTCTAAGTCTATCTTTTGCCACATGGACAATTGTAACTGTCTAAAGGTGATATTCTAGATTCTCTGCAAAAGGTAATTGCGTGAACTACCTTCCGTATGCACACCATACATCACGCTCACGATGGGCAGGAAGAGTATGTATCACGCCGTCATGAGCCCGGAATGATAGAAAAAGATAAGGAATTAGATTTTGAGTTTCCTGTCTTGGTTGACACCCTCGCTACCACAATGAATATGCTCGGAATTTCAAGTGTACCTACGGCAATCCATGTGGACGAAGAGGGTCAAATCAAACGAATTGCAACAGGAGCAGGATTGGGAACAAGGGCTCTTCTCCGATTGATAGCTGAAGAACACCAAGGAAATCTATGATGCTTAGCAGGATGGTTAGCTTAACGGATCGACGGTCCCCTTGGCATGGGCATACGATGGTCAGGGCTATAAGGTGCTCTCCGCTCCGAACACCTTGTGGCTAACCATTACCCCATGCAAAAGGCACTTGCGATTGCGTTCGCAAGTGCCTTTGCTTTGCAGGTAATCCTATAAAAATTTACTCGTACGTGCGGAGGCGATTGAGGGCGCGTGATAGCGCCGCTTGAGCGCGCGCTACGTCGATTTCCTCTTGTCCGGCGCGCGCCTGGGCAAGGCGTTCCTCGGCGCGCTGGCGCGAAGACTCGGCCCGCTCAACGTCGATCTCCTCGACGCGTTCAGCCGTCTCAGCTAGCACCGCGACCCGCTCGCGCCCGACCTCGACAAAACCACCGCTGATGGCCATTTGGACCTCGTTGCCGTCCTCCTCGACAAACCGCAACCGCCCTATCTGCAACGAGGTCAAGAGCGGGATGTGTCCGGCGAGGACGCCGAAACTCCCCTCGCTACCAGGCGCTTGCAGGCTGGCTACCTGACCCGAGTAGGCCACCCGCTCTAGCGTGACAACCTCTAAGGCGAAGGCAGGCATGGACTAAAGGTCTTTGGCCGCTTCGAGGGCCTGTTCGATATTGCCGACGAGAAAGAAGGCAAGTTCGGGCACGTCGTCGTACTCGCCATCGACCAACCCCTTAAAGCCGCGGATCGTGTCTTCGATCTTGACGTATTCGCCCGGCTTGCCGGTGAATGCCTCGGCCACGTGCATGGGCTGCGTGAGGAAGAACTGAATCTTGCGCGCTCTCGATACAATCAGCTTGTCCTCGTCCGACAGTTCGTCAATGCCTAAAATGGCGATGATCTCGCGCAGGTCGCGGTAGCGCTGCAAGACCTCTTGGACGCGCTGGGCGACCTGATAGTGCTCTTCGCCAACGGCGCGCGGATCGAGGAGGCGCGACGAGGAGGCGAGGGGATCGACCGCTGGGTATAGCCCTTGATCGGCCAAGGAGCGCTCCAGCACGATGCGGCCGTCGAGGTGGGCAAAGGCCGAGACCACGCCCGGATCTGTATAGTCATCGGCTGGCACGTAAATGGCTTGCACTGACGTGATCGAGCCGTTCTTGGTGGTGGTAATCCGCTCCTGCAGGGCACCCATCTCGGTCGCCAGCGTCGGCTGATACCCCACGGCCGACGGCATGCGGCCCAGTAGAGCCGAAACTTCGGCACCGGCGAGGATGAAGCGAAAGATATTATCGACAAAGAACAGCACGTCTTGGCCAGCCTCGTCGCGGAAGTGTTCGGCAATGGTCAGTCCGGTGAGGGCGATGCGCTGGCGCGCACCGGGTGGCTCGTTCATCTGCCCAAAGACCATGGCCGTCTTGTCGATGACGCCCGACTCTTCCAATTCGCCCAGCAAGTCGTTGCCCTCGCGCGTGCGCTCGCCTACGCCAGCGAAGACCGAATAACCACCGTGCCCAGAGGCCACATTGTTGATCAACTCAGTGAGAATGACCGTCTTGCCGACCCCAGCACCCCCGAAAAGCCCCAGCTTGCCGCCGCGGGCAAACGGGCAGATCAGATCGAGGACCTTCAGGCCAGTCTCCAGCATTTCGTCTGCGGTGACTTGGTCTTCGTGGACCGGGGCTGGACGGTGCAAAGGCATCAAGGGTACTTCGTCGCTGAGCGCACCCTTGCCGTCGATTGGCTCGCCAATGACGTTGAAGAGGCGGCCGAGCACTTCCTCGCCCACCGGAACCTGGATCGGACCGCCGCTATCAACTACTCGCGCACCGCGCCGTAGGCCGTCGGTAGAATCCATCGCTACACAGCGCACCGCGTGCTCGCCCAAGTGCTGCTGTACTTCGAGGACTAGGCGTTCTTGGCTTGGGCGGTCTTCTGCGACCACCTCCAAGGAGTTGTAGATGGGCGGCAGTTCCTGCCCGGCGAAATCGACATCAATGACGACGCCGATGATTTCTTTGATCATTCCTTCTTTCATTATTTACCTCGCGTAGTAAACAGCGCTATTGAGCCACAGCCTCGGCACCGCCGATAATGTCCATCAATTCGAGGGTTATCGAGGCCTGCCGCTCCTTGTTCATTTCGCGGGTCAGATCCTCGATCATGTCTCTGGCGTTCTTAGTGGCGTTGTCCATCGCCATCATCTGGGCGGCGAAAAAACCCACATTCGACTCCAACAGAGCGCGCCATACTTGGAAGTTGATCTGGCGCTCAACCAAAGTGCTTAACAGAACCTCGGGCGATGGCTCGAAGTCGTACTTAGCACTTTCACCTGCTTCCTCCTCGGGCGCGATGGGCAAGAGCTGGCTGACGGTGGGCACTTGGGAAGTAACAGAGGAGTATTCGCTATAGCAGAGCAACACCCGGTCGGTCTGGCCAGCGACAAAGCGACTCGTTAGATCCTGGGCTATATCCGCGGCGCGAACTAACTCGAGCTGGTTGAACACATCGGCGTGATGGCGGGAGATTGAGTAGCCGCGATGGCTGAAGAAGTCCCAGCCCTTGTTCCCGATGGTGATCAACTCAGGTTGGGCGTCCACATACTCGTCCAACTCGTCCTGAACCCGACGGCACATGTTGGTGTTAAAGGCACCGCAGAGGCCGCGATCAGAGGTTATGACCACCAGCGCAACGCGCTGGACCGGGCGAACCGCAAAGAGCGGCTGCTCATAGACATCGACGCTCTGGTGCAGCGCTTTCAGTACTTGGTCCAGTCGCTGGGCGTACGGCCGGGCAGCTAAAATCGCCGCCTGAGCACGGCGCATCTTGGCCGCGGCCACCATCTGCATGGCGTTGGTGACGCGCTGGATATTGGTGATACTGGCGACGCGCGTCCTGAGTTCGCGAAGGGTAGCCACCGCTTAGTCAGCTCCCGCAGAGGGACGGAAGCCACCCTTGAACTCTTCGATCGCCGCGTCGAGCTTTTCCCTAGTTTCGTCACTCAAATCGCGACTCTCGTAGATCTCCTTCATAAGCTCGGCCTGGTGGTCCCGCATGTAGGCCAGCAACTCGGCCTCAAAGCGGCCTAGGTCGGCCGTGGGCAGATCGAGTACGTGGTCGATGATCGACAGCGCAACCGTCAGTTCGGCCAGCGACTGCGGAGAGAACTGATCCTGCTTGAGGATTTCCATCAGCTTCTCGCCGCGGTTGAGCAGATTGCGCGTAGCTTGGTCCAAGCCCGAAGTGCCGAATTGAGCGAACGCCTTGACTTCGTTGTAGCGCGAAATATCGCCCTTGATGGTCTTGGCCACTGCTTTCATCGCCCTAGTCTGGGCATCGCTGCCGACGCGCGACACCGAGGCTCCCACGTCCATGGCCGGCCTGTTCCCCGAGTAGAACAACTCGGGCTTGAGCAGGATCTGGCCATCGGTAATCGAGATGACGTTGGTGGGTATAAAAGTCGATACGTCGCCTTCGAGAATCTCGATAATCGGCAGGGCCGTCAGCGATCCGCCGCCCTTCTCATCGCTCATCTTGGCGGCGCGCTCCAGCAAGCGCGAGTGCAAGTAGAACACGTCGCCCGGATAGGCTTCGCGGCCCGGGGGCCGGCGCAAAATAAGCGACATTTCGCGGTAGGCCCAAGCCTGTTTGGACAGATCGTCGTAGATAATCAGGGCGTGCTGACCATTGTCGCGGAAGTACTCGCCCATCGAAGCACCGGCATAGGGTGCCAAAAACTGCAAAGGTGCCGGATCGGACGCCGTGGCCGAGACCACGATAGTGTACTCCATGGCACCATTGGCCTCTAGTTCGGCCACCAACTTGGCCACGGTTGAGGCCTTCTGGCCGATGGCCACGTAGATGCACTTGACGTCTTGGTCGCGCTGGTTGATGATGGTGTCAACGGCAATGGCCGTCTTGCCCGTCTGGCGGTCGCCGATGATCAACTCGCGCTGGCCGCGGCCGATGGGAACGGTCGAGTCGATGATTTTAATGCCCGTCTGCAGGGCCTCGCTAACCGGCTGGCGGTCAATCACGCCCGGGGCTTTGCGCTCGACCGGCACGCTCTCGTCAGCTTGGATGTCGCCCTTGCCGTCAATGGGCATGCCCAAGGGATTGACGACCCGGCCCAGGAGGGCCTCGCCCACTGGCACTTCGACGATGCGGTCGGTGCGCTTTACTTGGTCGCCTTCGTTGATCAGGGTGTCCTCGCCGAAGAGCACACAGCCGACGTTGTCTTCTTCGAGGTTGAGAGCCATGCCCATGATGCCGTGGGGGAATTCCACCAATTCGGTGGCCCGCACATTGCTCAGACCGTGGACGCGGGCCGTGCCATCGCCGACATAGAGCACGGTACCTGACTCGAATACGTCTATTTCTTTTTCAAAGCCCAGTAGCTGTTGCTTGAGAATTTGGGAAATCTCATCGGGCTGAACCATCGTTTCGGTGGCCATAAATCCTCCTGTGACTAACCGGCCAGACGCGCTTGTAAGCGCTCTAGATAGGTGTTCACGCTGCCGTCGAATACGGTGTCGCCGACGCGGACGATTGCGCCGCCCCGCAGGCTGGCATCGACTTGGACATCCAAGCGCACGGTGCGGCCGCTGCGGCGCTCTAAGCGCTCCCATAGGCGCTGGCATTGCTCTTCACTCAACACCACGGCCGAGCGCACCTCAGCACTAATTATGCCCTCGCGCTCGGCGACCTGATCGAGAAAACTTCCGAGCGCTGCGCCGATTATAGAGGCGCGGCCCCTGACCGCCATGAGCCGGAGAAAGTTCAGGGTCAGCATCTCGATCTTGCCGCTGAAGAGCTCCCGCAGGATATTGGCTTGCGCTTGGCTATCGGTTAGAGGATTGGCCAAAAATTCGGCCAACTCGCCGGATTGGCGCACGGTCTCCAAAAGCCGCTCGACATCGCGCTGCACCGCCGCGGTCGCGCCTGTTTCATCGGCGGCCTCCAGCAGCGTAGCCGCGTAGCGTCGCACTACTTCAGGTGCGTTCATTGTCCTGCTCGCGCGATGGCGTTCAATTGGATTCGGGAATTCTGGCTATAAAGTCATCGACGAGGCCGCGGTTTTTCTCGTCGTCCAAATTGGCGTCGATCAGCGCACCAGCGGCCTGAACCGCGAGATTGGCCGTCTCGCGGCGCAGCTCGGCAATGGCAGCGCGCTTCTCGCTTTCGATACTAGTCCGCGCTTGGTCGAGCATCCGCTCCGCCTCTTCCCGCGCTTGCGAGACGATTGTCTGCCGCACGTTCGCCCCAGCCTCGCGGGCCTCGGCTACGACCTGCCGCGCCTCTTCATCGGCCGCGGCGAGCTTCTGCTGGTGCTCGCGCAAGACCTCCTCGGCCTCTTGGCGCGCCTGCTCAGCCGCGGCGATTGCGTCGCTGATGCGTTGCTCGCGCTCGTCGAGGGCCGCCAAAAGGTGGGGCCAAGCGAATTTTTTGAGGACGATCAGCACCACCAAAAAGGTGATGATCGTCCATATTATGAGCCCCGCATGGGGATCGAGTAACATAGCGCTTGCGCTACTTGGTCAGCACGATCAGCAGGCAAAACACCTCGCCGATCAGGGCCACGCCTTCGACCAAAGCGGCCGTCAGGATCATGTTGGTGCGGATATCGCCTACGGCTTCGGGCTGGCGGGCGACGCCCTCCAATGCTTTACCGGCCAGCAGGCCGATGCCCAACCCTGCGCCAATAGCGCAAAGCCCCATGCCAATTCCGGCACCCATATACGCAAATTCCATAGCCAAATACTCCCTCTTGTGAACGGTGTGAACCCCTGCTAATGGTCTGGATGAGCAGCCATGCTAATAAAGACCGTCGATAACAGGGTAAAGACAAAGGCTTGGACGAATCCGATAAAAATTTCGAGCATGTAAATCGCCACGGCAAAGGGCACAGATCCAATGGCGATCCACTCACTTTGCAGAATGGAGATCAAACCCAAGAAGACCAAAATCGCCACGTGGCCGCCGGTCATATTGGCGAAAAGACGCACGCACAACGCGAAGGGCTTGACCAACAAACCAATTATTTCTACGGGAATCAGAATGATGAGCAGCACTGACGGCACTCCAGAAGGGATCAGGCTCTTGAAGTAGCCGAACAATCCGTTGTTGGCGATGCCGGCCCCTATCATTACCAAAAAAGAGCACAGGGCTAGGCCAGCCGTGACGTTAATGTTACCAGTGGCTGTAGCGCTGTAGGGAACTAACCCTAGCAGGTTGCAAAACAGGATAAAAAAGAAAAGCGTCAGCAAAAAAGGCAGGTACTTTTTGCCGTCCTCGCCCATGATGGGCAATACGACCTCGTCGCGCAGGAAGAGGACGATGGCTTCAAAGAAATTGGCCAGACCCGAAGGCACGGTGCGCGGCTTGCGGAAGGCCCTGAGCATGAGCACTATGAGCAGGATGCTCGCCACCCACATAATCACCACGTGCCGGGTGATGGAGAGGTCGATGCCGAAAAGCTCTAGCGAAGGAAGAGAAACTTTGCCTGCGAGCAGGTGATCAAAATCGACAAAGGGCAATTCAATATAAGGGCTATCTAAAATGTGCCCTATGATGTCCACTTGCGCATTTGCGGCGTCTGCCGCCTGCGTTTCGCCAGCCATGTACTGCCTTGTGAAATATCCAAAAATAGGAGGGGAATCTGTCGCAGTAACCAACCAAATAAATTAATTAGGCCGCAAATTTCTGTCAACACCTCACGGGCGCTTCTAGGGCTTTGAACGGCCTTGTAACTTGAGTACGTAAAAAATTTCAAACGCGAGAAAAAGCAAGTACGCAGCCACTAGCGCGACGAAGTAGCTTTCGGCATGGATCTCAGCCCATTTGAGCACCACTACCGACAGGACAGCCACCGCGATCAACCTCGCGATCATCCCCCCGAAAAAGGCGATTATAAAGGTTTGCATGCCCTTGCCCCAGCCCCAGCGAATTGCCACCAGCGCGAGCGCACCGTTGACTCCAGCGACCACCAAGCCAGCGGCAATGCTGTCCCAACTCACGGTCCGTCCTCCCGCTTGCGCCGCTCATCTAAGTCCATCAGCGTCCGATAGAGTTTGTAAAACCCACCCCCCGCGCCGAGCAGGGTGCCCAATACGAGAAAGAGTGGCGTAGTTGCAAATTTGTCGTCGAGCCACCAGCCGAGAAACACAAAGATCAGGATCGTCGCCGCGAATTGAATTCCCAGACTGACGTAAGGGCCGATATCGGCATACGCCCCGGTCTTTTTTTTGGCGACCATATTTCTACGAGCAAAGAAAAGCGGCGGACCACCGTCCGCCGCTATATCAAAGCTGCCGACAGTGCTCAGTTCGTCTTCGACTCGGCTTCCCCGCACGAGCCGGGCGCCTGACCGCATTCGCACATAGGCTCGCCCAACGCATCGCGCATAGTGCCCAGCCCTCCACACGAGCCTTGGAGGCGACGATTGCTGAAGATCACGCCGACGGCCATGGCGGCCATGATTAGCCCAAAAACAGCGAAAGCGGCAATAAGCGTGCTTATAGTCATCCTGCATTCCTCCCGACTTAAAACTCGTCGAAGCGGATCATTTCCTCTTCGATACCTAGATCGTCGAGCATCCCGAGCGCGGATTGAAGCATCAGCGGTGGGCCGCACAGGTAGTATTCGACGTCTTCAGGGGCTGGATGATCCCTGAGGTAATGATCGTACACCACCTGGTGAATAAATCCCACATAGCCGTCCCAATTGTCCTCTGGCCGCGGCTCGGACATGGCGATGTGGAAGGTGAAGTTGGGAAACTCCTCTTCTATTTTGCGGAAGTGGTCCTCGTAGAAGACCTCGTTGGGATTGCGCGCCCCGTACCAATAGGACACCTTGCGCCCCGTCTTGAGCGTGTGGAAGAGATGGTATAGATGCGAGCGCAGAGGGGCCATGCCCGCGCCACCGCCGATATAGACCATCTCGCGGTCGGTTTCTTGGATGAAAAACTCGCCGAACGGCCCCGAGATCGTCACCATGTC
Organism: Gemmatimonadota bacterium; assembly: GCA_009840005.1. The sequence goes on from VXOR01000036.1 coordinate 11,937, forward strand.
GCCCGGCTTGCGGCTGAACACATAGGAAGAGGCAATGCCGGGCGGCACGTCCTCCCAGCCACCCTTTTCGCGGTCGGGCGGCGGGGTGGCGATGCGGATGTTGAGCATGATAATGTCGCCCTCGGCCGGGTGATTGGCCATTGAATAGGCGCGAAAGACAGGCTCCGTGTTGACGAGCTTGAAATCCCAGACATTGAAGCGGTCCCAATCGGGGTGGAAGCGCTCGTCAATGGCCTCAAAGTCCTTGAAGTCGCACTCAAAGGGCGGCACTTCAATCTGGATAAAGCCGCCGGGCTGGAAATCCAGCGTTTCGCCCTCGGGGAGCTTGACGACAAATTCCTTGATAAAGGTCGCCACGTTGTCGTTGGATACTACTTCGCACTCCCACTTCTTGACCGAGAACACTTCGGGCGGCACTTCGATCTTCATGTCCTGCTTGACGTTGACTTGGCAAGAAAGCCGCACGCCCTCGCTCGCTTCGCGCTTGGTAATGTGGCTGGTTTCGGTCTGCAAGATATCGCCACCACCCTCGTAGATATTCACCTTGCACTGGGCGCAGGTGCCACCGCCACCGCAGGCCGAAGACACGAATACCTTGTTGTCGGCCAGCACGTTGAGCAGCTTGCCCCCTGCCGGAACGGAGAGAGCCTTGCTCTCGTCGTCGTTGATGAGGATCCGCACGTTGCCGCTGGGCACCAGCCGGGAGCGGGCTACCAAGATTATGGTCACCAAGGCCAGCACTACGCCGGTGAACATGCCGACGCCGGAAATAACTTCAGTCATAAGGTGCTCTTTCCTTTTAGAGCTGAATACCGGAAAAGGACATAAAGGCCAAAGACATCAGACCCACCGTAATGAAGGTGATCCCGAGGCCGCGCAGCCCTGGCGGCACGTCGCTGTACTTCATCTTCTCACGGATGCCTGCCAGCGCGACGATAGCCAGCGCCCAGCCGAAACCCGAGCCAAAGCCAAAGACCACGCTCTCGCCTAAGTTGTAGTCGCGCTCGACCATGAACAGCGAACCACCTAAGATCGCGCAATTGACGGTAATCAAGGGCAAGAAAATGCCCAGCGCATTGTAGAGGGCCGGCACGAACTTGTCGAGAAACATCTCGAGGATCTGCACCATCGCGGCGATGATGCCGATGTAGCTAATCAACCCCACAAAGGTCAAATCCACTCCACTCAAGCCCGCCCACGCCAAGGCGTCTTCCTTGAGCAAGTACTGGTAGATTAGGTTATTGGCTGGGACCGTAACCGTCTGCACCACGATTACGGCGATCCCAAGCCCGAACGCCGTCGGCACCTCCTTGGAAACCGCTAAAAAAGTGCACATCCCCAAAAAGAAGGCCAGCGCCATGTTCTCGACGAACACGGACTTCATAAATATGCTCAGATAGGCTTCGACCATATTTGGTTACTCCTTCTCGACCTGATCGCTCTTCCAACTCCTGAGCGCCCATATAAAGAAGCCAATGATGAAAAACGCGCTCGGCGGCAAGAGCATCAGGCCGTTGGGCGCGTACCAACCCCCCTCGGCGGCCAATGCGAGTATTGGTACCCCAAAGAGCGAACCCGCCCCGAATAGCTCGCGCAATATGCCTACTACCAGCAGAATGACGCTGTAGCCCAAGGCATTGCCCAAGCCGTCGAGAAAGCTCAGCCCAGGGCCGTTCTGCGAGGCGAAAGCCTCGGCCCGCCCCATAATAATGCAGTTGGTGATAATCAGGCCGACGAAGACCGAGAGTTGTTTGCTAATATCAAAGGCATAGGCGCGCAGGAATTGATCGACGATAATCACCAGCGAGGCGATGATCGTCATCTGCACGATAATGCGGATATTGGCCGGGATAAAGTTGCGGATCACGCTGACGGCCATGTTGGAACAACAGAGTACGAAAATGACCGCCAAGCACATGGTGACGGTGGTTTCCAACTTGGTCGTCACCGCCAGGGCCGAGCATATGCCGAGGCTCAGCAAGGCAATGGGATTGTAGTCAAAGAGCGGCCTGAAGAGGACGTCTTTTGGTTTGTCAGCCATTTTAACTAACTCCTCGTTCTTTGAGCTTGGCCAGATACGGCCCAAAGGCTTCCGCACCCAGCCAGTAGCGCAGCATGTCCCTGACGCCGCGCGAGGTAATAGTGGCACCCGACAGCCCATCGACCTGATACTGGGTTTCGGGCCGTCCCTGGACGACCTTGCCCCTGATCACCTCGATGCGCACGGCACCGCTTTCGTCAAAGGCCTTTTTGCCGTCCCATAGGGCCTTCCAGCTCGGGTTATCGACCTCGCCTCCCAAACCCGGAGTCTCGGCGTGCTCGTAGTAAACCAGCCCGCGGATGGTATTGAGGTCCCTAGCATCGAGGGCCACAAAGCCGTAAAGCGTTGACCACAGACCTAAGCCGTGGACGGGCAGGATGACCTTTTTGACCTTGCCCTTTTGCGAGACCATGTACACCGAGGCATGAAGGGCGCGGCGCTTGACGTTGGCGATGTCCACATCGGCCGGTACCACCTCGCTCTGCACCGGGTCCTTGGCCGCCCGCCGCTGGTCGTACGCAATCGGGTCCACGCCATCGACGTATTCTCCGGTCGCCAAATCGACGACGCGGGTATTTATATTTCGGTACAACGCATCGATGCGCTCGCCGCTGGAGACCTCGCCGGATTTCAACAAACCGGCGGCCATCAGAATATTGCGCTTTTTGTCGAGCGTCTTGTTGACCGCTTGGGTCGGCCGCAGCGACACCGCCGCCGCCGATACCAGCACCGAGCAAACGAGGCAAACGCCGAGTGCCACGCCGAATGTTCTACCTACCGAATCGTTAGCCACTTTGTCTATCTCTCCTAAGAGCTGACGGCGGTGCGGGCCAGCCTGCGCTTGATGTTGGCTTGTATTGCCACGTAGTCGATCGCAGGCGCGAAGACATTGCCAAAGAGAATGGCCAGCATTACGCCCTCGGGAAAGGCCGGATTGATCACGCGGATCAGCACGGTCATAAAGCCTATGAGCGCCCCGTACGCCCAACGGCCGGTCGGAGTCATGGTCGCCGACACCGGGTCCGTCGCCATATAGACGCAGCCAAAGGCGTATCCGCCCAGCACCAAATGCCAAGCCGCGTTCATCTGGAACATCGGGTTGGTATCGCTGCCAATCGCGTACAGCAACTCGGCGCATACTACCGTCGCCACCGTCATGCTGACGATGATTTGCCAAGAGCCAACCCTAGTCGCTATGAGGATGGCCGCGCCGATCAGACAGGCTAGGGTCGATGTCTCTCCCATAGATCCGGGAATCGCGCCCAAGAACGCCTGCGTCCAAGTCACCGTATCGGTAACGGCCGTCATGCCATCAGCCGCAGCAGCTCCTAGCGGGGTAGCGTACGTAAAGCCATCGACCGCGACCCAGACCGCATCGCCAGTGATCTCGACGGGATAGGCAAAATAGAGGAAAGCCCGCCCGGTCAGCGCTGGATTGAGGAAATTTTTGCCGGTGCCGCCGAAGACCTCTTTACCTATCACCACGCCGAAACTGATGCCAATGGCCACCTGCCACAGGGGGATCGTCGGCGGCAGGGTCAAGGGAAAGAGCATGCCCGTGACCAAGAAGCCCTCGTTGATCTCGTGCTTGCGGACCATCGCGAAAAGCCCTTCCCACAAGCCACCCACCATATTGCACACCAAAAAGACCGGGAAGAAATAGAGGAAGCCGTGGAATACGTTGGCCAACGGGTTACCGGGATTGTAGCCGATGCCGAGGATGTCGATGATTATCCCGCGCCATTCGCCCGTCGTGGTGGCCCCCATCTGCTGCATGGCCCAATTGACCTGATAGCCAGTGTTCCACATGGCCATGAAAATGCAGGGCACGAGCGCGGCGACGACCGTAATCATGGTGCGCTTGAGGTCAATGCCGTCGCGCACGTGCGTCGGCCCCTCAGTAACGCGACCAGGCGTATATAAAAATGTATCGGCTGCCTCGTATAGAGCGTAGAACTTTTCCAGCCGCCCCCCCTTGTGAAAAAGAGGCTCGGCCTGATCGAGCAGATCTCGCAACACCTTCATTGAATGCGTCTATCCTTCTCTTTCAATTCGCGCCAAATTTCGCCGCAGCATAGGGCCGTATTCGTACTTGCCAGGGCACGCAAAAGTACACAGCCCTAAGTCTTCCTCGTCTAGCTCTAGACAGCCGAGGGCTTGGGCGCGGTCCGTATCCTCGACGATGAGCGCACGGAGGAGAAAGGTCGCGAGGATGTCCAACGGCATCACCTGCTCGTACGAGCCGATCGGCACCATGGCCCGGTCGCTACCCTCGGTGGAGGTAGTAAAGTCGAACAACCGGCTGGGCAGCAGCTTGGAGACAAAGACATTCTTGATGGAAAACTTATCGACGCCCGGTTTCTGCCACCCTAAGAACTCGCGCTCGCGTCCCTCGGCGAGCACCGAGACCTGCGCATGATAGCGGCCGAGAAAATCCAACGGGCCGGACGCGACCCGACCTGATAGCACCGATCCGGTAATGACTCGATTCTCGCCCGGCTTGAGCTGCCCGGCGGTCAACTCACTCAGGCAGGCCCCTTGGCGGGTGCGCAACAGGCGCGGGTGCTCCACTTGGGGGCCGCCCAAAGCCACGATCCGCTCGGTCCACAACGAGCCGGTGGCAAAGAGCTTACCGCAGGCTATCACGTCTTGATAGCCAATGTGCCAGACGGTCTTGGCCGCCCCGACCGGATCGAGAAAGTGGATGTGGGTGCCGGGCAACCCCGCGGGATGCGGACCGGCAAATTCGACGACCTGAGCACCGTCGGCTGAGATGCTCGCACCAGATGCTTTGCACACATAGACCGGCCCATCGGTGAGCTTGCCCAATATGGTCAGACCCCGAGCAAAGTCGTCTTCGTGTTCGCGGAACACGACTTGGGGATCGGCTGCGAGGGGATTGGTATCCATCGCAGTGACGAAAATCGAGTGCGGCGCGCTGTCGGGCACGGGCACTTTGCTGTAGGGCCGCGTGCGCAGTGCAGTCCAGAGGCCGGACGCCACCAAGGTTTCGCGCACTTGCTCGCGGCTTAGCTGGTCCGGCGCTGTGCGCGTGTGCTGCTCAAAGCGCTCTTCCTCGTCTCCGGCAACCTCAATGACGACCGAGAGCAAGGCGCGTTTGGCCCCGCGATGGACGGCGATCACTTTGCCGCTCGCCGGCGACGTATAGCGCACGCCAGGGAGCCTCTTGTTCTCGAAAAGCAACTGCCCCTTTTTGACCGAATCGCCCTCGTTTACGGCCATCGTTGGCCGCAGGTCGATAGTGTCCGGTCCCAAGACGGCCACCTTCCCAATCGCTGGGCCGTCTTCGATCACTTGCTCCGGCGCACCAGCAATGGGCAGGTTCAATCCTTTTTTTATTACAATTTTACTACTGGCCATTATGTGCGCTGCGCGATCCCCTTTCAAAAGTAAATATCACTAAATTGGCCATTTTAAGCCAGATAGTCCCACCTGTCAAGGAAAAAAGGACACTTATTTGCCATCAAAGAGTCTTTATGTCTCATAATCGGCCAGATATTCAAAGCGCGGGCGCACCGTCTAGCCTGTTTACCTCCGCAGACAGCCTAAAAATAAAAGCCAAGAAACGCGATGGAGCAAGACATTTGCGCGGAAGACGAGGGCTAGACCTTGCCAAACCGGGTGAAACCTCGGATTTTAGACGCTCATGCACCAAACTGATCGAGGAATTATGAGCCTGAATGCACCCGCAACGCGCGAAGAAATCGCCGCTCTCTACAAAAGCCCCGTACTCGACCTCATATACCGCGCCGCAACCGTCCATCGCGAGCACCACGATCCGCGGCAAGTACAAGTCTGCACTCTGCTGTCGATCAAAACCGGCGGCTGTCCTGAAAATTGCAGCTATTGCTCGCAATCGGCCCACTTCGATACGGGCCTCGAACGCCAAGACCTGCTGTCGTTAGAAGCCGTGCGCGAAGCCGCCGAGCGCGCCGCAGCCGCTGGCAGTACGCGCTTCTGCATGGGCGCGGCCTGGCGCCAAGTCCGCGACGGCGCAGAATTCGACCGCGTGTTGGACATGGTGCGCACGGTTGCTGCTACCGGCATGGAAGTCTGCTGCACGTTGGGCATGCTCACCGCCGACCAAGCCCACCAGTTGCGAGAAGCTGGCCTCCACGCGTACAACCACAACTTGGACACCGGGGAAAACTACTACTCCGAAATCGTCTCCACCCGCACCTATCGCGACCGCATCGAAACCCTAGGCCACGTCGGCCGCGCCGGGATTTCGGTCTGCTGCGGCGGCATCTTGGGCATGGGCGAAAGCGACGAAGACCGCATCGACCTGCTCTGTGCGCTCTTGCAACTGCCAACGCCGCCGGAATCCATACCGGTCAACGCCCTAGTACCCATCGCCGGCACGCCGCTCGGCGACCGCGAAAAAGTGACCGCGTGGGAACTCGTCCGCATGATCGCCTGCGCCCGCATCCTCTTTCCCACGGCCATGGTGCGTCTCTCGGCCGGCCGCGACCAACTCCCGGCGACCGAACAAGCCCTGTGCTTTTTGGCCGGAGCCAATTCCATCTTCTCGGGCGACCGCCTGTTGACTACTCCCCACCCTGGCACCGACGCCGATCAAGCCCTCTTCAACCTGCTCGACTTAGAGGCGCGGCCGCCGCAAAGCGCTTCAGAGCACGTCGATCAGCTCGCAGAAGCAGTCGTAGATCGAGGCTAGCTGAGACCGCTCAATGCAGTAGGGCGGCAGCACGTACACACTATTGCCCAAAGGCCGCAACAGGAATCCCCGCGCCAAAAATCGCTCCCTCAGCAGCGACCCTACCTCGTGCAGGTATCCTTCCTCGCCCTCGACAATCACGTCTGCCGCCACAATCGTACCGCACACCCGCACCCGCTTGAGCCGCTGGTGACCGCGCAGGCGCACCGCTTCCTCGCGCTGCCAACCCGCTAGCCGGCGGAAAGGCTCGCCAGCGAGCAGATCCAGCGAAGCCAGTGCAGCCGCGCACCCCAAGGGATTGGCCGTATAGGAGTGCCCGTGATAAAAGGCTTTAGCCGGGTCATCGTGATAGAAGGCCGAGAAAATCCGCTCGCTGCAAACGGTGGCCGCCATGGGCAAAAAGCCGCCGGTCAGCCCCTTGGCCAAGCAGATGATATCGGGTTGGGTCGCGGCTTTCTCACAGGCGAAAAGCGCTCCGGTACGGCCAAATCCGGTCAGTACCTCGTCGTAGATGGCCAACACATTCCATTGGCGCAAAAGTGCCTGCACGGCCGCGAGAAAGTGCGGGCGGCACATCCGCATTCCCCCGGCACCCTGCACCAGCGGTTCGAGTATCATAGCCGCGTACTGGCTAGGACGGTGCGCCAACAGTTCCTCTAGCCGCACGAGTGCCCGCGTCTCTTTGGCCTCTACCTCCCCATCGCCTTCCCAAGTGGCCGGAAAGGGCACGGCATCCGTCGGAAAAAGCAAATCGGCAAAAGGGCGCGTAAAAAGCGAGCGCTCCCCCACCGACATCGCCCCGAGCGTGTCGCCGTGATAGGCCCCCTCGAAACGCAGAAAGCGCGTGCGATCTCGCTCGCCCTGATTGCGCCAGAACTGATAGGCCAGCTTGAGCGCGACCTCCACGGCCGTCGAGCCGTCGTCCGAGTAGAAAACCCACTTTAGCGGCGCGGGCAAGGCATCCACCAGCCGCCGGGCCAACTCTTCAGCAGGGCGATGGGTAAATCCGGCCGCTATTACCTGTTCTAACTCTTTAGCCTGCTCGGCCACCGCCGCGGCGATCTCGGGCTGACCGTGGCCGTGCAAAGTCACCCACCAACTCGAAATGCAGTCGAGGATCTGCCTCCCATCCTCCAGTTCTAGCACTGCCCCGCGACCAGCGTGCACCTGCTGCACTGGCAACGCCGCCTTCATCTGGGTAAAAGGCGACCACACATGGGAAGTACGCTCAGTCATGGCAGCCAAAATAGCGATCAAAAAGCGCCCGGACCTTGGCGGGTGCTAGTTCTACCCGACGGTCGATTGCAGCCAGCACAGGCACCGCTCCGTAGTGAGCGATAGCTTGGCAGTTAGCTGGGTTGGAGGGGCCGTTGACCACCACGCCCAATAGCGGGCAACCTCGGCGGCGCAATTGCTCCAGCGTCAATAGCGTGTGATTGATGGTGCCCAATTCGCTGCGCGCCACCACCAGCACCGGCATCCCCAGAGCGACCATCAGATCGATCATCAGGTGCCGGTCGTCGAGCGGCACCATAACCCCGCCAGCCCCTTCGACGATCAAGCGCTTTTGCACGGGCAGCGCAAAGCGGCTCATCTCGATCTGCACGCCCTCGCGCCGGGCCGCCTCGTGCGGCGACAGGGGAGCGCGCAAGCGATAGGTCTCCGGCAGAACGCGCTCGGCTGGTAGGCCAGTGACGCGCCGCACCCAATCGGCGTCCGCATCGGCTCCGCTTTGCACGGGCTTCCAATAGGCGGCCTCCAGCCCCACGGCTAACAGCGCCGCCACATAGGACTTGCCAACGCCCGTGTCCGTACCGGTGACGAACAAGCGCGGGGGGAGTTCAGTCGCCACAACTTCTCGCTTTCTCTACGAATAAATAATGAATAGCGCACGTGATCTCCACGCCGTTGGGGCAGTCGCGATCCCAGCCGCGCAAGAGCCGGCGCAGTTGCGCTGGGCCGAGGACACTCAGCCGCGCCGACGTGTGGGCCCCCGTGCCCTTGAAGTGGCGCAAAAAGGCACGCGCAGTTGGAAAGCGCAGTGCAATCACTTGCTCCCATTGGCGCACTGCGACCGACTCAGCGGCAAATACGCGAGCGACAGACGCTAAGTCGGGCAAGGCGTTGGCGCTACAGGGGATGCCTTGCCGCGCACATTGGCGGTGCCATTCGGCGTATGAACCCGCCCCCGGATAGGAGCAGAGCAATCGCCCACCGGGTTTGAGCGCGGCCAGTAGCTGCTGCAGACCCGCTTGCAAATCGGCAAACCAGTGAACCACAAAGCTGGCGCAGATCAAGGCGTAGCGTCCCTCGCTTGCTAACTGCTCCCCGTCCAAGACCCGGTAGCAGATGTCTGGATGGGCGGCCTCAGCGGTCATTTTTTGCCGACAATGCGCGACCATGGTCGGCGCAAGGTCGGTCAACTCCAAGCGCCGCTCGGGGAAGAGCGCGGCCAAGGATGCGCTCAAAAAGCCCGTGCCGCAACCGATTTCGAGCACAGGGCCTTCCACTAGATTGTCGGCGCACTCGGCAGCGCATTTAGCCAAAGTAGCAGCTCCCGTGCGCTGCTCCTCGGCGTGGCAGTCGTACGTCGGGGCGCTGCGGGAAAAATTCTCTACGACCCGCGCTTTGAAACTCGCTTCCGTCATACAGGCTGCATCCCGCGCCAAGTCCGTTCAATTCGTTCCCAACACGCGCAGGCATGCGTCAAGGGTAGCGCGTGGCCGGCCTCCGCGACGATGGCAAGCGCGCTATTGGGCAGTAGCTCGCGCAACTCTTCGGCCCGCTCCACGGGCACCACGCGATCGCGGCTGCCGTGCAAAATGAGCACCTGTGCTGTGGCCGGTATCGCGCTTAGTTCCAGCACGCTCTCCTGCAACAGTTGCAAATCGCGACGCAAGCTGTCGGTGTCAACAGTCCCGGGGCAGCGACTGTCTGGCGGCGAGCCACAACGGACGTAAAAATCGGCCAATAAGGACGCCGGCTCGCGCTCCAAGCGCGCCAGCATCTGCTCTACTGTGCGGCGCGAGCGCCGGGCCTGACGGTCGCTCGCAGAGTGAAAGCTGCGAAAGCCGCTGATAACCACGATCAACTCCGCCGCCCATAGCTGCGGCGACAACAGATGCAAGCCGAGGGAATGCGCCACGACGATGCGCGGCCGAGCTGCAACCTCCACGGCTGGGCCGAAATACCCTCGATCTGGGCAGTGCAGCGCAAAGCCGGCAGGCAAGACCTCCCGCCAGCGGTCCCAGCACCAAGCGCCAAAGCCCCACCCGTGTTGGGCGACCACGTCAACGACGGCCATCGCGCCACTTCTGGAGCAATCCAATTAGCATATCGAGGTCGCTCTGCTGGTGCAGGGCGCTGAGCGCCAAGCGAATCCGCGCCCGGCCCGGCTCGACCGTAGGAGGGCGTATGGCCACAGCTAGGACGCCATTTTCTTCTAGATAGGCGTTCAGGGCCAGCGCTTCGCCCTCCGCACCCACCATCAGCGGTACGATCTGCGCGGTCGCCGCGCCCGTGTCCCAGCCTTGTGCCCTGAGCGCACCGCGCAAGTACTCGGCATGGCCGAGCAAGGTTCGGCGCTGCTCGTCCATCTGCGGCACCAACTCTAGCGCCGCATCCACCGCGCCCAAGACAGCTGGCGGTAGCGCGGTCGTATAGATGAATCCCGGGCAGCAGTTGACCAAGTATTCCCACAGCTTCTCGCCGCAGGCCACGTACGCCCCAAAAGACCCGAGCGCCTTGCCGAATGTGCCGATGCATACGTCCACAGCCTTGCCGCACGTCAGCCCCATCCCTCGCTCGCCCAAAACGCCCGTGGCGTGCGCTTCGTCGATAACCAGCAGCGCGTCGAATTCCCCAGCCAACTCGACGAGCGCGTCAATGTCGCTGACGTCGCCGTCCATGCTAAACACCGATTCAGTGACAATCACCCGGCGCGAGTGGTCCGCCCCCATGCTTTCCGCCAGCAGAGCGCACAGGTGATCCAAATCGCCGTGGCGGTAGCGCCGCATCCGACAGCGCCCCAAGACCGCCCCTTGCACCAAGCTGTTGTGGCAGAGCCGATCGAGCAGGATGAGCGCGCGCCGATCAACCAGCGTCGGCAGCAGCGAAACATTGGCCTGATAGCCAGAATTGAGCACCAGCGCCCGCTCGGTCTGTTTGAGCCTAGCCAAGGTCTGCTCCACCAGGGCAAAGCCCGGCTGGGAACCACAAATCAAGCGAGAGGCCGTGGCACCGGCTCCGTGGCGCTTGACGAACTCAATGGCCCGCGCCTGCACAAGCGGATGCGACGCCAAGCCGAGGTAGTCGTTGGAGCTAAAATTGACCAACTCGCGGCCTTGGGCGCGAACGCGCGCGCCGCCGCACGGCTCCCAGGTCCGCAACGACCGCATCTGCCCGGCCTGCTGCCGCCGCGCCAATTCAGCGTGAATAAAATCGAATTTCGCCTGCATAAAGGTGAAGCTGTGCCAAATGGTCCGCCTAGGCAAGGCAAACCGCTTATAGGCTTGCCGCGCAGGGTACGCCGCTCTATACTATCGCCTGTAAACTTGCCCTTCCGCTGCCATGGCGACGACGACCAATAAAATTACCGTTTCCTCGCTCCAGTCCAAAAAGGAGCGCGGCCAAAAGATCTGCATGTTGACGGCCTACGACTACCCCACGGCTGCGCTGCAAGACGAAGCTGGCCTCGACGTGATCTTGGTCGGCGATTCCGTGGGCACCAACGTCTTGGGCTATCGCGGCCCCCAGCAGGTGACCATGGACGACATCCTCCATCACCTGCGGGCGGTGCGCCGGGCCGTCCGCCGGGCCTTTCTCCTCGCCGATCTACCCTTCATGTCCTTTCAGCCTTCGGTCGAGACCGCGGTCAAAAACGCCGGGCGCTTGGTGCAGGAAGGCGGGGCCGAAGGCGTCAAATTGGAGGGCGGCCTGCCGGTCTTGCCGCAGCTAAAAGCCATTGTTGAAGCCGGCATTCCGGTCGTCGGCCACCTCGGATTCACTCCGCAGTCCCAAGCCCGCGAATTCTACCTGTTCAGCGACCGGCGCGGCACCGTGCCCAAGTTTCACGGCAAGGGGCCGAAGGGGGCCAAAGCCCTCGTCGAGCAAGCCCTGCGCTTGGAGGACGCCGGCGTGTTCTCCCTGGTCTTGGAGATGGTTACTGAAGAGGCTGCCCAAGCCGTCACCGAGCGGCTCAAAATTCCGGTCATCGGCATCGGCGCTGGCCGCTATTGCGACGGCCAAGTGCTGATCGTCCACGACCTCGTCGGCCTCAACGAAGAGGACCTAATCCTGACCAAAGCCTACGGCCAAACGCGCCAGGATTGGATCGAAATGTTCAAAACGTACTGCCGAGAAGTCGCCGAAGGCCGCTTCCCCACGGCTGAAAACACAGCGCACATGGCCCCTGCAAAACGCGCTCAACTAGACCAACTGCTCAACGATAACGGTAAAGATCGCTAATCCTTCGAGAGGAAAATTGCCCATGCGCTTATTCTACGCCGCCGCCCTGATGCTCGCACTCGCCGTCCCCGCCCTAGCCCAAGAAGCCGACCAAAACTGGATTCAGGCGGCCATCGCCAACTTGGACGCCGCGTTTGGCTCCATCGTCTCGGCGATGGCTGGTGTTCTCTTCGCCGACCTAGGGACGAAAATTCCCCTCATCATCTGGGTGCTCGTCCTAGGCGGTATCTACTATTCCTTCTACTTCGGCTGGCTTTCCCTGCGCGGCTTCCGCCACTCCATCGACGTCATTCGCGGTCGCTACGACGATCCCAACGATCCGGGCGAGATCTCCCATTTCCAAGCTCTCACCAGCGCCCTGTCGGCTACCATCGGCCTCGGTAACATCGCCGGCGTCGCCATTGCCGTCAGCTTGGGCGGGCCGGGTGCGGTCTTCTGGATGCTCCTGACTGCCTTATTCGGCATGTCCTCCAAGCTAGCTTCCTGCACCCTAGCCGTCATGTACCGCAAAATTCACCCCGACGGCCGCATCTCCGGTGGGCCGATGTACTACCTAGAGCACGGGCTTGCTGGTAAAGGACTCAAGTCGTTGGGTCGCGTCTTCGCCATTTTGTTCGCCATTTTCACCATTGGTGGCTCCCTCGGCGGTGGCAACATGTTCCAAGTCAACCAGACGGTCGAGATCCTCACCACTGTATCCCCGGCTATAGGGGAATACAACTGGGTCTTAGGCATCCTCTTCGCCTCGTTGATCTCCTTGGTCATCATCGGCGGCATCAAGCGGATCGGCCGCGTCACCTCGCGGATCGTGCCCTTCATGTGCCTACTCTACGTGGCCGCCTCTCTCGTCATCATTCTGTCACACATCGGCGCTGTGCCCGCCATGATCGCGACCATTTTCCGCGAAGCCTTCTCGCCGCAGGCCCTGTACGGCGGCTTTTTAGGCGTCCTAGTCGTCGGCATCAAGCGGGCAGCCTTTTCCAATGAGGCCGGTCTCGGCTCGGCGGCTTTTGCCCATGCCGCGGCCCGCACCAACGAGCCAGCACGCGAAGGCATGGTCGCGATGATTGGCCCCTTCATCGACACGATCGTGATTTGCTTGATGACCGCTTTGGTCTGCATGATTACCGGGGTGTACACCGATCCTCAGTTCCAAGCGAGTGAAGGCTTTATCGTCGGGGCTAAAATGACTTCCGCGGCCTTTGATTCGTTCCTGCCCGGCGCCCGCTACGTCCTCGCCATTGGCGTCATGCTCTTTGCTTACTCAACTATGATTTCGTGGTCGTACTACGGGGAGCGAGCGTGGGAATACCTATTTGGCAGTCGCTTCAACCTAATTTTCCGGGTCATTTTCGTCGTCTTCGTCGTCTTCGGCTCGGTCGTCACGCTCAAAAACGTACTCGACTTTACCGATATGCTCATCTTGAGCATGGCCTTCCCCAACATCATCGGCGGCGTCATACTCAGCCCGCAGATCAAGGCGTGCCTGCAAGACTACTGGGGCCGGCTGAAAAGCGGCGAGATGAAGCGGTATAAGTGATTAGTGGTCCTTGGCCGCCTCGTTGGAAACTTAGCGGTCTAACAAAAAGTGGCGGGTGATGGTATTGCCATGCACCCGCCACTTTTGCGTTCTACTCGCCACTCTCCATTTCCAACCACTCGCGGTCTGCGGCCAAGTAAATCTCCTCGACCTCCAAGTCGGCAAAGGCCGCAGACCAGCGCTGCCAATCGGCCCGTTCCGCCTGTTCCTGCATCCGCAGCCGAACCACGAAGGCAAAGCGATTGAGCGCAAACGTCAGCGTGGTAACCTTGCCCCCCTTCAGATCGACCTCCACCTGTTGGGTCTGCCCGCCGTAGCTCAACTCGACCCAGTGCTGACCGGCGGGCAGATTGTGGAAGAGCAATCCCTGATAGCCGCGCTTGAGCAATTCGAGCGAGTAGCGGCCATCCAAGCGCACTGTGATATCCTCTGTGATCTCACTGCCGATGGGGGCTACCACCAAGGCTAGCCAAGCGTCGAGATCATCGAAGAGCAACTCGTCGGCGACGGCGACCTCGATAGCTAGGGGTGCTTCTTGTACCATGGCCACGGGTCTTTGCTCCGGCGTCCAAGCTGGCGGCGGCAGTTGGGGCGTGATGCCGCTTTTGCGCGTCAGCGCATAGACCAAGATGTTGGTCCCCGCCATCAGCGCGTAGGTCGAAATCCCCGTGGCCTCGCCTTCAGTGTTGAAGCTGGCCCGCCACTTCCCCTCGAACCCCAAGTCGCTTAACACGGCGACCAGTTCGCCATCCAGCTCGACGCCCCACAACCCCTCTGACGGCTGCAACGGCTCGGCTTCCTGCTCGGATGCGGCTCCAGATACAACGGGTGCTTGTTCTTGCTGCAAGGCCAAGAGATCATTGCGATTGTTGATTGGATAATACCAAGAGCGGTTGCCCTCCATGTACTCGCTGCGCGACCGGTCCTCTCCGGGGAAGCCGCCGCCGAACTCGTAAAAGGAGTGATATAGCGGATGCGATGTCGGGACGGGTGCCAAGCGCGCTTCAGACCCCAAAATCTCGCGCAGTTGATCCTTCATTTCGCGTAAATAGCGGTTGGTGCCGTCAATGAATAGGAACCCGCCCTCGCGCATATAACGGCCCAAAAGCGCCTTCTCCTCCGCACTGAACTTGGTCAGGACGTTCGGGTCGTAGGCCGACAAGGTGTCTTCAAAGAGAAAGTGGACGGGATCCTTGAGCAGTTGCTCCGACAGGAAGAGCTCATAGGTCTTGTCCCGCACCTGCGCCAATAGGTGGGTATGGTCGCGCAAGTAGCGGCTCAAGGCATCGAGCGCACTTCGACCCGAACCAGCCCCATAGACGCGTAACTGAGTGAAGTTCACGTAGCCAGACAAGTCGCGCCGAGTCGCCCGACTGGGAATGACCGCGGCGTGATCCTTGTTAGCCCGAGCCATGTCCTCTAGCCGCAACAGATCCATGGAAGCCATGCCCATGCTATCAGCCAACCCCAACGACGAAGGCGAAATCATCTCTACGCGCTCCAAAATTGGCGCATCTTCCTTCGCGCCGACGGCTATCTCGCGCAATGCCAAGGGAGCCGTCGGCGACTCTATCTCGGGCGGAGTCGTCTCGCTTTCTAAGTTGGGGTCGCGGACGGACACGGCCGGTTGATCGGCCCGCAGATACTCCATCTCCACTTTCAACGCCTCTACGTCCAAGGAGGGCAGGGGAATCGGGCGAGGGGGTTTAAACTGCGGCGGGATGCGAGCGAGGCGCACGCGAAAGGCCTCCGCGTCCAACTCGTCGCGCCACAGGTGATCGCTTAGGTAAAGCGTGGTGAGATGTAGCAGCAGCGATGCCAGCAAACAGATATAGGCGGTTCGGTGTCTGCGCACGGGGAGTCTCTCTTTCTGCGCCGCCCATCAGCGCGTGCGAGCAGCATCTATAATATAACTGATTGTAACAAAACGGTTTTTTGCCAAGAAAACAGGTGCTTGTTATCTTTTTTCGACCCTTGGATTCAACTCGTAAGTGCAATCGCTTGGGTAGCTGGCATAG
>VXOR01000031.1 GCA_009840005.1 Gemmatimonadota bacterium
ATAAAAGGATACAGGAAGGGAGTGGGTGGGGACAAAAGCCGCGTAACATCAGTTAATAAGAATCAAGGCGTCAACCAAATCGACTGTGCCATCTCCGTTTACATCACCGAGGGAAATATCGACATGGTTGGGAAGAGCAATATACGAGTCCTCGTTATTATAGTAGTACATACAGTGCATCAAAGAGATCGACTTGGCCATCGCTGTTCACATCCCCCAAAATTCCGTCCGCCGCCCGCTTCATTAGAGGAATGCCGCCAAGCTCTTCTATCACAATATCCGCCTCGTCAATCCCCACCCGAAAGGCCGCGTTTACATACGGAACCAAACCTTGACCCGAAACCGTCAACCCATAGACCGGCCCATCCGCTTCCACCGAACCCTCAACCGCCGACCACACTGTCCCCCGATTCGCTGTTCCCACCGCCGAGGTCCCCGCCTGCCCATCCACCAGCACCATCCGCCGACTCACCATCACCCCACCACCGCTCAGCCGGTAGATATACACTCCTGCCCCCACGGCCCGTCCTGCCGCATCCATCCCATCCCATTGCGCCGTGTGCGTCCCCGCCGACCGACCCCCATCAACTAACGTCGCCAAACGCTGCCCCAGCAGATTGAACACCTCCAAGCGAACATGAGCGGACGTCGGTATCGCGTAGGGAATGACGGTGGAAGGATTGAACGGGTTAGGGTAATTCTGCCCCAGCACAAAGCTGGTCGGCGGGGCCGTTTCCCTTGCCGTAGAGAATGATATAGAGCGTCCACAAGAGGACTTCCTACGGAGTCAGCAGCATTTACGAGGCAGTTACTACCCGATTTATCGTTCGAGTAGCATAGTCGGGCCCGCGGACGACGGCGTGAGCGAGCATCTTCCTTCTGAGGCAATCAGGCTCATGCAGCGAATTGGAGCCGAACCCCGCAAGCTCTGACAATTTTGTGAACGGTGTCAATCTTCGGGGCATTCTGCGCCGAGAGCGCACGAGACAGGCCCGATCGGTTCAGGCCGGTTCGGCGCGCCAGTTCCGATACACCGCCGATGGCGTCAGCGACGTTGCGGAGCGCGATCATCAAGTCCTCGTGGTCGGTATCGGAGTCTTCGAACACGACATTCAGATAGGCCGCGATGTCCTCGGGCGTTTTCAGGTAATCGCTGGCCTTATGTTCTCTTATGGGCATTTCGTTTCTCCTGTTTGTACGCTTTCCAGTGGATTCGGGCTTGCTCAATATCGCGGGCTTGCCGCTTCTTCGTTCCGCCCGCAAGCAGGATCACGATGTTGTGTCCATCCCGGCCGTAGTACACCCGGTATCCGGGGCCGTAGTCGATCCGAAGTTCCGAGAGGCCCGAATCAAGCCCCTTGTGATCTCCAAAGTTTCCTCTACGCATGCGGTCGATGCGCTGCTGGATACGGGCAACCACATTGATATTTTGCTTCGAGAGCCATTCGCCGAAGGGGTCTCTGCCGTCTCCAGTGATGTAGTGAAAAACTTGAATCATAGTACACATAATCTATCGGAAAAGGGCCGGTTCCTAAAGATGGGCAGCGCCGAAAAGTCTTTCTAGAGCACATCTACATGGAATGACCGTCGCCGATTACGCTGACCGGCATTGCAGCTTTAGACAAGGAAGCCTCTCCAGCAAAGCCATAATCCTCCTTTGCCGAGCAGCGCAGAAATTTTCGCTCAGATCTTCACCGTCCGCTGCCCCTTCCCAGCCTTAACACAACCGTCGCAACCTCCAAGGCAGCTCGACCAGCGACTTTCCGATTCAAGATGAAATGTCACAAAAATGACCTTGATTACATATGACTTTCAGATCATATTATTAGACTATGAACTGGGAAGTCGAATTTGACCCGGAATTCGACCCGGAATTCGATAACCTGCCGACCGCAGTGCAGGATGAGCTGCTTGCACAGGCAAATCTACTTAAGGCATTCGGACCATCTCTGGGCCGCCCTCGGGTGGACACTCTGAACGGATCGCGCCACGCCAATATGAAAGAGCTTCGCTTTACCGCTGATGGCGGCGTGTGGCGGGTCGCCTTTGCCTTTGACCCCAAGCGGAAGGCCATCCTGCTTGTGGCCGGCGACAAATCGGGCATCAGCGCAAGACGTTTCTACAAGCAGCTAATCAAGAAGGCGGACGAACGGTTCGATACACATCTGGATCGGCTGAAAAAGAATAGGAGGCCAAGATGACATCACTCGCGGAGAGAATGAACGAGTTGCCCGAGGCACGTCGGCAGAAGGTGGAGGAGCGGGCCAAGGCGCTGATCGCCGAAGAGATGTCACTGCGGGACTTGCGCAAGGCCCGAAAACAGACGCAGATCCGCGTAGCCCAGCAACTCGGGATTAACCAAGAAAATGTATCCCGCATCGAAAAGCGCAGCGATCTACTGCTATCCACGCTCAGTGGCTACGTCGAAGCGATGGGCGGAAAGTTGAGTTTGGTGGTGGAATTTCCCGACCGTCCGCCGATTTCCCTGACCGGCATTGCAACGCTGGACAAGGAAACCCCTCCAGCAAAGCCATAATCCTCCTTTACCGAGCGGCGCAGAAATTCTCGCGCTTAGATCTTCACCGTCCGCTGCCCCTTCCCCGCCCTCAACACCGCCGTCGCAACCTCCAAGGCGGCGATCCCATCTTCCCCAGTCACTAAGGGCTGTTCGCCATTGGCAAAGCACTTGACCACATGTTTGTCCTGATCGGCAAACATGTCCTTGAGCGGATAGGAGTACACTCGCTCGCGGCCTTCGCCCATCTTGAGCGTAAAGGCACCGCTTCTTTGCGGATTGAAGCGCGCCGGAGCCTTCTGCGCGGTCATGCCGAATTGCAGAGTGCCGGCCGGGCCAATCACATCGTTGAGGCTCGCCACGGGTGCGCCAGCGGCCACGCCCCACGACCAGATCAAGGAGTGCTGATCGCCGCTGGCAAAGTTGATGATGACGCTGGCGGTGTCAGCACCGACGCTGGTGGGGTCGAATTGCAGGGAAGACGCCTGCGCCGAAGCAGCCGGGCCGAAAATCTGCAAGGCGAAATCGTAGTTGTGCACGGCACCGTCCATCAGCGGACCGCCGCCTTTGTTCTCATCGCGAAACCACGGACGGCCCGGGCGGCCTCCCGCAGCAAAGCGCCAGATGACCGGCGAGCCAACGGCACCGGATTGGACGATGTCCTTGAGCTTGCCCCACTGCGCGTCAAAGCGGCGCACAAAGCCAATGGTCAGCCGCACATCGGCTTGGCGGCAAGCATTCGCCATGCGCCGTGCATCAGCCACCTTCAGCGCCATGGGCTTTTCGCAGAAGACATGCTTGCCGGCTTTGGCTGCGGCGATGACCGGGGCGGGATGCTGGAAGGTGGGGGTGCAGACCCACACCGCGTCGATCTCGGGCAGGTCGAGCACCGCTCGGAAGTCCGCAAAGTGGTGTTCGGCCCCAAAGTCGCGGGCGAACGCTTCCGCCGCGTCGGCAACTACATCCGCGGCCGCGACAATGCGCACACCCCGAATCCGGGATAGGCAACTGGCGTGATGGCGGGCAATGCCGCCGCAGCCGATAAAACCGATATTCAGCATGATCTTCTCCTATTGAGACGTAGGTGGTTGCGAGAGCAACAGTAATGTATCTAGCGCGGCGCTTGTCAAGGGACTGCCCGAAGTCTAAAAGAGGCAACTCATTGTCAAACAAAATGTTACAACGCCTGTAAACACTTGGCTTACCTTGACTTTTTTCTAGCCCAAGTATAGCTTTTTTAATTCTTTTCTCTAAGGGAAAGGCAAGCAAAAGGTCGTGCAGACCTCATTTCGCATACTACTTGTACTGGTTGTACTGGCGTCATTGCTCTTGGCCACTCCCGCGCTCCACGCACAACCTTTCATGGAGCCAAGCGAGTTGCGCCGAGGCATGAGCGGCTTTGGGCTGACGACTTTTCAAGGCACCCAAATCGACACCTTCCAAGTCGAAATTTTGGGAGTGCTAAAAGGAGCCTTGGGGCCGCGTATGGACATGATCCTCGCCCGGCTCTCCGGCGGCCCATTGGCGCACACGGGTCTAATAAGGGGCATGAGCGGCAGCCCGGTGTACATCGACGGGCGGCTCATCGGTGCCATCGCTTATGGCTTTTACTTTTCCAAGGAGCCCATCGGCGGCATCACCCCCATCGCCCACATGCTCGACGTCGCCACGCGTGAACATCCCAACCCAAGCCAGTACGGAAAAGTCTTAGAACTACATGAAGAGACCACCCGTCTGCTCGGCGGCGAGGGCGTCGTTTCGGCTGAGCTCAACGTCGAAGCCAGCACCCTAGCGCCGCTGGGGATGCCCATAGCCGTTGCTGGCTTCAGTCCGAGGGGGCGGCAGGTGTTGCGCGACGCGCTCGACGCGCCGGGCATCCAGCTTTTGGACAGCCCGATAGGGCAGGTGCTGTCCGACCAGGAGGTGTCTATCGCGCCTGGGGCCTCGCTGGCCGTGCAGCTAATCCGCGGCGATTACAGCGCAGCAGGGATTGGCACCCTTACTTGGGTCGGCGACGGGCGTTTCGTCGGCTTTGGGCATCCGATGTTTTTGCTGGGGGCCACCAACCTACCTGCCACCGGGGCCTATATCCACCAAGTCATTCCCATCCAGACCGCCTCCTTTAAGCTGGGGACGCCTACCGGCGCGATAGGGGCGGTGCGCCAAGACCGTCTTCCCGCGATAGCCGGGACGCTGGGCGAAGCGCCGGACATGATGCCAGTGCGGGTTGCCCTGCGGTCAGCGGCCGGCGATCACGCCTTCCGCTGCGAGGTGCTGCGCCACCCCGAGCTTAGCGCGTCCTTGGTCCGCTCGGTTTTGTTCAACTCTCTCGAAACCACTGAAAAGCTCTTTGGCGACGCCACGCTACGGGTGCGTAGCCACATCGCACTGGC
Organism: Gemmatimonadota bacterium; assembly: GCA_009840005.1. Next base: position 4,909 of record VXOR01000031.1, read on the forward strand.
CGATGGCCGCACGGTTGAGCGCGAGCAAGTGTACAGCAGTGGGTTCGCGCCGTTCAGCGCCGTGATAGACGCAGTGCGGCCAGTCGGCGTACTGCTCAACAACCCCTTCGCCGGACTGACTTTAGACTCGCTGCACTTTGAGTTGGAAATCAGCGAGACCCTCGCGCAAGCCCGCATCACGGGCCTGCGGCTGTCGCCACCCGAACCCAAGGTTGGGCAGCGTGTTTCGCTCCAAGCGACGTTGCAACCGTATCGCGCCGAGCCGGTTATAGAGCGCCTAGAGTTGGACTTGCCCGCGCATCTCGAACCCGGCCCCTTCGTCGTGCGCGTCGGCAGCGGTGTGGCGAGCGCAAGTTGGGAAGCAGAGCGCCAACCCGATGCGTTTGTGCCGCGCAACGCCGCCGATGTGCTCGCATTGCTCGAGCGCACGGGTGCGGCCGCCGAACTGGTCGTCGAGGTCTTCCGCGCGGAGCCGGGCTTTACAGTAAACGGGCGCGAGTTGCCTGGGCTGCCTCCCTCGGCATTGGCCGTGCTGAACGCGGATCGCTCGGCGGGGCATCTGGGGCCGGTCCAAGGCGAGGTCGTCCTCCGCCGCACCCTAACCACCGACTATGTTCTCTCCGGCGAGCAAAGCCTCGACATTACATTGAGAAAGCCCTGATCTAATGATACTTACGACCCGAGTCCTGTTTTCGTTTTTCTTGCTACTATCGGCGTTCAGCGCGACCGAGGCGGGGCGCACCAAGGCTTGGCAGCAGTACGCGTACGACGACTTTGCTGAAGGCGAAAGCGAAGGCATCTCCGTTGCCGCAGACGGCGCGTTGGAGCTAGCGCCCGAGCTTGTCGAACTGGCATCATTAGAAGCCGAGCGCGTCTGGTCCATGGTGCCCAACCCCGAGGGGGGACTCTACGTGGGCACAGGTGACTCGGGGCGGCTCTTTGCCGTCGATGACGAAGGGCAAGCCACGCTCCTGTTCGATTCGCCCGAACTCGTCCTCCATGCCCTGATCGTCGGCTCCGATGGGCGACTCTACGCTGGTTCAGCGCCCGACGGCCTAGTCTACGCGCTCGACAGCGAGGGGCAGGCGAAAACCTTGCTCCAGACCGGCAGCCGCTACGTGTGGGACTTCGCCCTGATCGATGGCCAGCTATACGCGGCCACGGGCGAGCCCGGCCGAGTGCTCAAAATCGCCAAAGACGGGTCGCACGAAGTCTTCTTTGCGCCGGAAGATCGCCACGTTATAACCCTGCTCGCCCACAACAATCGCTTGTACGCCGGCACATCCGGCAAGGGCCGCATCTACGAGATCGACGGCGAGGGCCGCGGGCGGCTGCTTTTTGAAAGCGAGCAAGAAGAAATTCACAACCTAGTGACAGGGGCCAACGGAGAAATCTTCGCCAGCGCGATTCCCGCGCCGAGCAAAGGCGAAAATTCTCACAAGGTCCCAGCGGCCGTGTACCGCGTCGGAGCGGAGGGGGCGGTTTATCCGATCTGGGAGGATGCCGAAGCCAAGCTCGTCAATCTCGTAGCGGCCGGTGAGGACCTGCTGCTCAGCGCCTCCAACCCAGCGCGGCTTTTGCGCCTCAGCGCCGATGGCCGCCGGTCGTTGGTCGTACAATTCGAGAGCCTCGTCCCCAGCCGCCTCTTGTTCGGGCCAGACGGCGCGCTCCACTTGGGCGGGGCGCAAAAGGCCGCCGTCTCCACCCTGCCCGAGCAGGGCCGCCGCAAGGGGCACTTTGAATCAGCGGTCGAGGACTTTGCCATCCACGCGCGGTGGGGCGCGCTCGAATGGCGCGGCACCCAACCCGCAGACACCCGCATCACCGTGCAGACGCGCACCGGCAACAGCGAAGAGCCGGACAAAACTTGGAGCGCGTGGTCCGAGCCGCAGACCGAGAGCGGCCAAACCATCGCCAGCCCCCCCGCTCGCTTTATCCAGTATCGGGTCGAGATGGAGTCCACGCGCGACGGAGCCACGCCCCAGCTCAGCTCAATCGAAATCCGCGGCGTCCAAGTCAACCTCAAACCCCGCATTACCGAGCTGCAAACCTTTCCCTTCCGGCCGCAACAATCCGGCAATGGCGGCCAATCCCAAGGCGCACCTCAAGCTGGCCAAGGGCGGCGCAACAATCGGCCCCCCCAAGCGAAAAGCCTGCGCCTAGTGCGCTGGCACGCTCAAGACCCCAACGAGGACGAGCTGGTGTACGACCTCTATCTCAAGGGCGAGGATCAACGAGCGTGGAAGTTAGTCGAAGAAAACATCGCGCAAACTTCGGTTCTCTGGGATACCGAATCCATGCCCGAAGGCCAGACCCAGCTCAAGCTGGTGGCCTCCGATCGCATGGACAACTCCGCGGCTGAACGCCTGCGCGACGAGCGCGAAAGCGCGCCCTTTGCCATCGACAACAGCCCGCCAACCGTTGCACTCGACGCGCAGACCAGCGCCGATGGTGCCGTCGTCGAAGTGGCGATTAGCGACCGCATCTCTGCGGTGCAAAAAGCCTACTACACTATTGATTACGACAAACAACAGCACCCCATCGCGCCGTTGGACGGCGTCTTTGACAGCCGCAGCGAAAAGGCGCGCTTTGCCGTCGAAGGGCTGACAGCGGGCGAGCACGTCATTGTCGTGCGGGCCCTCGACGCCCTCGACAACATCGGCGTGCGGCAAGTCGTCATCCAAGTCAAGTGAACCAGCCCGCGCAATATAGCAGTCCGGAATGACTTGAACTATTCGAGCTGTGGATAGTCTTTTGCATCCTATTCTGCGTCCATCTGCGTCCATCTGCGGATCATCTTATGAATGATGTAGGATTGCAATACATGCGCCGCGCCTTGCGGTTAGCGCAGCGAGGGCGCGGCAAAGTAAGCCCCAATCCCATGGTCGGCGCAGTGGTGGTGCGCGGGGACTGCATCGTCGGCGAAGGGGCCCATCTGCAGGTCGGCGGCCCCCATGCCGAGGTCCACGCCCTGCGCCAAGCTGGCGACGAGGCGCAGGGGGCCGATCTCTATGTCACGTTAGAGCCTTGCTCCTTCCATGGCCGCACCCCGCCCTGCACCGAAGCTGTGCTGCGCGCTGGCATTAAAAGGCTCTATTGTGCAATGGAAGATCCCGACGAGCGCGTGGCTGGGCGGGGAATCGCCGCGCTGCGGGAGAAGGGCGTCGCCATTGAGGTCGGACTTTGCGCTGAAGAGGCGCAGACCCTCAACGCGGCTTACATCAAACACCGCACCCAAAACCTGCCCTTGGTTCTGCTCAAGCTGGCGCAGACCCTCGACGGCCGCATTGCGGCGCGCAGCGGCGATGCGCGTTGGATCACCGGTGCCCAAGCGCGGCGCCACGTCCATCGCTGGCGCTCTTGGGTCGATGCTGTGGCCGTGGGCGCGGGCACAGTGCAAGCCGACGATCCCCTGCTGACGGTGCGCCACGTGCCCGGGCGCGACCCGCGGCCCATTGTCATAGACGGGCGCTTGCGCACCTCGCCCGAAGCTCGCGTCTATCAGCGGCCCGGAGCCGTGCTCGTCACGGCAGAGGACACTCCAGCCGACAAGCGCTGCGCCTACGCGGTCAAAGGGGCCGAGGTTTGGACTTTTCCGGCGTCTGCCGGGCGCATCGACTTGCGCCTGCCCCTTGGGCGCATGGCGCAAGAGGGCATGACCAGCGTCCTCATCGAAGGCGGTGGCCAGTTGGCCGCGGCCGCACTCGGCGACCGCGTCGTTGACCAAGTGCTGCTCTACCTCGCACCGCGGCTGATGGGCGAGGGGGTCGCTGCCATTGGCGACTTGGGAGTCGAACGCGCAGCCGAGGCCATTCAGCTCGCGTCCAGCCGCACCCAGCGGCTAGGCCCTGACCTACTTTACACGGCTGAGGTACAATACACTTGTTCACCGGACTCATAGAGGAACTCGGGAGCGTGCGCGGCCGCGTGCGCCGAGGCGCGTTCCAGCAGTTGGAGATCGCCGCCGAGCGCGTTCTCGACGGCTTGCAGGTGGGGGACAGCGTCAATATCGACGGTGTTTGCCAGACTGCGGTAGCCATCGGAGAAAGCGGCTTTGCGGTCGAAACAGTCGCCGAAACGCTCTCCCGCACGACCTTGGGAACCCTCGCTATCGGACAAGCGGTCAACCTAGAACGTCCCCTCCGCGCCGACCAGCGGCTCGACGGGCACCTCGTCTTGGGGCACGTCGATGGCATAGCCTGCATTCGCCAGCGCACGGAGCGAGACGGGGAGCATCGCTTCGAGATCGAGCCACCGCCCGCACTCGCCCGTTACATCGCCGGCAAAGGCTCGGTGGCCCTCGACGGCATCAGCCTGACGGTGGCCGAGGTCTGCGGCGATGTCTTTACGATTGCGGTCATTCCGCATACATTTGACAATACGACGCTTAGCCACCGGCGCGCCGGTGATTCTGTCAATCTCGAAGTCGATGTGATCGCCCGTTATGTCGAGCGTTTGCTCGGCGAACAATCCCAGCTCAGCTTCGAGGACTTGCGCGATATGGGATACTGAGCAATGCCCGATTTCAACACTATTGAAGAAGTTGTCGAAGACCTGCAAAACGGCCGCATGGTCGTGCTCGTTGACGAGTGCGAAGCCGTGGGCGAGGGCGTACTGGTGCTGCTCGCCGAGCAAGCCACTGCCACCTCGGTCAACTTCATGACGCGCTGCGCCAGCAGCCCGCCCGTAGTCGCCGCTACCGAGGAGTACCTCAAAGCCCTTGAACTGCACATGCAGATTCCCAAGGCCCACGATCCGATGGACGCCTCGATCATGGTCTCGGTCAATGCCCGCGCCATTGCGGGCACCGGCGTCTCAGCTCAGGACCGCGCCGCGACGATCCGCAAACTAGCCGACCCCGACAGTACGCCCGAAGACTTCGTCCAGCCCGGGCACGTCACGCCGCTCCAAGCCCAACCGGGTGGGGTGTTGCGCCGCGCCGGCCACACCGAAGCCTCGGTCGATTTGGCGCAGATGGCCGATTGCCAGCCCGTGGCCTTGATCGCCGCCATCCTAGATGAAGCAGGTGCGCTGGCCGACGCGTCCTACCTGCTCAACTTCGCGCGCGAACACGACCTCAAGATCACCACCATCCACGATCTGATTGCCCATCGCCGCCGCACCGAGAAACTGATTCATCTAGAGGCCCAGTCGCCCATGCCAACCCGCTACGGCGAATTCACGGCCTATGCGTACCGCAGCCTAGTTGACGACAACCCGTACCTCGCCCTCGTGTACGGCGAGGTCGCCGATGGGCGCGACACCTTGGTGCGCATGCACTCGGGTTGTCTGACCGGCGACGCGCTCGGCTCGCTGCTGTGCGACTGCGGCGAGCAGCTGGCGCAATCCATGCAACTCATTGCCGCAGAGGGGCGCGGCGTCATCGTCTATATTCAGCATCACGAGGGGCGCGGCATCGGCATTTTGCACAAGCTCAAGGCATACGAACTGCAACAGCAGCAGGGCCTCGACACCATTGAGGCCAACCACGCTCTCGGCCACCCCATGGACTCGCGCGACTACGGCATCGGCGCTCAAGTGCTCTACGATCTAGGATTGCGCCGAGTGCGCTTTTTGACCAACAATCCCAAGAAGCGGGTCGGCTTGGATGCCTACGGCCTAACCGTAGTCGAGCAGGTGCCCATTGAGGCCGCGCCCAATCCGCACAATATCCGCTACCTAACAACCAAGCGCGACAAGATGGGCCACGCCCTCTTGCTCAAGCGCGCAGCCGCCGAGGACGAAAACCATGCCAAAAGTGCATGAAGGACAGCTCGACGCCCGAGGCCGCAAGTTCGGCATTGCGGTCAGCCGCTTCAACGACTTGGTGACCACCCGGCTCCTCGACGGCGCATTGGACTGCATTCAGCGACACGGCGGCGACAGTAGCGACATAGAGATAGCCTGGGTCCCCGGAGCCTTTGAATTGCCCATTGCCGCCAAGAAGCTAGCGGGCACGGGTCGCTTTGACGTCGTCATCTGCTTGGGAGCCATCGTCCGTAGCGATACGCCCCACTTCGACTACGTGGCCAGCGAGTCGGCCAAAGGCATTGCCCGCGTCGGTCTCGACAGCGGCACCCCGGTAATCTTCGGCGTCATCACCGCTGACACGGTCGAGCAGGCCGTGCAGCGCGCGGGTGTCAAGGCCGGCAATCGCGGCTGGGACGCCGCCCTCAACGCAGTTGAAATGGCCAGTTTAATGGCCGAGTTAGGATGAGCGGCGAGGACGATTTTTTTGGCGATGGGACTTCGGCCGACGAGGCACCTCCCAACAATCGCCACGGCGCCCGTCAAGTGGCCTTGCAAGCCCTGTACTGGGAGCAAAGTGCAGCAACTGACTCACTCGGCGCTTTGGATCAGCTCTGTGCGCGTTTTGGCCTCGCGCAAGAGGTGCAATCCTTTGCTGCTGAACTCTTGCAGCGCGCAGCCGAGCACGCGGACGAACTGGACGAACTGGCAGCGGCCCGGGTCCAACACTGGCGCTGGGAGCGCATCGCCCGCATCGATCGCTTAATTTTGCGCTTGGCCTTGGCCGAAATGCTTTTTATCGAGGAAATTCCAGTCCGGGTCTCCATTTTTGAAGCTGTCGAACTAGCCAAGTCCTACAGCACCGATAAGTCTTATGCGTTCGTCAATGGCGTTCTCGACGGCGTCGTGCGCCAGAAGGGACTCAGCGTTTGAGGTTGACCATGTGTAGAGGCCCGCGACGCGGTACTAGTTAAGAGGATTTAGTATGCTCAATTCGCTCGTAAAAAAATTCCTTGGCTCGCAGGCGACGCGCCAGTTCAAGCGCACGCTGCCACAAGTGAGCCAGATGACTCAGCTAGCGGCTTCGTACCAAACCTTGAGCGACGCTCAGCTCCAAGCCAAAACCGCGACCTTCCGCCAAGACCTACAGGAGCGCAACGCGGACAGCCGCCAGCAACTCGAAGCCATCGAAGAGCGTCTGCGCGGCGATCTAGAACCTGAAGAGCGCGAGCGGCTCAACGACCGGTACGGAGAGCTAGACAACGCCATCCGCGATGTGGAGGCGGCCTTTCTCGACGAAATCATGCCCGAAGCCTTCGCCATGATCGTCGAGACCTGCCGCCGGCTCTTGGGCCGCAAGTGGGACCGCGCCGGCGAATCCGTTGAGTGGGACATGGTCCCCTACGATGTGCAGATTTTCGGCGGCATCTCGCTGCACCAAGGCAAGATCGCCGAAATGGCAACCGGTGAGGGCAAGACCCTAGTGGCGACCATGCCCCTCTTCCTCAACGCCATCCCTCAACGCGGCGTCCACCTCGTTACCCACAACGAATACCTCGCCCGGCGCGACGCTATGTGGATGGGGCCGATCTACAATTTCTTGGGGATGTCCGTGGGCATCATCCAAGACGTGTTTCAGACTGGTGCCGAGGCATACATACTCCAAGCGCCTGAAGGCGTGCCCGAGAAGTTCCATTGGGAGCGGACCGACCACACAGCCGCGTACAAGGCCGATATTGTGTACGCCAATCACAGCCAAGTCGGCTTTGATTACCTCCGCGACAACACGGCTGTACTGCTCGAAGACCTGATGCAGCGCGAATTCAACTACGCCATCGTCGATGAGGCCGACTCGATCCTCATCGACGAGGCGCGGACCCCGCTCATTCTTTCCGGGGCCGTCCCCGACTCCACCAACCAATACAAAGAGATGCGCCCTCTCGTGGAACGGCTGATGAGGGCCCAAACCAACTTGGTTAACAAAATCATCGCTGGAGCCGGGCAGGTGAGCAAGGAATCAGGCGAATACGACTACGACACGGGGATTGCACTGCTCAAGGCCACCCGCGGTGCTCCTACTAATCGCCGGTTGGCCAAAATTCTGCAAGAGGAAGGCGTCAAGCGGCTGATCAACCGGATCGAGGCCGACTACATGCGAGACAAGCGCCTCAACGAGCTTGATGAGGACCTCTACTTCGTCGTCGATGAGAAGGCCAATACCATCGACCTAACCGAAAAGGGACGCGACTTGCTCTCACCCAATGAGCAGGCCCTCTTCGTGCTGCCCGACATCAGCATCGAGGTTGATACGATCCGCAACGACCCGGACCTGAGCGCCGAGGACAAAGCCCGCAAGGAGGAGGAGACGCACCGCGATTACGCCGAGAAAAGCCAAGCGGTACACAACATCAATCAACTGATGAAAGCCTATACCCTCTTCGAGAAGGACGTGCAGTACCTCGTCTCCGAAGACGGGCGGGTAATCATCGTCGATGAGGCCACGGGCCGACCACAGCCCGGCCGGCGCTTTGCCGATGGCCTACACCAAGCGCTAGAGGCCAAAGAGGGAGTGAAGCTGGAAAAAGAAACCCGCACCGTCGCTTCCATAACCGTACAGAATCTCTTCCGCATGTACCACAAGCTGGCCGGCATGACCGGCACAGCCGAGACCGAAGCCAGCGAACTGTGGGAGATCTACAAGCTCGACGTGGCCGTCATCCCCACCAACCGCCCGATTCGCCGCTTTGACCAAGAAGACCAGATATTCCGCACCAAGCGCGAGAAATACAACGCGATCATCGAGGAGATCGACCGCCTGCACCAGCTCGGCCTGCCAGTGCTAGTGGGCACCATCTCGGTCGAGGTATCCGAACTGCTCAGCCGAATGCTCAGCCGGCGCGGCATCAAGCACCAGCTACTCAACGCCCGCCACCACGACAAAGAGGCCCAAATCGTCGCCGAAGCCGGTCGAGCTGGTGCAGTCACCATTGCCACCAATATGGCCGGGCGCGGTACAGACATTAAGCTAGCGCCCAAGGTAGTACACCTCGACCGCCAGATCGTCGAGTCCGACCTCACCCTCGAAGACAAGCTGCCGGCCGGCCAAGGCTTGCGCCAGTACCTGCAAGAAAACCCCAGCGGCTTGCAGGTCATCGGCACCGAGCGCCACGAAGCGCGGCGCATCGATCGCCAGCTACGCGGCCGCGCGGGACGCCAAGGCGACCCTGGTTCCTCGCGCTTTTACCTGTCGCTCGAAGACGACCTGATGCGGCTGTTCGGCTCGGAGCGCATCGCCTCCGTCATGGATAAGCTCGGGGCCGAAGAGGGCGAAGTCATCGAGGCTGGCATGGTCACGCGGTCGATTGAGCGGGCGCAAAAAAAGGTCGAGGCCCGCAACTTCGAGATGCGCAAGCACGTGCTCGACTATGACGACGTCATGAACCAGCAGCGCCAAGTCATCTACAATCGCCGCCACGACCTGCTAGAGCAAGAAAGCGCCCGCGAGCAAATCGCGGAAATGATCGAAGAAAGCGTCGAAGACATCTTGGCCTCACACGTCGATGCAGACGACCTAGCAGAGGAGTGGAATTGGGAGGGCCTGCAAACCGAATTTGGCAGCACCTTCTTTTTGGGATATTCCATCCCCGAAGACGAGCGCGCCCACGCCAGCATCGATAGTCTGCGCGAGCAGCTACTCACCACTGTGCGCGAAGCCTACCAACGGCGCATTGACGTCGTCGGCGAAGAGATTTTCCGCGAAGTCGAAAAGGGCATCTCCCTGCGCACCATCGACACTTGCTGGCAGGAACACCTCCACGAAATCGACGAACTCAGAGACGGGATCGGCTTTGTCGGCGTCGGCGGGAAAAACCCCCTCATAGAATACAAGAAGGGGGCCTACGACATGTTTGAGAGCCTAATCGGCCGCATTGCCCAAGAGACGCTGCGCAACCTCTTCCAGCTACGCATCGACATCGGGACCGAGGCTTTGGAGCCAGCGCGTCGGCCAAGTCGCATCAACGCGGTTCACCAAGACGCCACCAACATGGGCTTTCGCGGCGTCGAGCCGGCCTCGACGGGCGTGCCCGGCCAGCCCGCGCAACTGCGCGGCTCAGGAGGCGGTAGCAGCGAGGGGCAAGCCCAAGCCGTGCGCCAGCCGGTCGTCCGCGAACAGCCCAAGGTCGGGCGCAACGCCCCCTGCCCCTGCGGCAGCGGCAAGAAGTACAAGCGCTGCTGCGGGGCCTAAGCTCGGGGAACGACATGACCTTCTGGGAAGTACTCTGTATGGTGTTGTACAGTATCATCATCGCCGTTCTAGGGGTTTACGGCCTCCACCGCTACCAGCTACTGCGCCTGTTTTATCGACACCACCCAACCCCAGTTCCCCAGCCCGACCGCTTTGTCGAGTTGCCCTTCGTCACGATCCAGCTACCGCTCTACAATGAATATCACGTGGTCGAACGCCTGCTAGAGGCCGTGGCCCAGATCGACTATCCCCGCGACCGCCTGCAAATCCAAGTCCTCGACGACTCACAGGACGAAACCCGCGACAAGGCGCGGGAAGGGGTCGCACGGCTGGCGAACCAAGGGCTGGATATCGAGTACCTCGGCCGCACCAATCGCCACGGCTTTAAGGCCGGGGCCTTGGCCGCTGGGCTAGAGCGCGCCCAAGGCGAATTTGTGTTGGTACTCGATGCCGATTTCGTGCCCCCTCCCGACATCCTACAACGAGCCATTCACTACTTTACCGACGATTCCATCGGCATGGTGCAGATGCGTTGGGGACACCTCAACCGCTCCTACTCGCTCCTGACGCGCATCCAGTCGATCTTTCTCGACGGCCACTTCGTCGTCGAGCACACGGCTCGCAACCGCTCGGGTCGCTTCTTCAATTTCAATGGCACCGGGGGGATTTGGCGCAAAAAGGCCATCTATGACGCCGGCGGCTGGCAGCACGACACGCTCACCGAAGACCTCGATTTGAGCTACCGCGCCCAACTGGCAGGCTGGCAGTTTCTCTATCTGCCCGAAATTGAAGTGCCCGGCGAGATCCCCATCGAGATCAATGCCTTCAAGTCGCAACAGCACCGCTGGACCAAAGGCGCGGTCCAGACGGCCAAGAAGGTGCTGCCGCAGATCTGGCGCTCTGCGCTACCAGCCAAGATCAAGGTCGAGGCCACCTTCCATCTAACGGCTAACCTCTGCTACATTATGATGTTATTGATGGCCCTATTGACCGTTCCGGTGCTTTCCATTCGCTCGCAACTCGGCTGGGAGCGATTTTTTATCATCGACCTGCCGCTGTTTTCTTTTGCCACCATGGCCATCTCCGGCTTCTACATTACCTCCCAGCGCGTGCTCTATCCAGATTGGCGGCGACAGATCAAGTACTTGCCCATGTTGATGGCCATTGGCATGAGTCTCTGCATCAACAACACCCGAGCGGTGATCGAGGGCCTCGTCGGGTACCAAACCGCTTTCCTCCGCACTCCCAAATACGGGCTTACCGGACGCCGCGCCGTCCGGACTCAACATCAGGGCCGCAAACAAAGCCAGCGGCGCAAGTACCTAAGCCGCTGGCCGCTGCTGTCTTTGGGCGAATTGGGCATGGCGCTCTACTTTGTCTTTGCCCTCTACCACGCCTATGCAACTGGCCTCTACTTGGGGATGCCCTTCCTGCTGCTGTTCCACGCCGGCTTTCTCTACACCGGTTTGCTCTCCAGCGGCCAGCGCTGGTTTCATCGGGTGTCATAGAACGCAAAAAGCCCCCGGCCACAGGAGGCTGGGGGCTTTCGCTTGAATACCGTCTGGATTACTGGGGCCACTCCAGCGGAAAATCCGGCAAATTATGGCGATCCCACAAGACGTTCATACCATTGTGGTGCCGCTTGGTGAATTTTTCGATGTGACGCACGCCGATGTCCACGTTGCTCTTCTCGCGCCGCATTTCGCGCCCCTTGTCTCCAGACAACTCAATGGCCTGCGAAGCCTTGTCGACATAGAGGTTGTGGGTCACGCGCAGTTCGCGGTATGTGAGATCTCGGGGAAAGGTCTGCAGTTCCTCCACGTAGTCGTTGATGAGCCGACGCGCCTTGGCTAGATCCGCTTCGGAGATCTCGCTGAGCGGCTTTCTCAGATGCTCAATAGTATCGACAAGCTGTCGGTTTTTGTCGTCCAACTCCTTCAACTTCTCCACATACTCGATGAGTATCTGCTTGTCTTCCTCCTCGGTCCCACACCCGACCAAACTTACTGCTAGGGCCAACACAGCCAGTTTCCTCGACATATAGACCTCCCTTATAGGGGTGAGATTGTCTGTTTCGTCGGTCTCAAAATACGCCGCAGAGAGGCGAAAATCAAGCACTCTCTCCGCTGGACCCTATTGACGGGGCTTATACGCTCTCATAATATCAATTTTTCGCATCCTACTCTCTTATTTGAGGACATCTATTCTATGGTAACTCGCCAACAGATCCAATCCCAGCTCGACAACTGTCTACTGGAGGCCAAATTCCCCCAGTGGGAGTCGCGCTATAAGCGCGGCAAGGTGCGCGATATGTACTTGCTCGAAAACCATCGCGTGCTGATCACTACCGATCGCCAAAGCGCGTTCGACCACGTGCTCGGCACCATTCCCCTCAAGGGCCAAGTGCTCAACCGCATCGCCCAGTACTGGTTTGAGCAGACCCAAGACATCGCCCCCAATCAAATCATCTCAGTGCCCGACGCCAACGTCACCATCGCCCGCGAGTTGGACATCCTGCCTGTCGAGGTGGTGGTGCGCAAGTACCTAACGGGCAGTTCGGACACCGCTATCTGGACCCATTACAACAGAGGCGTGCGCCACTATTGCGGCCACACATTGCCCGACGGCATGGTCAAAAACCAGCCTTTTGACGAGGCGATCATCACGCCAACTACCAAGGACGAAGTCCACGACGAGCTGATTTCGCGCGACGAGCTCATCGCCCAAGACCTAGTGCCAGAAGACACTTGGAACCAAGTCGAGGAGATCGCCTTCGCGCTCTTTGTGCGCGGCGAAGAGCTAGCGGCCAAGCAAGGGTTAATCCTCGTCGATACCAAGTACGAAATGGGACTGGATGCAGACGGGCGCATCACGCTCGCCGACGAAATCCACACGCCTGACTCGTCGCGCTTCTGGATCAGCGACACCTACGCAGAGCGCCACGCGCGCGGCGAAGAGCCCGAAAGCCTCGACAAGGAATTTCTGCGCCTCTGGCTCCGCGACAAGGGCATTTCCGATGACAATATCCCCGCGCTCGACGACGAGATCCGCATCCAAGTTGCCGAGCGCTATATCGACCTTTTCCAACGGGTTACAGGCACAGACTTCGACGCCGAACTCGGCGCAATGCCCGTCTTGCAGCGCATTGAGGAGCGGATTGCGGAGTATCTTAGCTAACTGCGTAGGTTCGCCTCCCGTCTGGGAATAAAGCAGCCGTTATAAAGCTATGGTCAAAAACTTGCTCCGCGCCTTTTTGGTCTTCCGCTTGGAGTTTCATCAGCCCACCCTCAATTTTGAGACCATGTTGAGCTATTGGCGGCGCACGCCCATCGTCCAGTACGTGATTGAAGACGACGGCGAAGAGCGCAGCAGTGCGCTCAAGCGCAAGCTCGACGAGGTCTATCCCTTCTAATGCTGCATCGCCAGCTCAGAAACGCCTTGGAGGAAATTTTCGGCGTATCCTTTGTCTCCGAGGCACTTGCCAATGCACCTATTGCCCAAATTGTCCTCTACGAGCGGCGCGAGGATTTCAAAAAGGCCGTCCTCGGCTTCCAGCGGATCAACTTTCGCGACGAACACACCGCGTATGCCGCGACCATGGAGCGCGAGTTGGGCATCGCCCTGATCTGCGCCCTCCTCGACAACGACACGCGCGAGTTGGTTTCCGAGCTTGGCCTCAATTATCTATAGCCATCCGGGCGGTGGATCGTCTTGTCCATCCTATTCTGCGTCCATCTGCGTCTATCTGCGTCCATCTGTGGATCGTCTTGTCCATCCTATTCTGCGTCTATCTGCGTCCATCTGCGGATCATCTTGTGAGTGATATAGGATTGCTATATGAGCAAGCTGCTCGCCTTTGACCTAGGAGCCGAGAGCGGCCGCGCCATCGTCGGGCATTTCGACGGCGAGCGCCTAGCGCTAGCAGAACTGCACCGCTTTGCAAATGGCCCGGTGCAAGTCTTCGACCGTCTCTACTGGGACCCTTTGCGCCTCTTCGCCGAGATGAAACAAGCCCTCAGCCTGTTTGCCCATACACACGGCAAGGAACTCGATGCGATCGGCGTCGATACTTGGGGCGTCGATTTCGCCCTCCTCGGGCCTGGGGACGTGCTCTTGGACAATCCGCGCAACTACCGCGACCCGCGCACCGACGGCATGTTAGAGGAAGCCTTTGCACGAGTGCCACGCGAGGAAATTTTTGCGCGCACCGGCGTGCAGTTTTTGCAGCTCAATACCTTGTATCAACTGCTTTCACTACGCGACTCGCCCCTGCTAGAATGGGCGCAGACCTTCCTGATGATGGCCGACCTGTTCAATTTTTACTTTACCGGCACCAAGACCTGCGAGTTTTCCAACGCCACTACCACCCAATTCTACGATCCGCGCCAAGGCACTTGGTCGATCGAACTCCTAGAAAAATTGGGGCTACCGACCCATTTTCTGCCCCAGATCGTCCAGCCCGGAACCCGCCTAGGTTTGCTCCTACCTTCTATTGCTGCCGAAACAGGGCTTGGCTCGGTCCCGGTCATCGCCCCAGCTACCCACGATACGGGCGCGGCCGTGGCCGCAGTGCCCGCCGAAGTCCGCGACTACGCCTATATCAGTTCGGGAACTTGGTCGCTGATGGGCGTCGAACTTGACCAACCGCTCATCAGCGATCAGGCATTCCAATACAATTTCACCAACGAAGGAGGCGTCGGGCCGACCTACCGCTTCCTCAAAAACATCATGGGGCTGTGGCTAATACAGGAATGCCGGCGCGCGTGGCAGCGCGAGGGCCGCGCCTTTTCCTACGACGAACTGACGGCCATGGCCCAAAGCGCTGCGCCCTTTACCGCTTTCGTCGATCCAGACGCCGAGTGCTTTCTCGCGCCGGGTGACATGCCCGTTAGGATCCGCGCCTATTGCCAAGAAACGGGCCAAGCCGTTCCCGCCGACGAGGGACAAGTCGCGCGTGTGGCCCTCGAAAGCCTAGCGTTTAAGTACCGCTACGTACTCGACGCGCTAGAAACCATTCTCGGCCGCCGCCTCGAATGCATCCACCTAGTCGGCGGCGGGATCCAAAACCGCCTGCTCTGTCAGTTTACCGCCTCGGCTACCGATCGCCCGGTCGTCGCTGGGCCGCTCGAAGCCACGGCTATCGGCAATTTAATGCTCCAGCTTATGGGCCTAGGCCAGATGAGTTCGCTGGCCGAAATCCGCCAAGTCGTGCGCCACTCCTTCGCGCCCGTTGTGTACGAACCGGAACAAACCGCCGCTTGGGACGCGGCCTACGACCACTTCCGCTCGCTACTTCCCCTGGCCTGATCCCGGCTGGAACCGCGATCTTCCTCAGTCGTCCTACTTAAGAACCAGTATTTTCTCTTTTCAACGTTTTGGCTACTTATGGGAAAAAGCAGCCTCGATTCGAGAGGTCTAGCCGAGTCCTACTGGCGCGACATTCAGCATTTTCAGCCGCTGAGCCGCCAACGAGAGATCGAGCTAGTGCACAGAGCACGCGCTGGCGACGAGCGCGCCATGCACCAGATGGTCGAAGCCAACTTGCGCTTTGTCGTCCGCATTGCGCGGGGGTACCACGGGCGCGGGCTTTCCTTTATGGAGCTGATTTCCGAGGGCAATCTCGGGCTGCTGGAGGCGATCCAGCGCTTCGACGAGACGCGCGGTTTTAAGTTCATCACCTATGCGGTGTGGTGGATTCGCCAAGCCATCCTCCGCGCCCTAGCCGAACACGGCAAAATTGCTCGTCCGCCGCTGAGCCGGGTCAATGATCTGCAAAAGGTCGAGCGGTGGACGAGTATCCTCGCCCAAAAACTGGGTCGCGATCCCACCCCCGAGGAAATCGCCAATAGTGCTGAATTATCGCTGGAGCGGACGCACAATGCCCTTTACATGGCCCAACCTGATGTCTCGATGGACACGCCGATCGTCCCCGATGAAAGGGAGCCACTAATAGCCACTTTCGCAGCTCGCACGCCCGATCCAGCCGATAGCTATGAGCGCACCGCGCTTTCTCACACCTTGCACACATGCCTCGATCTGCTGGACCGACGCGAGCGTCTAGTCGTCCGCGCCTATTTCGGCCTCGACGACCAAAAGCCCCAGACGCTGGAGCAAATCGGCATGCAATTGGGCCTCACGCGCGAGCGAGTGCGCCAGCTCAGGGACCAAGCTCTCGATAAAATGCGAACCCATGCTGGCGATCTACTGCTCGAGCTTTCCAACACTCCCATGTAGCAAGACTCGCACTCGCTGTGCGAGGCAGAGGGCTTGATTGAGTACGGCAAAAGGCTTTCTTTTTTATTAGAGCTTTGAATAGTATTCTCACAGGATAGAAATACCTTATGTCTTACAATTTAGCCGATCTCCACACCCATTCTCTGTGCTCCGACGGATTGCGGACGCCGACTGAAGCGGTCGAAGAGGCCTGCGAAGCGGGCTTGCAAGCGATGAGTTTGACCGATCACGATACGGTCCAAGGCGTCCCCGAGGCCACGGCGGCCGGCGAGCGTATGCACATGGAAGTGGTGCCTGGCACCGAACTGAGCGCCCACATCCGGGACCGCGAAGTACACATTCTCGCCTACTGCATCAACTACCAAGACGATCAGCTCGGTACGACCCTCGCCAAGTCTTTTCAAGCCCGTCACCAGCGAGGGCTCGCGATCGTCAAAGCGCTCAACAGCATGGGGCTGACCGTCAGCCTCGACGACGTGCTCTCCCAAGCTAACGGCAGCCCCCTCGGGCGGCCGCACATCGCTGCGGCCATGGTCGAAAACGGCCTAGTAGCCGACAAGGACGAAGCCTTCAGCCGCTACATCGGCGATCGCGGGCCAGCCTTTCAGCCTAAGCCCTACGCCGCAGCCCAAGACCTTATCGCCCTCATTCATCGCACGGGGGGCGTGGCGGTACTCGCCCACCCCAGCATCAGTCTCCCCGAGTCCATTATCGAGCAGTTAGTCGCCTACGGACTCGACGGCATTGAGGTCTTCCACCCATCCCACCAGCCAGCGCAAATGGAATACTACGACCAACTCGCCGACCGCTACGGCCTAATCAAGTCGGGAGGGTCCGATAGCCACGGCGACAGCGATGGCACCCGCATCGGCGACTACGGAGTCGGCTACGAAGTAATCGAGGCCATGCGCGAGCGGGCCGCTACCTATGCTTGAGTGGCCCATCGCTGGCCGCAGTAAAAATACTCGTTTGATGACCAATTTCTTTTTCCGCCAGGCCGTCCTCTTCTCTTTCTCGCTGCTCGTCCTCGCGGCCCATCTATCGCCCGGCCATGCGCTCCGGCCCCAGCGTTTCCACCAAGCATCCGAGCCTATCCGCGGGCTTTTCGGCACTTCAATCGGCGACGTCGTCTGGAGCGGGCGCTATCTATGGGTCGGCACCGAAAATGGGGTGGCGCGGCTCGATCCAGCGCAAAGCAGCGGCCTCAATTCTACGGATTGGGTCACCTTTACCGAGCTCAACGGTCTCGGCCGCGGCGCGATCAGCGCCCTCGACGCGGTCGGCGATACCGTGTGGGTAGCGACCTTGGTTGATTCGGTCGTCGCCGGACAAGGCGTAAACCAAGCGGGCACTGGGTTGAGTTTTTCCCACGACGGCGGCGACTCCTGGCACCACATTCCCAACGAGTTCATTTTTGACCCCACCAAAGCCGGTTTTGAGCG
Source organism: Gemmatimonadota bacterium (assembly GCA_009840005.1). Next base: position 22,579 of record VXOR01000031.1, read on the forward strand.
CAGCCCCAGCACGATCATCCTCAATGCTTGTTTTGACCTCTCTATCGACGGAGAGGCCGTGTACGCCGCCTTCTTCGCTGGCTCCACTGTGCGTTCGCTCGACCAAGGCCGCACTTGGGAACCCTTCTTGCCCGGCGGCGCAGACGAGATCGTCTTCTTCGCCAGTGACACGGCGGCCGACAGCTTGCGAATGGTGGCCGATAGTCTCGCAGGCGCAAACGCCGATCCAGACGACATCGCCCAGTTGCGCGCTGACGCCGACAGCTTGGCCAGTCAAGAATTCCTGCATCGCACTTTTGCGGTTATCGCTTACGGGGATACAGTGTGGATCGGCACTGCCAGCGGGATCGCTTTCACCTTTGACGGAGGCCAGCACTGGCAAAACGCCAAAGTGCGCCTCGGCGCAGAGGGCACGCCCCTCCCGGGCCATCCGGCTGGCAACTGGGTCGTCGCTCTCGAACGCCAAGTACTGCCCGACGGCACCACGGCCATCTGGGCGGGCACCAACACCACCCCGTCGCCCGGCCAAACCCAAGCCATCAGCGTCAGCCGCGACCTCGGCCAGACTTGGGGCCACACTGGGCCGACTTTTGCCTGGGATTTTGCTTTTACCCCCAATTTTGTCTGGGCCGGTACCGACCAAGGGCTACTGGCTAGCCCAGACCCAACCCTGCCGACCGATTCAGAACGGGTCTGGGACACCATAGAGGTCGCCGATGGACAGCCCCTGACCGGCACCTTCGTCGGGCTTGCAGCGGTGGGTGATGTGCTCTGGGCGGGGGCCGAACACGGCCTCGGGCGCTCTGAGGACGAAGGGAGCACTTGGCGCGTCATCCGCGACCTAGTCCGCACGCGTACGCTCGACGACAGGACCTTCGTCAGCACTGGAGGCGTGCCCGACAGCACGGCGCTCGCGTACGCAGCACCCAATCCTTTCGCCCCCTCGCGCGAAACCACGACCATCGTCTTTAGTCTGTCACGCGACGCAGAAGTCTCCGTGGCAATTTACGACTTTGCCAGCAGCCTAGTCCGCGACCTTGCAACGGACGCGCCTTTTGCCGGCGGAGTCGATCACCGCATCCTTTGGGACGGCCTCGATCAAGACGGCCAACCGGTAGCCAATGGCACGTACTTTTATCGCATTGCCCTAAACACCGGTCAACAGGCCTTTGGCAGAGTGGTGGTGCTCGATTGAAAACGCTCCTCGCGCTATTGCTCGCGGCCTCCGCCGCGCACGGGGCTGATTTCGCGGCCGCCTTTCTCAGAACCGGGCTGGGTGCCCGCGGTCTAGGGCTGGGCGCCTTTGTCGCCGCGGCCGACGATGCGTCGTCCCCCTACTGGAATCCGGCCGGTCTCGCTCGCTTGCGCGGCAAGACCCTAGAGACCTCCATTCAGTCGCTCTCGCTGGGACGACGGCAAGGCAGTGCCGCTGTTGCGCTCAACATGCGCGGCGACATGGGCTTTGGCTTTGCTTGGTCTCATGCCGCAGTCGGCGGGATCAAGGGCCGCACCGCTAGCGGCCAGTACACTGGGACGATTGAGGACCGCGCCAATGCTTTTATCTTTGGCATAGGTCGCTCCCTTGGGTCTCGCCTAGCGGTTGGTTTGGCCGTTAAAGTCCTCAGACAGAGCATTGACGTTCCCTCAACTCCCAAGGCCACGGCCAACGGCAGCGGCTTCGACTTGGGGGTGCAGTTCCGCGCGGCCGAGCATACTTGGCTCGGGGCCGGCATATCCAATCTCAGCACCAACCTCGCCTGGAAGGTGCGCCGCGTCGATCAGCGGTCAAATACCACCGAGAATGCCCTGCCGCGCATCCTCGTCTTTGGCGCGTCACAGCGGCTTTTGGACGCCCTGCTGTTGGCTGCCGAGGTGCGCGACGACGGGGAACAGAGCGTCAATCTGGGGGCCGAGTGGCAGCTAAGTGCGTTGCTTGAGGTGCGCGGCGGCCTGCACCGCCTCGGAGCCGAAGACGGCGGCCAACTCTCGGCGGGGTTGACCTTGCGCCCGGCGCGGCGCGAAACCGTGCAGTTTCAATACGCGTATTTATCCGATCCCCTCGGTGCTGGGGGCCGCACAACCGTGGGTCTGACACTGGCGTTCTGACAAGTGATGGCTCTCTTATTGATTGCGCTTTTAACGCTGCCCACGGCCCTCGCTGCCGTCGGCCTACCCGCGCTGCGCCAAGGCGGCGGGGCCCGCGCTGCGGGCTTGGCTGGCGCGGAGACTGCCCTGTTTGCCGCCCAAGCCCTCAACCCGGCAGCGCGGCAATCGCGTGGACGCAGCATCGCCTTTAACCACCAAGCCTCGATCCAGCAGATCCGCCAAAACCACCTGCACCTGACGCAAGCCCGCGGCCGCGGCACTTGGGGGCTTTCCGCTCAATTGTGGCAGGCCAACGACCTAGAGCGTCGCACCGGACCCTCGGCTGAGCCGCTGGGGCACTTTGGCGCGTACGAGGGAGCGGTTGGCCTGAGCTACGCCCGTCAGATGGAGCAGATGCGCCTCGGCTTGCAGCTAAAATTCATCCACCAAGCCATTTTCACCCAAAACGCCAGCGGCTTAGCTGCCGACCTCGGGCTGATGCGCCACATCTCAGCCAGCCTGCGCTTGGGGGCTACGGTGCGCAACTTGGGCCGCATGAACCGCCTCGACCGACGGGAGACGGACCTGCCCTTAGAAGCTCGTTTCGGTGCTGCTTACGTCGGGCGCACAGACCTGCTCGTGGCCGTCGAAGCGCAAAAGGTGCGCGGCGACGACCTCACGCTGCATCTAGGCGGCGAGTACCGAGCCGGCGAACACCTGCGCCTACGGGCCGGCTACCAGACCACTGAAAACCGCGGCCTCTCAGCCGGAGTGGGTCTGGCGGCCAAGCAGTGGGTCATCGACTACGCCTATGTGCCTTTTGGCTCGGACTTGGGCGACGCGCACTGGCTCAGTCTCCAGTTGGAAAGCGCAACCCCTTGAACTTCTGGCGCAAAACAGTGTCGCCGGTGGTGCCGCCAGCCCCACCAACTCCGACCGCACTTCCGGTACAGCACGCTAACTCCTCGCGCTTGTGGGTTCACCTGCTGCTGTTTTTCTGTACCATTGCTTCGACTGCAACCGCTGGTGCCATGCAGCAAGGCGTTGATCCGCTGACCAGCCTCGCCGCCTTGGTCCACCTCGTCGAGGGCCTCCCTTTTGCCGCGACTCTGCTCTTTATTCTCACGGTCCACGAATTCGGCCATTACTTTGCTGCGCGCCGCTGGGGAGTCAGGGCCTCGCTGCCTTACTTTCTTCCCCTGCCCTATGTTTCCTTCCTCGGCACGTTGGGCGCAGTCATCAAAATTCGCTCCCCCATCCCCAACAAGCGCGCGCTCCTCGACATTGGTGCCGCTGGTCCTTTAGCGGGCTTTGTCGTCGCCCTCGCAGCCTGCTTCGCTGGGCTTTCCCGTTCGACCGTGGTTTCAGTCGATTACTTTCACGCTGCCCCCATCGAATTGGGGGCACCCTTGCTCTTTTCCGGCATCGCCGCGCTCGTCTTACCCGCCATTGGGCCTAACCAAATGGTCCTCCTAGACCCGGTGGCTTTTGCCGGTTGGGTCGGGCTGTTTATTACGGCCTTTAATCTTTTTCCTATCGGCCAGCTCGATGGCGGCCATATCGCGTACGCGCTCTTTGGCCCCCGGCATCGGCAGATCGCCCGCACGGCTTACGTCGCGTTGTTGGCCTTGGGGCTTTATGGAGTCCTAGCACTGGTGTGGGAATGGCCCCAAGGATGGCCAGGGTGGCTAGCGCTGGCCTTTTTTCTCGCGCTTTTTGGCAAGGACCACCCGGCCCCCTACGATCCCTTTATCGCGCTGGACCGCGGCCGGTACTTCGTCGGCTACCTCTGTCTGCTGGTCTTTGTAGTATGTTTCGCTCCCGTGCCTTTTGTCACCTACTGAGCCGTGCCATGATCTCGCTCCGAACATTTCTACTCGCAGTGCTGTTGGCTGGCTGTGCTATCGGCGACAGCGAACAAGTGGATTGTCGCTGTGCACCCGACACGAGTATCGAGATCTTTCCCCATTGCGCCGACGCGGTCGAGGAGCGTCCCGACCCTAAGACCCCGCTATCAACCCAGACCCCCGACTGCCCCAGCGGACCACAACTCTTCCTGCGCGAGCGCACGCGCCCCGAAGCCGTGCTGGCCAATCTCACTTCTATCTTTCAAGCCCAACCCGAGTTCCGCAGCCCTCAACAATACATGGAGCAGTTTACCGAGGACTTTGTCTTCATCCCCGACCCCGAGGATGTGCAGCTATATCCAGAAGTTTACGCTGTTGACCGCGATACCCTTTGGGGGTCGGCTGAAGAGCGCAACTTCGCCCGCATCGTTCTCTCGCCGGAGCGGATCCTCAGCGCACACTTTACGCGCTGGTTCAGATCGTCCTTGGACGAGCGCATCCCGTCCGACGACGAACTGCGCGAGATATTCATCTTCCCCTACGAAGCCGAATTCGTCGAGATAATTAGTGCGGCCGAAGTCGATTCCGTGGAAACAATCGGCATCAAGGGCCTTGCGACAATCGAGTTGGTGACGCCTACGGTGGAAAATCCCGTCTGGTCAATCGCGGTTTGGCAAGACCAGCGAGACCGAGCTTCGGCGAAGTTCTCTCTGGGGGAGCTGCGAGCGCTCTTTTCGCAGTGAACGCTCGGCGCGTTTCTTTGATAATCGCCCCGCTGATTTGTATCTTAATATAAATCCGTTGCACAAGGAGGTACGATCGTGAAATTGTTTACTCTCTTGAGCTTTTGCGGCCTCTTTACCCTGAGCTCCTGCAGCAATCCCTTTGCACCCAAGACCCAACCACCCTCTATAATAGAGCCGATCGCCCCACCCGCCCGTTAGCTTATCACAATCACCGAGCCCACGAGG
>VXOR01000012.1 GCA_009840005.1 Gemmatimonadota bacterium
AAGCCCTTAACCTACGGAGGGCAGGTCTTTTTGGGTTTTGTCGTGTAGTGTGCAATCTAACACTAAAAGCAGCGGCCCTAGTCGCCGTGCTCTACACGAGCTGGACCTATGCCGACGAACTACCCCTAACCGCCGAATATGGCACCACCTACGACAGCGAGGGCACAACCGGCGAGGTGCGCTTTGTCGCGCCCTACGACATGGAAATCGTCGCGGCCGAACCCGGCTGCGGCTGCACCGGCGTCGAGTACCCGCAAGGGCAGTTGAAGGCTGGCGAGACGTACTCGATTACCTACCAGATCGACACTTCGGGCCGCGCCGGGACCTTTGTCCCCCGCATTGACTTTAGCGTAGCTGGCCAAGCCGATAAATGGCAGTTGCAGTTGGAGGGCCAAGTCGTGCCCATGCTGCCCAGCAAACTGCAACTAGGGCTGATACAAGGCGACGATCTATCCTCCATTATCCGCCGCATCCCCCTCGCGCAGATCGACGGGCAGCCGCGCCACATTCGCCAAGTTCAAGTCGCCGGAAAAGGCATTGCGGCCTCCGTGGTGGACGGCGGCACAGCCATAGAGATCTCCCCGGCAGCGGACCTGACGTGGAGCGACCGCATTGTCGCCACCGTCGAGGCGACGATTGCAGCCGAAGGCGAAGAGTACTCCCGTTCCATCCAAGTGCGCGGACGAGTCAGCCCCCGGTTTAGCCTAGAGCCAAAGAGCGCGTCCTTCGGCGTGGGCACCGCGCAGCGGCGTGAGACGCGCCAAGTGCGCGTAGGCTTGCCAGCGGAATTAGCCGCCGCACCCGTACAGGCGTCGCCCGTGTGCGGCGAGGTGGAGTTGGACATCGAACACCAACGGGAAGCGGCCAACAGCTTAGTCGTCCAAATCCGCAACACGAGCGATTTCCCCGCTGGTACGCTGAACTGTGGGATAGAGGTGCAAATCGGTGCAGAGCAAGTAGTTATACCCGTACTCGCACTGACGCGATAAGGAGGCTACCATGAATCTGCCAAAAACAACCAAGGCGTGGACCCAGCTCGAATGGGGCCATACCTGCCGAGAAAAGGGGCAGAACGAGCAGGCAGCAACCTACTACCAAACAGCGCGTCGGCTCTTTCGCGCCGAGGGATGCCAAAAGGGGCTTTTTGCAGCTTGCACCCAGCTCGGCCATCATTGCGAGATCGGCGGCGACCTCGACGGATCGCTACAGTACTTCCAAGAGGCATTGGCCGCCTGCTCACCTAGCCGTTCCCTACGCGATTTAGCCGAGGCCGAAGGCAACGTCGGCTTCATCAAACAAAGCCAATCCCGCTTTGCCGAAGCCACCGCGTACTACCGCAAGTCCATACAGCACGCCCAAGAAGGAGGCGATACCGCCCTCGCAGCCAAGATGGCCAACAACATGGGTAATCTCTACATGCAGCAGAACGACTTGGCAGAAGCTCAACAGTGGCTCCAGCACAGCCGAGACCTCTATGACGACGATGTGCCGGGCAACCTGCTCAACAGCTTGGGGCAACTGGCCCTGCGCCGCAGCGACCCCGAGCAGGCCCTACGACATTTTACGGCGGGACTAGCGGCGGCCCGGCAGCAAGGGACGCCCCTCGAAGTGGCCCTCCAACTCGGCTCCATTGCTTCGGTCTGCCGCGACTTAGGCCATCTAGAACGCGCCTTGAGCAGCGGCAACGAAGCCCTGGGCATCTACGTGACGCAAGGTCATGCTCAAGGCCGCTGTGGCATGGCGACGCTGCTGGCCGATCTCTACATGACCGTCGGCGACCTAGCAATGGCGCAACGACATATACTGGCTTCTATGGACCTGTGCCGACAGCTAGGAAACGCGAGAATGCAGGCTTTCAACTACGTATCCTTGGGCAATCTGTACGCCCAGCAGGACGGCGACAAGCAACGGGCGTTGAACGAATGGGTGACGGCGTTGCGCCTGTTTAGACAGCTCGGTATGGAGATGCAGAGCCAAGCGGTCATTAGGGCTATGGCCGCTTAATCCGAAAAGACCTTAAAAGCGGGCAGCCCAGTCAGTCTGTGGGCTGCCCGTTTCCTTGCCAAAATCCCCGCAGTCTATCAACCTGCACCAACCTCCAAACCCATACTCATGCGATGTTTAGGCACACTAAAAGCGATGATTTGACGCATTTGTGCGATATATCCGCGCACCTTTAGACTATTAATCGAGCATTGCAAAGGGCCTGAGAGACCGGCGAAAAAATTACTTCTCTTTTTATAAGATATTATTTAACAGTCACTTATAAACTATAAAATTAAATAAATCGGCGCGATGGTTGCCCACTGGTTACTAATTGGCACGATGATTGCTATATACGATATAGAAGAAGCAACAACCTATGCTGGCCTATCAAGCCAGCTCCCTCTAAAAAGGAGGACAGCAATGTCTTCAATCTTCTATATTTTCGGACTGCTGCTGTGCGCCCTCGCGGCTCAAGCTGAAAACTTGACTAAGGAACAGCAGCGCATCCTCATCGACCTCCAAGAGGCCCACTTGACGCTAGAGCAGGTCAAAGCGCACGAGGCCGAGATCACTATCGAGTACGAGCGGATGATCGGCCTCCAAGAGCGCGGCGTGGTCACCGGCCAAGAGCTACGCCGCGCCCGCCAGAACTACGAGCGAGCCCGCGAAGGACGGCAACGCGCTGAACTAGATTTACAGCGCGCCTTCCTCAACTCGCTGGCCGACGCCACGCATCTGACGGTCGTCAACGGCCAAAAGTACGGCGTCGAGGGCGACAAAGTCCGCGTGCGGCTCACCTTGCGCAACGACTCCGATCTCAACTTGGCGCAAATGGTCGATCAGGCCCGCCGGCGCTACGAGATCAACGGCCTCGACCAAGACGCTGCGTCGCTGTTGCAGGTGAGCAACATCTTCGCTACCATCCTCGCCGACAACGTCATGGTCGGCCAGCCCTACCAAGTCCACATCCCTGCGCTGGCCCTCGGCGAGGAAGTCGAAGTCGAGGTCGGCTTGCAGCGTCCCGAGATC
>VXOR01000003.1 GCA_009840005.1 Gemmatimonadota bacterium
CTGGAGAGCCTGCACCATTTCAAGACCCTAACACCGCTTTCATGCAACAACGCCACGCCTTGGTATTGATGGAGATGGGTCTGCTTTTTTATAGCCCTCTTTTGATTTAGGGTTCGTTGATACTGTTTTGTCGTTAGGCTATCTTGCTTAAAAGAATCAAGATTACCTGAAAAGTAGGCGGAGCTAAGTGATATGGGCAATGGAAATTATCGAAGCAGGATTGCGGTTGATCCGCAAATTCACTTTGGCAAGCCCTGTGTTGCAGGAACCCGGATTCTCGTGGTTGATGTTCTCGAATTAGTGCGTGAGGGGATCTCGTTTAAGACGATTCTCTCTGATTATTTTCCTGACCTTCAAGAAGACGACATTCGCGCTTGTATCCATTATGCGATTGACGCGGCTTAACTACCGCGATTTCGTTGATCTCAAGAGTTGCTCAACCGTTTTCGCGATTCGTCGATGACAGTCAAGTGATCCTGCCAATCTGGTTCCCGTTCGGGGCCTTCCAACTCGTCGCAGGAGCGGAAAAACTCCTCGAGGTCGGCTGGGGATTCGAAGGGGTGGGATCGTTGCTGGTCTTCGAGCCGATGACAGGCTGCAGCCCTGAGCCACTCGCTCAAGGTCATGCCTTCGCTCTGCGCCTGACGGACGAAGCGGTCACGGTCTTCGTCGGGGATCACTAGCTGAACTCTGGCCACCTTTACCTACTCCTTTCCTATGCTAGAGGTCAATCTGATATGGAAATCATGGAAAAGTCAATGGGTCGGGCTATTATATTCGATCTCTACGAGACGCTTATCACTGAACAATCACCCAGAATGGCATGTTGAGGCACCGACGCCGGGTGAGCGGCTCGGTTTAGCTCAGGAGGATTGTGAGCGCGAGTGGTCTGCTCGCTACCGAGCGCGTATGACTGGGAAGTTGTGCCGCTACAGTGACGTGTTGAGGGAGATGTGCTGTGCTTGCCAGATTGTGCCGCCGGAAGAAGAGATCGCCTTGATGCAGGCGGAGAGATTGGCTGTGAAGGCGCGGCCGTTTGAACGAATGAATCCGCTGGTTGTGCAAACGCTACATGTGTTAAAAGGGGCGGGCTATCGCATTGGGATTATCACAAATTACGCCTATGATGAAATTGCGGCATGGGACTCTTCTGAGCTTGCAGGTCTGGTTGACGTGCCGATTTTCTCATGTGTGGAGGGGTTAATTAAACCGGATCCTGCAATTTACGAACTGGCCTGTGACAGGTTGGGCGTCGATGTCAGTGCTGCGGTTTTCGTAGGGGACGATGGGAGCGATGAGTTGCGCGGTGTCGATGCAGCGGGATTGAAGGCGATTTGGGCGATGTGGTACATCGAGACGTGGCCTTGGGATTGGGTGGGAAATGTGGCTAAGACATCAGATATGTTTCCTCTCTGTCGAAGGATTTGTGATTTGCCTGCTCTTGTAGATGATATGTACGGTTGACGGTCTTCTTGCGAGAATCCCTCTATTATGGTATCATGCAGGTTCCTCGGAGCGCCAGCGGATATTGCAGCCTAGTGTCTTCAATACGCTAGCGGTCGCTTCTCTTAGAAAAATAGGTTCTACGTAGCTATTTTCTTGCCCAGGTTCAACGATATATCTCCAATATTCAAAGTAGTTATTCGCAGATCTGAACGCTTTCTCCGCGGTTTCCCATCCAGCACTGGGTCTTTGAGGCTTTCTTCGGATCCTTTCGGCATAATCAGCTTCAATTACTCTTTTTCGGTCATCAGAGAGTTTACGATATAATCTGCGATACAATTCATGCGTCCCCGGCGCGGCCTTGCAAGGGTGATCTGCTTCATAGGCGTACTTAAGTGTTAGCTCTGCAGCCAACCCCGCTAGTACTTGAGCCGAAACTGTCGTACCAAGAGAAAGTGTTTGACTTACCGGAAGTCGAATCATCTCACGGACTTCCCCAGACGCCATACGTATAGGTCCAGCGGAACGACCGTGCGATGTGGCCTCGACTTGACGTTTCTTTGCAGCCTCCTCATCTAAGTGCGCGGAACTCTCCAGCATTCCGATAACAACACTCAAGAGGTTTGGGTCTTTTCGAGAATGGAGATTTGTCATGATTTTGCATCCCAAACGTCTATTTCCAATAACCTTGGAGATTTGCCAGTAGGAACCTTAGCGGCGGTTCAAAAATCCGGCAGATGTAACCGCAAAAGAATTTCTTCAAGCATAGAACACCCAACTCAGTACACCCCCACCACCACAGACTCCTGTAACTCCGTCAGCAGCCGCAAATCTTTAACCCCATCCCAAGGATACGCCTCAATCGGCTCGGCACGCTCAGCCTCGTCGCGTTCGAGGAAGCGGGGCATGAAAAATTCCTTGGTCAGGGTAGTGAGCATGACTTGGCCGGTCTCTCCGTAGCCGACCTTGTGCTCAGGATCTTTGGGATCAACCAGCTCGATGACGGCGCGTGGTTGCGGTGGGTAGTAGGTGATGGTGTACTCGTCGGCCGGGTCGAAGGGCTTGGGGCAGGCCAAGCCCATCAGGGTGTTGCCGTAGGTGGGCACAAAGGCGAGGCCGGGCACCAACTCCTCGCGGGCGAAGCGGTGGAACTGGGCGTTCATTTCCGTGCCGCCGCAGAAGATGCCCTTAATGCCGAGCTTGGGCAGGGAGACTTTTTCGCAGAGGGCTTCGAGGAGGCGGGGCGTGGTGAAGACGCACTGCACGTTGTCGTGGGCCTTGAGGATCTTGAGCGCCTGTTCGATGACGTGGGCTTTGTAGTCTTCGAGTTCGCGCATCTTGCCGGTGCGGATGAGTTCGTTGACCCAGCGCGGGTCGAGATCCACCATAAAGCACAAACCGCCGCGTAGCTGAGCGAGATACTCAATGGCGAGGCGCAGGCGGCGCGGCCCCGAAGGCCCCAGCATCAACCAGTCGGCTCCCTTGGGAAAATCCTCCTCGGACAGGCTCTCGCTGTAGAGCGCGTAGTCGGCGTGGAAGTCGCGGATGTTGATGCGGTATTTGGGCAAACCGGTCGAGCCGCCGGTCTCGAAGACGTAGATCGGCTCGTCGGCATAGGCTTTGGGTACCCATTGGCGCACTGGGCCGCCGCGCAGCCACTCGTCCTCAAAATGGCCGAGCAGGGCCAAGTCGTCATAGGAGCGGATTTGCTCGCGCGGATCGAAGTCGAGTTGCTGCGCGTAGGAAAGCCAGAATGGGCAGCCGGTCTCGGGGCTGAAGTGCCACTCGACGATGGTGCGGACGTGAGCGTCGAGGTCGTCGCGGGCAGCAGTGATCTTTTCTGGAGAGACGCTCATTGGCTTTCTTCCGCGATGGCGAAGAGGGTGTTGCGCGAGGCGATGTACAGGACACCGTCGCGGGCGACCGGGGTGGTGTACACGGCGCTGCCCAGATTGGTCTCGTGGAGCAATTCGAGCGTTTTGTCGGCCTTGAGCACATCCACGTCGCCATCCTCGTCGCCGATATAGACCTTGCCGTCGGCGACAAAGGGCGAGCCCCAGATCGCGGCGAAGGTGTCGTGGGTCCAGTGGTGGGTGCCGGTCTTGGCGTCGAGGCAATAGACGAAGCCGCTCAGGTCGGCGGCGTAGAGCAGGCCGTCGGCAATGGCGACGGTGGAGATGGTGCGGTTATAGTTTTTGTCGCCAAAGTGCCAGATTGCGCCCGTCTCGGTGATGTCGCCGGTGCCGCTGGCGTCAATGGCCCACAGGTGGCCCTCGCCCTCGCCGTGCTCGGGGTCTTGGCCGACGCCGAGATAGACCACGCCGTCGTGGAAGACGGGTGTGGAGACGAGGTTGTTGCGGGTGCCGCGGCCGCCCAATTCCCACACCGAATCCTTGGGGTTGCAGTCGAATTTCCAGATCAACTCGCCGGTGTCGGGCGCGAGGGCATAGACCCAGCCGTCGCCGCCGGGGAAGATTACCTGCTTGCGGCCACCCGCCTCGCCGTAGGCGGGATTGGCCCACTGGCCGTGCAGAATCTGGTCGCCGGGCAGGTCGCTGTCCCAGAGGAGGTCGCCGGTCTGTAGGTCGAGGGCGATGAAGCTGGGGGCGAAGGGGGCCGGGATGTGGATGTGGCCCTCATCGACGCCGTTGCTGGTTAGGGCGAAGAGTCGGCCGTCCACACCTATGGGCGAGCTGGTGGCGAGGTTGTGGGGGAAGACGTCCAGCTCGGCGATCATGTCGAATTTCCAGATGATATCCGCGTTGGTGGGCGCGGTGGCGGTCTCGTCGGTGATGGGGCCGTCGTTTTCGCCGTCGCGGAAGCCCTCGGTGTCGAGGCATACTACTTCGGCGCGGTTGGAGACATAGTAGAGGCGGTCGCCTTCGACATAAGGGGTGGAGCAGACGCCTTGTTGCGGCCAGTCGTTGACGCGGCCGGCTGGCAGCTTGGGATGGGCGATTTGCCAGAGGAAGGTGCCGTCCTCTAAGGAAAAGGCCATCACCACGCCGCGATCGCCTTTGTGATTGGGATCGCGCTCGGCTTGGTTGTTGGTGCCGACGAAAATTTTGTCGCCGGCGATTAGAGGCCCGGCGTAGGTCTGCGAGCCGAGCGTGGCGCTCCACTTGACGTTTGTGCCGGTCTCAGTATCCCAAGTGGTGGGCAGGTTTTGCTCGTCTGAGACTTGGTTGCGCCCAGGCGAGCCGCCCCACATGGCGGTTTGGGCACTGGCGGAGGCGGTTAGGGCGAGGATGAGGCAGATAGCGATAGTCATTACCAAACCTTTAGGTTGTCGTAGTAGATTTCAGCGGGAGAATAGCCGTAGAGTCCGGGGCTGCCGCTGTGGTTGGGCAGGGGATCGACTGCTTGGATGGTCCACGTGGCTGGCTCCGGCTCGTCGCGGGGCCAGACTTTGCCGCGGATGTGGGCCATATCGCCCTCGATTTCCACCTGCATCTTCATGGTGTACCAGACGTCGGTTTCCCAGGCGAAGGGCACGGTTTTGGCCATCCGCAGTTCAGCGGCCCAAGTGCGGATCTGCAACTGCTGATGGTAGCCCATCATGTCGAGGGTGTAGCGATTCGCGATTAGGCCCATGTCGGGGACGGCGCGGCGCTTCTTGGTGCCGAGTAGGTCGGCTTGGATGGTGTAGCCGGCCATGGTGGGCGCGCCGATATAGGTGTTGGCGCGGTGTAGGCCGCGGGCGGCGGGTGGCTTGACCAGCACCTTGTTGCCTTCCATTTCGCGCACCTTGAATTTGGTGCCCGTGCCGATCCAAGCTGGTGAGGCGTCGGCGGTGAAACCCTCGAAGTCTTCGCTGTAAGTCGGCGGGGGTAACACGGCGATGCGCGCCTCGGCGGTTAGTTCGCCAGCACTGGCGACGATTTTGCCGCCGCTGGGTGCGTCTGCGAGGACGAGCGTATTGCCGTCGAGTTGGCCGACTGGACCGGCGAGTGTCCACTCGGCTGCGGCTGGGCCGATGAGGCGACCGTGCGCGTCGAAGGCGTGGGCGCGGAACGATACGCTGGCTCCGGGTTGGGCTACGACTTCGGCGGGGATGATTTGCAGGTGCGCCGGTGTGGCGTCTGCGGGCGCTTGCTCGCGTGAATAGTCGGCTGCGGTTGTTGAGACTTTGAACTGCGTGGCTGGATCGCCGAGGCAGTAAACGCCCGCTTCGGTGGAAAGGTAGATACGACCGTATGCTACGGCGGGCGAGCCGAACAGTTCGGCTGGACGACCGTCGGGCATCGCAATCTCGGCGAGGTCGAGGGTCTCGGCGGTGTCGGGACCAGGGGTGACGACGACAAAGCGGCCGTTGACTTCTGGCGCGTAGAGCCGGCCGTCGGCCAGCACGGGCGACCCCTTGCCGACGGTGCCGATGTTGTGAACCCAGTGGACTTGGCCGGTCTCGGCGTCGAGCGCGTGGATGTTGGCCGAGTTGTCGGTGATGTACAAGCGGCCATCGTAGAAGACCGGGCTGGTGTATCCGGCGAAGACGCCGTCGTAGCGCCAGACCTCGTTGCCGGTGGCGTCGATGCAGACGACGCGACCGAGGGCAGTGTTGTCGAGGTTTTCCTCGCTGTGGGCTGCGTACACCTTGTCGTTGGCGACGACGACCGAAGAGTTGATGCCGCGACGGCTGAGTTTGAATCCCCACACGCTCTCGCCGGTGCGGATTTTCATGGCATAGATGGAGCCGTCGGCGTTGCCGCCGATGAGCAGGCGGACGCCGTTGATGGTGGCGACGACGGGCACGGAGTACGTGGTGTCGAGGGGGCGGCCCCCCGGGGTGGCGATCCAGACGAGTTCACCGCTGTGCTTGTCAAAGGCGAAGTAGCGGTGGCGGCCCGGCGTGTGGCTGCCCCAATTGGAGCTGAGATAGCTGATGATGACGAGGTCTTCATCGACGGTGGGCGTGTGGACGCGACCGCCGTAGCCGGAGATGCGCCCGAATTCCTCGGTTAGCGAGCGCGACCATACTACCTTGCCGTCGCGGTCAAAGCAGAGGAACAGTCCACTGACCGTGTGGGCGTAGATGTAGCCGGTCTCTGGGTCGCCGGCGAGGCTGGCCCAGCCGACGCGGTTGAAGGGGATGGTGGTGTGGAAGATGTTGTAAGCGTGTTCCCAGATCAGGGTGCCGTCTTGGGCGTCAAAGGCGGAGATGACGCCTTCGTGCAAGATGTCCTCGCCGCGACGGCCGATGACAAAGACTCGTCCGTCGAGGACGATGGGGGTCGAGCGGCCAGTAAATTCAGCGTGCCAGATGGGCGACCAGGATGCGACGAGGCCGGTTTCCTCGGAGACGCCGTTTTGCATTGGGCCGCGCCAAGAGGGCCAGTCGGCTGAATGGACGCTGGAAGCGGCGAGGAGGAGGCCGAGAAGGGCGCAGGGAAGTTGCAGACGGAAGTTGGACACGGTTAGTCCTTGGTAGGGAGGGAGCGGGGGTTGAACATTTACTAAGTACATAACGAGCGCCGCCAATTCTTGTCAACCGACGGCGTAGTGTGCAATTTGTCCGAGTCCATTCACAATCGGGAGGAGCTATGAGCAATCAGAAAAATTACACCGTCCGTGCGACCCACTGTAGCCATCAAGCGTCGCTCGACGAAATTTACGATAGGTTGGTGGCAATCACTGCGCCGTTGAGCCGGTCGTGGGCCAAGATCGAGAAGGCGCGGCGGATCGGCATCAAGATCAACATGCAGATGCGCACCAATAGTATCCGCCGGATCGGCGGGCGACGGCAGGAATTGGTAGATGACGACGTGATGCGGGCGGTGCTGCGGCTGTTGCGGGAGCGCAGCGACGCGGAGATTTTCGCGCTCGACACCAGTGCCGCGCCGCCAGGTGAGCGCCCGGGCGACGATTTTAACGCTAGGCCGATCTTGGAGGAATTTGGCGTCGAATACGTCGAGGCTGGCGACCCGCCCTTTGCGCGCTACAAGGTGCCCGGCGGCGGGATCATGTTTTCCGAGTACCAGCTTTCCGCGGCTTTGGGCGAGGCCGACGCCTTTGTCTCGCTGGCCAAGATGAAAAACCACGGCTTCATGGGCATTACCCTGTGCCTGAAAAATCTCTTTGGTCTGCCGCCGATTCCGCCGCACGGCCGCTTGCGCACGTACTTCCACCACGTCATCCGCCTCTCGTATGTCCTGCCCGACTTAGGGCTGATTGCCCAGCCCTGTCTCAACATCATCGACGGGCTGACCGGTCAGGCGCGCATGGAGTGGGGCGGCGAGGGCCGGATCGCCGACTGCTTGGTCGCCGGGGATCACGTCATCGCCACTGACGCTTGTGGTTCGTACCTGATGGGCACTGATCCCCGGCTCGATTGGCCGACGCCACCCTTCCGCCGCGACCGTAGCCCGGTGGCAGTGGCGGCCGAGCATGGCTTCGGGACGGTAGATTTGGACGAGATCGACTTTGTCATGGAAGGACTGACGCGGCCAGTAGCTGAATTTGATTCGGCTGAAGCAGACCCGCCGGAGCAGATCGCGCGGCTGCGGCAGACGGCCAGCGAGCAGGCGCTTTTTTACCGCGATCACAGTGAGCGGATTTGGGACGCCCACGCTGGTAAGTACGTGTTTTTGCAGGACGGCGAGGTGATTTGGAGCGGACTCAAGCCCGAGGAAGCCGGGGCCGTGCAGCACGTCGCCGGAGGCAAGAAGGATCAGGCGGTCTGGCTCAAGCTGGCCGATCCGGCAGAGCGCGAGGGCGAGCGGATGGAGGTGTACGAGAAGATTCTGGCGGCTTAAAGGGAGGGGTAGGCCTTCATACGCCGCTTAATGACCACCCAACTAGGAGCCACTATCCATGACCGAAGTAGAGCGGTATCTGTTTGACCTACAGGGCTATCTGATCGTCGATGACGTGCTGGACGCACAAGCCGTCGCCGAGTTGAATCGGCTGATTGACGCTCAAGAGATGGGCGCGGATGTCGAGCAGGCGCAAGGGCGGCTGCACACCGGCGGGTTTTTGACGTGGGGCCAGCCCTTTGTCGATTTGCTGGATCACGAGCGTATTATGCCGCTGCTCAAAGTGATCTTAGGCGACGGCTTCCGGCTCGATCACTACTATGCAATCTACTTGGAGGCCGGTGCCGAGCGGCTCGGGTTACATGGCGGCAACACACCCTATGACCCGCCGGAGTACTATCACTTTCGCAATGGACAGATGTACAATGGGCTGACGGTTGTCTCTTGGAATTTGGCCGATACCGGACCGGCGCAGGGCGGTTTTTGCTGCATTCCGGGCAGCCACAAGGTCAACTATCCCTGTCCGCAGGAAATCCGCGAGGCTCATGTCGAGGCTGGGTGCGTAGTGGTGCCGGAAGCGAAGACTGGGTCGGTGGTGATTTTTACCGAGGCGCTCACGCATGGTACTGCGCCGTGGCGGGCCGCGCACCAGCGGCGCTCGCTGCTGTTCAAATACAGTCCTGGGCAGCAGTCGTGGTCCAAAGGCCACATCCAGCCGCCGGATGGCGTTGCCCTGACCGAGCGGCAGGCGCTGCTTTTTGAGCCGCCGTACTTCCATGCGCGGGCCTCGCTTTTCGAAGAAGTAGAGAGGAAGTGAAAATGAAAATCACCGAGATTCGGACGTTTTTGGTGGGTAGGTTTTTGTTGGTGCGGGTCTATACCGATGAGGGGATCGTCGGCAATGGAGAGGCTGGGTTGTGGGCGCATCACGGAGTGGTGAAAGAGGCGCTGGGGGAGTTGAGCGATTACTACGTGGGCAAGGATCCGCTGCACATGGAGCATCACTATCAGGTGGTGTCGCGGTCGGCGCACTTCATGGGTGCGGCGATGAGCGCGGCGATGAGCGCGATAGACATTGCGCTGTGGGACATATTCGGCAAGGCGGTGGGTTTGCCCGTGTACCAGTTGTTGGGCGGCAAGTGCCGCGACAAAGTGAAAGTGTACGAGAACGTCGGCGGGCAGACGCCCGAGGAGGTGCGGGAGAGTGCGCAGGCGCGGGTGGAGCAGGGATTTACGTCGTTTCGGATGGGGCCGTTTGTCAGCGGGTTTGAGCAGCGCACCAGCACGGCCAACATCTCGACGGCTGTGGAATTAGTAGCCGCAGCGCGGGAGGCGCTTGGGGACGAGATGGATTTGGGGCTGGAGATCCACCGGAACTTGCGGTCGGAGGAGGCGATTGCGCTGGCCACGGAGTTGACGCCTTTTAAGATACTGTACTACGAGGACCCGCTGCCGCCGCAGAGCTTTGAGGCCCTCGAGTACGTCGCCCGGCACATCGACATCCCAATCGCCACGGGCGAGCGGTGCTACAACCCCTTCCAGTTTAAGGATTTGATCGATCGCCAGATCGTCAGCTTTATTCGGCCGGACCTATCCTTGGCGGGCGGATTCACGCAGGTAAAGAAAATTGCCGCGCTGGCGGAGATGGCTTTCGTCGGGGTGTTCCCGCATCTGATGGGCAGTCCGGTCAACAATGCGGCTTTTGCACAACTGGCCGCGGCCATTCCCAACTACACGCACACCGAGCACAACGCCCTCAACGGGCCGATGACCGAGATCGTCGATGAGCAGCTACAAGTCGAGGGCGGCTATCGGCTGTTGACAGATCGGCCGGGGATTGGGGTTGAAATAGTCGAGGACGCGCTGGCGAAATACCCGTATGAGCGCTGGGCGATTAGGGGCAGTTTCCACGCCGATGGCTCGGTAGCGCACTAATCACTGATGTTACGCATAGGCCCCTAGATATGGGATGCTTCGCTTCGCTCAGCATGACAAAGAAGGGAAGCGTCAGCCTCTGTCATGCTGAGCGGAGCGGAGCGGAGTCGAAGCATCTTAAACCCGGGCCTGTGCGTAACACCACTTAATCACTACGACGCGGGAGAACGCGATGATCGACCATGCCTTGCGGGATCAGCTAAAGGACGTCCACGCCTATGCACTGACCATTTATCAGCGCGATGATCTCTACGCACTCGATTTAGATGGGTTTGTGCGCAATATAGTGTGGGCTGCTGACCGGGGGGTGCGGGTTTTTGTGGTGGCCGGTGGGACCGGTGAAAACGATGCGTTGGCTCCGTCTGAGCGCTTAGCACTGGCCGAGCGGGCGCTGACGACGGTGGGCGAGCGGGCGCTGGTGGTGCCGACCTTGCCCGGCAACTTGGGCGAGGCTGCGGACTTGGCACCGCGCTATGAGGCGTTGGGATTGCGCGTGGCGCTGGCGATGGCACCCTACACGCGCCACCAAGCGCCCGAAGATCCCGAAGGGGTGTATCAATACTACGAGGCGCTGGGGACGCGGTCGGGGCTGGCGTTGATGCCCTACAATACGCAGGGCTGGTCGGCTGAACTTTTTGAACGGCTGGCGGCGGTGCCGCAGATCGCCGCGATCAAGGATCCCTGCGTTGAGCCGCATCACCTCTTCCGCGCCATCAAGCGGCTCGGCGACCGCTTTGTCTGGATCGGCAACAAGCGCCACGATCCGGGCGTGTTGCACTTCCGCTTTCAGGCTGGGATTGAGGGTTTTACCGCTGGTTTTGTCAACTTCGCACCGCAGCTAGAGCTGGCGCTTTTCGCTGCCGCGCAACAGCAGAATTGGCCGCAGATGATCGAGTTGCAGGAGCAGTTGGCCCCCTTGGAACGGTTGCGCTCGCGCTTTGACGACGCCGGTATGCTCAAGACGACGATGGAGCTGATGGGGTTGGCTGGGGGTGCGGTGCGTCCGCCTAGAATCAATGTGCCGCCGGCGGGGCGCGAGGCCATCGAAAGGGAG
Organism: Gemmatimonadota bacterium; assembly: GCA_009840005.1. The sequence goes on from VXOR01000003.1 coordinate 11,185, forward strand.
TTGCAGCGCTTAGGGATCTTGGGCGCATAACATCTGCGTTCATCTGCGGATAGTAATCACAAGAGAATCCGCAGATGGCCGCAGAATAGTATGGACAAGACGATCTACCCATCGAATCGTTCAAGTCATTTAGGACTGCTATATGAGCGGTCATTCGCTAGGTTCTGATGGACGATGCCGCCGTGCGCAAGCAAATGTTGCCCTTGTTTCCCATCACCTTGTTGGGAGTGGCTGTCGATCTGTGGCTGCGGCCGACGCTCGATTTACGCCTGACGCAGTGGGCTTGGTGGGGGCTATCGGTGGCGTTTTCGCTGGTGCTGTGGCAGGGGCTTTTCGCGCTCAGCAGCCGGTTGCGCCCGCGCTGGCAAGTTGCGTTTGTCTTCGTCGTCGGCTTGGTAACTTCTGCGCTGGCCCTGCTATGGCTTGGCTTCCACGAGATATTCTACTGCTGGCCGACGGCCTACGCGCTCGTGCATTCGGCGGGCCATCCACGTGAGGCTTGGGGGTATATCCTCAATGAGGCCGATTGGGGGGACGCGGTCGTCTGGGTGGCCATTGTGGCCGTTATCGTGGGCTGGTGGTGCTACAAGCTGCGTCCGAGTCGTCGGTTAGACTTCGGCGAACTCAGTCGAGTCGCGCACGGCAGAGTTTTGGCCGCGCTGTGCTTGGCCGGGGTGGTGGCTTTTGGCGCTGTGCATCGCCACGCGAGTATCATGGTGCCGGATGCGGCGGCCGCGAAATTAGCTGTTGACCTTGCCGTCCACTCGCTCGTCGGCGGGGTACACGGGCGCTTGTTGCAGGCGAGCCGTCCGGCTGCTGCTGCTATCTACAGCGGCTCACCCGTAGATGCGAGTGCGCCCAACCTCATCGTGGTGCTTGGGGAAAGCGTCGCGCTCAGTCGCATGGATCTCTACGGGTACGAGCGGCAAACTACGCCCCGGCTGGCGGCATTGCGCAAGGCACGACCAGCGGATTGGGTGCAGATGGAAAAGGCCGTGTCCAATGCCACGGCGACCAAGGTGGCACTGCCAGCCATGCTGACTGGGCTTTTTCCGTCGCGCACGCCCGTAGAGCAGCATACCTTCCCGCTGCTGTGGCACTACGCCCACGCCGCTGGCTACCAGACCGCGCTGATCTCGGCGCAGAGTTATGCTTGGAACAATCTCGAAGGCTTTTTCGTCGATGATGCGCTGGACCACGTGTTTACGCTCGAGCACTCGGACGCCGAGATCGTCAACTCCGAAGGCATGGACGACCGCCGGATGATGGCGGAGACCCTCGCCACCATCGACCGCTTTGCTGCGCGCGGCCCGTTTGTGGTGGCCCTGCAATTCAATTGCACGCATTATCCGGGGTACTCGCCGCCGGATTGGCAGCCGTGGCCGGACGCGAGCTACGATAATGCAGTGGCCTATATGGATCACCTGCTTGGACGGCTGTTCGACCACCTCGCCGCACAGGGCTTGGCGGCGAATACGATTGTGCTCTTTGTGGCCGACCACGGCGAAGACCTCGACGGCGTTCACAGACTCCATCGCACGGATTCGTATTACCAGACGGCGATTGCCGTCCCGTTTTTTGCCGTCGTGCCCGAGCGGCACCGGCAGCGGTTGGGAGCCGACTTCGATCAGTGGCGAGAGAACGCGCAGATGCGCGTCGCGCTGACGGACTTGGTGCCGACTGCGCTGGACTTGCTCGGGCTGTCCGCGGATTCCACGGTCGCTGCGTGGCAGGAGCGACTGGATGGTCGCTCGCTTCTGCGTCCACTAGATCCCGACCGTCTGATCGTGGTGGTCAACACGGACGAACATGTGCAGTGGTCGCGCAAAGGCTATGCGGTCATGGCCGACGATTGGAAGTACATCAACTACAGTTGGCGCGGCTCCATGCTGTTCGATTTGGCGACTGATGCGCTGGAACAGCGCGATTTGTTGGCAGGGGGCGAGTCTGCGCTGAGCCGAGCTGGGCAGCGGCATCTGCGCCGCGTGCGCGCTTTGGTCGCGGAAACGCCGGTGCTAGCCGACATCCACGTGGAGTATTGAAGTTTGCGGCGCTTCATTCCCGCTGCATTTGCCGACCACCTAGAATCCCGCCCTGGGACACTGAAATTAGCGGGGCGCACGGGCATCACTTGGCGCGGCTTTTGGACCGGGGTCTTTCTGAGCTTCTTTTTGGCCATTGGTGCGCCGTATGCCAATACGGCTATGCACGCGACCTTCATGGCGTGGGATTTTAATACCCCGGGCGCGATTTTTCTGTTTTTGGTTCTCATCGGCCTACTGAACGTCCTTTTCAAGGTGGCGGCGCGGAATGGGGTTTGGGCACTGGGGATAGCTGTGGTGGCGCTGGTCGCCTATCTGGCGTACTACCTGCCGCAAGAGCAGTTCGACGTGCTCGATCCGGGCTGGTGGTTGGCTTCCTTTTTGGTGGTCTCGGCTCTGCTCAACCTCGGCGCAGTCCTGCGCGGCGGTTCGCTGGTGCTCAACCGCGCCGATCTGGTACTAGTGTACGTCATGCTGTTGATGGTCTCGGCCCTATGTACTATGGGCATGAGCCAGCAGCTACTGCCAATCATCGCCGCGTTTTTCTACTATGCCACACCGCAGAACCAATGGGAGGAAAAGCTGCGGTCTCTCTTTCCCGAGTACGCCATTTTGGTCGATGACGGCGAGGACAACCGCGCCTTTTTCGAGGGAGGCGAGATTCCCTACGGGGCTTGGGTTGAGCCGCTTGTGTGGTGGGCGGTGTTTCTCAGTGCGCTCTACGTGGTGATGGTCTCGCTGGCGGTGATTTTGCGGCGGCAGTGGATGGACCGCGAGCGGCTGGCCTACCCGATTACTCAGGTCGGGCGGGCGATGGTGCAGGGGGAGGGCAAGGGGTTGCTCAACCGCTTTTTCACCAGCCGGGCAATGTGGTATGGCTGCGCCATCCCTCTATTTTTTGGGTCGCTCAAGGCGCTGCACCACTACGAGCCGGCGCTACCGGCCTTTAATTTGAGCTGGAACGCACCCTATGTGGGTAGCCAAGTGCTACAACTACGGGTCATCTTCGCGCTCATTGGCTTTTCCTATTTGATCAACACCAGCATCTCGGCCGGGCTGTGGGTGTTCCAACTGATTGCTAAGGCCGAGTCCGAGGCCCTAATCCTCATGGGGGTCATCTCGAAGCAGAAGTTCGTCTATGGGATTGCTGGGCAGCCCTATCTGGCGTATCAAGGCGGTGGGGCGCTGATTGCGATGGTGTTGGTCGGATTATGGGTGGGACGGGAGCACATTGGTGGGGTGTTCCGCAAGGCATTTGGGGGCGGGCGCGATGTGGATGACGGCGACGAAATTACCACCTATCGCAGTGCGGTCTGCGGCCTGCTAATCGGCTTTGGGGTCATGGTGGGATGGCTGTGGTTGATGGGAGTGCATTTGTGGGTGGCGGCGGTGTTTATAGGATTAGCGCTGTTGATTTTTATCGGGATCAGTCGGGTGGTGGCCGAGGCTGGGTTGGCGGCGGTGCGCTCGCCGATGATCGCGCCGGATTTGATGATCCAAGGGCTGGGGGCCAATCTGGTCGGCACCAGCGGGGTATTCAATTTGTCGTTGGCCTATATCTGGTGCGCCGATATCCGCATCTTCGTCATGGCGTTGCTGGTCAATGGGCTGAAGCTGATCGAGGACTTGGACCGCCGGAGTCGTCGGCTGGTGTTGTGGGGAGTGTATCTGGCGATCTTGATCGGCGCGGTCGGCTCGTGCTGGATGGTGTTGCAAATGGCCTACCGCCACGGCGGGATCAACTTGGTGGGATGGCTGTTCAAGGGTGGACCTTCGACTGTGTACAACTACGCGGTGCGCGGGCTGGAACCGGCCGACGTCGCTTGGGATGGGTTGGGTTTTTTTGCTGGCGGTGGTGCTGTGATGCTCTTGCTGATGTGGGCGCGGCAGCACCTGCTTTGGTGGCCTTTGCACCCGCTAGGTTTTGCGGTGGCGGCCAATCACTTAATGGACAAGATATGGTTCAGCGTCTTCATTGCTTGGGCGATCAAGCTATTCGTGTTGCGCTTTGGCGGACCCGCGATCTATGCGATGAGCGTGCGCTTCTTTCTAGGGCTGATTATGGGCGAGACGCTGTGCAACGGCCTGTGGGTTGTCATCGATTACTTCACCGGCAAGACTGGCAATATAGTGTTTATCATCGGTTAATTGGGCGTGCCTTGTGCGCCCTTGAGGAGAGATATTGTGATTGACCAAGCGCTTATTTTGGCCGCTGGGCACGGCTCGCGTTTGCGCGACTACGTCCCGGTAACGCACAAAGCTCTAGTGCAAATAGCAGGCGAGCCGCTGTTGGTGCGCACCTGCCGGATGCTGGAGCGAAGCGGCCTGCGGGAAATTATCGTGGTTACGGGCCATTGCGGCGCGGATGTGTGTGCGGCTCTGAACGGGGCGAGTGGTCTGGGGATCGGGTTGCGGTTTGTCGAGAATGCGCGATGGAAGCTATCCAATGGGATTTCGGTGTTGGCGGCGACCGGGATGCTCTCGGAGAAATTCCTGCTCCTGATGGCCGATCATCTCTTCGACCCGGAGATGATTGCCGCGATGCGCGGCGTCAGCTTGGGTCCTGGAGAGGTGGTGTTAGCGGTGGACCGCAAACTGGACGCGATCTACGACATGGACGATGCGACGAAGGTGCGGTTGGAAGGGGAGCACATTGCGACGATTGGCAAGGAGCTGACGGATTTCAACGCCGTGGATACTGGGCTGTTTGCTTGCAGCGACGCGTTGGTGGCGCACCTTAGCGAGGTGGAAGCGCGCCGGGGCGATTGCAGCTTGACTGATGGGATGCGGATGCTGATCGAGCGGAATCGGTTGCGTGCGTTGGATATTGGTGCGGCTTGGTGGCAGGACGTGGATACGCCTGGGGCGTTGGCGCACGGGATACAACTGCTGCGGGAACACGGGGGCTAGGGCAGCTCTTCCTTGCTCTGTTTGCGTTTGTTTTTGCGGCGGTACAGCACGTAAAAGGGGTACGAGGCCACGAGTGCGGCGGCGAGGACCACGGCGGCGACCCAGCCGAACATGCTGCCGATTGCGCCGATGATGATGATGGGGCCGATGTAGGCGTGGGCGGCGCTGCTGCACAGGAGCAGGAGCGCGCAAACGAGGCTAATTTTCGAGAAATGACAGAGCATCTTGGGGTATCCTCTGGGCTTGGGTCATCATGCCGCGCAGGGGTTTGCCTTGGTAGGAAGCGCGGTCTGGGTTGTAGTATTCCCACGCGATTTCGCCGGATGGCGTGACCTCGAGCAGGCGGCCGCGTTGCGATTCCGTGATGAGGGTGTTGCCGTTGGGCAGCCGCTGTTGGGCACCGCGGATCCAACTGTCGAAAATCTGATCGGTGCTGGTGCCCTTGTACTCCCAGTAAATTTCGTGTGTAAATAGATCGATTTCCAGTATGCGGCTCTGGCCGAAGGGGTGGCCGCGCAGTCCTTGGTTGTCGAAGAGCAGCAGGCGGCCGTTGGGCAGGAAGTCTGGATCGTGCTGCTGTTTCCAGATTCCCTCTCCATACCAGATCACTTGTTGCTCGATGGGATCGACGATGATGAGGGCGTTGGGGTTGCGCAGGGAGATGAGCAGGTCGCCGGCCTTGGCGCGCGGGATGTGGGCGGCTGTGGCCCAATCCGGCGGGATGAGGCGAATGGCGTTGGTGTGGGTGACTTCGCTGTGGCGGGTGGTCTGCCAGCGGTCGAATACGCTGCGATACGGCGAGTTTTTCAGGGCGCGGAAGATGGAAAAGCGCCGCTTCTCTTGGCCGGTTACTCCGTCGATGACCACGGCGAAATCCTCGATGTACGGGGGTTGGATGTTGCCGATGGGCGTGGTGCCGATTTCTTGGACGAGGGTGTAGATGTTGCCTTGGCTGTCAAAGTCGAAGTCGTGGTGGGCGGTGCCGGTGTATTTCCAGATGACTTGGGAGTTTTTGTCGAGTTTGACGAGGCCGTAGCCGTAGGGGTAGTGGTTTACGTAGTCGTGGTTGGCGAGGAGGTCGCCGTTGGGGTACAGATGGGTGCGGTGCCAGTGCAGCATGTCGGGTTGCTGCGGGAAGGCGGCGAAGTCGTCTTCGTCAAAGGCTGAGGCAAAGTCGCATTGCCACTGGTGGACGATGTTGCCGAGGGAGTCCATGAGCACGGCGGCGGTGGCGTTTTTGGATACGAGGGTCAAGCCGGGCTGCATGGCGGTGGCGTTGTGGATGATGGCCCCGGACGGCTCGCTGGCGTCTTCAAACCACATGGTGCTGGTGTATTGGTTTTTGGTGTCGGTGAGGTCTTCGTAGATATAGGCGAGGTGGCCGTAGGCGTTGACGGCGTGGATGCGGATGTCGGGCGCGGGGGCGAGGTGGAAGATTGCCGACACCACGCCGTAGATGAAGGCGAGGAATAGGAGGCAGCAGATTAGGGTGGCGATGTAGGCTTTGTGGAGGAGGGAGGACATCGACGGCTAGCTTTGGTTGGTGCTGACGAGGACGGTGGAGGGGTCTATGCCGAATTTATCGAGGAGCCAGCAGGCGTTTTCGTGAATTTTATTTGGGCTAAAATAGGTAAGCACCCATAACCCATTCCCGATTTCTCGCTTGGACATAAACTCCTTGAGGTCCCGGTGAATCGGTTCCGTATGTAGAAGGTATTGTTTTGAATTTCCCTTAATTACTGGACAATTCTGTGCTGAAATCTTACCCGTTTTAACCAAGTACTCCGCAACGAAGGCGAGCATATCGGTCCAATGCTTGAGCGGTTTTGTACTTGAGTCCGGAAACTTGATATTAGTATTTGTCGGAAGTTTCTGACCTCTTTCTGCCTTTAATAACGTAAGCGGCTCCCAGTCGCCGTCACTGGACAGTTCAACGGTCTCCTGCCCTCTGCTTGGCTCGGATGTCGTAGATGCCGATTCGGCGCGTGCGGGTTTTTCTATCATTACTGGCGTTGCCGCTTCCTTCGGCTTACCACTCGCCAAATTCGGTAGCCATAGACCTAAAGCCTGTAACGCACAAGCGTACGGTTCGTCTTGCGTCAATTGGAAATTCATCAGGATTCGATCTTTAATCGGGGCTTGCTTAAATACTTCTAACATCCTCCAATGATCGCCGTTAGTGAGGGTCATGTAGGGAATGCCAGCCGTATTTGCGTAGTTGAGTGCCTGCATCGTTTCCTTCCCATCCAGCGGCTTCCCTAGCGCCTTGGCCTCAATCACGGCTATTGGTCGTCCACTTCCCATCAGCACGTAATCAGCCCAATCTCGACCTATACTGTATTCGAGTTCGACGGAATTGGGATCTCCAACGTCCCATCCCAACTTGTCCAGTATGGGATCGATAAGTGCCTGCCGCGTCCGCGTCTCATTGCCTTCCAAGTATGCGCGATGCGCCTGAATGCGCTCTCGCAGCGTTTCGATGGTTTCTTTCAGATCGTCTAATGCCATTGGGGTAGCTCCTTTGCGGACGGAGATGGCGCTATTTTTTGTCTTCCGGGATGCGCTGGCTGGCATGGAGGATCGTCAGGCCGACCACTTGGCCTTGTTCGTAGCGGATGATCACGTCGTCATCGGTCAGTTCGCTGTCGTCGGCGTGGCTGGGCTTTTTGAAGTTCACGTATAACACATCGGCTTCGGCGTCATACGAAGACCATAGATACTGTTTGGGGGAATGCTTTACCGCGGGAATCAGGGATACGTATTGCTCAACCGTTAGAGAGGCCATACTTGCGTTCTCCTATCCAGGTAATTTATGCGCCGCGTGAGAAAGGCCGTTATGATGAATCCATCGGTTCCTTCCTCGCGATACGGTACGACTAGGAACTTTCCCTGCTCCACTGTACGAACTGCGATAAACTCACCTTGGGTCCCGGCGAGGATTCTCAGGGGATTGGCGACGGTTGTGAGAACTTCTTCTCGCATTCCTGCGAGTTCGCAGTGCTCTTCGGTAATATGTACCCAGCGTTCAGAGGTAAGCCGGATTGGAATGCCGTTCAGCGATTGTATTATTGCGGTGGTCAAGACGAGCTACGATCTGTTTGAGGACACCCTATTTCCACATAGATTCGTCAATTTGCTCAAAGTCTCTAAACGCATTGTTCACCTCAGCGGCCTCCTCAGCCGTCCAAGTCCCAATTAGATGGTCCAACGACGACCCTACGGTGCCGTCGGCGTCCTTTGGTTGATCGAGACCGGCCCCCAAGTGTATCGTGGGGATACGCTTTTTGTCAACGGCGGCTAGCTCCGGTTGGTGCTGACGAGGACGGTGGAGGGGGATACGTCGAATTTCTCAAGAAGCCAGCAGGCGTTTTTGTGATCAAACTCTGATCTGCTCACAGAGCTACTTAACCATAGCTCGTTACTAATTTTTCTTTTGAAGCGAATTCTCTTGCCTTCTAGGTCAACCGGCTCTGTGCGTGAAAGATAAAGAGTCTTATTCTGGATTGGGCACATCTCCGCTGAAAGCTTGTCAATTTCAATCAAATACTCGGCAACGTTGGCCGGTATATCGGTCCAACTCTTGATCGATATTGGGCTTGAGTTTGGAAACTTGATGAATGCCGGTGCCTTCTGACCACTTTCTACTTTCAATGCCGGCAGCGGCTCCCAATCCCCGTTATTGGGCGACTCAGCGACTTTCTTTTTTTCGCCTAGCTCGGATACCGTAGATGCCGATTCGGCACGTGCGGGTTTTTCTATCGTTACGGGCGTCGCCGCTTCTTTCGGCTCCCCACTCGCCAAATTCGGCTGCCATAGCCCCAAAGCCTGCAACGCACAAGCGTACGGCTCGTCTTGCGTCAATTGGAAATTCATCAGGATTCGATCTTTAATCGGGGCTTGCTTAAATACTTCTAACATCCGCCAATGATCGCCGTTCGTGAGGGTCATGTAGGGAATGCCAGCCGTGTTCGCGTAGTTGAGTGCCTGCATCGTTTCCTTCTCATCCAGTGGCTTCCCTAGCGCCTTGGCCTCAATCACGGCTATTGGTCGTCCACTGCCCATCAGCACGTAATCAGCCCAATCTCGACCTATACGGTATTCGAGTTCCACGTAATTGGGATCTCCAACATCCCATCCTAACTTGTGCAGCATGGGATCAATGAGTACCTGCCGCGTCCGCGTCTCGTTGCCTTCCAAGTATGCGCGATGCGCCTGGATGCGCTCTCGCAGCGTTTCGATGGTTTCTTTTAGATCATCTAATGCCATTGGGGTAGGCTCCTTTGCGGACGGAGAAGGCGCTATTTTTTATCTTTTAGGATGCGCTGGCTGGCATGGAGGATCGTCAGGCCGACCACTTGGCCCTGCTCGTAGCGGATGATCACGTCGTCGGTCAGCTCGCTGTCGTCGGCGTGGCTGGGGCCTCGCTAATCCGCAACAGGGCGTCACTCATAACGCGCAACCCGGCGACCGTGCCGTGCTCGGCAAGCTGTGATGGTTAGCCGGGCAAGCGCGACAAGATCAGCGTAGCCAACGCGACGAAACCGGCGAAGTACATACCGACCAACCAGTAGGTTAGGCGGTCAATACGGCGGCCTTGTTCGGTGATGGCTTGCTCAATGCGGTCTAGCCGGGCGTTGGTCTGGCGGTTTTGTTCCGTCAACTGTTCGATTATCCCTTCCAGCCGTCCTAGCCGGCGATCATGGTCTTGGGCTTGCGTAATCGGTTCGCTCATAGCGGTTTCCTTTCGGTTCGGGTGCTGGTGCTGGCGTCGTCGGTCTGGTCGGCGACTGCACAAAACACGGCGGCGGCGTTCCACGGTGCCGCCGGTGTTCTTTGCACCGCCCGTCTGGATTCGACAATCACCTGCTCGATTTCTTCGGAGGGTATATCCTTAAAGCCCATGTGAAATCGCTCCACGGCTTCGCGGATATCTTCTCGGGACTGATCCGGCTCATCGTCTTCTATGAGAATGAAAGCTCTAACCTTGGTCGCCAAGGGTTTCCCGGTTTGTTCAAGCCGTTCAATCAGTGCGCCAATGGTGGTATTCGTTTCGGCAATTTTCATGATCCCCTCGTCAAAAGTTACAAGCTATCTTATATATTGTGAATGCTATCCCACCGATTTTTCAATAAGCTATGAAAACGGACTTTAATCAAACGCGGCTGATGCGTTTTTTCGGCTGGCTGGTGCATGCGCATCCGAACTTTTGGATTGACGTGGGCAAGCTGGAGACGCAGGTGCTCAAGAGCCGATTGGCGCGGCGGGCGGTGGATGCGCCCATTTACATCACGGGACTGGCGCGCGCTGGCACGACTCTGCTGCTGAACATACTGGCGTCTCATCCGCGCCTTACCTCGTTCAAATACTGCGACTACTACGGCGCGTTTACGCCGTTTTGGGCCGACCACATCTTCCGCGCTGTCGGATTGGGCGCGGCGCGCAAACAAGAGCGAGCACATGCCGACGGCGTGATGGTCAACGCATACAGTCCAGAAGCCATGGAAGAAATCCTGTGGATGCAGTTTTTCGCTTACCTGCACGATCCCGCCGAGAACAACGTGGTCGAACGGCAAACCAGCCACCCGGAATTTGAGGCGGTTTACGCGGCGACCTTGGCGAAGCTGCTGCTGTGCCGCGACGCCGAGCGCATCGTCTCCAAAAACAACTACAATATCACGCGGATCGCGTATCTGGCCAAGCTATACGAGGACGCGCGCTTCGTCATCGCGGTGCGCCATCCGGTCGCGCACATCGCATCCATGGCGCGCCAGCACCAGCGCAACTTGGCCCACTTCTCATCCCCGATTCACCGCCAGTACCTGCGCAACGCCGGCCACTTCGAGTTTGGTCACGAGCGCATTCCCATTACCATCGACGCGGAGAAGACGCGGCACATCCAAACGCTGTGGGGCGAAGGGCGCGATGCTGAGGGGTGGGCTGAATACTGGAATGCGATATACGCTTGGACCTACGAGGAGGTGCTGCAGCACGAGGCACTTGAGACGCGCTGTTTGGTGGTGTCGTTTGAGCATTTGTGCGCGGCAGCCGAGCAAAAAATTACGGACATTCTGGCGTTTTGCAACTTGGACGCTGACGAGGCGTGGGTGAAAGGATGGGCCGAGCAGGTTGCGTATCAGCCCCAATACGAAGCGGTATTCAGCGTAGCCGAACGCGACACTATCATGCAGATATGCGGCGCGACGGCGAAGAATTATGGATTATAGCTACAGTCATCCCAAACCGATATGAGGTTATCCAATGAATCAGCTTGAAAATCGTCCACTGGACGGACAAATCGCCGTCGTCACAGGCGGTGCCCAGGGCTTAGGGCTGGGAATCGCCCGGCAGTTGGCCTGCGACGGGGCCAGCGTGGTCATCGCCGACCGGCAGGAGGATAAGGCGCGCGAGGAGGCCGCGAAGCTCCAAGGAGATGATCTAACCGTGCGAGCTGTGGCGCTCGATATAACCGACAGCGCTGCGGTGACTTCCTTTTTCGCCGAACTAGTTGCCGAAGAAGAGCGGGTGGACATCCTGATCAACAACGCCGGCACTGGTCAGCAGGTCGCCCCGATAGTCGAGTTGGAGGACGCCGAATGGCACCGGGTGATGGATGTGACCTTGACCGGAGCTTTTTACTGCTGCCGCGCCGTTGGGCGCATCATGGAAGAACAGGAGGCCGGCTGCATCGTCAATATCTCCTCGATCAACGGCCAGAATCCAGCCGCCTTGGTAGCTGCGTACAACGTCGCCAAGGCCGGTATCATCAGCCTCACCCGGACCTTGGCGCTGGAATTGGCCGCGTACGGCGTGCGGGTCAACGCCGTGTGCCCAGGGCCGGTGTACACGGAATTCAACCAGCGCAATATGGCCCAACGCCGCGTCACCTTGGGGATATCCGAAGAAGAAATGATCGAGCGCATTCGCACGGCCATTCCCCTAGGACGCTGGGGCGAGCCAGAGGATATTGCCCAAGGCGTGGCCTTCTTGTGCAGCCCGGCCGCGTCTTGGATCACCGGCGAAGTGCTCCGCGTCAGCGGCGGCATGGAAGGCGTATCGGCCACGCCGCCGAAAAGGCCGCGCCAGTAGAGGTGTTCACATGACTACAGCTAATTCGACGCAACTATTGGTGGCATAATATGGCCGTGATAGATCGAGTTTATCTGGATACAAAGGTTCCTAGTGCCTACTACGATGATCGCGCACCAGATCGTCAACGCCTGACGCAAGAATTCTGGCAGGGTAGATGCCTTGAAATGGATGCCGTCATCTCAACGATTACCCTATTGGAGATCCGCAATACTCCGAATGAGGATAAACGTCAGAAGATGGAAAATTTAGTGCAAAATCTCACAGTGCTGAACTTCTCTAACGAGGCAGATAATCTAGCCCAAGAATATGTTCGACGCGGTATTTTCCCCGGAAAATTCGCTTCGGACGCTAATCATGTAGCCATCGCCGTTGTTCATGGAATTGGTTATCTTGCTAGTTGGAATTTTCGCCATCTAGTCAGAGTTAATACCCGCCGAGAGGTCAGCTTGGTCAACGCTTTAGAAGGCTACAATCCTATCGAGATCGTCGCTCCACCCGAGTTATAGGAGAGGGATCGTGAACATATTGACAAAGGACACAAGAGATCGGCTGTGGAAGGAAGTCAGGGAAGAGTTTCCTCAAGACGAGATGATGCAGGAGGTGCACTTCGTACGTCTTGTACACTTTTTGCAGACGAAAGATCTTACTCCAGAAGAACGCGTAAAATTCTTTGAACAGTCAGAAAAGGCTGATTCGATCTCATAACTCAATTAATCCAATGGAATTGTGGACGTCCTACCTGTTGCCCCTCCCGCACGAGATTCGCGTTGCCGACAGTGTTCGTTGTAAGCCGGGCGAAGTGGGTATTGCGCTGCGGGATCAAGCCGGACCAATCGAACAGCAGGGTGCTGCCGAACTGGAAGCACTGTTCATTGAAAAGGGAAAAGCAAAGCCGGATGGTGGGGCCTTTACCATCGACATTGGCGTGGCCCCGGCAAATAGTACGGCCATTGAACGGCTTCAGAGCTTGAAGAATAAGGCTCAGTCCTATCTCATTGAACCACGGGGGCAAGACGGTCTAGTGCTGACGGGCTTAGACGAGCGCGGCGTGTACTACGCCTGCCAGACCCTGATCCAATTGCTCGAACCCGAAATGAGCTCGGAGCAGGTACACATCCCCTTGGCCGAGGTGATCGACTGGCCCGACATGGACGAGCGGGGCCTGTGGAATTTTCCCGAGCCTGCGACTTGGATCCCGTGGCTGGCCACGCTCAAAATGAACTACGGCAAAATGGCCTCGACGCAATTGCATCCCATTGAACGCGGTCAGCGCAATCGGGCCACCATCGACCGCGAACAGTTCGAAGCGGCGCGGCAGCGGGCTTTTAATTATCTGCCCTACATTCTGCACCTCAACTTCCTGCACGACTGCGGCCTTTTCAGGGCCTATCCCGAACTAGCTGGCAAGGGAGACGGTGCTTTGACTGGGCGCTATTTCGCCCATAAGACGGGCAATCAGCACCGGGCTCCCTGCGCTTCGCAGCCGCTGTTGGTGCAAATCATACAAGAGTGGATGGAGGATATCGCCGAGCAAGGGGCCGAGGAAATAAGCTGCTGGTTGAGCGAACGGCCGGGGCAGTGCGGTTGTCTTGAATGCACGGCAGTGGGGCAGTTTGTGCTGGAATCGCGGGCTTTTGTGGCGGCTTGGCGGCAGGCCCAAGAGCGCTATCCCAATTTGCAGATTCGCATCTTTTTATCAACCACCACCACCGTGCGCAACTATCGGGTGCTGGACGAGTTGCCGCCAGAGGTGAAGATTGAGCGGGCCTGTGCCACGGAACTAGAGCGCGTGCTGCACCGGCCGCGCGATTTAATGGCCAATCCGCTGCTGGATCACTATGCCGCCGAGGGGCGCTGGATCGCCAGTTACGACGTGCCCATTGCGGCCAACGGCAAGGTGGATACGCCCGAGTTCAAGGTGCCGCAGCGCTCGGCTCACCGCATGCGGGATTACGTCGGCCAATTGGTGCGGCGGGGCTATAGCGGAGCATATGCCATGATGGCTTGGGGCGGTCCAGAGCGCCAGATTTGTAGCTTCAATATCCACGCTTTGGCCGAGTGGGCTTGGAATATGCAAGGCCGCGACGAGGCGGAATTCGCTCTAGCTTGGGCGCGGCGGGAAGGCTATGCCCAGCCAGAGGGCGTGGCCGAGTGGGCTGCCTTGATGGGGCCGGTGGAATTCGACGTGTACGATTCCGATTTCCCGATATGCTATTCTTGGGGCAAGGCCGCGGAGATGGTGCGGCAGCGGCAGCGACCCTATTTGGGCGAGGGGATGTTCCGCTATTATCTCAGTGTCGAGGACTTCGACGCCAAAGTCGCTATCTGCAACCGGGCCTTGGAGATTGTCGAGGGCCTTGGGGAAGCAGATCTGGCCCACGAGACGCGAGTGGTGCGATCCTATGTGGAATTGGCGCGCGGCGTCTATTGGGTAGCCGAGCAGATGGCCACGCTCGACTTAGGGGATATGGAAAATCAAGCGTTGGTGCGCGGCAGTCTCGATCAGCTGCAAAAGGCGGGACAGGACAATGTCCAAGCCATTCGGGATTGGCGCGCTGGCTTGGGCAGCGAGCCGTGGCACTACCGGGTACACGATGCCATTAAGGGCACGGAGACGACTGTGGCGGAGATCGTCCAATGCGTTGCTGATCGCTACCTTTACTGAGGGAGGTATATTGCCGAAGTGGACAACACCGACTCAAAGGAGACGCTCCACATGAGATGCAGTATTGAAAGATGTCCGGGGGGGTACGAAAGGCGAAAGGTTATGCACACTGTACGACATAATGGGCAAGTGGTCGTAGTTGATCGCGTTCCAGCGGACGTCTGCTCTTTGTGTGGAGACGTATTACTGGAACCAGACACTGTACGCCGCCTTGAGGAACTGCTGCGCTCAAAGGATCAGCCAGCAAGTACAGCACCTCTGTACGAATTTGCGTAGGGGGCAAGAAACTCCGCATCGAGCCTAGCCTGATTGAGTCCTACGGGCCATCCTGTAACAGAGTTTCAATATCCTTGACGATGGTCTCGATCAGTGCATTGCAATCCACACACGGCTCGGGCATGTATCCGACTACTAAATACTCTCCATCGTCTTCAAATGGCAGAACTCGGTTTCCATACTGTTCTCTGAATGCAGCCTGCATCGATAGGTCCTCCTCGCTCGAGATGGCCACGTAGAGAGAAAAGCTGTGCTCGGCCCAGAACTGCCACCAGATTCCAAAGTACACTAGAGAAGGGCGTTGTTGCATGAAAGCGGTGTTAGGGTCTTGAAATGGTGCAGGCTCTCC
>VXOR01000038.1 GCA_009840005.1 Gemmatimonadota bacterium
CCCCATTCGACAAACACCCCCAAACCCGAGGCGCGATCCCCGCCGACAAACACCCAATCATCCACCCCGTCCCCATTCAGGTCGCGCACTACCACCGGCGAGCGCAGAAACAGCCGATCATCATAGATCACCTCCTCGGCGAGCCCCCTCGCTGGTTGGCTGCTCCGTATGACGAGGCCCTTGTGATGTTCGAAGGTCTGGTCTTCGAGCACCATGAGCAGGTCCACCTGCCCATCACCATCAAAATCGTCCGCATTTAAAAACGGAAAAGGGGTATCCGCATCGGATTCAAAGACGATATTGCCCTCCCTAGGCTCAGCCCCCAAGTCCGCCACTATCCACGTGTTCGCTTGACCGAATAACGGAACCCACAGCACATCCACCTGCCCATCGCCCGTAAAGTCGCCCATTCGAGAGGGCGCGTGGTTTTCGGCCACCGCCAACCGGGTGGCCGTCCACTCTCCATGCTCGACCTCCCAGACCTCTAAGGCTCTGCCTTCGGCTACTGTATGGTCTGCAAACAACTCGATCGCGCCGTCCCCATCCCAATCCATCAAGCCTACAAGTTGATGGTCAAGTAGCTGGGTGAGCACCTCAATCTGAAAATCTGGCTCGATAGACCAAACCGCTATGTCTGAGTGGGCTAGCACGATCTCGTCTTGGCCATCGCCGGTCAAATCGCCACTCTGTACATCCCAGTAAAATACCCATTCGGTTTCCTCGGTACGCACCATTTCAAAGGACCCTTGTCCATCATTGAGCGCCATGGCCCAACCCGTTACAAACGGATTATCCGAGCCGGGGCCTCTATCATTCCAAGTGGAGAACAGGTCGAGATCGCCGTCCCTATCCAAGTCCGCCAAGACGCCAGCCCCTTCAGCGACTGAAAAGCCCCCTAATCCCGGCACAATCGGGGAGAAGACCGGTGGGGCGAAAAGCCCGACCCCCTCAAAGCGGAAATACTCTACTGACGGCGGGGCTAATTCCCCCGCTAACAGCTCTTCCACGCCGGTCAACTCGATCCAGTCGATCTCCAACCAACCGACCACCTCGTCCGCTGACCGGGGCACTCCTCGCTCACCCCAGTCTAGGCTAAAACCCGGCCGAATATCCCGTAAAAGCCCCTCCCAGACCTCCCGGTCGCCTCGTGCGACTTCCCCGTCCGATACGGGCAGCGTCAACTCCACTTCCTGCCACTCGGTGGTATAGACGAAGCCGACTTGTCCGGTCAGCGAAAACCGGCTGTTAAACAGACTGGCTGGATCATGACCTGGAGCTGTGCGGTTGTGCTCATTGGTCCAAGTCAGCCAAAAGGAACCAACCGTAGGACGATGATGGACCGTACGAAGCCGAACCCGGACCCGGTCGAACAGACCCGAATCGTAGCCGATGGTCGGCGAAATTAATTCGACACTCGGCGTAGGATGCGCCTCTCTGGCCACGGACGGCGACATATCAATCGTCCACACGCCGTCTGTGACCTGCCCCGGCAGCAGATTAAACTCAGCCGGACCACCCCATGCACCCGATACTCTGGCAGCCCATCCTTGCGTCGTCTCTCCGTTGAAGTCCCACCGGATCGCCTCGGCGGGACTGTTCCATAGCGCAAGGCCTAGAACAAGCACGAGATGTAACATGGCCGATGTCCTTTGCAAAAAAAGTCAGGGTCTCGGCACCTTGCACACGCCGAGACCCTGACTAGCGATTTTCAATCTGTACGCTAGCTTGGACTTTACATGTAAGACATTTTTTCGGGGCCGCAACCCCAACAAGCCTAGGCGGTCCGGTCAACCCGAACAAAAAAGGAAAAGGCTTGGCAAACCACCCCAAAATCAGCGCACCAAGACCATGCCCCGCGCTTGGACAAACCCGGCCGCCGATGCTTCCAACCGATATAGGTACGCGCCGCTGGCCACTGGCTGCCCGACGTCGTCGCGCCCGTCCCAAGGCTGCAAGTATAGCCCAGCCGCTTGGTGCTCTTCTACCAGCAAGCGCACCCGCTGCCCAGCCGCGTTGAATACGCTGAGCCGCACCGACCCGGCTGCTGGAAGTTCGTACTGGATCAGCGTCTGCGCGTTGAACGGGTTGGGAAAATTTTGCCGCAAGGCAAAGCCCGTAGGCGCGGCGTCTAAGGCTTCGACGGCCGTTGCGGTTTGTTCGATCTGCTCGATATCCTCTTGGCTGAGAATTCCCTCTCCCGGCTGCCAGACCTCGGTATCGGGCCAGTAGGCGGTCCAGGCAAACCACATAGCGTTGTACGCCGGGACTTGCGCTAACCGCCGCCCGGCGAGCGGCCCGGCGATGGCTTCGCCGAGCATGTTCCAGCGCGAACCCGTTTCCGCATCCATGAATTCCACCGGCAGCGGCCCCGCGGACTCCACGCCGTAAAAGCTCAACGGCCTGTCGTCGAGTTGGTTGAAATAAGCCAGGGCCGTGTGCGATGCGTAGTCAAACAGGACGACTACGGGATCGCTGCCGACGAGGTCGTTGATCACCGCCCCGTCGGGCATTAGCGCGAAGGGGTATGCCTTGGTCTGGTCATTGCGGCACAACCCCAACACGAGGTCCTTGGTCTCAAAGCGATGGTCGAATGCGCCGCCGTTGGTCGTGGGTGGGAAAAGCAGGAACCTATGGCTGGTGCGATAGTCGCCGTAAGGGTAGAAGGTGTATTGATTTTCGTTGTAGGCTGGTCGCGAATTGTAGTACTCCCAGCCCGTAGTGGCTTTTACTACGGTGGTGCTTGGGTACATCCGCTGCCACAGCGCCCACGTCGTCTCGACCACCGGCATCAACTCCAAACGGTCGCCAACTTGGGGGCCGTTGATGGCCGTGTAAATCATCTGCGGATAGAGCGTTTCGTCGTCGCGCCGGTCGTACATGACCAAGTTGCTGTTGATCAGAAGCCCGGAGACCCCGAACTCAATTTGCGAGCCATCGCTATCGGTGGCATTGAAGACTTGGCCGGTACCCGTAAGCGGGCACAGAGACACTACGACCGACTGATCGCCAGCGCGGTCGTTGATGATTTCGTTCCACCAGCCAATGTTGTGTGGATAGGCCCGTGGTTCGCCGTTGATGACGATCCCCATGACCACGTCGTTTTCCTGTACGTAGTTTACTTCGCTCGGTGCCACGAAGGTGGGGTTTGTCAGGGCCGGAATGCCGTCTTTGGCTACTCCACCGGAGACGAGGTGTTCGGTGAGAAAGCTCGGATCGTCGTAGCGGCCCGCTTCAGCCGGATAGATCGCCACTAACAGCAGCAAAACAGACAAATAACCATGTCGCATCAGATGCTCCTTTCGCTCGGTTCTACGAGTCGGCGCGTTGAGGTTCGCGCGGTTTCCCTGCTATACCGCTCCCGCAAAATTCGCCGCATCACCTTGTTCGACGCGGTCCGCGGCAGCGATTCCACCACTACTACCTCGTGAATTTTGAAGAGCGGGTTGAGTTCCCGGCGAATCGCCTGCTGCATCGCTTCCCTTCGACTTCGCTCAGGACAGGCTTGCAAGTGGTCGCCAGCTTCCTCCAGCACCGCGAAGATCACCAACAGACTCGGCCCACCCCCCGGCGGCGGCGCTGCAATCGCCGCGGTTTCGACCACGCCCAGCATGGCGTTCAAGACGCGCTCGATCTCCGCGGAACTCACCATAATTCCGCCCAGGTTCATCGCGTCGTCGGCTCGGCCGTGGACCCGGTAGATGCCCGGGGCCAGTCGCTCGACTTGGTCGCCGTGGCGGCGCAGTGGCACCCCACCCCGTTTGGGTACGCCCGCGTAATACACCTCGTGGTGGTCGCGGTTGAGCACCCGAGTTGACATGCCAATGGCGGGCGGCACCAGAAAGACCTCGCCGCTTGCACACTCCTGCCCGTCTTCGTCCAAAATCGCCAAATCCGTTCCCAGCGCTGCCGAATTAAAGGTCGCGGGTGCGACCGGCTCGACTAGCGTGCTGAGCAAGTAGCCGCCCGCCAGTTCGGTGCCGCCGCAGTATTCGAGTATGGGCCGATACCCCGCCAGTGCCATCAGATAGTGCATGTCTTCGGCGTTGGAGCACTCCCCGGTAGTACTGAAAGCCCGAATCGCCGAAAAGTCGATTCCCTCCATACAGCCCGTGCTGCGCCAAGTGCGCACCATGCTCGGAATGACGCCGAGCATGGTAATGCCAGCCGCCTGCACAAATTCCCCAAAGCCCCGCTCCGTCGCCTTTCCATAGTAGAGCGCCATGGTCGCCCGGTTCAAAAAGGCCGCGTAGATCAGCCACGGCCCCATCATCCAGCCTAGATTGGTCGGCCAAGCGACCACATCGCCTGGGTGGACATCTTGGTGATAATGCGCGTCTGCGCCGCACTTGATCGGGTTGACATGGGTCCAGGGCAGGGCCTTGGGGTCGCCAGTAGTGCCCGATGAAAACAGGACATTGGTCGTCGCGTCGGGGTGGCAGACCACGGCTGTAGGTGCAGCGTCGGCTTGCAAGAAGTCGTCCCAGTGCAGATCTCCGGGGCGAAGTGCCTCTGTCAACCCTTCCACGCGCCCCGGCAATACAATCGCCAACGGGGCCTCTGCGGCAACCAAGCGCGGGTACAGCGGCAACTCGCGCCCTCCGCGCAGAATTACATCTTGGGTAAAAACGGCCTTGGCCTCCCCGATCTGCAGCCGGGTGGCGATTTGGGGGGCAGCGAAGCTGTCGGCAATGGCCACCACCGCACAACCGGCCTTGATGATCCCCAGATAGATCGCCACCGACTCGGCCGTCATCGGCATGGCCACGGCAATCCGGTCGCCGGGGCCAAATCCCAATGTGCGCAACCCACCGGCGACCCGGTCGCACAGGGCTTCTAAGTCCCCGAAACTCATCTGCTCAAGCTGGCCACCCTCGCGCTGAAAGACAATGGCCGTCTGATCGGCAGGGGCCTGAAAGCAACTCTCGGCGATATTCATCTCGGCCCCGACAAACCACTTGGGTGCTTCGACGCCTTGGGACAGGTCGAGAAGCTGCGTGTATGGCTTGCGGAAGCGGATTTTCAAGCGGGCGACCGTCCGCTGCCAAAACGCCTCTCGCTCTGCAACCGACCACGCAAAGAGCGCGGCGTGCGAACTTAGACCAAGCTCGCGCCGCAGCGCCGTTATATGCGCGTGCTCAATGTCTGCTGGCTCGGGAAAAAACACCGGGCCACCCACGCTGCCGTAGATTGCCCGATAGAGCAACTGATGCAGCGCAAAGGGATGATCCGGCCGCAGAATGCAGCGGGCCGCCTCCCGCCAGCGCGCTTCCGGCGACCCGGAGAGAGCTTTGATTTGGGCTAAGAGCTTGGCGGCCTCTAACTCGCCTATCCCGCAGCCGATAATGTCTGCGCGTTGGATCATGGTGCGACAGCGACCTGTACGCTCTGGCTCAATTCCGTCGGTGGGAGGCAACGGACTTCGTCACAGGCTTGATATTGGACCAAGAAGCGCAAATGGCCCGCCGTCCCAGCCGCTGTTAAGGGCAGCGACAAATCCGCCCACAGCGCGACCTGATCCTCGTACACCAAGAGCGTCTCTGCTAGGGCCGGAAAGGCCTGCGAGCGGCCTGTGGGATAGCGCACGCGGGCAAAGTCCAACGGCCAGTCCGCATTGAGCGTCAGCGAGGTGGGGATGAGCAAATCGCCCGAGGGCGGGTTGGCGTTGATGTGCCAGCCCGGGCGAATGTCCAGATGCACTGCTACGGCAAAAGCCTCGCCCGCCACGGGCTGTTGCGCGGGCAGTTCGACCCACATGGAGACCAGCGAATCCGCTGGCGTGTCCGCTAATGCGGCTGCGGACAGCGACGCTTGCAGATGGCGCTCGGCCGCGGCTGCCAAATGCACCGAGGCCGTAGGCTGTGCCCACATAGCCCCGCCAAAAGCGGAGAGGATTTGCGCCGCCCGGCTGCGGTAGGCTTCGGCGAGCGTTTCGGCTGAGCTCAACGACTCGACTGAGCTCGTCGAAGCCGTCGAAGCCTCAGCCGAGCCGTGCGCTTGGCCCGTCAGCTCGGCCAAGTCTAGCAGCGCGTGGGCAGCCACTGCATTGCCCGAAGGTATGGCCGAGTCTTGGGCGGATTTGCTGCGCACGATGAGCGCGTTGCTAACTTCCGTAAAGAAAAACCCCCCGACTTCTTGGTCCCAAAACCGGGCCACCATCTCGGCGCCCAACTCGCGTGCGGCCTGTAACCACCGCGCCGCGCCAGTGGCCCGGTACAATGCCGTCAGCCCGCGCGCCAAGAAGGCATAGTCGTCTAGATACGCTTCTTGCCGCGAAATCCCCAGCCGATGGACCCGCCACAACCCCCCGTCCTCGCGCCGCAGGTGCTGTAGAGCGAAATCGGCCGCACGCTCGGCTGCCCGGCGATATTCAGGATCGCCCAAGACCGCGAAACCCCGCGCGTACGCTTCGATCATCATCCCGTTCCAAGCGGCTAGCACCTTGTCGTCGAGGAGGGGATAGAGCCGCTCGGTTCGCGCCGCAAGCAAGCGCTGCCGCAAGGGCTCCATCCGATCCCGTAGTTCAGCCTCGGCAGACGGCGTTTTCATATAGAGGACGCCCCCCCCGCCCTCGGGCATGGAGGCCGACCCATAGACGCTCCAGAACAATTCTATCTCGCGCCCCAACGCGTTTTCCAGAGCTCTCGCAGTCCACAGGTAGTACTTGCCCTCTTCGGCCTCGGTCTCGGCGTCCAATGCCGAGTAGAAAGCGCCCTCTGGCCCGGTCATCTCCCGCGCGACAAAGCGAAAAACATCCTCTGCCACCCACCGCCAGCGGTCGTCTCCGGTCAGTTCGTACGCCCGCAGATACAGCCGCGCCAAATGCGCTTGGTTGTAGAGCATTTTCTCGAAGTGCGGTACGCGCCACTCGGCGTCCGTGGCGTAGCGGTGAAAGCCGCCGCCAATTTGGTCGTAGATGCCGCCGGCCGCCATCCGCTCCAGCGAGTGCAAAACGATGCGCTGTACTTGGGGATCGGCAAAGCGCTCGGCCGTGGCCATCAGCAACTCCAAGCGCAAGCTCGGGGGAAATTTGGGTGCGCCGCCGAAGCCGCCGTTAATCGCGTCGTAGCGGACCTGGATAGCCGCTAGCACCCGCGCTACTAGCAGAGAATCTGGCGGCACGGCTGCCATCTGCTGCCCGGATTCCAAGTCGCGAATGGCCGCGGTCAAGCGGGCCGCGATTTGGAGCACCTGTTCGCGCTGATCTTGCCAGCGCTGGCGGATAAAATCTAGGACTTGGGGAAAGGAAGGCCGCCCGGGCAAGGGCTCGGGCGGAAAGTACGTGCCGGCGAAAAACGGCTCTTGGTCTGGCGTCAAAAACACCGAATTGGGCCAGCCGCCGCGCTGGGTAGTTAGCTGAGTCGCCAGCATGTAAATGCGGTCGATGTCGGGCCGTTCCTCGCGATCGACCTTGATGTTGATAAAGCTATCATTCATCTGCGCGGCGATCTCGGGCTCGGAAAAGACCAGCCGCTCCATGACGTGGCACCAATAGCAAGTCGAGTAGCCGACCGACAGAAAGATCGGCTTGTCCTCGGCCTTGGCCCGCGCCAGTGCTTCCTCCCCCCAAGGGTACCACTCGACCGGATTGTGCGCGTGCAGCAATAAATAGGGGCTCGTCTCCCCCACCAGATGATTGCTGTACTTCCACGAGCCATCCGCATTTTTCAGCGCATCTCCTCCGACAGCATCCGCGCCCAAAGCCGCGGCAAAGACCCCGAGCCAAAAGCACCGGGATATGGACGAAAGACGCGCCAAGTAAGCCCCCTACCCGATCATTTCCCGGGTCGCCTCCACCACGTAATCCACATCCTCTAACTCCACGTGCCGATTGGCCACCAGCCGCGCCCCGTGCGGCGGACGCGGATTGCACAACACGCCCCGCTCCTTCCACTTAGCCACCAGATCGGCAGCCGACCAGCCCAAGGCCGCAAAATCCACCTTGAGTATGTTGGTTGGTCGCGGCGGGAAAATCACCTCAACGCCCTCGATTGCTCCCAACCCAGAGGCCAGTTCTCGCGCTACCGCGTGATCTTCGGCCAGCCGATCTACCATCTGCTCTAAGGCCACGACCCCGGCCGCGGCCACTATTCCGGCTTGGCGCATGGCACCGCCGAGCCGCTTGCGCATCCGATAGGCCCGATCGACAAAATCCCTGCTGCCGCACAGCAGCGAGCCGACCGGTGCGCTCAGCCCCTTGGAGATGCAGAACATCACCGAGTCAACGTGCTGAGTGTATTCTGGCACCGTCGTCCCGGTAGCGATGGCGGCGTTAAAAATGCGCGCCCCATCTACGTGCAATTTCAGCCCGTGTTCGCGGCATGCAGCACTCACCGCGGCGACCTCGGCGACCGACCAAGCGTGGCCGGCGTGGTTGTTGTGGGTGTTCTCGATGCAGACGACCTTGAGCGGGGCGAAGTGCGGGTTGTCGGCGCGGACCGTCTCGCGTACCTGATCGGCGGTGAGGACGCCGTGTTCGCCAGCAGCGATGCGCGCAGACAGCCCGGCGAGCGAGGCGTAGGTTCCGGCCTCCCAGTAGTACATGTGCGCCTGCTCCTCAAAGAGCACCTCGTCTCCCCAGTTGGTGTGGGTCATCAAGGCGCAGGCATTGCCCATCGTACCCGAAGGCACGTAGAGCGCGGCTTCCATGCCCACTTTTTCGGCGGCCACTTCTTGCAGGCGGTTGACCGATGGGTCTTCGCCGTACACATCGTCGCCCAATGGCGCACAGGCCATGGCCTCCCGCATGGCCTCGGTCGGCAGAGTAATCGTGTCGCTGCGCAGGTCTATTGTCTTGTCGCTCATATAGCTAAGCTCCTCGATTGACGCTGTAATTTGCTCGCCCTATTTTAGGCGGTCGCAAAATCTACAAATCACAAGGAGTTGCGTCCAATGGCCTTTTCTTCCAAGGGCACCACCCACCGCAGCACTGCCACGGGCCGCCGCGGCATGATCGCTTCGGCGCATCCGCTCGCTTCTCTCGCTGGTATGCGCATCCTGATGGAGGGCGGCAATGCCATTGACGCGGCCATTGCCACGGCCGCTGCGCTCAACGTGGTCGAGCCGTATATGTCGGGCATTGGCGGCGTCGGCTATCTGCACATCTACAGCGCCCGCGCCAAAGAGCACAAGATCGTCGATTACGTCGGCCTCACCCCGCGCGCGGCCACGCTGAGCCTGTACGATAGCGACGACAAACAGGGGTTTGGTCCCCTCACGCCGTTAGTACCGGGTGCTTGCGGCGGCTGGCTGGCCGCGCTGGAGCGCTACGGCTCGCTGGACGCCGCCCGCGTCTTTGCTCCGGCCATTGAGTACGCCGAGCAGGGCTACGCCCTCACGGTCAAGAACGCCTATTTCTACGCGGGTGCGGCCTCAAGCCTGCGCCGCTTCAAGACCGGTGCCGACACCTATCTGCTCGACAGCACGGCCCCCGAGCCTGGCGAAGTGGTGGTGCAAAAGGCCCTTGCCGAGACCTTCCGCCAAGTTGCGGCCGAGGGCGCGGATGTCTTTTACAAGGGCGCGATTGCCGACCGCATGGTTCGCTATATGGAGGAGACCGGCGGTCTGATTACAAAAGAAGACCTCGCCGACTTTGCCCCGGCATTCATTGACCCAGTCTCCATCAACTATCGCGGCTATGAGGTTTTTGCGCCGCCGCCGCCCTGCCAAGCTGTCCAGTACTTGGAGACGCTGGCCATCATGGAGGGCTTTGACGTGGCTGGCCTCGGCCACAACACCGCCCCGACCTTGCACCGCTTTATCGAGACCACCAAGCTGGCCATGGCCGACCGCATTGCCTATGCGGCCATCGACGACCCGCCGACAGCGGGCCTGCTCTCGAAGGAATACGCAGCCGAGCGACGCGCGCTCATCGGCGACAAGGCCCAGTTTACTGCGGGCGACCACCTCGTGCCCGGTGGCCCGGTTGGCGAGGTCAAAGCGGGTGACCCGCGCGCGTGGATGAGCGAATGCACGACCCACTTCGACACCATCGACGCCGATGGCAACGCCGTCGCCTGCACCCAGAGCTTGGGCGGTGCTTTTGGTTCGTCTATGGTGGTGCCGGAGACTGGCATTGCACTCAACAACTTCATGCGCTGGTTCGACCGCGAGCCTACTAGCCCCAACGCGATTGGTCCGGCCAAGAAAAACGAGATGTGCGTCTCGCCGGCCCAGATTTGGGACGCCGACGGCCTGCGCCTGCTCATCGGCACTCCAGGGAGCTATGGCATTCTCCAGACTACTCCGCAGATGATTATGAACGTCCTCGATCACCAGATGAACGTCCAAGCCGCCATTGAGGCCCCGCGCGTCAAGACCGGCAGCCCCGGCTTTGTCGTCGATGCTGAAAACCGCATTGACCGCGAGGTCTTGGCCGAGTTGGAGCGCCGCGGCCATCAGTTCAATTTCCTCGGCGACTGGTCGCCCGGTGTCGGCGGTGGCCAGGGCATCATGATCGATGCCGATACGGGTTCTTTTATGGGCGGGGCCGACCCGCGCCGCGACGGTTATGCCCTCGGTTGGTAAGTGGTGATCACAGACGGCACCCCCCACGTCGAGTTTTCCGGCGTCAGCAAAAGCTACGACGGCCGCAATTGGGTCGTGCGTGACCTCGACCTTGTGGTACACAAGGGCGAATTCCTCACCATGCTCGGGCCATCTGGCTCCGGCAAGACGACCTGCTTGATGATGCTCGCCGGGTTTGAGACGCCCGCTGCCGGGATCATCCGCATCAATGGCGTGCCGGTCGGCGATTTGCCCCCCCACAAGCGCGACATCGGCGTCGTATTTCAAAACTACGCGCTCTTTCCGCACATGACGGTCGGCCGCAACTTGGCGTTTCCACTCGAAGTGCGGGGCATGGACCCCAGCGAGCAGCGAGAGCGGGTGACTCGCACCCTGCGTCTCGTGCGCCTCGAAGGTTTGGAGGATCGCCGCCCAGGGCAGCTATCCGGTGGCCAGCAACAGCGCGTGGCGATCGCCCGCGCCTTGGTCTTCGAGCCGGAACTGGTGTTGATGGACGAGCCGCTTGGCGCGCTCGACCGACGCCTGCGCGAGGAAATGCAATACGAAATCCGCCGCATTCAGCGCACCTTGGGCATAACGGTCGTCTATGTTACGCACGATCAGCAGGAGGCCATGGTCATGTCGGATCGGGTCGCTGTCTTTCGCGGCGGCGCGATCGAGCAGGTCGCGTCTCCAGAGGTGCTCTACGAAGAGCCGGAGCGCGCTTTCGTAGCCCATTTCATCGGCGAGAACAATCGCCTAAACGGCGTGGTGCACACGGTCGGCGACGGCGTGTGCGAAGTGGAGGTCGGCGATGCGCTCATCAAGGCCGTGAGCTTGGGGCAATGCTCGCCGGGGGCTGCGGCGACAGTCGTCGTGCGCCCGGAGCGGGTGAAGCTCTCGCCAAGTGAGGGCGAGCACTCGTACGCCAACGAGTTTGACGCTGATGTCGAGGATATAGCATTTCTCGGCGATCACATACGTCTGCGCCTAAAGCTGTGTGGGCACTCGGGCTTCATCGTCAAGATCCCCAACGTCGTGGGTCAGGGGGGTGTGTTGGAGGGAGATCGGATCCGCGTCGGCTGGACTGCGCTGGACTGCCGCGCGCTGCAACCCGATGCGGCGGACGACGAGGACTAGAATCTTGGTTGACCAACTGATGTTACGTACGGGCTCCTTAGGAATGAGATACTTCGCTTCGCTCAGTATGACAGGTGCTAGCCTTTGGCTTCTCGGTCATGCTGAGAGAAGCACAGAGGAGTTGAAGCATCTCTATGGCGGCGAATGCCTAGCAGCCCACAGGCCGGACGATGCCTAACACACAGACGGGTTTAGACGCGTCCAAGCAGCAGGCGCAGCAGCGGCGGCGCGCGATCGGATTGGCCCTGCCACTGATCGCCTTTGTCCTAGCGAGCTTTGTCGCGCCGCTCGGGACCTTACTGGTGCGCAGCGCGTACGATCCTCTAGTCGCGGATGCATTGCCGGAAACGCTTGCCCTATTGCGCGCTTGGGATGGGACCAGTGCCTTGGAGGAGCCGGTGTACGCAACGGCTGCACGCGAGTTGCTGCAGGCGCGGGAGGAGCGCACCCTCGGCCAAATTGCCACGCGCGTCAACCGCATCACAAGCGGCCTGCGCAGCCTCGTCACGCGCAGTGTGCGCAAGCTGCGCAACGCCAGCGGCGACTCTTGGCGCGAGACCATGATCGGCATCGACGATGCTTGGGGTGAGCCGGCAGTGTGGCTGGCTATTCGCAGTGCTGGGGAGCGGTTCACGTTGCGCCACTATATCAATGCGCTCGACCTCATGCGCCAACCCGATGGTAGCATCGCCCGGCAGTTAGAGGAACGGCGCATCTATCTGCCGCTCTTGTGGCGCACGTTGGCCATTAGCTTGGGCATTTCCGCGCTGTGCTTGGCCATTGGCTACCCGATTGCCCACCTGATCGTCCACGCGCCGCCGCGCCGCGCCAATCTGCTGTTGTTGCTGGTGTTGGTGCCGTTTTGGACCTCCCTGCTGGTGCGGACGACGGCTTGGATCGTGCTGCTCCAGACCCAAGGCGTGATCAACAGCTTGCTGGTGGCGGTCGGACTGGTCGCGGACGATGGCCGCATCGCCATGATATACAACATGACCGGCACATTTGTGGCGATGACCCACGTGCTGCTGCCCTTTATGGTACTGCCGCTGTACTCGGTGATGCGTTCGATTCCGCCGTCGCATGTGCGGGCTGCGGCTTCTCTCGGCGCGACGCCCTTTCAGGCGTTCTGGCGCGTCTATTGGCCGCAGACCTTGCCCGGCGTTGGCGCTGGATCGCTGATGGTGTTCATCCTCGCCATTGGCTACTACATCACGCCGGCGCTGGTCGGCGGGAGCAAAGGCCAGCTCATCTCCAACATGATCGCCTATCACATGCAGACCTCGCTCAATTGGGGACTCGCCGCTGCACTCGCCGCCATCCTGCTCGTGGGCATCATCGCGCTGTACGTGCTCTACGACCGCGTGGTGGGCATCGACCGCATGAGGCTGGGCTGATGTTGGCGCGGTGGGTCTATCTCGCGTTCTGCACGGCGGCGTTTGTCTTCTTGGTCGCGCCGATTTTGGTGATCGTACCGCTCAGCTTTAACGCGGAGCCGTATTTTACGTTTACCGAGGGCATGTTGCGCTTCGACCCGGAGGCGTATTCGCTGCGTTGGTACCGCAGCATCTTTGAAGACGGCGTGTGGACCCGCGCCTTAGCCAACAGCTTGGTCATCGGCGTCTCGGCGACCCTGCTGGCGACCTCGCTTGGCACTCTTGCGGCCCTTGGGCTGGCGAACTCGGCCATGCCCGCTCGGCGGGCGGTGATGGGGCTGTTGATCTCGCCGATGATCACGCCGGTCATCATCGCCGCAGTGGGGATGTTCTTCTTTTACTCCAGCCTCGGCTTGGCTCAGACCCACCTCGGCATAATCCTCGCCCATGCCGTGCTCGGGGTGCCGTTTGTGGTGATTACCGTAACCGCTACGTTGTCGGGCTTCGACCAGAACTTGATGCGGGCCGCCGCCAGCCTCGGCGCGGGTCCGCTGCGCAGCTTCTGGCGCGTGCAGTTGCCGCTCATCGCACCTGGAGTTGCATCGGGCGGCTTGTTCGCCTTTGCCGCTTCCTTCGACGAGGTCGTGGTGGTGCTATTCATGGGCGGCTTGGAGCAGCGGACCATTCCGCGACAGATGTGGGCGGGCATCCGCGAGCAGATCAGCCCCACCATCCTCGCGGTGGCGACCTTTCTCATCGCGTTTGCCGTCTTGGTGCTGTTTACAGTGGAATGGCTGCGGCGGCGCGGGGGTCAAGCGTCCGCAAGTTGAGCGCGGTTGGCAACTTGCTTAGCGCGACTAGCGGCGCAACTGACGGAAGCTCAAATCAAAAGCCTTGACCGATCATACAGCTCAGTCCGCATCGACTAGCTGCCGCGCCAACGATCCCTCCCGCGTCAACGCGTACACCACGAGATTGACGCCCAAGTTATACACCAACGGCTCCTCGGCACTGGCTAGAGACGAGTGGTTGATTGCGTTATTAGCCAAAGACCAATCCAGCGTTTCCCGACCGATGCCCGCCCAGAAATCGGCGTAGTTCCGCATCGAATAGACCCCTACCAACTGCCCCCCTATTACGATACCCTCCAAATAGTCTAAAGTGCGTGGCGGGTAGTCTTGTCCACCAACGATAAAGTGCATATCGCGCATCCCCCGCGGCAGGCTTTTTACATCGTAGAAGCAATGATAGAGCGGATGGGTTAGCTCCAAGCGGGTAAACTGCCAGTCTTTCCATTCTTGATAGCCCGCCGCTTGGAAGCTGGACCGAATGAGGGAACGCACCGCCGGAATGTCTAATTCGTCGTCCCTGTAATTGCCCCACAACATGCTGACAATATCCACAAACAGGAACCCGCCGCCGGTCAAATACGCCCCCAAATTGGCCGCCTCGCTGTCGGTAAAATCAAACGGCGTATTGACCGTCAACAGGACGAAGGGCACTTGCAAAAGCTGCGGATCGTCCAGCCGCACCGCGTCGCGCACTTCGACGTGGACTTGGGTCGTGGCCGTCATCTTATCGGCCAATCCTTGCAGCATTCGCCGTTCCGCCATCTGACGCGGCATCTGGTGATACCAGCGCACTTGGATGTTTTCCGCTCGCACACTCTCTTCGGCCCGTTCGATGGAAGGGCTGTAGATGCCGGACATATAGAGAAAGCCTTTGAGCTTGCGCCGATCGTCGGGATCCATCACCACCATCGCCCGGTGCCGACCCGTGTCTAGCGCCTGCACATCCAGCAACTCCAAGGACAAGTCGATCTCATCGGCCCCTTGCCGCGTCCCGGTCAACGCCCCCGTCCGCATCTGCGGCCCAATCTGCCGCGCCGGGAAATCCGGCACCGGCAGCACCAGCCGCTCCGGCAGCACCGCGGTCGGTATCCGCAGCGCCGCAGCTTTCATCATCGACAGGGGACGCGACGCCGTAGGAGCCGGACGCTGCGCCACCACCGGAGCCGCTTGCAGAGCCGGACGCCGCACTAACGGACGTTGTTGGGGTCGTTGGCGGCGGGTGAGGCTCCGCTGTGGCGGCGGCTGTTTGATAAATTTCACCATGATCGGCGACAGGACGGGGTATTGCGTAACTTGTTCGCGGCGCGGCACTGTGAAAATCAGTAGATGCAATGCCAGCGATAACGCAAGGCATCCTTGGAGTTTTCTATTTTGGTACAACGGTACTTTCCACGGGCGTTTCACGGTCTTATACCCCTCTCAAGGGATGAAGATCAAGCATTAACGTCCGCTCTGCCATTTCTTCACTCGAAATGGCCTGATGCGTTTCGTGAAACGCCATCAGGTTAGGGAGGCGCATCTCTTCGGGAACTAGACGGTCCGGCCATATAGAGGCGAGCCAAAATTCGATTAGATACAGTCGAGGATCCTCGTTCTTCTTCACCATGTGGGCTATAGCCCTACGCCGCTTTTGCGATTCGGCAAACGCATTTTGCGGACTGAAAAAGTCGTGGTGATGATACAGGTGATAGCTCTGCGCCTTGGAGGCAAAGCGCATCTTATACCCATGCCGCATGAGGCGATAGGCCAAATCCCAGCCCTCAGAATGCGGCAACCCTTCGTCAAAACCACCGACCTCCTCAAGGGCCGCACGCGGAGCCGCCGCATTGTGGGGATAAAAACTGATCCAGCCGATCGGCGAGTCGGGTACATGGTCAAAGAGCACTTGTACTTGGTCTTGCATCAACTTTAATTCTGGAAAGGGATACCCACCCTCTTGAGCTAACAGATTAATCG
Source organism: Gemmatimonadota bacterium (assembly GCA_009840005.1). The sequence continues at coordinate 15,824 of VXOR01000038.1, forward strand.
CCGCGAAATCGGACTGTATCATCGCCTCGGTCACCCGAAATGCGTCGGGCTGTGTCCGCATGGTATGAGCCACCGACGCCGGAACGTCCTCCCAAGGAAGGCCCCTTTGTGGGTCTTGAACGTATTCCAAACGAGGCAGGCAATACTGGAATCCGCTCGTTACGCCATTGTAGCACTGAAAGAACTGCCAATGTTGAGCCAACCAATCGGGACCGGGTAAGGCGTCTCCATCTAAAAAGGCAACTACGTCGCCCCGCGCTTCCGCGATACCGATATTCCGCGCTCGACAGCGGCCGACATTGGCATCCAAGGGAATGACTTTTATGGACATTTGCTCATACTCACGCAGAAAATCGCCGGTTCCGTCCGTGCTGCCATCGTCCACCACGATAACCTCAAACTGGCCCTCGGAGAATGTTTGCACCGCCAAGCCGCTTAAAACCAGCCGCAACCGATCGCGCTGATTGTGGGCGGCGATGACGACCGAAATATCCATTGCGCTCGCTCCCTTATACACATTCAAAGACTAAGCGGCACTCTTCCCGCAGAGCATCCGGCCGATGAATGCGGGGGGGGCCATGATCCGTTTCTTCATACACAACGGCTTGTGGTACTTCTTTGGCAGCGGAGTTTGAGCATACGATGTGGAAACAGTCTAAATGGCCAAAGAAAAAATCAAAATAGGGATCGCTATTCTCCAAGACCTTATGACGCAACGCCTCATCTTGCCCGTTGGCCTCCGTCAGTGCTGGCGCACCGATGCTGATCCCGTGAAATTCCACGGGAATCCATCCGATATCTGAGATGAAAACCTCAGCCCACGTATGCCCAAACACTACTTCGTCATACGTTCGGTTTTCGTATCGGCGCGGCCCCAACGGATTGACCGCTATGGCTCCGGTCTGTTCACGGGCCGGTATTTTTTGCAGACGGCAAAGAGCAATAAAAGCACGAGCCAATGTAATACAATGGCCACCGTCGTCCGTCAGTGCTTTTAGGGTGCTACACTGATAACATTGGCAGCTATCTTTGGTCTTCTTAAAATGCTTGTTCTTGGCCAAGTAGTCATATAAAAGACGGGCTTTTTCCAAGTCGCTTGTCCCTTCGTCCATGCCCACCTCCTCCCAACAACGGCGGACGAGTGGGTGTTCTACCAAGGACTCATCGACGGTAGTGTAGCACTCGAACTGTTCCGACGTAAGCGTCTCATCGGTCCCTGTAGTTCCCATCACTCTCGCATAAACCGTCAATTCGCATACGTAAGAAAACGTATATGCCGCACCGGAGCTAAAGTCACAAACGATAGGATAGCCATAGAAGAAACCGGCGTGTGGCAAAAAGTGTTCTTGCATTTCCGTAGGACTGCAAGACAGTAGCTTTATATCTGTCTGAAAGTCGGTTGCTATTGGATACGGCAGAAATATCCGTGCATTGTGTATTGCGTCCTCGACAGCCGACAAAGTAAAGGTGTACGTCAACTGCAAACGCTGGTGCTCCATAGCCGGATGAAGCGCACCATTCTTTTTGGTAATGAAGAACGAGCGCATCTCCTCACGCGCCTCGTAATCACGCGCAAAAAAGCGAGCGTCGTTATCGTATAGCCAATTCCACGAATCGAAACGATCATACCAGATGCCATCTGGTCTCACTTCATGCGGCATCTGGTGATTGCACCCATTTTCGAGCATCTCTTCAATTTGCTCGTCATTGAGTACCGTGCTCAACGACAACTGCCGGACAAAATCGCGTTGAGCTATCTGGTACTGTGAATCAAGTCGGTTTTCTTTCATACGACTCATCCAGTACCCATCAACTATATCCGCGACGCGATGGGCGTCCTGCCATTGTTGTATTTCGGCGGCAAAAGCACGGCATCGTTTAGCGAATATCGCATAGTGGTTTAACACGCCCTCGACACTTTGGACGAGCGCCATCGGTCGGTTGAAGTCTCGGTAGCTCAGTTTAATTCCTAGCCCTAGTGCTTGTAGGCGATCGCTGAAATAGTCTTGCGGCCCATTCGTGGGCAGCCCAATGACGGGGATGCCCTTGAATAGAGCTTGATAGAAGAAACCGGGATCGCCGCCGCCAGCAAAGACGGCCGCTTGCGAGGCCGCCTGCTGCAAAAAACTTGGATCGACGATCTCGCCGCGCTCTATTGGATCGACACCCACTCCAACAGGTGGAACTACCCACTGCCGAATCCCCTGCCTTCCTAACTTTTGCAGAGCCTCTTGAATGGAGGGCCAACCGGCTCCCAACGTTCTGAGGTCTCAGTACACCCCCTCCCGCTCTACATCGCCTTGCTTCTCTATGTCGAGCCCCCCAAGCAGCGGTCCTACGAAAAAGTAGTTGGCAGGCATCTCCGGTCTCAGTGGATGAACCGCTGGAATATCGCAGAGCAGATACATTTCCCTAAATGTCGCCCCATCAGTCCATCCTCGATGTGAGGTACTTTCGAGTATGTCTTCCCAAGTACACACAAATTCAGGTGAGTGAATAGGGTCAGCGTATTCGGGCATAGTATAGGCCGACTTTATCCAAACCACATCTACTTCTTCCAGTGCAGCGGCCAAGCGCAATGTAGGACGAAAATCCACTATTGCGAAGTCGGGCTTCAAGCGGTCAATCAGTGCTCGCTCGGCTTCCACACTCTGATCGATGAGTGAATCGTAGTCCACTTCATTCGTGCCAAAATCTAGTACTACTCCCAAGTCTTGTATCGGCGTGGCGAGGTCGTGCAGTGGGAACTCCGCTTGCCGGACTAGATCGGCAAACGGGCCCGTACCCGCAAAATTGACGCGATATCCTCGGCCCCGAAGCGTCGTACCCACCACCAAAGCACGATGCGCGGAAGCACTGTCGAAACCATGAAAAAAGATCAGTGTTGAAACTCTGTCCCGCTCTAGACGACGAGAGCGTTCTTTTTCCTCAAGTTGTCTGATGATCTTGAAGAGTCCAGATAATATCCGGTGCTGTATCGCTTTGAGCATCGTTTTGTCCTTTATATTCGGCTACCCGCCTTCAGCAACTCTTCTACAAACTCAATTTTGTCGTCTAGCTGAAGTTCGCGGTAGAGTTCCAGTGCTTGCCGCCATTGAAGTAAGGCATCGAAAGGAGCCTGATTCGACGCATAGGCCCGCCCCAAGCTAACTCTAACGTCGGCGACAGCTTCCAAGTCCGATACTTTCGCAAAAAGTTGCAATGCCTGCTGATATGCCTCCTCAGCCGCCTTAACGTTTTCAACATCCGTATAGGCATCGCCCAAAAGAACCGCTTGCACTGCCCGGCCCTTGGTATCCCCGATCTCGTCAAACAATTTCCTCGCCTGCTGGAACAGGGCCAAGGCTTCTCGCGTGTCGCCCTTCTCTCGCAGCACCTGCCCCAGACCACCCATAGTGCGAGCCTCAAACTGTTTATTGCCTAACTTTTGTTGGATGGCCAGCGTCCGACGGTACATTTCTGCCGCCTCATCAAACCGCTCCATCCGTCTATATACGCCTCCCAGAACGCTGTAATGATGCGCCAACCCCTCGTCGCGCTGAAGCCGCTCCTCGATCTCAAGGCCTTTTTTTAAAATGTCCTCGGCCTCGGCTAAACGCTGCTGTTGGAGATAGACCAAACCCAAGCCCTGATAGTGGCCGGAAATACCCGGTAGATCGCCGAGTTCTTCGCACACGTTGAGCCCCTGCTGGAAATAGGCTTCGGCCTCTTCCTGCTTGTTCTGCCGTAGTGCCAACTGCCCCAGATTGCCGCATTCTTCCGCCCAATAGGCTCTATTGCCCGACGCCTCGTGGAGTTGCTGAGCGCGGGTGTGCAGATCTCTCGCCTCGGCGATTTTTCCTTGGAGATGGGCGACAAAGCCTCTGTTGCTATAATTGACGGCCAGACGCACCTCATCACGACGTTCACTATTGATCTCAAAGGCCGCATTGAGATAGTCAACCGCCTTATTCATCTGCCCCTTGACTTGGTACATAAGCCCCAAGCCGCTACACGCATCGGCTTCCAACTTCCGATCCTGCAACGGCCGTGCTTTCGCAAGGGCTCTTCGGTAAAGCTCCTCGGCCTTGTCGAGTTCACCTTGTTCCTTGTAATAGCGCCCCAACAAGAGACAAGCCTTAGCTTGGGTGCGTACATCGCGATTTTGTGCGATCCGTGCCCGCTGTATGGTTACGTCGCGTTCGGGAATTAACGGAATGATTTCCATGTATCGTAGTCTCCTCCTCGATTATAGCTTTTGCACGGCTTCCCATACCGACGGCATCCCCCGTGCAAAAGAAGCGATAGTTCCCTCCTCGCTGACCACGTAAAACTGCGGTACGCCCCCGATCCGATAGGCTTGGGAAACTGCACCCGCCGAATCAACCAAAACAGGTATCGTCAAATCGTGGTTTTTGACGATTTGCTGCACTTGGTCTTTTGTGCCTTGGCTGACCAGTAATAACTGGCGTCCTTCAGGAAGGTCGAATTCTACCAAGTAACGTTCCAAGTCGTCGCAATACGGGCAGGTCGGGGTTACAAAAGCGAGTCCTACGCGCTGCCCCTTAAAGCGGCCGAGACGGACGTGGCCCCCTTGCACAGAGGGCAATTCAAAATCAGGAGCGTCCGTTCCTTCAGATAAATAGTCAGAACGCTTCGCATCTCCTTCGCTCCAGACGATCCCGGTTGGCTCCCCCGACTTCTCCTTGAAAATCAGCGCGATCAATAAGACTACACTGACAAGCCCGGCGACCTTCCAAGACTTTTGATCACCCATTATTCTGCTCTCTCTTTTACAATTACTTTTTGCGCGGACTGCACAATGTTCTCAATCGGGGTTCCTCCACCCCTAGCGGCCGCGACGATCCGTTGTTCCCCATCCACCAAGAGCGCGGTCGGGAAATTCGTGATGTTGAGATGCTCCATTGTCAGCAGCAGCGTATCTACGGCAATGGGAAAGGCCAAACCATGCTCGGCGACTTTCTCCGGCAATCCTTCCCGCGTATTGGCAATCATCAATATGGGAATGTCGGTGGCCACTTCCCCGATAGTGGGGTACATGGTGTCGCAGGCATCGCAGTCCGGCAACGTAAAGATCAGTAGGTGGGGTTCGTCCTGGTATAGATGGGTAGAGACCGGGCGGCCATCTAACTGTTCGAGTTCGTATTCTGGAACCAACTCCCCAAGCAGATGATCCAAGCCTGTATCCATTAGGACGATTGGGGGATTGTTGAGTTTGGCGGCCAACAATAGACTGGTCCCCAAGAGAATGCCCAGCACTGTTGACAGTAACAGCATCACCCCTTGCGGTTTTGAGCGCATAGTTTCTTCCTTTCCCTAAAACGCATCGAATAACGGCTGCATCCACCGATTGGCTAGCCCGACGATACTACCGGTCCAGAATAGCGTTAGACCAACACCAACCATCAAAATCGGCGCAAACGGAAGCGACAGTTCTACCTCTAACTGATCGTCCCAAGCGCGAAACGATCCCTTCTTCTGCAGGTCTTTTAGTTGGCGCACTTTCCTGATAGTCAACGGTCTTCCCTTGCGGCCTATGAGCGCTGGTGTATCTCCACGCTGATCGCCAAACGAAACCACTTCGACTCGGTCTTGCTCAGGGGCTTCATAGATCGACTGATGGAGCACCATGCCCGGCTGTAAGGCATCAATAGCAACCGGTTGCACAAACTTTTGGTAATCGAGAGTATGGATATACACATAGACGTTCCGTATGCCCCACAGCACGGCCCAAAGCACCAGATAGAGCAAGTAGTCTCCGGTGCCGATCGCGCTAAAAAGGCCGACCACCAGCCCGGGCACAACCCAAATGACTCTATTGGATACCTTGATCCGATCTTCATGGAGCAAATAGAGTACCGCGCCCACCACGATCGCCTCGGCGAGGGTCAACGTCCCGCCGACCAACGTCGTCCCGCCTAACACCAGTCCACTCACTCCTGCCGCCTCAATCCCAGGGCGCAACCAGCCCCAACTCCTGCTCTTTTTATTGTCACTTGCAGATTTTTTGCTAGGTTTTGCGGGTTTATGGATGACCAGCAGGGCCAAAAGAAAAACGGTATTGATCAAAATGGTGTTGACCAACAACGCCCAGATAGGAGTATCTAGCGAAAAGAAGGTCGAGGAGACGGCCGGCCATTGCTGACCAAACAACGTACTCGGCAGCGCCGCGACCATGGCCCAATACAGCTTGGCATCGCCCGCCCCCCAGAAGCCATACATAAACAACAGGTAGCCGACGACAAACCCCAGCACAAAGGATAGGCCGATCTGCACGAGTGTAACCTCATCCAATACCCACAATCCCATTTGCCCTATCAGCCCCAGAACGAGCAAAATCCAAGTAGCTGCGTTGGGAATCTCTCGATGGCTGATGTCCGTATAGGTTGTGTAGGAGGCAACCGCCATGATTGAGCACAATAAGGCCCATTCTACCCAGAAAACGGGATTGATCTCATTGAGCAGCATATCCATAGTCCAATCCTCCTCAAAAAGCAGTTCTCGTAGATTCTGATAGCCAGTTTCCCGCTTGGCGCCATTGAGTTAGGCATTCCTATTATTGCGCCGATATTCTGACCGACGACCAAAGGCGCGGACAGTACCCCGCAAAGTGGTCGGACCGAAGCGGCCGGCGGCCCACTCCCAAGAAACGCCCGCAACGCGGTCTTCTCTTGGTGCTAGGAGTATCCCGAGTAATTCGCGTCAGATAGAAAAGGGCAATATCGCGGCGGACGACGACTAGCTTAGTAAGCCAACGCTTCGTCCTCCGTCAGAACGCGGTAGGCTGATAACACACCGCAACGCGGCACGGGTACGGCCTTTAGGTGGAGAGTCCGTGCGGTGAGATCAAACGCGGCGAGAAGATGCAGTATGGCCTCTTGCGGCTGCATGGACGGCAGAGGCACTTGGGGGCTGAGGCGCTTTTTATAGCGAGCCATCAGCACCATGATCGCAGATATCAATAGCAGGATTAAACCAGAGTAAGTCCAATGTAATTTCCCGTGCTGTCTTATCCTTGTTCGAGTCAAATAGCTCAAGTACATGTCCTATTAGGGCAGCTTGGTCGTCTTCTTGGCTTCCACCCGTCCATCTACTTCCACCTGATAGAGATACACCCCGGCGGCCACCTCTTTGCCCTGCTCGTTACGCCCATCCCAAGTAAACCGATGCGTACCCGCTCCGAGCGGCCCCTGCCACACCTGCCGCACTCGACGACCCAACACATCATACACCCTCAGCGACACTTCCGCCGCGTCCGTCGCCAACTCAAGGGGAATCACCACAGCCGGATTGAACGGATTAGGATAGCTGTCGCCGAGGCGATGCTGTGCCGGTCGCGCTACCTCTGGCGTCAGCACGGCGGTCCTCTGCTCGCCCACCGAACTCTTCAACACCTGCACCCCGCCCAAGATGCGATTGAACACCACCAAATCGAGATCGCCGTCGCCATCCACATCCCCCGGCAGCACCTGTGACCCCTCCCCGGCCAAACGATGTCGCTCCACTTCCTTAGCCGGATTCGCACCCCCACCCCATTCGACAAACACCCCCAAACCCGAGGCGCGATCCCCGCCAACAAACGTCCAATCATCCACCCCGTCCCCATTCAGGTCGCGCACCACGACCCGCGAGCGTACAAACAGCCGATCATCATACAGCACCGTCTTCTCCACACCACCCGTTGATTGACCTCTCCATAAGAGCAAGCCCTTGGTCCCTTCGAAGAGGTTGTGTTCGACCGCCGTGAGCAGGTCCATCTGCCCATCGTCATCAAAATCGCCCACTTGTAAAGGACGAGCAAAAGGCATATTCCTTATATCAGCTTCTAAGAGAGGGTCGCCCTCCCCAGGCGCGGCTTCTAAGTCCATCACTATCCACGTGTTGTCCTCGCTGGATAACTGCTCCCACAGCACCTCCAACCCCCCATCGCCGGTAAAGTCGCCTATCCGAGAGGGCGCATGGTTTTCGGCCACCACTAACGGGGTGGCCGTCCACTCCCCATGCTCGACTTCCCAGACCTCTAACGCTCTTCCTGCGGCCACTGTATGGTATGAAAATAACTCGATCTCGCCGTCCCCATCCCAATCCATCAAGCCTACGAGTCGGCGGTCAGGTAGCTGGGTGAGCACCTCAATCTGAAGATCCGGCTCGATGGACCAAACCGCTATGTCTGAGGTAGCGAACACGATCTCGTCTTGGCCATCGCCGGTCAAATCGCCACTCCGCACATTCAAGTAAGTCATCCATCCGATCTCCTCAGTGTGCACCTTTTCAAAGGTCCCTTGTCCGTCATTGAGCGCCATAACCCAGCCGTTTACAAACGGATTATCTGAGCCGGGGCCTCTACCATTCCAAATGGAGAACAGGTCGAGGTCGCCGTCTGCATCCAAGTCCGTCAAGACGCCAGAGCCTCCTAAACCCGGCGCAATCGGAGAGAAGACCGGCGGGGCGAAGAGCTTGGCTCCCTCAAAGTGGAAATACTCGACCGACGGCGGAGCTAATTCCCCCAATAACAGCTCTTCCACGCCGGTCAACTCGATCCAGTCGATCTCCAACCAACCGACCACCTCCGCCGCTGACCGAGGCACATTTCGCTCACCCCAGTCCAAGCTAAAACTCAGCCGAATATCCCGTAAAAGACCCTCCCAGACCTCCCGGTCGCTCGGGGCGACCTCCCCGTCCGATTCGGGCAGGGTTATCTCTACTTCCTGCCACTCGGTGGTATAGACAAAGCCAGCTTGTCCGATCAGCGAAAACCGGTCGCCAAACAGATCGGCTGGATCGTGCCCTGGAACCGTGCGGTTGTACTCATTGGTCCAAGATAGCAGAAAGGCACCAACTGTAGGACGGTGATGGACCGTGCGAAGCCGAACCCGGACCCGGTCGAACAGACCCGAATCGTAGCCGATGGTCGGCGAAACCACTTGGACAAGCGGCGTGGGATACTTCTTGCCGGCCACGGACGGGGACACATCAATCGTCCACACGCCGTCTTTGACCTGCCCCGGAAACAGGTTGAATTCAGCCGACCCACCCGCTGCAGCACCTTCTTTGGCGGCCCATCCTTGCGTCGTTCCGTCGTCGAAGTCCCATGTGATCGCCTCGGCGAAACGGCTCCATAGCCCAATACTTAGAAGAAGCGCGAGATATAACATGGCCGATGTCCTTTGCAAAAAAGGCAGGGTCTCGGTGCTCTGGACACGATGAGACCCTGCTTATGCTTAGCTTTTCAATCTGTAACTAGCTCAGGTGGTACAGAAACATTTTGTCCCGCAGCCTATATCGTCCCATACTTTCGTTACACAGCACCTGATCGGTGTGGACGGAGTGTTTATCGAGCAAGCATTGTTGAACTGGCAATCACGAGAGGTCGGGCAATCTCCTGCTCTGACCTCCTTGGCCCCAAGCAGGGTGGCGATCCCCGTGAGCGCACTGATGACCCAACCCAGCGAAAGACCCCGACGAGCCGGAGCCAAGCCGCTGGAAGACGCAAAAAATTCCCGCAAACTATCCATAATTCATCTCCTTCGTTGCCCAGTACGCCCACAGCTTCTGCCGCTACGATACTGGAATGTGTGTTGGAAAACGACCGATACGAGGTGGCACCGCCGTTACTTCTCGTCTTCTGCATCGTCCCGCCGGCAACGGCGATATACGGGCCAAAAATCAAACCCTATCCAGATACTAAGACATTTTTTCGGGATCGCAACCCCAACAAGTGCGCCGCCTCGCCATAGATTATCCAGTGGGTCGCTTGGAGTACCTTTAGGGCAGCTTGGTCGTCTTTTTCGCTTCCACTTGTCCGTCAATTTCGACCTGATAGATATACACCCCGGCGGCCACCTCTTTGCCCATCTTGTCGTGGCCATCCCACACAAACCGATGCCTACCCGCTCCGAGCGGCCCCTGCCACACCTGCCGCACCCGACGACCCAACACATCGTACACCGTCAGCGACACTTCCGCCGCGTCGGTCGCCAAATCAAGGGGAATCACCACCGCCGGATTAAACGGATTGGGATAGCTGTCGCCGAGGCGATGCTGCGCTGGCTTCACTGTCGCTGGCGTCTGCACCGCGGTCGGCTGCGCCCCCACCGAACTCTTCAACACCTGCACCCCACCCAAGATGGAATTTAACACCACCAAGTCGAGATCACCGTCGCCATCGACATCGCCCGGCAGCACCTGTACCCCATCGCCGGCCAACCGAT
>VXOR01000094.1 GCA_009840005.1 Gemmatimonadota bacterium
ACATTATAACATATTAATTACAAATTAAAATTTGTTGCTAGTTTTATTGCATAAATATATATAAGCCATTGTTTTAAATCAATTTATCGTTTTAATGTCAAATTTCGCTTCCTATTATTTGCTAACGATTTACCGTTTTTCTTGTAACAAATCCTCTGTTACTTACCATTAATCTAAGATTATATATATATTGTGTTTTTGTCAAATCTTTTTATTATAATTTGAAAATCTCAAACAAATATTTTCGCAGGTACATTCAGAAGCCCTAGTTCAGTTGCCCTGTGTACCATGCGACGAACCTTCTCGGTAGTCTGGCGACTGAAAGTAGCTTCCCCACAGCGCAAGCACACGCTAGCTGGAATATCCTCGACTAAAATCCGCCTCCTTTGCAATACAAACACTTCACTCACCTTTTTCTGTTGGGCGCTGTTCGATCCACATACATGGCAATGGAACATGATGGTTTTACCTCCCTTGAGAGAAATCAATCCACTCGCTCGCGTCAGGTTCATACACAGTCACGTTCTATCGGCATCCCGAGCTTGTAGAATACTGGACGGACGAACGCGGGTTCCCGCCGATTCCTTGCGCTCGCGAACTTGGTGCAACCACTCGCTGACTGAGGGACGCGACGCGATTCGCTCCAACTCGTCACGGAGGAATGCCTGCATAGACTGGTGTTGCCGAGCAGCCCGAACGGCCAACGCGTCGCGCACCTCTTCCGGGACATCTCTTATGGTGATTTGTACTGGCATAATAGCGTTATATCCTCGTTGAGTTTCTTCCTATCGGGGTGCCGATCTCTCACGGGAAGGACGCGAGGAACTCACCGCTCCTAAACGGCAATCCGCTTTTCTCCGGTATATACATTGAATCCCCGCCCGCGCAAAAATCCCAACAGCGTCATCCCCGATTCCCGCGCCAAATCCACCGCCAAGCTCGACGGTGCCGATACAGCGGCGACCACCGCAATCCCCGCCATCCGCGCCTTCTGCACAATCTCAAAACTGGTGCGCCCGCTGACCATCAGCACGCTCTTCGCTGGCACCGGCTCATTGCGCAGTGCGTAGTGGCCGATGAGCTTATCGACCGCGTTGTGCCGGCCCACGTCCTCGCGCAGGACGAGCAAATCGCCCGCCGGATCAAACAGGGCCGCTGCGTGCAGTGAGCCGGTTTGCTCGAATACATCCTGTGCCTGACGCATGCGATCGCTAAGGTCGTATAGCATGGCTAGCGGCACAGTAAAATCGTCCGTCAGCTCGGGAGCCTCGCAGGTGATGGCCTCAATGCTGGCCTTGCCGCAGACCCCGCAACTCGACGAGGCGTAGAAGTTGCGCTGGAGCCGCTGCCGATCAAAGGCCACGCCAGCGGCCAGCTTGACCTCGACGATATTCTCCTCGTTGGGCGGCTCCGCAGCCGTGCAATACGAAATCGCGCCCAACTCCTGCGGCGATTTGATCAGCCCCTCGGTACACAAAAAACCAGCCGTCAACTCGAAATCGTGGCGTGGAGTGCGCATGACTACCGCGATCGGCGTCTCCTCCACGCGGATTTCCAGCGGCTCCTCAACCGTTACTTGGTCGTCTTCGGCCGCTTTGTCCGCCTCGCGGAAGCGCCAGATCGGCCGCTGCGTCACCCGCTGCTGCCGCTCCATCACATCGGCCCCACGCGCCGAGGCCCTCGGTCCATCGCCAGCATTGAAGCGTCGAAACTCTTTTGCATTAGCGCCAACTTGAGTGGCTGCGCTTCCGGCTCGTCCCACATGTTTTCAAACTCACCCGGGTCCTCTTCCAAGTCGTACAGCTCGCCCAAAGCGTGCCCGTGATAGAGCACCAACTTGTAGCGCTCGTCGCGGTACATAGTGGCAAAGGTCCCATCGGGCGCGTCCAAAGCGTCGTAGTACTCGCAGCGGACAAAGTCGCGGTGCGGTGCCGCGCGCTCGCCGCGCAAGATCGGCACAAGCGAACGGCCGGTCATCCGCTCCGGCACCTCCAGCCCGGCTAACTCCAGAAGCGTCGGCGCTTTGTCGGTCAACTCGACCAGATCGTCGCGCACCAAGCCTTCCTCAAAGTGTCCCGGCCAAGAAAAAATCAGCGGTACCCGCACCAAGCCCTCATAAAAGCGGCAACCCTTCTGGATTAGCCCGTGGTCGCCGAGCATTTCGCCGTGGTCGGACGTAAAAATCACCACGGTATTGTCGCGCTGGCCCGTGTCTTCGAGCGCGGCCAACATGTTCCCTACTTGGTCGTCGATTTGCTTGATCATCGCGCAGTACGCGGCCTGCAACACGCGCGCGTCAGCCCCAGGCGTCGGGCGATCTTGGTGCAAGGGATCGCGAATGTCGAGTTGATCGGGCCGCCGTCCCTTGGACTGGAAATCAATCCCCGCCAACTTTTCCTGCTGCGCCAAATCGCTGTCGGCAAACAGCGGTCCGGGCATGGCCGCTGGATCGAAACGGTCGCGGTAGCTCTGCGGCGGATTGAACGGCGGGTGTGGGTCATAAATGTTGACACTCGCCAGCCAAGGGCCGTCGCGTTGTTGGCTCATAAACTCAATGGTCTTCTCGCCGCACCACGTCGTCTGGTGGAACTCAGAGGGCAATCCGTGGGGATATTGCTTCATCAACTCGCCTAAGACTTCTCCCTTTTCCCGCACCCAATCGGCATAGCCGTGCCCCTGCGGCCAGTCGTCGCGGGGCGCGTGGCTGTATTCCCAGTAGCGATACCCGTCGTTGACGCGCGGCTCAATGCGGCCATAGGCGCTGGCCAAGTGCAGCTTGCCAATCAGCCCGCAGTCGTACCCAGCCTCGGCCAACTGCCGCGTGACCAGCGGCGGGTGATCGGGAAAACTGTCGAGGCCATTGCCGTTGATATGGACGGCGCTGGCGTACTGGCCGGTGAGAAAACTCGCGCGACTCGGCGTGCAGATCGGGCTTTGGCAATAGGCGTGCGTAAACGCCACGCCCTCGGCGACCAGCCGATCGACGTGCGGCGTATCGACGTGAGCATAACCGAGCGCGCCGATCGTGTCGTAGCGCTGCTGATCCGTACAAATCCAGAGGATGTTGGGAGGCGTCATGGTGGAAGGGTCCTTTGTTGGGGTAAGGGATGATTCAATCAAAGCCGAGCCGCAGCGGCATACCCATGAAAGTCGTTGGTGTTGGGAGGTGTCATGGCACAAGCGTCCTCGTATGACCTCATCGTGGAACTAGCCGTCAAATCCCAATGCAAAAAGCAGTGCTTCGCACAATTCATTCATCTTCGCCAGCGGGAGAGATATAATCAGGGGGCCTATTTTACCCTTGGCCACGGTCTGGATGTGATCCAGGTTGATCGCACATTCTCTAGGCATTCCATCTCGTTGGGACAGAAACACCTCTGAGGGAATGTCCCGAATGGTCGATGTCACTGGTGCCACGGTAACTTCTCCCAGATATTGAATCGCCGAGTCCCTAGTGAGAATAACAACGGGCCTCTTCTTGTCCGGCTGGGCAAATCTGTACCAACGAACCTCACCACGCCGCATCACTCAATCCACACTTGCTCGTCTTCCCACTGGCTGAATTCGCTTGATTGAACCGGCTTGCGGGCATATCCCTCCCGGTGTTTTTGCTCCTTTTCTTTTAGTTTAGCACGCCTGAGCGCAGCGTATAGAGCCTCCCGCGCAAAGGCCGATCTCGTCGTACCTATTTTCTTTGTAACCTTATCAACCTCCTCGATTAGTTCCTCATCGAGGGTCATTTGTACGGTTTTCATATTTTGGCCTCCGGCATCAAGTTAAACAAAATAGCTATTCTCATAGCTATAATGATCCATATTACTCTTTTGTCAACCACATAGTGCCCGTGCGCCCCTCTATGTCCCCTTCTCCCGCACCCAATTGGCATAGCCGTGTCCCTGCGGCCAGTCGTCGCGGGGCGCGTGGCTGTGATACTCGTCGTTGACACACGGCTCAATGCGGCGCTATTGCCATGACAAACTCAGACTTGGACCGTCAGGCATAGTACAAATTTAGACGAATTGTCTGTTATTTTTTATTATCTATCTATGGAATTCGAGTTCGACCCTGAGAAAAGCCATGCCAATAAAGAAAAACACGGCATTGATTTCGTCGCAGCGCAGATCTTGTGGAACGACTCAGCGTTGCTCGAAATTCCAGCCCGGACCACCGATGAACCACGCTACTTAGTGATCGGTCGTATTGCCGACAAGCATTGGTCTGGCGTGATAACATATCGCGGCGATGCAATCAGGATTATTTCTGTGCGGCGGGCACGCCGAGAAGAGGTTAGGCTCTATGAAGCGAATAACAGCGAGTGAGTTAGACAAGAAATTTGACGATGGTGAAGAGGTGTTACAATACTGCGACCTCTCTACCATCAGACATCCCAATCTAGTCCAAAAGCACGCTAATGCCGATTCCGTCGGCAGGATTTTTCTGCGAGACATTTGGCCGATCGAAAAAGTGAATGATTACAAGGTCCATTTTGCTCGCTCGGTCAAAAACGAGGATGATGACAAGGTCCATTCTGCTCGCCGGAATTCGAGGACCGAACCCTTGGACGAATGGGTGCGCGACCGGTGGGAGGCATGGCGAGGCTGGCAGGAACACCGTCCGAATTATAACGAGTTTAACCGGACTTTCATTTTTTCGCTGATGAAATTCTACCATGAGGAGGATACTTGGCTATTCGGCGGTATCTTCCGCGTTATCGACCGACACAAAGATCGCTATGAAGTAAAACTAACTGAAAATGGAGCACCCTTTATTGGTCGGTTAAAACTGCTCTCTTCCTATCGCGCACGCGCGACCCGCGTGAATCTCGAGAATCACTACGACGATTTTGAAGTCGCGGAAATTCTGCGAGAGCCTTACTCTGGTCGCAGTTTCCCCGGCTACGAAGGCATTAATCTATCCTTTAATGAGCTTGAATCGATAGTCAAAAATGGTAGACCGGACTGGAAGGCAGCACTCCAGAGCGTAAAGGGCATTTACCTCATAACCGATACACTCACGAGCAAACGCTATGTCGGCTTAGCCGATGGTGAGACGGGTATTTGGTCTAGGTGGAGTGACTACGTTGCCTCGGGTCATGGGGGCAATGCCGGACTTCGAGAGTTGGTAAAAGAATATCCCGACCTGGCTTACTGCCGGGCCAATTTTCGCTTCGCGCTTCTGGAGTATCGCTCGATACACACACCTAGCAAGGTAATTATTGACCGTGAGAAATTCTGGAAGGAAATCCTTCTCAGTCGAGGTAAAGAGGGCCTCAATCGAAACTAGCTTTAGGTAACTTCAACACCCCCTACGGCAAAAACTCCGCCACTGCCGCATTCCTCCACTGCATCTGCTGCGCAGTCGTCTCGTGCGGCTTGAAGGCGCAGGCGACCTCGGCAATGGGCACGCCCCGCACCTCGATCCGCTCCAAATCGGCCACGCCGTAGCCCAACGTGTCGGCGTAGTGCAAAAGGCCCAGTTCCATCGGTTCAAAGCCCATAGCCTTGGCCATGACCGCATCCACGGCAAACACATCAGCCGACGCCGCAGCCGCCCCCATAGGCACCGCATCGGTTCCCCCAGGGCCATTGCCCTGCAAGCCCACCGTGCCATCGACGATCCCAATGTCCGGCTTGAGATACTGAGCCAAGCGGATCAAGTTCACGTTGAGCACCTCGGCCTCGCTGGGCAACACGCGCTCGGCGTGCGAGGGATAGCCGTGCATCTTGATGCGATCCTCTTTGTGCAGCGTCCCCATAATCATGTTCTTCTGCGCCAACGTAACCACGCACACATCGTGGGTCTTGGCCACGGCCACCGAAATGGTGCAGGGGCATTCGAGGACCACGCTCGGCATCCGCACGGTCGCCTCGACGCCGCCGGCCATGTAAATCGCCGTCTCTTCCCACCGCGTCTCCTGATGCAGATCGACCAAGCGAATCGGCACCGAATATTCTTCGACTAGCGCATCATAGCCGAAGTTGGCAAACGCCTCGCCCGAATACTTCTCGTTGCCGCCTTCGGCAATGACGATCTCCTCGGGCGGCTGCGGCGTGCTGAGCAGAAAGTCGATGGCACCGCGCATGGCGTCGGCGTGAGTCGAGGCGAGGGGATTTTCGCTGGACAGGAAGTTTGGCTTGAGCATCACTTGGGCGGCCAGCTTCGGCTCGACGTCCTCGCGCACCAAATTTAGCGCTTGATATACGTTGGTTTGCCGCGCACCGGCGCGGGCCAAACCCACTCGGGCTGTGTCCATATCGCATGTCTCCTTGGTTGATAATGCCTTGCCCGCTCTCTGGCCCCAATGTATCATTTCTCATCCTCCTAATCAATCTGCGTCTATGCGTCTGACCTTTGAAGAAGGCACCCTGCTCCTGCGCGACTACGTCGGCCCAGACGCGCCTCCGGCCTTTGTCTGGGATGCGCGCGTCGATCACTGGCGTGCCCAAGCCCACTTCTACCGCGAAAGCGTCGAACACCTCAAACAGCACGAAGTCACATTCAAGAATACGGCCCCGCGTTATAATACCCTTTCCCTACAACTGCGAACCGCGCCTGAGCCGCACCCGCACCAAGCTGAAAGCATCGCCGCTTGGCAACAGCACGGCTGCCGCGGCGTGGTCGTCTTGCCTACGGGCACGGGCAAGTCACAAGTCGCGCTCATGGCTATGGTAGAAGTCCAGCGCAGCACCCTCGTCGTCGCGCCGACCATCGACCTGATGAACCAGTGGTACGACCTGCTCACCCGCTCGTTTGCCGTCGAAGTCGGCCTGCTCGGCGGCGGCTATCACGAACTAGCCGACCTGACCGTCGCCACCTACGACAGCGCCTATATGCAAATGGACCGCTACGGCAATCGCTTCGGCCTCATAGTCTTCGACGAGGTCCATCACTTGCCCGGCGAAATGTACAGCCACGCCGCTGAAATGTGCCTAGCGCCCTACCGCCTAGGGCTGACCGCCACGCCGGAACGCGCCGATGGCCGCCACGTGCTTCTCGACACCCTCGTCGGCCCCGTAGCCTATGAGCGCGGCATCCGCGCCTTGTCCGGCGAGTACTTGGCCGACTATCGCGTCGAGCGCCGCCAAGTGGATATGGTCGCCGAAGAGCGCGTTCAGTACGAGGCCGCCCGCGACGAGTACCGCGCCTTCCTCGCCGACAAGAACATCCGCCTCGGCACCAAAGATGGCTGGCGGCACTTCGTCATGCTCTCGGCCAAAAGCACTAGTGGCCGGCGCGCCATGCACGCCTACCGCCGCCACCGCCAACTCGCCCTCGGCGCGACTGCCAAGCTCCGCGTCCTCGAAGACATCCTCAAGGCCCACCCGCGCGACCGCGTGTTGATTTTTACCAACGACAACGAGACTGTCCATCAGATCTCCCGCACCTTCTTGGTCCCGGCCATTACCCACCGCACCCGCACGCGAGAGCGCAAGGCCATCCTCGAAGCCTTCAACAAGGGGGAGTACCTCGCCCTCGTCGCCTCAAAAGTACTCAACGAGGGCGTCAATATCCCCGCAGCCAATGTCGCGGTGGTCCTCTCCGGCTCGGGGACCATCCGCGAGCACGTCCAGCGCCTCGGGCGCATCCTCCGCCGCCGCCAAGGCAAGGAAGCCGTGCTCTACGAAGTGGTTTCCAAGGACACGGTCGAAGATCGCATCAGCGACCGTCGCCGCCGCCACGAAGCCTACGAGTAAGCACCGTGCTGACCTCGGACCTCCTGCTGACCCGCTCGCGCGGCCCCTATATCGAACCGCGCTATGTCGATGTCGAGGACCCAGCCCTCATCGACCTAGCCCAAGCACTCATCGACATCCACGCCGCACACCAGGGCAAAACTCGACGCGAATTACAACACGCCCTCCACTTGCTCGCCGGGGACCGCACCGACTACCGCATCCAGCGCGGCCTAGCCAAGCTACTTTGCGACCACTACTGCGAATTCCAAGTCGCCAGCCCTCAGCCCCCCGAAGAATTGCGCCACGCCGTTTTTACCTTAGCCCGCGCCCACCATCCGGTCGTCCGCGAGCCCAGCCTCATCTATCCAGTCAAGCGCGAAGATCTGCTGGAACAGGTCGCTCTCAAACACCAGATCAGCAGTGAAGACGTGCTCGCAGGACTATACGCCGACCTGCCTGAAAATCACCAGCTTGCCACCTTTGCCGCGCCCTCGCCCAACGAGTTGCTGCTGCGCTACAACGTGGCACTGGCCCAAGCCATGCTCTACCGCTGCGAAGTCCTGCGCCTGAGCGTCTATCGCAACCTGCCGGTGCGCTACAAGCAGCTTTTCAAATTCATCAAGTTCTACCGGCTGATCCACACCATCGAAGGCGATGTCGATGCCGGCTATGAGATCGGGCTCGACGGCCCGGTGAGCATGTTCCGCCACTCGCAGAAATACGGCCTGCAAATGGCAATTTTCCTCCCGGCCCTGTTGCTGTGTACCCGCTGGTCAATGCAAGCCGATATCGTCCGCAAGGACGGCCGCCGCCAGCAGTTCGTCCTCGACGACCAATCCGGTCTCGTGTCGCATTACAAGGATCAGACTTTGTACGACTCGCTGTTGGAAGAAACGTTTGCCGCGCGTTTCACCAAGGCCAAAACCCAATGGCAGCTAGAGCGGGAAAGCGAAGTCGTCAACCTCAAAGAGACGGTAATGATCCCGGACTTCACTTTTCGCCATCCCGACGGCCGCACGGCGCTTTTGGAAATCATGGGCTACTGGCGGCCGGAGTATCTGCGGCGCAAGCTCGAAAAGCTGAGCCAAGCCCAACGCAAGGACTTGCTCGTGGCCGTCTCGTCCAACCTCAATGTCAGCGAGGACGATTTTAAAAACGTGCCCGGTGGGGTATTCTTTTTTCGCAACAAAGTCCAACCCAAAGACGTCATACATTTATTGGACCAGATTGAACCGTCCGCCGCTGGGCAACCGATCAAGTGAGCCTTACATTCGGGAATTCAACCATCCACGATAGCTAACCCCTCAGGAGCAACCATGGACGGCATTCACGACATGGGCGGGATGCACGGATTTGGCCCCATTATACGCGAGGAAAACGAACCTTTATTCCACCATCCCTGGGAGGGCCGGGTACTGGCCATGACGGTAGCAACACCTGTACCGATCCCCGGCGGCTCCCGCAACAACATCGAAAACATGGACCCAGCACATTACCTGTCGTCCAGCTATTACGAAAAATGGCTGCACTCCCGCATCAAAGGGCTGATTGACGGCGGCGTGCTAACCCAAGAAGAGTTGGAGACGCGGATGGCGCTTCTCCGGGACCATCCCAACGCCGAAACCCCAGTGCATCCCGACCCCGATGCGGTCCGAGCGGAACTCAAGCGCACCCGCCCGGCAAATCCACCTCCGCAGCCAATGGATATCCAGCCGCAATTTTCCACCGACGACCGCGTGCGATCGCGCAACATCCACCCCGCAGGCCACACCCGACTTCCCCGCTACGCACGCGACAAGTGCGGCACAGTCACCGATTTTTACGGCATCTACAACCTCCAAGACGCCGAACTACCCGCAGGGTATGCAACTCGCCAGCAACCTTTGTACGCCGTGCGCTTTGACGCTGAGGAGCTATGGGGCAGTGCCGCGGAAACAAAAAGTGCTGTCCATCTAGATATGTGGGAAAGCTACTTGGAACCGGCGTAACTAATCCCCAACCGCAAAAGGACCTTTTGTTATGAATAATGTCCAAGCCGAGACAGATGCCGCCCTGCGCACCAGAGCGCTCGAATCGCTTCTGATCGAAAAGGGATTGCTGACAACTGAGATTATAGACGAAGTCGTGCAGCAGTACGAACAAGACGTAGGCCCGCTCAATGGGGCCAAAGTAGTTGCCCGCGCTTGGAGCGACCCGGACTACAAACGACGGCTACTAGAAGACGGCACCGCGGCGATTGCCGAACTAGGTTTTGGCGACGCGCACGGCAGCAAAATCGTCGTGCTGGAAAACACAGCAAGCGTCCACCACGTCGTCGTTTGCACCCTGTGCTCCTGTTATCCTTGGTCCGTACTCGGCCTGCCGCCGAATTGGTACAAATCCTACGCCTATCGCGCTCGGGTGGTGCGGGAGCCGCGAGCGGTGTTGCGGGAATTTGACCTCGAGCTACCCGATTCGGTCGAAATTCGCGTCTGGGATAGCAACTCGGACCTCCGCTACATGGTGCTACCCGAACGCCCTGCTGGCGCGGAAGACCATACCGAAGAACAACTCGTTGCGCTCGTCACGCGTGACTCAATGATCGGCGTGGCTAAGATTGAACCTCCGGCAAAGTGAGGCTGGGGTAATGCAACAAGCTGACCGACAAATTTCCACTATGGAAGCACAAATCGCCCTGCCGCGAGAAAATGGCGAACTGGTCTTTCAGGCCCCTTGGGAAGCACGCGCTTTTGGCCTAGCCGTTGCACTCAACGAAACAGAGATCTACAAGTGGCGCGAGTTCAGTGCGGAATTGGCTGCGACAATCGCCGCGGCCGAACAAAACAACGACCCAGCTAACTATTACACCCGCTGGGTCGCTTCGCTTGAAGAGTTGATCATTGCCAAGGGCTTGCTCAGCCGAGAGCAACTAGACGCCAAAACCGCGGAATACGCCGCTAACATTGACGACGAGCACGAGCATTAGTGGACAACCCATGTCCTCGCCGATAGTGCCTTGGGCTCGGCCGGGCACCAGCCGGTACTATAGGTACTCAAGCTGGGTCTAGACTGAACGCACGTTGCACAAACCGCCCCTACAATTCTGCGCTTATCTGCGTCCATCTGCGGATCAGCCCGCCAATTAGGCCGCAGGCACAGCGCAGAATTTGCGCTGCACGAAACGCAGCGCGGCTTGGTAGTTGTCGAGTTGCCCTTCCAACTGGGCATCCTCGACCGCGGCGAGAATTTCCCTAAACAGAGGCCCAGGAGCAAAGCCCAAGGCAATGAGATCGTCGCCCGTGAGCAACGCCGTCGGGCGCAGATGTTCCTTTTTTAGGGCAGCCAACTGCGCTTGGCAAAATTCGTACAGGTCGAGCTTGCCGTGGCTGGCCAAGCAATCGGCGCGATGCAATTCGAGCAGTTCGGGAAAGTGCGGCTCGCGCAATAGGCGCACAAGCGTACTCGGGCGCATCTGGAGCACGTGGCTTATCCGCATGTGGTCGGCCACGAGCGTGCCGATGACTCGCCGCGCTTCGTTGGACATCCGCAGCCGCCCGCAGATCGCCGCCGCCATTTTGGCCCCAACCGCGTCGTGACCGTGGAAGCGGATGCGCTCGGCTCGCACCATGGTTGACGGCTTGCCAATGTCGTGCAGCAACGCCCCCCACGCCAGCTCAGCCGACGGCTCGTCGAGGTGTTCAAACAGAAGCTGGACATGGGTCCACACGTCGCCTTCGGGATGGAATTCAGCATCCTGTGGCACGCCGCGCATGGCCGCGACTTCCGGCAACACGGCTTGCAGCAGGCCCGACTGGTCCAACAGGCGCAAGCCGCACACAGCCTCGCCCTCGGTCAACAGCAGGGTTAGCTCGTCGCGGATGCGCTCGGCACTGACGCTGGCAATGGACTCGACCTGAGCACAGAGCGCGTCCCACGTCTCAGGTTCGATGGTAAAACCGAGCCGGGCGGCAAAGCGCACGGCCCGCAACAAGCGCAGATGGTCTTCGGCAAAACGCGCGGCCGGATCGCCGATGGCGCGGATGATCTTGGCGTCGAGGTCTTGCTGCCCGCCGACGTAATCGAGCAGTTCACCGCGCTCCGGGTCGTAAAACAAGCCGTTGATGGTAAAGTCGCGGCGCGCGGCGTCGGCGCGGGCATCGGCTGGCTCAATAGATGCAGGATGGCGGCCATTGCGGTACGGGCCGTCGCTGCGAAAGCGCGCAACTTCGTAGTCGCCCTCGTCGAGCATCACTACCGAGATACCAAACTGTGCGCCCACCGGCACCGTGTGCTCAAAGAGCGCAGCTACCTCTGCTGGCCCGGCATCTGTAGCTACATCCCAGTCCTTGGGCACGCGCCCCAACGCCAAGTCGCGCACGCAACCACCGGCTAGCACAGCTTGGAAGTCGGCCCGGCGCAAGGTCTCGACAACGCGCAGTGCCCCAGCGTCTATATCCGCGTCCATCCTACTCAGCCACCTTAAAACTCTCAACCCGACTCACCGAATTCTCAATCCCCTCGGAGTGCGTACTGGCCACGACCTTCCAGTAGTACACTTGTCCGGGTTCGAGCGCGACCAAGCGCCCATCCTTAATGCGACCGGTAAATACGGCCGTGGTATCGCTAGTCAGCGGTATGTCCGACACTTCGCCACTGGTCAGCGAGGTAGTGACGATCACCCGGAATGCGCGCGCCTCGGGCAAGCGATTCCAAGTAAAGGTCAACGGTGCCGCGGCCTCTTGCCCGGCGACCGGGACCAACGGCACCGGCGAGGGTAGGGCGACGTCGCTTACTTCCTCGGAGGGCTTGCTTTCCTTGCCGCCGAGATCAAGCGCCGTAATTCGGTAGTAGTACACGGTGCCCACCTCGATCTCCGCGTCGATGAATCCCGGTCCCGACACCTGCAGGAGCAAATGCTCAAGGGTCGGAGTGAAACCCTGCTCAGTCGAGCGATAGACCCGGTAACCTGTGAGATCGGTCTCCGCGTTGTCAGCCCAATCGAGTGCGATGTCGAGTTGACCGAGTACTTCAAGGTGGTGCGCTACGGCGCGCACCGAGGTCGGCACCTGCGGAGTCAAGCTATTGAGGGGCTGGCCGCTGACGGCATTCGAGGGGTCGCTCTCGCCGCCGCCGTTTATCGCGGTTACTCGATAGGTGTACTCCAGTTCGTATCGCAGCCCCTGATCCTTGTATCGGGTCTCAAACGTGGAGTCAATGGCCGCGGCCGCGTCGTCTCCGACCGAGCGATAGACGACGTAGAGCACCCCGTCTTCGCCGTCGACAGCCTGCCAATTGAGCCATACCTCGCCGTCGCCGATGCGCTCCACGCTTAGCGCACGCGGTGCTTGCGGAGGATCGATGGTCGCGACGGGACTGGTGCCCTTTTCGCCATCACCGCCGCAGTGCCACAATCCGACGACGACGACAATCCATGCAAATTTTAGGCGTTTCATGTTTTCTACCTCCCCAGATAGATTAATCGCCTCTTTGTCAAAAGTACCATTAGCCGCCCAAAATGGGCAAGCACTTTTGACAAGTAGCCGTCCCGAACTTATTGTGTCGCTATGGTGTCTTTTTTCCAATTCCTCGGCCGCATCGTCCTCTGTGCGTTGCCACCTTTCTGTGCAGCTTGCGCTCTTTTCGCCCTCGAATACCAAACCCAATACGTGGCTTCCCACATCGGTCAATACCTGATGCAGCAAAACTCCAAACGCCAGCCAAGAGGCGCGCTTTGGCAGGGCATTCTCGCCAGTCGTCAGACTCGCATGGCTCTATCCGACTCGCTGGCCGAAGCTCCCCTAGAGCCGAGCCAAACCCCGCTGCCGGTTTTGCAAAACCACTACCAACTCCAGTACCACGGCACCCACGCGGCGTTCTTTTCTGTCGTGCGGCGCGACACCGCCCTCCAACCCGATCACCCCAACCCAGAGACCCTGCGCGAGCTAGCCTATTCCCTACAGATATACGAGCAGGGCCGCTCTTTGCTAACCCAAGCCATCGTACCCGACCACGGTTCGTATCTCCGCGCCCTCGTCGGCGCGCAAATAGCCCTAGAGGACGGCTCGCTCTTTTACCAACTTCACAAGTGCCTACTGGCAAAAGACGAACCCGAAGCCTGGACCTTTCTAAAGATGAAAGAGGAAGACATGGCTTACTGGCGCGAGCACCTAGCGCCGCTTTTGGGTCCTGACCCTGAGCGCGCACAAAGCGATGCCGGGCCGATCATCACCGCGGCCCTAGCCGAGGTCGTGCAAGCGCGGGCCGATTCGCTGCGCCAAGGCGAGGCCAAGCATCTACTCACAGCTTGGGACAGCGCCGACGGCTTTGAACTGCGCCTGACCCGCACTGGAGACGAAGACCAATTCGCCGCGTACGCGCTCGTGCCAGGCCAAGAGGCCACAGCACTCGTGCTGCCGGCCCAGTCCGTGCAACAACACCTCGGATTGGAAGAACAATGAGACGTGCGCTACGCATCGGCATGGTCTTGGCTGTGTTCCTCGTCTTGGGGACCGGGTTGGGTGTGGTTCTCTTAGAGAAAAAGCTGGGCGTGGGGTACGTAATCCAGTTCATAGCCCCTAACTTGCCCAGCCTGCCCACCGATCCGCACGAATTGGGCATTCGTCCCGGCACGGAAATGTACGCGGCTTCTGGCGAGCGCATCTACACCTTCAATCAGAGCCGCCAATGGGTGCGCCTCCAAGACATCAGCCCCCACGTCGTGCAAGCGCTCATCGCCACGGAAGACGCGCACTTTTACCACCACCGAGGCATCGACCTGCTGGCCATCGGCGGCGCGGTGCGCGACAACCTGCGCAAGGGCAGCATCACGCGCGGCGGCAGCACCTTGACCCAACAGCTCGTCAAGCGCCTGTTCTTTTCGCCGCAAAAAACCTTTGAACGCAAGCTATCGGAAGCACTCCTCGCCGTGCAGCTAGAGGCATTCTTTGCCGCCTCGTATCCAGACACCAACGCTGCCGGCCACCCCGCCTACAAAGATCGCCTCCTAGAGCTGTACCTCAACGAGGTCTTCTACGGCACCAACGCCTACGGCATTCACGATGCCGCGATCACCTTCTTCGATACGACCCCCGACTCGTTGAGCCTGGCCCGCGCCGCCATGCTCATCGGCCAGATCAACGCCCCGACCGCGTACAACCCCCTGCGGCATCCCGAACGAGCCACCGAGCGGCTGCAACATGTGTTCGACCGCTTAGTCGCCAGCGGCTTCCTCCCCCCAGAGACGCGCCGAGATTACGCTGCTATCCGCGCCGAAGACCTCATCAACCCCGGCTACCCGCCCCGCAACCCAGTGCCCTATTGGGTCGAAGCCATCAACGCAGAAATCGTCCAGCAGTGGGGACCGGCAGCTTTGCACTACGGAAGCCTGAAGGTCTATACCACCTTGGACATTGCGATGCAAGATGCGGCCGAAGAAGCCGTGGCCAAGGGTCTGGTCCAGTTGGATGAGCGGCTAGGGTTTAAGCCCTATGCGGAAGCGTCGATGGCCGAGCGTCCGGCTTACGTCCAAGGCGCGTTGGTGTGCCTATCGCCGACCGGGAAAGTGCTGGCTATGGTCGGGGGCCGGGACATTTTCGTCAGTTACTACAACCGTGCGCTCACCGCTCGCCGCCAGCCCGGCTCTGGCTTTAAGCCGATAGCCTATCTAGCAGCTTTGGAAGCGGGCGAGATCAGCCCGATCACTGTCTTTGACGACGAGCCGCGCACCTATATCGACAACGGGAAAAAGTGGCAACCGCGCAATTACGGCGGCCGCTACTTGGGGCAGACGACCGCGGCTTGGGCCTTAGTCCGCTCGGCCAACTCCACGGCCATACAAATTTCCGAGTTGGTCGGCCCGGAGCACGTCGTCGAGACAGCCCACCGCTTGGGATTTGCTGGGCCAGTAGGAGCTTACAAAAGCATAGCCTTGGGCGTGGCCGAAGTTACCGTGTTAGAAATGGCCGCGGCGTACGGGATTTTCGCCAACTACGGCTTGCAAGTAAAGCCAACCTTGATAGAGCGGATCGTCGATGACAACGACCAGCCAATTTTTACTCACCAACCGCAGATTCGCCAAGCCATCGCACCCGACCTCGCCGCACAGATGGTCCACCTCTTGCGCCAAACCGTGGACCGCGGCACCGGTCACCAAGTGCGCCAGCGCGGCTTCGCGCGGCCAGCCGCTGGCAAGACCGGCACGACCAACGACAATACCGACGCTTGGTTTACTGGCTTCACGCCGGACTTAATCGCCAGCGTCTGGGTGGGGTTCGACGAGCGCGGCACCCATAAGCTGGTAGATACGCGCGGGGTGCAAATCACCGGCGGCAACGGAGCCGTGCCCATTTGGACGGATTTTATGATTGCGGTAAATGAAGGACTGCCAGAAAAGGATTTTGACGTGCCCGAGGATGTGATGATCTACAGCGTGGATCCCCGCACCGGCGAGGTGAGTTCAGAGCCCAACGAGGACGAGGAGCAACCGCTGTCCGTAGCCCTGCGACGCGGCGAGCGGCCCAACTAACCACTAACCAACTGCGGCCAAAACCTCCCCCACCCGCCGCGCTACAATATCTTCCTCGCCCGGCTCCATCATATAGGGATTGATTCCAAAGCCGTTTTCGTGGGCTGGTACTTCGATTCGCGGTTGGCCAGCCGATAGTTGACGCGCCAGTTCGTGGCCACTGAGAGCTAGCTTTTCTCGATCCCAGCGCACCGCCAAGTTCGGCGCAACATTCGAGCGCCCGGGCTGGTTGACCTGCGTCGCCACCGAAGGAAACGGCTCCACTGCCGCCGCTATCACCGCGAGCCGCCGCTCCCACTCCCGCCATTCGGCCGCATGGTCGCGCACCACCCACTGCTCCACCGCGGCCAACAACCCCATGATTTCTTCCTTGCCCGCCTTCATCGGCCTCCCCAGCGCGTGGTGCGGTGCCCCATTGAGGAAGGCCGCCTGCAACAGTCCCTTGCGCCCCAAGACCAAGCCCGACGCCTGCGGCCCGCGCAGGCACTTGCCGCCCGAATAGGCCACTGCATCGGCCCCCTGCTCCAGATACCAGTTGGGCACGTCCGGTCGCTCGGCCGCGGCATCGACAAACGTCGGCACGCCGTGCCGCTGCCCAGCCGCTGCCATATCCGCTACCGAGATAGGCCCTCGCTCGGCCGCATCGCCAAACACCAACAGCATGGCCGTGCGCTCCGACAGGGCCGCTTCTAGGTCGGCGAGCGTCTCCACCTCGACCATTTCGACGCCGACCATGCGCACGGCGTGATCGTACCCGTGGCGGTGACTCGGCTGGACGAGGACTTGGTTTTTCATGCCCGTAGTATCGGGCAGCCGCGCCATCTTCTCTCGATCCGTGCCGGCCACGCAAGCGGCCGTAACTTGGCACAACGCCGCGGCGCAACCGTTAGTAACAAGCCCCCACTCGCACTGCATCAACTCGCCGATGCGCACTCCGACAGCTTCCATCAACTCGTCGAGGTGGACGTATTGCTTGGAGGCCTCGACCATGGCCTGCCGCACTTGCGGCAAAATTAACGAGCCGCTGATGATGGTATAGGTCCCCTGACAATTGATCAGAGGACGCACGCCGAGGCTTTCGTAGGTTGGATACGCTAGGGTATCACTCATCAGGAGTCCTTTCTACAGAGACGCCAGCCGATCGAACTATCCATCCTCTCGGTGCCTTTAATAGGTCAAAACAAATCGTCCGCATAGCCGGCCAAATAATACTCCAGCGCCGCCATACCCGCGCTAGTATCCACGCTGGCTCCCTCGTGCGCTAGGGCACCGCCCAAAGCGTGCAGCACGCGAAACAAGTGAGGTGCTCGGCACTGCTCGCCCATCTGGCCGATGCGCACAATGTCGAGGCCAAAGGCCCCGGAGATTTCGACGTGGAAGCGGTTTGACATATCGGCGCGCACTCGGGCGCTATCTATCCCAGCGGGCACTTGGATTGCCACCACCGAGTTGAGGCGAATGCGACGCGGCGCGGCCAGCACCAGTCCCATCTTCTCAATACCAGCTTGCAGGGCCAGCGACGAGTGCCGATGCCGCGCAAAGCGGCGCTCCAGCGTTTCCTCGCAGACCAGCCGCAGGGCCTCGTGCAACGCCAACAGCCCCGAGACCGGGGCCGTGTAGTGGTACTGGTGTTGCTGCCAAAAGTTTTCTGCCCGCAGTGCGTCCAAACACCAGTGCGGCTTAGGACCGGGATGCTGTTGCACCTGCTCCCAAGCCGCGTCGGAAAAGGCAATCAGCGCCACGCCCGGCAGCGCCGACAGCCCTTTCTGACTGCCCGTGATAACCACGTCAACACCCCAAGCGTCCTTTTCCAACGGCATGGTGCTCAAGGTGCAGACCGCATCTACTACTGCCAGCGCCCCGTGCTCGCGGCACAAGCGGGCAATCGCCGGTAGCTCGGTCGTACAGACGCCGCTGGAGGTCTCGCCCTGCACCATCGTCACCACGTCGTAGTGCTGACTCTTGAGCCGCTCGGCAACGCGCTCGGCGCAGACAGCTTGCCCTTCCGGCACGGATAGCACTTCGACCTCCGCCCCCACGCCAGCCGCCATCTCGGCAAAGCGCCCGCTAAACCACCCATTTTGCAGCACCAAGGCGCGACGCCCCGGCCACAGCAAATTGCCCATCGCCATCTCCATGGCCGCTGACGCTGGTCCCCCAATTCCCAAGATGTGCTCGTCGGCCGTCTGAAAGGCATAGCCAGCCAACTGCTTGATGTGCTCGACCAGCCGATCCATCGTCGGCCCCAAGTGGTTGATAACCATGCCGCCCGCCCGCGCAACCTCCGCCTCCACCGGTACCGGCCCAGCCCCCATCAACAGCAGCGGCTCGGCTGGAAGAAACTGGTCCAACGGTGGCAACTCAGGGGGCGCTATGCCACACGACTCTACATTCCCCATTCCTAATTCCTAATTCTTAATTTCTAGTAGTTAATCGCCTCGCCAAACGCCTGTCCGGCCGCTTCCATCACGGCCTCGGACAGCGTCGGATGGGCGTGACAGGTCAGCAACAGCTCTTCATACGTGGCTTCGAGCCGGAGGGCCAGCGTCAATTCGGCGATCAATTCCGTGGCCTCGGCCCCCAGAATGGCCCCACCCAACAACTCGCCGTAGCGCGCGTCAAAAACCAACTTGACCAGCCCTTCGGTCTCCCCGGCCGCTTGCCCTTTGCCACTAGCTGCAAACGGAAAGCGCCCGACCTTGACGTCGTACCCAGCTTCGCGCGCTTGGCTTTCGCTCAGGCCGACGCTGGCTACTTGCGGCTGGCAATAGATGCAGTTGGGCACTTGGCTCGGGTCCAAAGTGGGACGGTCGCGGCCCGCTATAAACTCCACGGCCGCAATCCCTTCCTGCGCGGCTGCGTGCGCCAACAGCGGCGGGCCAGCCACATCGCCAATCGCGTAGATGCCCTTGGCGCTGGTCTGCATCCGCTCATCAATCACAATCGCGCCGTCGCGGGTGCGGATACCCAGCGCTTCCAGCCCCAGTCCCTCGATATTGCCCTCGACGCCAGTGGCAACCAGCACTCGCTCCACTCTCCGCGTCTTTTGCTCCTCACCGACCGACCCGACTGAGCTTGTCGAAGTCCGGTAGCGCAACGAGACCGCGCGCTTTTGTTTTTTGACCTCCTCGACCCGGGCTCCGGTCACCACTTCGATTCCCTGCCGCGTCAAGCTCTCGGCCAGTCCCGCAGCGATTTCCTCGTCTTCGCGCGGCAAGACCTGGGGCAGGGCTTCCAACAGCAGCACCTTGCTACCAAAGGCGCGATAGAAATAGGCGAATTCTACGCCAATGGCTCCGGCCCCGATGATGGCGAGGGAAGCGGGCTGTTTGGCGACGATCATGGCCTCGCGGCTGGCGATGATCCGCTCGCCGTCGAATTCCACGCCTGGAATGGATTTGGGGCGGGCACCAGTGGCCAGCACCACGTGCGCGGCGTCCAGTTCGGCCACGACCTCGCCGTCGCCGTCCTCAACCGCGACTTGGCGGCTGGGCGTCAACCGGCCCCTGCCAGCGAACACCTCGACTTGGTTCTTCTGCATCAGATAGGCCACGCCTTTGGACAACTGCGCTGCTACCTGGCGGCTCCGACTAATGACCGCATCCCAATCCACTGCGGGCTTATCAACGCGCAAGCCGAACTCCTCGGCGCGCAAGAAAAGCTGGTACACTTCGGCTTGCTTGAGCAGGGCCTTGGTGGGAATGCAGCCCCAATTGAGACAGGTGCCGCCCAACTCGGCGTCTTCAATCAGCGCGGTTTTTAACCCCAACTGCCGCGCGCGAATGGCGGCTGAATACCCACCTGGGCCACCGCCGATAACTACCACATCATACGCTGCCATATTGCATTTTCTTTCTAGTTGACGTTACGCATTGTAGGGGCAACCCTTGTGGTTGCCCTCTTGGGATCCCGCTGGCTCGCCGGGTCGCTTGGGCGCCCACAAGGGACGCCCCTACACGGACCGGTTCGGCGCAGATGCGTAACGTCAATCATAAAATTCAAAAGAATCCCCTAATGTAAAAGCAATCACCTTGGGCACAAATGGGACCTGTGCATACCCGCCTCGATTGCCGCCGCCCGCACCATGTTTTATTCTAGCAAACTAGCGGCTCACCTTAAACAAAGGCAATTCCAGTGCTACAACAGCAATTCAATCCTTCGGCTGAGCTCAGGGCTTCGGCGAGCTCAGTCGAGTCGTCGAAGCCTGTGCAAACTGTGACCATTTTCACCGACGGTGCCTGTTCGTTTAACCCAGGAGGACCAGGCGGCTGGGCAGCGCGGCTGCTCTACGGTGATGGCCGCGTCGTGGAGTTGGGCGGCTTCGTCCCGGAGACGACCAACAATCGCATGGAGTTGCAAGCAGCCATCGAAGGTCTCCGCGCCGTCTTTCGGCTGAGCTCAGGCGTTCGGCGAGCTCAGCCGAGCCGTCGAAGCCCATCCGACATCGCTATCACGCTCGTTACGGACAGCGAGTATCTGCGCAAGGGTATTACCGAGTGGATTCACGGCTGGAAGCGGCGGAGCTGGCTCACCGCCGCCAAAAAGCCCGTGCTCAACCAAGACCTGTGGCGCACCCTAGACCAACTCAATACGCCCGCTATCCAGTGGCAGTACACCCCAGGCCACGCTGGCGACCCAGACAACGAACGCTGCGACCAAATCGCCCAAGCATTTTCGCGCGGGGAGACGCCTTCCCTGCATCACGACCGAAAGGATTGACCATGCTCTACAGTCTGCTCTTCACCCTCGTCCTCGCTGGCTCTGCCAGCACCCAAGAGTCCACCCGCTTCCAAGCTGTGCCTGATGAGCTACCCATCTACCAAGTCCTCCGCACCAACGAGGGGATCCAAGTCGATGGCCGCTTAGACGAGGCCGACTGGCAAAACGCCGCGCCCATCGCCTTTGTAATGCCTTGGAGTGATCTCGAAAAAGAGGAACCGCAATCCACGACTGCCCGCTTGCTCTGGGACGACGACAACCTCTACATCATCTACGAGTGCGTCGATCCGTATCTACATTCAGAAGTAACCGAGCACGACGGAGCAGTGTACCAAGAGGACGCCGTCGAAATTTTCGCCACCCCCAACATGGAAGTCCCCGGCAACTACTATGGCTATGAGATGAACATCAACGGCACCCTGCTCGACTACATCGCCTTCCGCGGCGGCAAGGAGCGCACCAAGGCTATTCACCCGTCTTGGCAGAGCGAAGGCGTGGTCATTGCCACGACTTACGACGGCACCCTCAACGACCACTCGGACACCGACCAAAGCTGGATTCTCGAAATCTCCATCCCCCACGACAACTTCCGCCACTTGGGTGGGCAGATCCCGCCCCAAGACGGCGACCAATGGCGCGCCGGACTCAACCGCACCAAGGGCTACCAAGGCCAGTTTGGGCTGTGGTCCGATACCGGCACACCCAAGGCCGACTTCCACCGCGCCAACCGTTTCGGCATCCTCACCTTCTCTGCCGCCGCCGTCGGCCGCTGATGTTACGCATCGCGTGTCCGGTGGCTGGTTTTCGTCCCGATTCCCGCTGGGAGCGCGGGCATCTTGCCGGCATCGAGAGCGAGACGCCCTTGATGCGACTATGGGGCGGTTTGAAACCGCCCCCTACGTAACGTCAATTCATACGTTGTACAGCCCATGCGACAGATGTTCCCAAACCTGAAAACTTGGACCACTTGGCGCGGTAAAAGGCAACGGCTGTGGCTGCGCCTGCTGGGCTATTACCTCGCCTTGGGGCTAGTGCCCGTGTTGTTAGTCGGTCTCTTCGTGTTGAACGCGACCCGCGATGCCATAGAAGAGGCCGTGCTGGACAGCCGCCGCGAAATGGCGCACCGCACGGCCGAGGAAATCGCCCACATCTTTTCCCCGATCGTCTCCAATTTGAAAAGTCTCGCACGCACGGTGGGAACCGTGCCGCAGGCTTGGCACACTTTGCTCAAAGAGGCTGAACTCGAATATAGCGAGGTGGAGACGCTCTACCTAGTGAACGCCCAAAACCAGATACAGGCATCCAGTGCTGCGATTGCCCTACCGGCTTCCTACGACTGGGATGCGACCTGGGCGAAGGTAGTAGCCGACAGCCTGTACTTCACTCTGATCGAAGAATTCAGAGAAACGCCCAAGCTCTTTGTCGCGCTGCCAGTGGAACGAGACGGCCAGCCGCCCCAACAAGCCCTAATAGCTCGCCTCGACTTTCACCGAGTCTGGAGCAAGATAAATCTCATCCGCATCGGCCGGACCGGCTACGCGACCTTGCTCCACGCCGACGATGGACACTATCTGGCGCGGCCCATGCGCCAGTCCTTCTACACATGGCGAGACCACCCACACATAGAGGCCATGCGCGGGCCGGCAGGAATTCTCTTGTGGCGCGATGTGGGGGGCACCGAGTGGGTCTCGGGTTTTGCTCCCGTGCGCGATTGGGACTGGATCGTCGCC
The DNA here is from genome assembly GCA_009840005.1 of Gemmatimonadota bacterium. Next base: position 22,629 of record VXOR01000094.1, read on the forward strand.
ATTGAACAGCGCGAAGACGAGGCACACGCCCCGTACACGGTCGTGCTGTACTCCATCTATGCGATCATCGCGTTTTCTGCACTAGGGGCCCTGCTTTTGGGCGGCTTGACGCGCAGCTCGGTCGTCGTGCCTCTCGTCTCGCTTACGTACGCTGTGCGTCGCCGCCGGGACGGCTATCCCCTCATAGGAACACCCGTTAAGCGCCGCGACGAGATCGGCGAACTAGCCGACGCTTTTGTCGAGATGGACCAAACGCTGGCCGAGCGCCAGCGAGACTTGGAAAGCACCTTGGACTTGCAGCGCCATCTGATCGAGGACAATCCCCTCGCCATTGCGGTACTCGACGCCGACTACCGCATCGTACAGAGCAACAAAGCGTGGGCCAGCTTGCTGCTGCCGGAACAGGACGCCGAACTGAGCGCGACCCACGCTGGAGCCCAAGTCCGCGCTTGGCTAAAGGCCCACCCGCATCTACAAGTCGTGGATGACTTGGCAATCGAGGACGCCGAGGGCGTTATGCGTTACTGGAACCTGCACAAGGCCGAGCTGAGCCAAGGCCATCGCGGCAAGGTCTTGCTAGTCGTCGAGGACCGGACCCAGCAGCATCTGCTTGAACTGCACTACATGCAGGCCGAGAAGCTCTCGGCGCTCGGCGAGGTAGCCGCCGGCGTAGCGCACGAAATCAAAAACCCCCTCGCCATTGTGCAAAACACCTGCGACCTGCTGCCTCGGCTAGGTCCCGAAGAAGAAAAGGAGCGAGACGAGACCTTGCAGATGATGCGCGAGGCCATCCGCCGCATAGACGAGCGCGTCGGCAGCCTGCTCGACTTCGCCCGGCCGGCCCAGCACCTTGTGGAGCAGATAGATGCAGCCGAAGTGTTGAGGCAACTGCTCGACTTGGAGACCAAACACGCCGAGCACCTCGGTATCTCGATTGAGCGACAGTTTGAGCCGGTGCCAGCCGTGCGCATCAACCGCGACATGCTCAAGGACATTTACATCAATATCATCCGCAACGCCTTCCAAGCCATGCCCCAAGGCGGCCGCCTACAAGTGAGTGCCCGCTCCGAACAGGAAGGCGTCGCCATAGAAATCTGCGATACCGGCACTGGCATTGATCCAACCCAACTCTCCCGCATATTTGAGCCATTCTTTTCCACCAAAGCTCCGGGGGAGGGCACGGGCTTGGGGCTGGCCATCGCCCAGCGTCAGCTACGAGAAATCGGCGGCCACATCGAGGTTACAAGCCGCGTTGGCCAAGGCACTTGCTTCGCGCTCTTGCTACCTTACAATAAAGAAGAAAAGGCATAGATATGGCCCAATACGACGGCAAAATACTCATGATTGACGACGAGCAGGACCTGCTCAAGCTGTCGAGCAGCATCTTGCGGCGCGAAGGCTTCGCGGTGGAAACCCGCTCGGACGCGCGCGAGGCCCTCTCGCTCCTGCGAGAAGAATCCTTCGACATTATCCTGCTCGACTTGCACATGCCCGAGATGAGCGGCCTCGAATTTCTACGGCAGCTCAACGTGCGCGAGCGGCCCGAGGAAGTGCTCATTTTAACCGCGTATGCGGATCTCCAAAGCGCGGTAGAAACCGTCAAGCTGGGCGCGTATGGGTATCTGGCAAAGCCCTTTAACGCCGAAGAAATCCTCAGCCACATCGGCAATATCCGCGAGCTGCAAAGGCTGCGGGCCGAGAATGAGCGTCTGCGCCAAGCGCAGGGCACGGGGCTGGGCATGGTCGGCGAGACTGAGCAGATGCGGCAAATCTACCGGCTGGTGCAAGACGTGGCTCCCACCCCCCTGCCAGTGTTAATCTGCGGCGAGAGCGGCACCGGCAAGGAACTCGTAGCCGCGGCCATTCACCGCGCCAGCGACCGCGCTGCCGGTCCCTTTGTGCGTTGCAACTGCGCGGCCTTGAACCCAGGCGTACTAGAGAGCGAATTGTTCGGGCACGTAAAAGGCGCTTTCACCAGCGCAGTGCGCGACCGCAAAGGGCGTTTTATGGAAGCCGACGGCGGCACCCTGTTCCTCGACGAAATCGGCGACATGGAGGTGGGGCTGCAAACCCGGCTGTTGCGCGTATTGCAGGAAGGGGAGTTCGAGATGGTGGGCTCAACCGAGACCTACAAGGTCGATGTGCGCGTCCTTTCCGCGACCAACCGCAATTTGACGCAGGCCGTGGCCGCCGGTCAGTTCCGCGAGGATTTGTTCTACCGCCTCAACGCGGTCACCATTGACGTGCCGCCGCTGCGCCAGCGCAAGAGCGACATTCCTTTGTTCTGTCACTTTTTTATCGACCGCCTAAACGACCGCTTTGACAAACAGATCCAAGGGGTCAGCAAGGAAGCCCTAGAGTATCTCGAAGCCTACGACTGGCCGGGCAATGTGCGCGAAATGGAAAACGCCATCATGCGTGCCATAGCCCTCGCCAAGGGACGGGAAATCGAGGTAGAGGACCTGCCTGTTACTATCGTAGAGAATACGGGCGGTCAGGATGAGCCAGCCGAAAAAGAAGAAGAGGAAGCCACAGAGTCGCCCGAATCGCTCTTCCACGACGCCCGCCAGCGTTTTGAGGAGCAGTTCATCCGCGACGCCCTAGAAAAAACGGGCGGCAACATCAGCCACGCCGCTCAGCATATCCAATTGGGGCGGCGCAACTTACAGCGCAAGATCAAGCAGTTCAACATCGACGTGAGCCAATACAGCCGTCGGCCCTGAATCGTATCTCGCAAGTCCACTTTCCCATTGCAAGAAAAACGGGCAGCCCATCTTTGGGCTGCCCGCTTCTACGACCTCCTGTATCGACGAGATTACGAAGGCCAGAACCGCAAAATGATATTGAGTAGAGCTAAACCAGCAAATAGTGCAATAAGCAAAGTTTGAACACTGTCTTTGAGGTCGGCAATTTCGGCTTTGAGGTTTCCTGCTGATCGGACAATTTCGACTTTGAGGTCGGCAATTTCGGCTTTGACTTCGCCAATATGACCCTGCGTCGCTAGATGATCGTAAACGCCCTCAAGCCTCGCCAAGCGTTCTTCGGGAGTTAGGGGTGGGGTAGTCGCCATGTCAATTCTCCTTTAGTTGAAAGGTATTGAACGGTATCGAGCCGTCAACAGAAAAAGTCCAAAACGCGGCACAAACATTCTCGGCTACCCTTAGCATGACAAGGTCTAGTGCTGTCGATGTCATGCTGAGCGCAGCGAAGCATCCCACACCTAAGATGTCATCTAGTAACTGATGTTACGCAGTACGTGGCCGGTGGTTGGTTTTCGGTCCGATTCTCGCTGGGATCGCGGGCAGGACGCCCTTGATTCGCCGAGGCCGATGGCCGTAGGGGGCGGTTTCAA
>VXOR01000102.1:0-3144 GCA_009840005.1 Gemmatimonadota bacterium
TGGCACTCGGTGTTGGGCCCGGGTACCGCACTGCGGGGCAAGCCCAGCCCGCCCGCCCGGCGCACCATTTTATTTTCGCCTGGGATCAACAAGTGGGATGCAGCCTCGCTCTTTGGCGAGGGGGTTATTTTTTGCAAAACTTGGCAGGCTGTATTGAGCGAATTGGAAAACTACCACGGAGCTGACGCAAAAGTGTCGGTCTTTCCGGCCGGTGCGCTGCAACGGGCAGCCGATGCCGAGTATTAAAGAGGAGAAAAAATGCCACCGCTAGCGCGTTTTGGTCTAGAGGGTAAAATAGTCATTGTCACGGGGGCTGGCCGGGGGATTGGCCGGACGATTGCCTTAGAATGCGCCCAGTCGGGCGCGCGCATCGCCGCTGGTAGCCGCACCACGGCTGAGTTGGAAACGCTGGCTGCGGAGATTGAGGGTGCGGGTGGGACGTGTTTTTACCACCAGCTCGACGTGACGGACGTGAATTCCATCGAGCGTTTTATGGCTGCGGTCGTAGCGCACTTTGGACGAATTGACGTGCTGGTCAACAACGCTGGCTACAACAAGGTCGGCAAAATCCTCGACTACGACGAAGCGCTTTACGACCTGATCGTCGATGCCAATCTGAAGAATGTGTTTTTCTGTAGCCAGATTGCCGCGCGGCAGATGATCGCCCAAGGAGGGGGAGGCAATATCATCAATATCTCGTCCCAAGCTGGCGTGGTCGGCGCACCGGAGCGCGGCCCGTACTCAGGTGCCAAGGGCGGCGTCAACAACCTGACGCGGACTATGGCTGCGGAATGGGCCGAGTACCAGATACGGGTCAATGCGGTCGCCCCAACTGTGACTCGCTCGCCGCTGGCCGAAACCGCGATGCGGGAAAGCCAAGCCTTTGCCGATGCGGTGAAGACCAAAAATTTGCTGCGCGGTGCTCTGGCCGAGCCGGAGGAGATGTCGGCACCGGTGATTTTTTTGGCGTCGGATGCTGCGTCGATGATCACCGGGCACACGCTGGTGGTGGATGGGGGATGGACCATCGTCTAGGTGATCCGCAGATGGACGTAGATGGACGCAGAATTAGGTAGAAACGAGACGATCCGCAGCTCGGATCGTTCAATCGTATAGAAGTGAACGATGATGCAGAAATTAGTTGCCATTTTGATCGGACTGGCATTGTCGGCCCCTGCGGTCGCCGAACCGTTAGTGGAGGGGCGAGTGCGTCTTGCTTCGGGCCAACTAGCGGTCGCGGCGCAGGTGCTGTTGTTCGATCTAACGGATTTGCGGCGCGGGCCGGTGGCGCGGGCGACGACCGGTGCGGAGGGTCATTTCGCGCTGGCGTCGTTGGGCGGTCCTGCGCTGCCGCAGGGGTTTGCACTGGGGCAGAATTATCCCAATCCGTTCAATCCTTCGACGATTATTCCGTATCAATTGCCGGTCGTGGCACGGGTGCGGCTGGAGGTGTTCAACGTGCTGGGGCAGCGGGTTGCGACGCTGGTGGAAGGGGAGCGATCAGCGGGCTTTCACTCGGCGGTTTGGGACGCGACCAATGCGGCTGGGCAGGCGGTGGCCGCCGGGGTGTATATATACCGGCTGACCGCGGGTGGAAAGCAGCACACGCGGCGGATGGTGCTTATTGATGGGCAGGCTGGGGTGGCGGCTGGCGCGGTCCCAGCGGCGACGTTTCCAACGGTAGCGGTGGATCGGCCCTATGGTCTGGCGGTGGTGGGTGCGGGCTTGGCAACCTACGTAGATGCGGATTTTCGGGTGGGGACGGTGCCGGTGGAGATTGTGGTGGAAACGCTGGATAGCGCGCCGCGGGCGAAGGGGCTGACTGGCGGCATTCTGGGCGATGTCAATGCCGATGGCCAAGTGGATCTGGCCGACGCGCTGGCCGTGGCATTGTACCTTATTGATTCGTCTATCACGCCGCCGAACAACGGCGATATCAGTCTGGGCGATGTCGATGCCGACGGCGAGCTTACGACCACCGACGTGCTGCTGCTTGCGGCCTATAGTGCCAATCCTTCCGATCCGTCGCTGCCGACGGGGATTGGGCAGGCGGTTGGTGGCGGAAACTTGGTAGCCGGGGCCTTACGCCGCTTGACCGACGAATCGATGTGGGGGTTTTCGCCCTCTTGGTCGCCCGATGGCCGCCACATCGCCTTCATATCCCACCGCGACGACCACGACGGCAATTGGGATATTTACGTGATGGGTTCCGACGGCAGCGACCTGACCCGCTTGACCGACGACCCGGCCGACGACTTTTCGCCCTCTTGGTCGCCCGATGGTCGCCACATCGCTTTTTCGTCCGATCGCGACGGCAATTTTGAGATTTACGCGATGGGTTCCGACGGTAGCCATCCGACTCGCTTGACCGATCATCCGGCCGACGACTTTGCTCCTTCTTGGTCGCCCGATGGCCGCCACATCGCTTTTGTATCCGAGCGCGATGGCAACCGGGAGCTATACGTGATAGGTTCCGACGGCAGCGACCTGACCCGCTTGACCGACGACCCGGCCGACGACTTTGCTCCTTCTTGGTCGCCCGATGGCCGCCACATCGTTTTTGATTCTGGACGCGATTACGCAATTTACGCGATAGAGCTTGGGGAGGAAGACGGCGAGATTGCTTTTCCAGATGGCTTGGAGGTCGCCGATTATACAACGTGGCATTTGCCGGAGGGGGTCCTTGCCCGCTTGGGAAAAGGAACGGTTGAGGCGGTGGCGTTTTCGCCCGATGGGAAAATGCTGGCAGTAGCTGGCGGCATTGGTATATGGCTATACGATGTGGCAACCTACCGCGAGCTTGCACTTCTCACCGAGCATACGGGTGGGGTTTCTTCGGTATCGTTTTCTGCGGACGGCTCGATGCTGGCGTCCGGGTCCGGGGACGGCACGGTCATCCTGTGGGACGTAGCCAGTCGCAGTCAACTGGCCACCCTAGAAGGGCATAGCTGGCGGGTTTCTTCGGTGTCCTTTTCTTCTGACGGTTCGGTGCTGGCGTCTGGTTCTGTGGACGGGACGGTGATCCTTTGGGATGCAGCGAGTGAGAGTCAACTGGCTACCTTAGAAGGCCATACGGGTGGGGTTTCTTCGGTGTCTTTTTCTGCGGACGGCTCGATACTGGCGTCTGCGGCTAGGGACGGCACG
>VXOR01000102.1:3154-25787 GCA_009840005.1 Gemmatimonadota bacterium
GGTGTCTTTTTCTGCGGACGGCTCGATACTGGCGTCTGCGGCTAGGGACGGCACGGTCGTCCTTTGGGATGTATGGAGCGATAGTCAATTAGCTACTTTGGCAGGCCATACGGGTGAGGTTTCTTCGGTGTCTTTTTCTGCGGACGGCTCGATACTGGCGTCTGCGGCTAGGGACGGCACGATCATCCTGTGGAACGTAGCGAGTGCCAGTCAGCTCGCCACCTTGGCAGGGCATAGATGGCAGGTCGAATCCATATCGTTTTCGCCGGACGGCTCGGTGCTGGCGTCCACCGGGGGAGCCGACCTCATCCTGTGGGACGTAGCCAGTCGCAGTCAACTGGCCACCCTGCGCGGGAACGGTCCGGTGTCTTTTTCGCCAGATGGTTCCCTGTTGGTGTCGAGAGGCTGGGACAACGACGTAGTCCTTTGGGACGTAGCCAGTCGCATCCAACTGGCCTCTTTGCTAGGGCATACGGACCGGATCGAATCCGTATCGTTTTCGCCGGATGGCTCGGTGTTGGCAGCCGGAGGGGGCGTTGATGCCGTTCTTTGGGACGTGTCGAGCCGTCGGCAGCGGACTACCTTGAACGGGGGCAGTTTGGTGTCTTTTTCGCCAGACGGCTCTTTGTTAGCAGCCGGAGGGTGGGGTGGGCCCACCGTGCTTTGGGACGTAGCGAGCCGCCGACAATTGGGCTTCCTGCACGGAGATGGCGGCGGTCCGGTGTCTTTTTCGCCGGACGGCACTATGCTGGTATCCGGGTGGCGGGACAACGACGTGATCCTTTGGGATGTGGCCAGTCTCAGCCAACTGGCCACCCTGCAAGAGGCGACGGATAGAGTCTGGTCCGTGTCGTTTTCGCCGGCCGACGCCGTACTGGCGTTTGGGAAGGTAGATGGCTCGGTGGTCCTTTGGGATGTAGCCAGCGACAGTCCGTTGGCCACCCTGCGAGGGCATACATCTATAGTCGAATGCGTATCGTTTTCTGCGGACGGCTCGGTGTTGGCAGCCGGAGGTGGGGACGGCACGGTGATTCTTTGGGACGTAGCTAGTGGCAGTCCGCTAGCCACGCTGCGAGGGCATACGGAGCGGGTCGAATTCGCGTCTTTTTCTCCCAATGGGGCCATCTTGGCGTCGGGAGAATGGCGCGATGGCGTGATTCTTTGGGATGTGTCGAGTGGCAGTCCGCTAGCCACCCTGCAAGGGCATACATGGGGGATCCGATCCGCGTCGTTTTCCCCGGACGGGACGTTGCTGGCATCCGGGGCAAGCGATGGTACGGTCTTGCTCTGGCCACTTGCTGCTATCGTTTCAAGTCCGTAGGCAGGCGGCGGAATATCTACTGCTACAGGGGGAACAGGCGCTCGCGGTAGTGCGCTAGGCGACTGGCGAGCATCGAGTCGAGCGCGGCAGCCGAATGCGCTAGCCCCGCGCCAATGCCGCGCTGGGCTACGTGGACGAGGAGGCGCACCAGCCCGTTGGCATCGTCGAGGTGGATGTACTCCGGGGCCAATTGTGCGCCCGGCCCTGAGTTGTGATAGTTGCCGAGAGGTAGGGCCACTGCGCCTGTGCGATAATCGGCCTGCATAAGCGGAGTGGCTTCGCAAGCACCGCTGTCCATCAGCTTGCGTTGATAGCGGAAAGTAGGCTGCTGGGAGGCCAATTCGTCAGCCAGGGCAGCCATCCCACCGCTGATGTCCGGGTCGAAAACCCAAAGCCGGTCGCCCACCCGCAAAATCGGCCCCGCGCCTAGCACGGCTCCAGCCGCCACACTGGAGCACTCGATGTTGATGTAGAGTGCGCGTCGCGGCAAGAACTTAGCCTCCAGCGCGGCGAGCATGCCGACGAAACCCACCTCTTCAGCGCGCGTGAGCAAGACGCCGAGGCGGACCGAGGCTTGCTGGCGAACCAAGGAATCCAAGACACACAACGCCACGGCCGCGCCGGCCAAATCGTCGATCGCCCGTCCACTCAAGCGCCGACCCCGCACCCGAAAGGCCGGCAAATCCCACATCGCAAAAGTCCCTGGGCCTTGGAGACTGTCGCGTGCTGTGGCCACTTCAACTAGAGGATAGCGCGTTCCTTCCTCTTCCACCGTACGGACGATGGTCCCGGGGATTCCGCGCTGGGTAGCCGGGCGATTCAGGTCGAATAGGCGCACGCCCGTCGCTAGCGCCTTTTCCAACTCGACGCCGCCAAGTATCTCGAACAGTGCGCGGCCTGACCCCTGCGAGCTTCTCCACACTAAGCCGGGGTGGTCGAGGTGGGCAGTTAAGACGATGAATTCATCCTCTTCCTGTTGCCCTCCGCCGTCGTAGAGCAATAAGCTGTTGCCACATCGGTCGCGGAGCACTTGGATTAGAGGCCGCTCGGCCGCGAATGCACGCGCGATGCCGAAGGCAAAATGTTCGTGGAAAGGGGCTGTGGGGGCGCGGATGAGCGGCTTGGCGATATGGAGAAAGTCAAGTTCCATATCCAAAGAAAAAGCCCCTAAATGCCAATGCCGTCAACTCTCGTTGTCCCAATCGGTTAAGCTGCTTATTATAACACGCTATTGCAATACAGCAGGGAGCTCTACGTGCTAAGACGCTTGCCGACTCACTACCTAGACCACCTCGCCGGACGCGACCAGGCCCTTCTGGCCCCGCCCGGTACCCAGCAGCTAACCATGCGTGCGTTTTGGGTGGGAGCGTTCCTCAGCTTTTTCCTCGCCGTCGGCGCTCCGTACGGCAACATGATTATCCGCGGCTCCTACATGGCCTTGGACTTCAGTACGCCAGGGGCCATTTTTTTGTTTCTCATCCTCATTGGGCTACTCAATGTGCTGTTCAAGGTCGCCGATAACCCGCCGGGCGCGGTGGTTTGGGCCTTGGTCTCGTGTGTGCTCTACAGCTTTTACTATGGTTGGGTGGCTCCGCTTGATCCTTTTGCTCCGGGTTTTTTCTTTGCCACCTTCATCGTCGCCTCATCTCTGCTCAATATGGTATTGGTGTCTTTCGGGCGAAGTTTGGTCCTCAACCGGGCCGAGCTGATTCTCGTGTACGTCATGCTGTTGATTGTCTCGGCTTTATGCACTATGGGTCTGAGCGAACAAATACTGCCGATGATCACGGCGGTGTTTTACTTTGCCTCGCCGGAAAACAAGTGGCGGGAAGTGCTCTTTCCCCATTTTTCCGTGCGAGAAGTCCTCGTCAATGACGGGAGTGACAGCAAGGCCTTTTACGAGGGATTGGCACCCGGCGAGGAGATTCCCTACGCGGCATGGGTCGAGCCTTTGTGCTGGTGGGCGGTCTTTCTCTTGGCGCTATACGTGACCATGGTGTCGGTCGCGGTTATCGTCCGCCGACAGTGGATGGAGCGCGAGCGATTGCCCTATCCGATCACACAGGTGGGGATAGCCATGGTGCGCGGCGAGGAGCACGGGCTAAAGATCAATACCTTTTTTCGCCAGCCGGCCATGTGGCTTGGTTTTAGTCTGCCGATTTTTTTTGGCAGCTTGAAGGCACTGCACCGCTACGATGCGGCTTTTCCGGTATTCTCCCTGAGTTCGTCGATACTCTTAGTGGGCAAGCAGACCTTGCAACTGACCGTCAGCTTTGCCATGCTCGGCTTTTCGTACTTCATCAATGCCAATATCGCGGCCGGCATTTGGTTCTTTCACATCTTGTCCAAGTTTGAAAAGGAGATCTTCGCACTTGCCGGCGTGACGTCCGAGCAGAAGGTCGTCTTCGGCGTGCACGACGTTTCTCTGATGGCCTACCAAGGGGTCGGTGCCTTGCTGGCTATGGTTGTGGTTGGTTTGTGGGTGGGGAGGGAACACTTTCGCAATGTGTGTAAAAAGGCCCTCGGCTTGGCACCAGAAGTGGAGGATGGGGATGAGATCATGTCCTATCGCGGGTCTTTTTTCGGCGCTGTGGGTGGGGTCTTGGTCATGTCGTGCTGGCTGTGGATTATGGGGACGCCGCTGTGGGTGGCGTTTGTTTTTGTCGTCTTGGCCCTGTTGATCTTCCTAGGGTTGACGCGGATTGTCGCCGAAGCCGGCTTGGCGGTCGTGCGTGCCCCGATGATCGCACCGGACCTCGTAGTTATGGGCTTGGGGGCCGATCTGGTGACCCGGACCGGGGTGTGGAACTTGTCGCTGGCCTATATGTGGGGCGCGGATGTGCGGGTGTTTGTCATGGCGACCTGTACCAATGCTCTCAAGCTGATCGAGGAGATGGAGCCGCGGCTGCGGCGGCTGGTGTTTTGGGCTATTATTCTCGCACTCTTCATCGGTGCTCTCGGTTCGTTTTGGATGATTTTTCACATGGCTTATCAGCACGGCGGCGTGAACCTCGACGGTTGGTTTTTCAAAGGTGCCCCTCAAGCCGCGTACAACACCGCATTCAACAACATGGAGCCAGCGGGCATACACTGGCCGGGAATGGGATTCTTCGCCGGTGGTGGGTTGGTGATGGGGGCGATGATGTGGGCGCGGCAGCGCCTGCCTTGGTGGCCCGTGCATCCCATCGGCTTTCCCATTGGGGCCAACCGCATGCTCAACGATGTGTGGTTTAGTGTGTTCTTGGCTTGGTTTGTCAAGAAGATGATCATGCGCTTTGGTGGGGTGGCCTTGTATCGCCGCAGTCAGATGTTTTTCTTGGGGCTGATCTGCGGGCAGGTTTCGTGTAATGGACTGTGGTTGATCATAGACTACTTCACGGGCAAAGTAGGGAATTCCATTTTTTGGGTATGAAGCACTTGGCTTACTACATCATCTGCGCCCTCGTGCTGACTGCAAACAGCGGTTGGGCACGCGAGGACGGCGTGCGCGAAACCGTTGCTTATCTATCGTCGCTCGGCTCTAGGGTCAGCGGCTATCCTGGGGCGGCTAAGGCTGCGGATTACGTCGAGCAACGCCTGCGCGAGATCGGCTTGCCCGAGCTGACCCGCGAATCCTTTGCAGTCACGGTGCCCATCGATCAAGGGGGCGAGTTGCTGCTCACAGAGAGCGGGGAGCGCTACGGCCTCTACAGCCTGTGGCCGAACTTAGTCCGCACCTCGACCCTGCCCGAGTACGCGGGAGAGATGATCTATGGTGGGGACGGCGAGTGGGAGGATTACGCAGGCCGCGAACTCGATGGCCGAGTAATACTTATGGAGTTCAATAGCTGGAGCCGCTGGTTGCAGGCCGCGTCGCTGGGCGCACGCGCCATCGTCTTCATCGCTCCAGAGGAGACCACGCGCAATCAAGCTACAGCCAAGTACTCCACCGCACCGCTGGACATCCCGCGCTTTTGGCTTGAAAGAGCCGCTGGGCTACGACTAAAAGAGCAACTCGTCCAACAGCCAACTTCCGTAGTGCTCAAGGGGCGGATGGACTGGCAGCGCAAGCAGGCTTGGAATATCTGGGGCCGATTTCCCGGCACCGACCCGGCGCTGGCCGACGAGACCATTGTCATCGAAAGCTACTACGACGGCATGTCGGTGGTTCCCGCCTTAGCTCCGGCGGCCGAAGCGACCAGCGGCATCGCCGCGTTGCTGGCACTGGCCGAGCACTTGATGCGCCATCCTCCGCGCCGGCCGGTCGTGCTGGTGGCCACGGGCGCGCATTTCCAAGCGCAGCAGGGGATTGTCCACTTCCTCGAGCGCCACGCCCGCCTCCATCCCTACTACGCCGAGCGGATGACAGAGCCGCTCAAGCCAAAACTCTTCATCTGCATTGACTTGACGAGTCAGTCGGACGGGTTGGGGATTTGGAACAATACCTTTAGCTACGATCTCAAGCGGTTCTTCGTGCCTTTTGGCCGGCGTTTTACGGCCTATGCCGAGGAGGAGTCCGCTCGGTTGGGTTTGGAGCAGGAAAGGCCGCTGGCCAATGGGATTAGCCCGATTCGCGGCATGGATTGGTCAACCTTTGTGCCGGGTGGGGTCCCGGTCAGCGGGGAGCAGGCCCTGACCGCTGGGATCGTCTCGCTGTCGTTTGTTACTGTCAACGACGCCCGCTACATCGTCGATACCCCGTTCGATACGCCAGAGCGGATGAATATCGACAATTTGTCCCGCCAAATCCGCCTGCTCAACGCCATGCTGGCGCGGGCTGTCAACGACGAGGACCTGTTTGCCGATCTCGAAGACTTTGGTCCCGTGCTCAAGGACAAATTGCGCTCCCTACGGGTCAAGATTCGCTCGTTTCCACGCAAAAGCCAAGTGCCGGACCGTCCGATCGCCAACGCCATTGTAGTAGTGGATCCTCGGTTCAAGTCGCACAAGGGCATGCGCTGGGCACAGTACCACCTCACAGACGACCAAGGCATCGCCCATATCGCCGGATTGCGCACCGGGGCCTATCCGGTGGCGGCCTATCAAGTCGAGCCGGAGACTGGGGAGATCGCGTTCGCGCCCGACCTGTCGAAAAGGGCGCAAAAGTACAGCGGCGGGGTCGTGAATGGTTGGATGATCGACAGCAAAATTCGCTGGGATATCAACGAAAAGATCATCGTCGTTTTTCCCACTATTTCGCGGCCCTTCTACAGCATGATTGACCCGCGCTATCTCCGGTCGTTCAAGGGGATCAATGTCATCAATGCCAACGGGGTGGAACCTCGGCAGTTCGGGCTGGCGCGGGGGATTGACGACGTCGAGGCCGTCGGCGTGGTGTTCGGAGCGCAGGACGCCGACGAGGACGACGGCATCAAAATGATCATCGACAACCGCATGCTCTTACTCAACAGCGAGGGAAACGAAAACGAGAAGCAGGCGCGGGGACGGGGCTACGCGCTCCGAGAGGAATCGCTGATCCGTACCGGAATGTTGGCGGTCGAAGACATGTGGCAGCTCAATGAGGCGCGGATACGCACCTTGCGCGAGCACGCCATTGAAAATCAACGCCTAGCCCGATTGCACCAGCGCGGCAAAAGCCTGATCGAAAAGGCGCGGGAGGCGGAAGAGGTCAAGGATTGGGAGCGCTATGTCGGGCATGTCCGAGCCGCCTTGGGGGTGACGTCGCGTGCGTATCCAGAAGTGCTAGGGACGCTCAACGACGTCATTAGCGGGATGGTGTTTTTTCTCGCCTTGGTCATTCCGACGGCCTTCTTAGGAGAGCGGTTGCTGTTTGCGGCATCCGATATTCGCTGGCAGCTAGCCGGGTTTGGGGGGTTGTTGTTGGTGATTTGGATTGCCATTTCCCAAGTTCACCCGGCCTTTGCCATCGCCCATCCACTGGTGATCTTGCTGGCCTTTGCGATCATGGCGATGGCGGCGTTTGTCCTGTCGATGATTAGTTCCCGCTTCAACAGCTACATGAAGGCCTATCAGGCGAGGGAAGCTCACGTCCACGAGACCGATATCAGCCGCGCCAGTGCCAGCTACGCGGCCTTTATGCTCGGCATTTCCAACATGCGGCGGCGCAAGCTGCGCACCGGATTGACCTTGCTGACCTTGGTCCTGCTCACCTTTACGGTGCTCTCCTTCACTTCTTTCAATACCCAGATCCGCTATATGGCCTTTGCGATGGATCACGAGGGGACCTACGAAGGGGTGCTGATCCGCGACCGCAACTGGAATGTGCTAAACCGCCCGACGCTCGACTACGCCCACTCCCATTTCGCCACCGAGGGGGTGGTCGTGCCGCGGAATTGGTATGTCGCCTTTGACGACGAGCAGAAGAAGTACATCGAGGTCTTCGGGGATACTTCGGTGGTGCGGGCGACGGGGATGCTGGGGCTGGTGCCGGAGGAAGTGCGCGTCACCGGCATCGATCAGGCGCTAGTGGGCGGGAGCTTCTTCGCGCGCGAGGACGAGGCGTCCTGCCTGATGGCCGAGGGCATGGCCGCGGCGCTGGGCATCGGGCTAGCGGAACTGGGCACGACGACGGTGCGGGTATTTGGTCGGGACTTAGTGGTGCGGGGCGTGTTCGATCCCGATCTGTTTGAGGATATTCGCGACCTCGACGACGAGCCGCTGACGCCAGCGGATTTCCAGATGTCGAGTGCCCAAGCATTGGGGCCGGTGGCCGAGGACAAGATGAGCATCGCCGTAGATGAATCCGCGCTTGATATTCGCCCGTTCATCCACCTAGAGGCCGACAATGTACTGGTCTTGCCCTATGGGACGTTGCGGGAGACAGGAGGAATGTTGCGCTCGGTGGCGGTGCGGATGGAGGATGGGGAGCACGCACAGGAGTTGATTGAAGATTTTCTCCTGCGTCTGGCCATTACGCTCTTTGCCGGCCTGCAGGAGCCGGGCGAATCCGCGACTAAGGTGTTTTCCTACACCTCGATTGGGTCTCCCGATGTCGAGGGTTTGGGGGCCTTGGTGATCCCGATGTTTATCGCTGCGTTGATTGTGCTCAATGCGATGATGGGGGCTGTTTATGAGCGCTTCCGCGAGATCGGCATTTATTCGTCGGTGGGGTTGGCACCGCTGCATATCGCATTGCTCTTTGTAGCTGAAGCATGTGTCTATGCGATTATTGGTGTTACCTTGGGCTATATTCTCGGCCAGAGTTTGGGCAAAGCACTTCTGGCGTTGGATTTGCTACGGGGCCTGAGCCTCAATTACTCGTCGATGGCGGCGATTGTCTCGGCGCTAATTGTGATGGCTGTGGTCTTGCTTTCGACTATTTATCCGGCGAGGGTAGCAGCCCGCACGGCCGTGCCGGATACGGTGCGGCGCTGGACGCCACCGGCTCCTGACGGAGACCGCTGGGAGATGGAGTTCCCCTTTATGGTCAGCGAGGGGGAAGTGCGGGGCTTGTGCGGCTTTTTGGCCGGTTACTTCAGTGCCTATAGCGAGGAGTCCATCGGCGACTTCTACGCCGAGAAGGTCCAGTTGGTCGAGGAAGCCGGCGAGCGCGGGCCGGAGTACGCGGTGCAGCTCCTGCTGTGGCTGGCGCCGTTTGACATGGGGGTGAGCCAGTTCATGCAGCTCGAATTTTTGCCCACCGAGGTCAAATCCGTCTATACAGTGGAGATTTACATTCAGCGGATCAGCGGTCAGGACACCTTCTGGCAGCGGGTCAACCACCGCTTTATCAATGGGTTGCGGAAAGAGTTCCTACTCTGGCACACCCTCGCCGCAGAATCCAAAGCCCACCACCGCGGAGTCGCCGAGAAAATGTTGGCCGAGTCCGCAGAAGTTGAGCAGGTGGAATGATGGAAGCGTTTTTTCAAAGACTGTCTGCGTCTTTTCAGCAGCTATTTGATCGCGATAAAAAAAAGGAGCGCCAGTGGGGCGAGGTTGATGAGTACCGCGCTTTGCTCGAAGCCCCCGACCGCTTTGAGGAGGGCTTTACGAGCCGTACCATTATCGGCGTGCTCTTCATCTCGCTGATTATGACCCCGGGCGAGATGTTCCTCGGGCTGTACGCGGGTATCGATATAGGCGTGGCGGCGCAATGGGTGACGGTGATCCTCTTTTTAGAGATCTCGAAGCGATCATTTGCCGCGCTCAGACGCCAAGAAATTTACCTGTTAGTGTACGTCGCCGGTGCCTTGATCGCTGGCGGAGAGGGCGCGTTCCTCGACTTGCTCTGGCGTCAGTACTTTGTGACCTCGGCCGAAGCCGAGCTATTCGGGATAGCGCACCGCTTGCCGTCGTGGTGGGTACCCGGACCCGATTCGGAGGCCATTGCCGAGCGCACCTTTATTCACCGCGACTGGTTGACTCCGATCCTGCTGTTGGTGGTTGGGACGATCATGGGCCGCATCGCTTGGTTTACGACCGGCTACATGCTCTTCCGGCTCGTTTCCGACCGCGAGCAATTGCCCTTTCCCACCGCGCCCATGTCGGCGTTGAGCGCTATGGCACTGGCCGAGGATTCGGGTGCCGAGCGAGAGACGTGGAAGTGGCCAGTGTTCAGCATTGGTGCGGTTATCGGTGCGTCGTTCGGGGGCATTTATGTAGGGGTCCCGGTCGTCACCGAGATCTGGGGTTCCAAAGTGGAGATCTTGCCGATTCCCTTCTGGGAATTGAGTCCCTATTTAGGCAATATCATACAGGCTGCGCCGCTGGGGATCTCTACGAGTTTGGGGGCGGTATTCGCCGGGTTGTTCATGCCCTTCTGGGGGGTGATCGGCTCTTTTGCCGGGGTGATGCTACACACGGCCGTCAGTCCCGTTCTCTACGCATGGGGCTATCTGCCGCGCTGGGAACTCGGCATGTACACCATCGAAACCTCCATCGTCACTGGAATCGACTTTTGGCGCGCCTTTTCCATTGGCATTACCATCGCGGTCACCATAGTCAGCTTTCACCAGCTTTTTTCCACTGGCCGCGAAAAGCAGGCCGAATTGCGGGAGAAGCTCAAGCTCCAAGGGGCTGATCAGCAGGGAATGTGCAAGCACTCGGACTGCCACCGCCCGGCCGAGGTGAGGGGGTACTGCTTAAAACACCTAGGCCGCGGCGATTTCAATCTGTGGGTCTGCGCTTCGCTGTTTTGCGTAGCGGCGATCTATCCGATCGTATTGGCCAAGACCTTGTTTCCCGCCTTGGTCAGCACCGGCCTGTTGGTGCTTTTCGTGCTCATCGCCTTTGTTTGGGCGCCGATCATGTCCTTTGTCAGCGCCCGGCTCGATGGCTTGGTTGGCCGGAACGTTTCGATTCCCCATGTCGAAGACGCCATCCGCTTTATGACCGGCTTTCGCGGGGTCGAAATATGGTTCGTGCCCTTTCCGGCCCGCAACTTTGGCGGGCACGCCGAGGGGTTTAGGGTCGTCGAACTGACCGGGATGAAGTTTACCAGTCTGCTCAAAGCCGAGCTCTTTATGTTGCCCATCGTCTTAGGGGTTAGTCTGATGTACTGGACCTTCCTCTGGCGCTTGGGTCCTATTCCCTCGGAGAGCTACCCATACGCGCAAATCTATTGGCCGCTGCAGGCCTTTGACCGGGCACTCGCCTACTCCGCCACGATGTACAGCAAAATGTGGCGCGCCGGAGAGGAGTTGGAAGGGGATATTGTGCCCAATGGCCAAGTCGTGTGGAGCCCGCCCAATTTGGAGGACGGTCGTTGGTGGTACTGGCGGGTAAGTACCACTAGGGATTTAGAGGTACCGGATCCGGTAAAGCGCGACTATGAACCTTGGTCGCAGACCGGATACTTCTACACGGACTTCAGCGGCGGGGACGCACCACCGCCTCCAGAGGCCGCCCAGCGGATCGACGCCGAGGCGGGTACTCCGTCGGATGGTCCCCAGCTACTTTGGCCTCCCAACGGCATGGCCATTGCCACGCCGAACCCCAACTTCCGAGCTGCGATCAATTTGGCTCCGGGCGATTCGGTTGATTTCTACTTTGAAGTGGATCGCCTGCCCAGCTTTGACGGCGAGGCTTTGCAACGATCTTCGGACATGCCCTTGCTCTTTGAGGTTCTGTGGCAGGACATGCGCTTTACCGGCAACCGCAAGGACGACGACGGAGACCTCAATATCGCGGCTCTCGTCGAGAGTGTGGAGCCGGAGGGAGTAGGAGGCCAGCTTGGACTGGCCGACGGCGACCGCATCCGCGTGGTAAACGGCGTCGAACTCCGCATCCCGCAATGGGATACTGAGCGGATTAATCGGTATTTTACCCAGGGAGCGGACTCGGTGTTTGCCGCTTGGGAACGGGATGAGAAAACCATGCGTCGTGCTGTAGTGCGTCGATCTGGGGAAGCACTGGGACTTGAGTTTGCGGCGGACACGTCATTCGTCGAGAGTTGGACCGAATACGATGCGGTGCGCGTCGCCACCGTAGCCGAAGCGGGGCTAGGCCACCGCTTGGGCTTGCAAGCCGGCGACTACCTTATGACGATCAACGGCCAAAGCATTGAGCAGGATACGTGGCAGAGCGAGGCGGTGGTGGCTGCCTTTGCTGCGGTTGTGGAGGAGACCGCGGCTACGGTGTTAGTCGAGTGGGAGCGGGATGGAGATCGGCTTCAAGGTTTGGTGGCCGATGCGTCGTCTCTCCCCCTAGGCCTGACCTATCGGGAGGGGGCCATTGAGGGCATTGACGAAGAGCTGGTCAACAACCGCGACGACGATGGCGACGGCCTGATTGACGAGGATACGCACCATCCCCTCGGCGGTAGGAAGTGGCCCATCATCATCGGCGCAGCCGGCTTCGGCTTGGTGGCGTATTTCACTATGACCTTTTTGGGGATGCCGATCTTTATGATCTGGGGATACGTCCAGAGCGTCACCGGCCTTCCGCACAATCTCATTTTGCAAATCATTGGTGCCCTGCTAGCTCGGCACTACTTTTGGAAGCGGTACGGCATGCAGCAATGGCGGCAATACGCCATGGTCTTGTTCGTGGGGTTTGGGGTTGGCATGGCCTTGGTCGGCATGTTCAGCGCGGCTTTGTCGATTATCAACAAGGCCGTTTCTTCGCTCCCCTATTGAGGACGGACAAGGTCTATTAGCCCTTGTATCTCCGCCATTTATAGATTTGTTTGCGCGCATATTCCGCGTCGTGCGGGCGCACACTGCGGCCGGCGAACTGAGCGGTGCCTACAGTCATCTCAATAACTGATGTTACGCAGTGGCTCACTATCTTGTGGTTTATTGAAGCCTGTTGACCCAAGATACTGGGGCGAAATGGAGGATTTTTTGGAAAACTGCGTAACATCAGTCAATAAGGAAATCGGGCAAAACGTATCCAATTCGCACGGAGCCGAGGGGTGGGTTGGAGACGACTTCAACGGGAATATCGGATAGGACCCACGCTAAAAAGGGACGCGCCGTAGGCCAGCCCCCCGGCGCGTCTCTCAACTCACTTCTTATTAGATTATTAGACGACGGTTCCTAATCGTCCTCATCGTCCTCAACCTTAGGATTATTCTCCAACTCAGGAGAAACATCCGAATTCCCTCCTGGTGGTATATGCTGAGAACAGTCATGCGACTGAGCTGTCATGTAATTAAGGTCTGCGCCACAAAGAGCACACGACCACGTTGGGTTGTTCGGCGGATCCGAATAATCCACGTTCGAAATGCCCGAATTGCCCGAATTGCCCGAAGAGAACGAGAACGAAGAGACAAAATGAATCACCTCCCCCCCTGAATCAACCCACTCGTTGAGTTCCTCTACTGCAGCGTCTACGGCAGCATCTACTGCATCTCTTGCATCATTGATGGCATCATGCACGGCATGATCGACTCCATGAAGCAAGAGATGCGAGCGGCTGCCGTTATTATGCGCCCAACAGGGACGCACCAGCAAATCCGTATAGCCGAAACCAAAGGCTATCAGAGCGAGGATAGAAAAACACTTCATGCGACTTTTCATGGTATCTCTCCATGGAAAAGGGTTGATAAGAACATCGCCGACCCCGTGCCGACGATGAGCGAGAAAGACGTGATGTGGGACTTTTACAGTTGGACCAATCCGGCGAAATCCAGCGGCTCTCGTTTGAGGCGTATGTTGGTCCATACCCAGATGGCATGGGTGAGTATTTTGGTGGTCCATAGGCTCTGCATAAGCCGCGGATCGCGGACTTTGATGGTTTGGACATGGAAGCGTTGGGCTCATTGGGCATAGACGGTTTCGATGCGGCGTCGGAGCTTTTGCACCCAAGCGGGGGCGACAAAGACGCGCACCAATTATCACCGCGATTAAGGGGCCGTTTTGAAGCCCAAAAACGACGTAAGTGTAGGAAAAAAAAAAACTTACGTGTCAAGAACTTTCTTCAGTTTTTTGCAAAAAAAATGCGGACGAGAGAATCAGCCTCTCGCCCGCGTTGAGTTTAATCGGTGTTATCGGTAGTTTACTTTTCCATTAAAAAAGCCGTTTCTTCCCTCGCCTATTGAAGGGGTGGACAAGGACCACGATCCCTTGTATTTTCGCCGTTTATGGACTTACTTGCGCGCATATTCCGCGTCGTGCGAGCGCACACTTCATCTAGCGAGCCGAGCGATGCCTACGAGCACTGGCAGCCTCCGGAGTCGCCTCCTGAACCGGCTGAAGACCCGGTCCTCGCCGGGTATTACGCCAATCTGGAGCTGCCCTATGGAGCTAATCTAGAGGCGGTGAAGACGGCGTGGAAGCGGTTGATGAAGCAGTACCACCCCGACCGCCACGCCCAGGATCCGGCCAAGCGCGAGGTGGCCAACGCGCTGTGCGCCCAGTTGACGCATGCTTATAAAGAGCTAGAGAAATCCCTGACGACCCATTAACTAGCATTGGAGGCAGCTTATGGCTGATTTTGCCACCGTAAAGGAGTATGTTCTCGAGTTGGGCCTTGCCATTGCCGAGGAAATACCCGAAGAGGAAATCATCATCGTCAACGACGAAGAGCGGGGAGTGCAAAACCTCGTCGTTGATTGCGAGGATACAGTGCTGGTGATCGAGCAGCTTATCCTCAAAGTCGCGGCTGAGGCCGCCGACACCTATAAGCGGATTTTGCAGATGAACCGCGACTTGGTTTTTGGGGCCTTCGTCCTCAACGAGGAAGGCGATTCACTGCTCTATCGCAATACGCTGGCGCTGGAAAATTTGGACTTAAACGAACTGGAAAGCACAATCAACTCCCTCAGCCTCGGTTTGGCCGAGCACGGGGAGGAATTACTGGGATTCGCCGCCCAATAGGAGGATAGAACATGGCAGGTATATTTCAACGCTTGTTTAAGACGGGGCAGGCCGAGGCCCACGCCATAGTGGATAAGCTCGAAGACCCGATTAAGATGAGCGAGCAAGCGATCCGCGACTTAAAAAAGGACTTGCAGGAAAGTCTCAAAGCCCTCGCCGAGGTCAAGGCGATTTCCATCAGGCTCAGCCGCGAGTCCGAAGACCATCGCCGGCGCGCCGAAGACTACGAGCGCAAGGCCATGCTGCTGTTGCAAAAGGCCGAGTCTGGCCAGATGGAGGAGGCTGAAGCCGACCGCTTGGCGCGCGAATCCTTGACCCGCGTCGAGGAGGCTCAGAGCAGGCACACAGAAGCCTCGCAGCAAGCCGAAGCCCAACAGGCGATGGCCACCAAGCTACAGAGCAACGTCAACGATCTGAAGTCGAAAATCGCCTCGTACGAAAACGATCTGGTAACCCTCAAGGCGCGCACCAAAACCGCCAACGCCACCCGCAAGATCAACCAGCACTTGGCCAACATCGACTCCAAGGGCACCACGGCCCTGCTCGAACGGATGAAGGAAAAGACCGAAGAGCAGGAAGCCCTCGCCGAAGCCTATGGCGATATGGGCGACGCAGCGACGAGCGTTGACGATGAGATCAACAAGGCCCTCGCCGACAGCAAGGGAGCCAAGGTCGATGATTCGCTGGCCCAGCTCAAGGCCAGAATGAAGACGGCAAAATAAGGGCTGTGCTCTAAAGTCCCGGCGGCTGACTATCCGCAGATGAACGCAGATGGGCGCAGAGATGGGATGAAGGCCCTTAGCCGCCGGCAATTTTTCGGCGCCCTCGCCGCTGGTAGCTGGGCCGCATGGAGCAGTTGCTCGTCCGACCAGCAGCGGCGGCGAATTCCTGGGCGGATCGTCAACGAGGGACCGCCGCGTGGGCACCTGCTGCGCGATGTGCATTCTTGGGAGGACTTTGACGCGGCAGACCACGCCTGCGATGTCGCTATTGTCGGAGGTGGGATTTCTGGCTTGGCTGCGGCGTGGAAGTTGCGTCGGTCGGGGGTGGAGCGGATTCTCCTCCTCGACCTCGAAGACCAGCTAGGAGGCACCAGTCGCAGCGGCCAATGGGGCGACCAGATATTTCCCTGGGGCGCTCACTACATCAACATCCCTCCTGCCGAAGCCGACTGCATCCACGAAATACTGCAAGATCTAGGCGTCATCGACGGCTACGACGCGGCGAATAAGCCGCTGGTTGCCGCTGGGACGATGCTGCGCTGGCCGCATGAACGGCTGTTCTATCGGGGTCGCTGGACCGATGGATTAGATCCGTTTATCGACGCATCGAGCCGGGAGCGCGAAGCGTTGTTGCGCTTTGAAGACGCGATGCTGCGCTGGACCTTGCATCGCGGTCGGGATGGCCGCCGGGCCTTTGCCATGCCGTTGCGCTACAGCACGGCCGATTCACGGGTGCGGCGTTTGGACCAGATCAGTATGGCCCAGTACCTCCGCGAAGAAGGATGGCACGATGACCGGCTCCGCTGGCTGGTCGATTACGCCTGTCGAGACGACTACGGCAGCACAGCAGCCCAGGTCTCGGCTTGGGCCGGGATTCACTATTATGCCTGTAGGTTCTACGACTACCGGATCGAGGAGGCGTATCCAGCCCACACGCTGACGTGGCCCGAGGGCAACGGGCACCTCGTTACGCAACTCGCTAATAGGTTGGGGAAGAACGAAATAAAGCGACAGGCTCTAGTGGCTCGTCTAGCCGAGGAGCGGTCGCAGGTGCGGTTGGGATACATCGACTTGACCACTGGGGAAAAGCGACAACTGACCGCTCGGGCCGTGGTGTACGCTGGCAAGCTCCACACAGCTCCCTACGCGATTGTAGACCTGCCGGATGCACAGGCCAAAGCTATGGCGGCTATCGAATATAGCCCTTGGCTGGTAGCGGCGATTTTCCTCAAAGAGCCGCTTGCTGCCTCGCAGACGACTTGGGACAATGTCTTGTACGACAGCCCGTCACTGGGCTATGTGGTCGCCGACCACCAGCAGGGCGGGGGCGGTCGCGTGTTGCTGTACTATTGGCCCTTTGTCGATCAACTCGCGGACGCCCGGCACGCCTTGCTCGCGCAGGACCATTCATTCTGGACCGAACAGATCATGGCCGATTTGCGCCGAGTTCACCCGGAGCTAGACGACCTCGTAGAGCGCGTTGATCTATATCGCTGGGGGCACGGGATGATGCGGCCCAGTCCTGGGTTGCTTTGGGGGCCGATGGCTGGTTGGCGGCAGCAGCCAATGGAGCGAATATTTTTTGCTTCGTGCGATGCGACTGGGCTGCCCCTGTGCGAAGAAGCCATATTTTCCGGTATTCTGGCGGCGGAGCAAGCTATGGACTGCCTCGGCGTGGCGTATCCCTCCTCGCTGGGAGGGCTTGCGGATGCCTAGGCTGGGTGCGCTGTTTTTGCTGGTAGCCATTTTTTCGGCCGCGGTCTGCGCCATCGTCTATCAGCTCCTCATCGGCAGTGTGTCGTCCTACTTCCTCGGCAATAGCGTCGAGCAGTTTTCCCTGACCATCGGCTTTTTTCTCGCTGCGATGGGGCTTGGCTCTTGGCTTTCGCGTTTTGTCGCCGACGACTTGCTGTTGACGCGACTAGCCCAGCTAGAGATTTGGCTGGGGCTTTTGGGTGGGGTTTCGGTCGGCGTGCTCTACGTGCTCTATGGATACACCGACCACTTTAGGGCCGGTATGTTGGCCTTAAGCACGGCGATTGGCGCGTTGGTCGGCTTGGAAGTGCCGCTGATCACCCGGCTTTTGCGCGGTCACGGTACGCTGCGTGCGGCGCTGTCGAATGTTTTATCTCTCGATTACCTGGGGGCCTTGCTGGCCTCGTTGCTCTTCCCATATATCCTGTTGCCCTTCCTCGGCAGCCTGCATACGGCGTTGGTCGCCGGTTTAGTCAACGCGATCCTCGGTCTTGGCGTGGTGTTTGCGTTTAAGGAGGTGCTAGAGCCGCGCACCTTTCGCTGGCTAGGGGCGCAAGCGCTTGCGGTTATTGCGGCCTTGGGGGCGTTGGCTTGGCAAGGGGAGGGGTTGCGGGTGTGGTGGGAAAGCGACCTCTACGAAGATCGCATCGTCCACAGCGAGCAATCGGCCTACCAGCAAATCGTCCTGACCCGGCGCGACGAACACCTGCGGCTCTATCTCAACGGGCACTTGCAATTCGCTTCCATTGACGAACACCGCTACCACGAAGCCCTAGTCCATCCGGCTATGGCGCTGGCTCCCTCTCGCGAAAGGGTTCTCATCATTGGGGGAGGAGACGGGCTGACAGCGCGGGAGGTGCTCAAATACGAGGAGGTCCAGCACGTCGATTTAGTCGATCTCGACCCCGCGGTAACGCGGTTGGCCCAGCGCAACATCTACCTGACCCGGCTCAACGACAATGCCTTGAATCGCCGCCAAGTGAGCGTGATCAACGAAGATGGTTTTGTCTTTTTGCAGCGCGAACACATGCCGTATGGCGCGATACTAATCGACTTGCCGGACCCTCGCGAGGAGAGCTTGGCCAAACTCTATTCGGTCGAGGCTTATAGGCTGTGCCGCAAGTTGCTCAGCCCGCAAGGCGTCTTGGCGACTCAGGCTTCTAGCCCGTATCACGTACGCGAGGCGTACTGGAGCATTGCCGCCGCTTTGGAGGGAGCGGGCTTTGCCGTCCACTCTTATCACTTGCACGTGCCCTCTTTTGGCGAGTGGGGGTTCCACTTGGCGGGACCCGCCGAGCTGGATCCGACCGCGGTCGATTTTGCGGTTCCCACGCGCTATCTCGACCGCCAAGTCTGGAGTGCCCTTGCGGTGTTCGACGGCGATATGAGTCGCTTGCCTGTGCAGGCGAACCGACTTGATAGGCCGGTGCTGGCGCGTTATTATCGACAAGGTATGGATACTAAGTTTTGAAAGGACATGCCAGATGGGTTTAAGGAAATGGTTCGGTGGTCGCCAAGACGAGGAAGAACCGACCTATCGGGAGTATTCGCTCAGCACCATGAAAGTGGGCTTTCTAGTCGATTACGACCTCAAAACTTGGCAGGTTACAGGCCGTGGAAGCTATGACTACGAAGGCTACAGCACTGAGGAATGGGAATTGCAGGCCGATGGTCAGGTGCGCTTCCTCGAACGCGCCGTAGAAGACGGCAAAGCCTATTGGACTTTAACGCGGTCGATTGGCATCAACGAAATCGAAGGCGATATTGCCGCGGAGATCATTGCCGATGGCGACCCGCCTGAAACTGTCCGGTTTGAGGGTGATGAATACGTGGGGAGCACGAGCGACGCGGGCCTGTATCGCAAAGACAGCACCGATGCGGAGCGCGAGTTTGTCAACTGGTCGTTTGAGGGGGAAGAGGGCAAAGTGCTTTTTATCAGCCAGTGGGGCGAGCGCGAATTTGCCGCATACGCAGGCTTGGAAGTAGAAGAATACCAATTCACCGACATCCTGCCGGTGGAGGAGGGCACTTGAAATGGCTTGGCGCGTAGCGGCCTTGGCGTTGTGGGGCCTGATCGCCTGCGGGTCAAAAGACCCGGTGCGAGAGCTAATACGCGACTTAGATCGCTATCCCGAGTATTCCCTGATCGTCGATGATACTCGCATCGAAGGCTCGTTTTTTCCCGACTACGCCCTGCGCTTTCAGGTGTTGACCGCTGCGGGACAGCGCGTTGCCGGGCGCGATACCATCGTGTACGAGGAGCGCCGTACCGATTGGATGGAAGTCCGCGAAGAGACCTTTTACCGCTACGAAAAGTATGTCGGCATGGTCGTGGCTTCCAAATCGCTTGACGGCCGCCGCACCGGCACCAGTCAAGCGCACCCGCCCGGCTATCAATACGTCGGCAATCCCCAGTACGGATTTTGGGGCGGCGGTGGATTTTGGCAATTTTACGGCCAGTACGCGCTGATGAGCCACTTAATGGGGGGATGGGGCGTTGGCCGGGGCGATTGGGAGGACTACCGCCGCAACCGGGAAAGGGGTCGTCCGTACTACGGGCCGGTAAAAGGGGGCCGGCCCACTTTTGGGTCGCGCGGCTCGCAGACCCAAAAGACGCGACCGCAATTCTACCAGCGCCAGCAAAGCCGTCGCCAAGCCTTTAGTGGTCAAGTCAAAAACCGTATGGGCCGCACCACCTCCGGGTGGGGACGCGGTTCCTCGCGCTTTGGAAAATAGGGGGAACGCAGTGGATATTCTAATGACGATGGCTCAGAGCTTAGTCTATCTCTTAGAGGCTTTTGTCCTGCTCTTTATCGCCAAGCAGATATATGCCCGAGTTTTTCGCCGGGTCGATCTCAAAGATGAACTCTTCGGCCGCAACAACCACGCGATGGCCGTTGCAGTGGGCGGTTATTTTTTTGGGATTTGCCTAGCTCTGGGGGGGGCGTTGAGCGGTCCTTCGCTGGGCTGGCAAGCCGATCTGATTGGCATTGCCCAATACGGCCTCTTATCGATTGTCTTGATGCTCATCGCTGGCGTGCTCTGCGAGCGGGTGCTCTTGCCCCACTTCAATAGTCGTAAAGAGGTCGTCGAGGATCAGAATATAGGGACGGCCTTTGTCGAGGCAGGGATGCACATTGCCAATGGCCTGATTGTCTTGGCCATTGTACTGGGAGAGGGGCCGCTGTGGAGTGGCGTGGTTTTCTGGCTACTGGCGCAAGTGGTGCTGGTGGTGGCCGGGCTACTCTACGAGTGGATTACCCCGCATTCGGTTCACCGCGAACTAGAACGCGATAATGCCGCGGTCGGCTTGGCGTTCGGCGGTGTGCTGGTGGGCATGGGCAATATCGTCAGCATCGCCGCGGCCGGCGACTACACGGGGTGGATCGAAAGCCTCAAAATTTTTGGCATGGACGTGGTCTTTGGTTTTGTCGCGCTCTACGCGATCCACAAGTTGACTGATATGCTCTTGGCACCCAGCGTGCGCTTGGGGGCCGAACAGGTCGAGGAGCAGCCAAATGTAGGGGCCGGGCTGATAGAGGCCTTCGGCTACGTGGGCGGATCGATCCTAATCGTCTGGATCTTCTAAACTGCTTCGCCTGCTCCGATGCCACTGCCACAGCAGAGTTGGGCCGCCAACGAAGACATAGGTCAGCGTTGCTAAAGCATGGGTCAACGTGGCGCAGGCCAAGGCGGTGGCGAGAGGCACCGAGTAGAGGCGGTGCATGGCTTCGCCGAAGAGGAAGTGATACGAACCGATCGCCCCAGGCGTCGGAATGATCACCCCGATGGACGAGATAGCCATGATCGCCAGCGCTGCGGCTGTGTCGAGGTCGTATGTTTGATGCAGGCCCATGCCGATAAAAGCCGCGTACACAATAAATACATAGGCTGCATTGAGCAGGACCGAGCTGACGAAAATTTCGAAGTACGCTGTCGGCTGTTGCCGCAGGGCGGAAAGCCCGCCGATGAAGGTCTCGATGATTTCGAGGACCCGCTCGCCGCTTCCCCAAGCGCGCCGTGCCAGTAGCGGGCGAATTAAAGCTAAAATTTTTTCCCGATAAACCGATACCAAGACCAAGGCACCGAGCGCAACTAAGCAGCCGGCTAGGACTAGTAGGCCGACGGTGTCCCGATCGGCACCGCCCGGCATCCAAAGTACGGGCAGGGCAATATCGATATAGACGATGAGCCAGAACAAGACGATGAGCCAAAACAGATCGAGAATGCGCTCCACCACTATCGTGGCCATCAAGGCGCTGATGCTCGCCCCGGTGGTCCACTTGAGACTGACACACCGCAGAACCTCGCCTGAGCGCGGCACGACCACATTGGCCGCATAGCATATAGCTAAGGCGAGCGACGCGTTGAGATTACTTACCTGCGGTGCAAAGGGTCGCATCAGGACCTGCCAGCGCCAAGCCCGCAAGACTAAGGTCCCCAGTGTTGCGACGCACATGACCGCGGCCCAAGCCGGTGAAATGCCGGTCATGGCATTCCAGAGTTCGCCGCGGTTTATCCCCTCAAAGGCCCAATAAATAAAAAGCCCCATTAGGCCTAAGCTCAGCCCGTACTGGAGGGCTTGTTTCAGCATCTTGTGCATCGCGCTGGCAAACGCAAAACAGGGAATCTGGCGATCCCCTGATACATGGCGGAAGGAATAGACTGGGTGGGTTTGTTCAAGTCTGTATGGGTTGGATTTTGCCCATCTTTTCTACTAGGTCTATGACCTGCGCGGCCGCCTCCGAGGGCGTTGCTGTGTCGGTTTCGATGACCAATTCAGGCTTTTCAGGTTCTTCATAAGGATCTGAAACACCGGTAAAATTGGGTATCTCACCGGCTCGGGCTTTTTTGTAGAGGCCCTTGGGGTCGCGCTCCTCACACAGCTCAATTGGGGTATTGACAAAAATTTCGACGAAATCGCCCTCTGCCATTAGCGCCCGTACTCCGTCGCGGTCGGCTCGATAGGGGCTGACAAAGCTGGCGAGGGTTAGGAAACCCCCATCGACAAAGAGCTTTCCTACCTCGCCGATTCGCCGGATATTTTCCGCCCGGTCGTCAGCAGAAAAGCCCAAGTTTTTGTTGAGCCCAAAGCGGATGTTGTCGCCGTCTAGCACATAGGCCAAATGACCACTAGCGGCCAAAGCGTGTTCGACAGTATAGGCAATCGTGCTTTTGCCCGAACTCGGCAAGCCCGTCAACCAGAGCAATACCCCTTGTTGGCGCAACAGGCTTTCTCGTTGCTGGCGGCTGACATGCCCCTCGTGCCGGACGATATTAGTTGCTTTGATAGTGGTCAAAGTTCACCTCGTGGGTTTAGAGATACATTCCATAATTCCATAGGAAATTCATAATAACGACCATACGGCCTTAATTCGTCAAGGAATTGGCAAGTGGTGCGATTGGAGCTATTTTTGATTGACTACTAGTAGTTTATATATTTATACTAATATACCATACACAGTACAAGCGCATCTCACCAAGTGGAGGAGGCAAGCGTATGAAAATTGCAATTAGCATCACTTGCGCGGCCCTGCTGGCAACTGCAAGCGAGGGGGTCGTCAACATTCAGAATGTGGGCTCGGGTGCCCGCGCTCAGGGTTTGGGCAACAGCT
>VXOR01000112.1 GCA_009840005.1 Gemmatimonadota bacterium
CTTCGGCAGGGGCAGGCTTCGGCAGGGGCAGGCTTCGGCAGGGGCAGGCTTCGGCCCCTGAGCTTGTCGAAGGGGCGACGATACAAGGCTGCGTAACGTCAGTTGGGAGGACTCAGGCGTCCCTTAAACTTCACTGGCGAGGATGCGGTCGATTACGGCCTTGGCGTTGCCGCACCAGCGCAGGACGATGACTAGCTCGCGCTCCGGCTCGATGAAGACGATGTTGCCGCCGGCCCCGCGCGCCGCAAAGCTGTCGAGGCAGGCCAAATCGGACATGCTGTGCTGGTGGTTGAGCCACCATAGGAAACCGTATTCGGGCTTGATGGAGCAAGGGGTGAGGGAGTGGTCAATCCACTGTGCGGAGAGGAGCTGGCGGTCGTTCCAGCGCCCGCGCCGCTGAAAGAGCAGGCCAAAGCGGGCGTGGTCGTAGGAGGTGATCCACAGGCCGCCGCCCCAGTGCGTGCCGCCGGAGACGGATTGGACCCGTTGGCCGCTTTCCTCGACATAGGAGGTTTCGTATCCGTGCCATTCCCAAGTGGAAGAGGCCCCAATGGGGTCCATGATGGTTTCTTTGAGCACAGGGGGCAAGGGGCCGCGAAAAAGGCGCAACAGGCTGAGGGCCGTGCGATTGACGCGCACGTCGTTATACTCCCAAAAGGTGCCGGGCGGCTCCAGAGAGCGGTAATTGTCGGCGCTGGAAGCTGCGCCGCCCACCGTGGCTTCGGCCGCTCCTTGGCCTAGCTCGCGACCGCGGTCGATCCAATCGGGGATGCCGAAGAGCTCGCCTTCCCATTCGCTGGTTTGTTGCAGCAAATGACGCCAAGTGATGGACTGATTTTGCGGCGCGGCAAAGCCGCCATCCAAGACTGTGCGGCCGACGGGTTCGTCTAGATCGCGGATTAATCCTTGGTCAAAGGCCACTCCGGCCACAGCCGAGATATAGCTCTTGGCGCAACTGAAGGTGACTTCGACGCTATCGACTGGACCGAAGGTGGCGACTAGATACCCTTGCCGCACGATCAGGCCGGCGGTGGGGCCGCGTTTTTTGAGCGGGCCTAAGGGACGGTCGTTGGGGTGGCGGTCGCCCTTGGGCAGCATGTCGGCCAAATTGGTAGAGGCTTGGATCTCTTGGGTCTGAGCGAAGGCCAATGCCGCGGCCAGTTTGTCGGCGTCGAAGTCGGCTTGGGCGGGGCTGCGGCGTTGCCAGTCGTGGGAGTCAGGGCAGTAGTTGGGCATGATTCTCATTCTCCGAAGAGGACGCCGCGCCGCTCGATCTCGCTGTAGAACTCGGCGAATTCGCTGCTGCCGTCGTCGGCGATGACCTCGAGCGTCGAGCCGGCCTCGAAAAGGGGTAGTCCGGCTTGCCGGTAACGCCCGTGGAAAGCGCTCCTGTTGCCGGCGATGTGCGTGCGCTCGCCGCCGGAGCGGACATAGCGATAAAAGTGGCGAACCTCGCGTACCGTCGAGTAGTCCACCGCGTACTTCTGCACTACCGCCTCATCGATCTCGATACCCAGACCGGGCCCTGCGGGAACCGGGTAGTAGCCGCCCTGCACCTCGATCGGTCTCTTCAGCAACTGACTCTGGTAGATGTTCATGCAGGTGATGGCCGGCCACCGGGCCTCGGGGCAGACCGCCCCCACGTGAGCCGCCCAAGCTGTGGTGATGCCGGTGCCGACCAGTTGCAGCCAGAACGGCTTGTTGGCGGCCGCTACTACGGCCTGCTGTTGCATTAGCTGCGAGGCACCGCCCCCGATAATCAGGCCGTCCGCGATATCGTCGCGCAGCACCGTCATGATCGGCGGCCTATCCACGTGCATGGCGATGGGCCGGTTGATCCGCGACCGAACCTGGAGATTGCCGGCGATATCCTCCTGCGGTATCGGAGTTTCGATCATCGCCAGTTGCTCGTACTGTTCGAGCGATTTTAGCAGCGGGACCGCATTGGCGGCATTCACTAGGTGGCCATTGAAATCGAGGTCGAGTTTAAATTGCGGCGGAACTACGCGCAGCACCGCCTGTAGGCAGGCGTGCAAATCCTGCCACGGCCTCGTCTTGAGCTTGGCCGACATGTACCCCCGCGCAGCCGCCATCTCGCACTGTCGAGCCCAATCTTCCGGCCCCATGTCGCAGGTCCACCAGGAGATCGGACACCCGTTGCGTACCTGCGGCCCAAGCAGGTCGCAGATGGGGACGTTCTCGTTTTTCGCCACGGCATCGAACAGGGCGATCTGCACGCCGGCGCCGAGTTCGTCGCGCCATAATAGAGCAGCTGCCTCTTCGCCGACGATGCGCTCTGCGATGTCGTCCGGTACCCGGGCATGGGTGGCGTTCGGGATGGTCTCACCCCAACCGACAACGCCGTTGTCCAGCGTCAGCTTGCATACCTGAACGATCCGCCACGGCGCAATCCAGTACTGCAGGTGCTGGCCAGCATATTTCTCGAATGGCACGTCGAGGTTGGTGAGTTCGACACTAGCCACCTTCACGTTGGATCTCCTTGGTGACTGGCGAGCCTGTCGCGATGGCTGCCTCGGCGTAAGATGGGGTGCTGCCGGGAATCAGGATGGCTCGACCTCATGTAGTCTTTGGCGCAAATGACGCCACCCCATCGAGGGCTCGGAGCAACGCCTTTGTGTAGCCCACGGCAAAGGCGGTGGCAGAGCGCTGTCCATCGTCGTCGTCGTCGTGCGGCAAGTGATCCATTTGTAAGCCGCCGTTGAAACCCACTCCGCGCAGCGTCTCAAGTACGGCGAACATATTCATGTCGCCGTCGTCGAGACCGACTTCGGCGTACCCGCCGCCGGGCACTGTCCCTAGGTGCGGGTAGCCCTGCTCGGCAAACCCGGGTAGGCTTTCCGCGTTGTGGATGTCGATGCCGTCCGCGCCGATCTGCACGGCGAAGCGCAGGTAGTTGTCGGAGAGATCGCGCTGGCGTACGAGGACTTTCATCGAAGAATCTCCGGCATTGGGGGTCGCGTCAGCAGCCAAAGTATTGAAAAATGCCATGGCGAACAATTGTCCGCTGACGGACGAACAGTTGGACGAGATCTGCGGCAGGTTCTTAGAGACTCCTATCCACGGTAGATGGTACAGGCAATGGGGGTGCCGTAGCACTCGAATTGCCGGGGGGCCGCAAAGACGGGCTCTTGCGGAGAGCCGACATTGCGCAAGAGGTACGTCGGGCAGGGTTTGAGGTGGGCCGTACTGAATGGGGTTGGTACGAGTGAGACAGCGCCAGTGGAGCGCGTGCGGCTGGTCCGGGGGCGGATAGGCGGAAGCCCTCCCTTCTAGGCCGATCAGTTCCAAACGGCCGTCGCCATCTAGGGCTGGCGAGATCGACTACGACAATGGAATTGGGGTCGAGCACGCCTTGGACCCCGGCCTGGGCAATGAGATGGCCAAAGTCGACGACGGGCGAAAAGGGAATGCGGCCCCAATCGCTGGGCAGGGGCGAAGTAATGGTGAGTCGGCAGCGGATCATGGCTAGCTAAACTCGCGTCTTTGCAGGGCCTGACCCATAGTGCGCTGCACCGCGGCTACGTACTGATCCGTGGTACAGCCGCGCACGCGGGTTTCAAAGCCGTGGGGGCCAAAACCGGGGACAATCTCTTCGCGGATGCGCTTCTCCGGGTCGTTGAAGTAATAGGGCTGGGTGCGGCGCATGAACTCGGGCAGGTCCGCCCCCTCGGTGCGATACAGAGCGGGATTGGCCAAAATGACCTGGGGCTCGTCGCCGGGTACGGCCGGTCGCCGGGGGACGGCCAGATCGCCCATGAGCACTTCCTCTTTCAGTTCGGGAGCCCAGTGACTGATGGCGTAAGTCGGACCGGGCTCGATCCACGGGCCAATGCGCCGCCGCACGACGACAAACTCGTACCACTTTTCCAACTCGTTCAGCAAGTGATGAGGTAGGCCGCTCTGATCTTGGTACTGGCTGCGGTCGCCTTGGGCGCGGAGGTGGTTGAAGACCATGAACCAATTGACTAGATCGCGGATGCCGCGCGGGACTTTGGTATAGCGCTCGGTGCCCCGAGGACTGCACACATCTACCAGCACCACGTGGGGCATGTGGGCGCTCAAGTGGCGCATGAACTCGGGAGCAAAGCCATTGCGCTGAAAGCGCTCGGTATAGTGGGGCACGGTCAGGCGCATGGAGAGGTGCGAGGGGGTGCGTTCGTAGCGCACGGCAAAGTCGCCGGCCAAATGCGGCTCTAGGGGCTCGACGACAAAGAGGCGGCCGTAGCGCTCGTTGCCGACCACGACGATGGGCCTTTGGGTGTGGGCGCGGAAATGGCGCAGGAAATCGAGCAGGCCGCGCGCCTCCCAGGCCGCCCGCTGGACTTCGAGACAGTCTTGGTCGGTCAGGCGGCAATCCTCTTCCTGTTGGGGAGGGAGGATTGCCAAAGCGTCAAAGGCGCGCCGTTGTTCGACTTCGTCCTGAGGCCAGGTCGGCTGGCGTTTTGCCTCGGAGGCGTAGCGCCGGTACTCCAACTCCCGCTGTAAAAGGTCGTCCGGGTCAAATTGGCCCACAGTAGTCGCCCGGCGCCGCTGGTCCAAATCAGCGATGCGGGCGTGGATATCGCCGCTGGACAGGTGTTCCACCAAGGCCGGGGTCAAGGTCACGCCATCGTGGTTTTGGGTATTTATTCCGGCCATCCAAGCGGCCAGGATTTCGAGTCGTTCTAGGGCTTTGGCACAGGGGCGGTCAGCGAAGAAAGGGGTCAAGTCCTGGGGGGACAGTCTTAGGATTTGGGCTGTGGCCGGAGGAATGGATGGGTGGGACAAAACGGCTAGCTCCTGTGGCCTAGGCCCTTGGGAGGTGAGTGTCCTTGTTGGTGCAACTACGGGATTCTCGTACGTTACTCTATCGCATCTGCCCGGAGAGCGACGCGCCATGAGCGAAGGAAATATGGCGAAATTCAAGCAGGATAAAAAGAACCCAAAATAGGAGGGCTTCATGATCTATAAAGTCGAGAAGAACCAGAGAAATTTAGCCGCTTTTGACGTGCCCGGTGCCACGGTGCAGGTTTCCGATCCCATTGTTGGCGTCGGCGGCAAACTGTCGGCCGGTTTTACCGAGTATCTAGAGGCCAGCCGGTTGGTGTGGACCTTTGATTACGACGAAGTCTTTTTCATGTTGGAGGGGCACTTGGAGATCCAAGTCGCGGATCAGGAGCCGGTGCAATACGAGGCAGGTGATTTGGGTTATATTGAGAAGGGTACGCAGACGATCATCACTGTGCCGGAACGGGCCTATTTGCTGCATGTCACCCACCCAGCGTGGCGAGCCTAGGAGGGCAAGAGAACAGATGGAAACGACACTGCGCCAAGCATACGACGAGCAGGGCTTTTGCATTGCCCGCAAAGCCATTGAT
This sequence comes from Gemmatimonadota bacterium, assembly GCA_009840005.1. The sequence continues at coordinate 5,379 of VXOR01000112.1, forward strand.
GCGGGGCTGGCCGCCGAGACCGTGGAGCATGTCCACTGGTTGGTTAAAAAAAATCCGGGCACGCGCCCCGAGCACTTGCACCACGAACTGATGGTGAACGATCCCTTTATGCACCGCCTAGTCACCGACGACCGGCTGGTCGATATTGCAGCGCAATTCCTCGGGCCTAATGTGGCCATGTTTGCGGCGCACTATATCGCCAAAAAGCCCAGTACCGGCCAAGCCGTGCAGTGGCATCAGGACGGCTCGTACTGGCCCTTGGAGCCGATGGAAGTCACCACGTTGTGGGTGGCTGGCACGGACTCGACGGTGGCCAATGGCTGTATGCGGGTTTTGCCGGGGACGCACACCAAGCGCCTGCTCAAGCGCAGCGAGATGGTCGATCTCGATAGGGATAAGTACGTCCTCGGCGTCGGGATTCACCCCGACCAGATTGACGATGCCGACGCCGTTGATCTGGAATTGGAGGCGGGGGATATTTCCATTCATCACCCCAATATCATTCACGGGTCCAACGCCAATAGTTCGGATCAATGGCGGGTCGGGCTTACCCTGCGCTACATTCCGACTAGCACTAGGGTTACTGTGGATCGCAGTCCTTGCATTATGTGCCGGGGGGAAGTGGTGCCCGCAGTGGGGAACAAATACGCGCCGCGGCCGCAGTATGTTGAGGGGGAGCACATGCCCTTTGTCGGGTGCGAGCAATTTACTATTTATAACTAGATTAGAACGCACAATTCTGCAACCTCGACAGACGGAGTATAATGCCTAGTAAGCACAGCCGCAGAGAGCGAAAGCGGAAACGGCTAAAACAGAGGCGCGTACCACCCAAGCATCTGTTGGCACAGGCCCGGCAGAGTTTAACTGAGGGGGATGGACGCAGAGCACTCGACCTGCTCAGGCAGGCCCAACACGGCGACCCCGCGCTGGAGGAACTACCGCTGTTGCTCTTTTGTGCCTGCATGCAGCGCACCCGTCAGTTGGCAGAAAAGGGCTTGGCCAAAGAAGCCGCTGCGCTGCGGACCTCGGCTGCACAACACCGAGTCTCCATTGCCTTCGCGCAACTAGCCGAAGAAGACTGGATGCAGTACATCCGCCACTCAGATGGGGCTGAAGCCTTGGTGGATTATGCGGACTATTTGCAGGCCCAACGGTCGCCCATTCTCCAAGTCGAGCGGATGCTGGCAGACCTCCTCGTGATCCAACGGTGCTGGAAGGGCCTCGAAGTTCTCGCGGCGGATCATCCCCTGCGGCGAGACGCTGGGCAGGTCGAATCGAGTCTCGAAGCTATGGATGCCGGGGACTGGGAGCGGGCCGTCGGCCTGCTAGGAGGAATCGGTCGGCGCTCCCCGTTTGCGGCTTGGCGTCTGTTTTGCAAGGCCATGGTGTGTTTCGGCAGCGGCGATGACCAGGGGTTGCGCCGAATTATCGAGCTGTTGCCGGCCGACTTTGCCCTGACCTACACGGTCGCCGAATGGAGACGCCTCTGTACCGGCGAAGGGGTGGACGGGCTGCCGGCCGTGCAGCTAGCCCTAGGAACGGCTAGCTCGGCCTTGGCCGACCAACTGGGCGAGGCCATCCACAAAGGGCGTCTGCGCGATATCGAACGACTTATCCCCGGCTTGGCTGTTGCCCTCTACCCCGAAGAGCCCCTCCAAGCGCGGATGGCGCTGCTGCAGATCGTGGGTCTAGCCGTTCCTCGGAACAAAGTACCCATCGAGGCCATTCCCGGGCTGGTGCAGCGTCTCCTGCCGACGGAGCGGGTGGCTAGTGCCGCGGCCCAGATTGGCTTGCTAATCCAGCAGATGTCTCCCGACAGGTGGGATCCCGGCCCGGCTGCTGTGTACCTCGACCTGCTGTCCGTGGCGTTTCCCCATGCGCCAGATCGGGCCGTGGCTCGAGGCCGCGTGCTGGAGGCCATGGCCCGGACCGGCCACAAGGTCGGTCTTCAGCCCCACTTCCTGCCTGCCGAAATGGTCGAGTCGCTCGCCGCCCTGCTGGACGAGCGGCTCGACGATCCCGGGCTGGTATTGCCCCAATTGATGACGGCTAGTCTTGCGGCCGATCCCGACAACCGCGAAGGCTATCGCTTTCTGCTCGATCTGCTGCGGGGGCATCCCGAGTACCAAGCCAAGTTTGAAAAGACCTTGCGCGATATGGCGGCCCGCTTCCCAGACGATCCAGACCCCCACCTAGAACAGGCGGCCCTCCACTATGCCAAAAATGCGTATCGCCGAGCCGAAAAGTCGCTGGCTGAGGGCCGCAAATGCGCTCCCCACGACGAGCGTCTCTTGGATTTGCAGGCCATCGGCTTCCTCAAATCCGCCGATCAGAGCCGCAAGCGCGGACGGTTTAAGCTGGCGGCCCAAGATCTCCAGCGCGCTGAGCACTTGGAGCGCCCGCGGCTGGCGTTCGTCTTGCGGGTGAAGCGTCTCCTGTTGGCGGTGGTATCCGCCGACCGGGATGCCGCCGAGGTCGTCGCTCCCCATGTAGAGTGCCTGCCGCCCAGTGCCCGACTCAGAACTTTGGCCCTGCTACTCCACGATTTGGCGGAAAACAGCCATATCAAGAACGTCAAGCCCGAGATGGGAAATGCCCTGAAGGCGTTGCTCAATCGCCAGACAACGGTCTTGGAGCAACTCGGCCCCGACGCCGTGCTCGAGCTCATCGATCCTTTGCCCGCTGACTTCCGAATCCTCTACGACCGCCTTCAGATCGCTCCGGTCTTCGCCGACTGGTGGCTCGCACTCATGGAGCGCCTCGAAGGGGATCACCTGCTCGCCTTCTTCGATATCCTGCTGGCCTGCGACCAGCGCGATCCGGTGCGCTCCGAAATAAACCGTCGCCTGCGGGGCCGCAAAAAGGCCGAACGCGACCCGCTGCTCCTGTTCTACTTGGCGGTGATCCGCTACCAAGAGGGCCAAGACTGCGATTCGCGGCGCTTTGCGGAAGTCCTCGCCGCAGCCGATGCCGCCGACCAGACGCGGCTGCGGGCGGCTGCGGTGCGGCTGGCTAGCTGCGCGCACGGCCCCTTGCGGCAGGCCCTACAGCAGTTCCGCTTTGACGTGCTGGATTGGCCCGTGCCCCTGTTCGGGGATGGGTTGCCGCTGCCCGCAGACCTCCTCGGTGGGGAAGGTGGGTCGTTAGAGGAGGCTTTAGAGATGCTGCTCGGCGACGCGGCCGAGCCCTTGGCGACACCGGAACTGAGCGAGGGCGATATAGCGAATGAACTGAGCGAGTTGGAGGACTTCATCGACGAAAACGGGATGCGCGGTGCTCCATTGGCTGTATTGAAGGAATTTGCCGGCTTTGTCAAGTCTAGCCCGCAGGCGCGGCAAGATCTGGAGCGGATCGGTCGCGAGTGCGAAGCGGCGGACTTGAGCGACGACCTCTCGCCCGAACTGTACTTTCTACTCTTCGCCCGCAGAAAAAAGAAAGAACATCGTTGAAAGGAGCAGCGAGATGCTAGCTCATTATTGGGTCTTGGGACTTTCCCCGGCCGCGTCCCAAGCAGAGATTCGCCAGCGCTATTTGCAGCTAATCCGCACGCATCCGCCTAGCCGCAACCCCGAGCGTTTCCAGCAAATTACGGCCGCCTACGAGGCCCTGAAGGATGTGCGCTCCCGCGTGGAATCGGCCATTTTCGGGATGGCCCAATACGGCGACTTTGAATTGGCACTCGCAGCCTTGGTCCAGGCGCGTGCGGCTGAGCGCAAGACGCCGGGCTTAAAAACGCTCCTCGCCGCAGAAGGCAAGACGACTGGAAATCCGCAGATGGCGCAGATGAAAGGCGAAGGCAAGGATGGGTAGAAAAGGCGACGACTGGAAGCGACAGGCCCTAGCGGATTTTGAGCAGTGGCTGGAGGAGCGGAACGAGGAGCCTTTAGCGGCCGATGGCGAGGAAACCGCCGAGTGCGACCTGCACGACCTGTTTGCCGAAATGGCCGCTCTGCGGCAGGAGACCCGTCGGCAGAACCGAGAACAGGCCAAGGTCGGTCGGCAACTGGAAAAGGCAGCGACCCTATACGAGACGGTCGCAGACCGGACACAGCAGTGGGAAGAGGATCTAGCGTCCTTTGAAAAGCGCGTCGCTAGGGCGGCCGAGGATCGCTGTCTGCGGCCCTTTTTTGAGGTACGCGACGCTTTGGTGCGCGGCCAAGCCGCGGCAGTCGAGTTGCACCGACCACCGCGGCTGTTCCGGCGTCCCGCGCCGGGGACCGCCGGAGTGGTGCAAGGCTATAAGTTAGCCCTCAGACGCTTTGACCGGATGCTGGCCGAGTTCGGCGTCCAGCTTTTGCAGACTGTAGGGCATCCCTTTGATGCGCGCACGATGCGGGCGGTGGAGACGCGCCGAGTCGCGCAGTTTGCAGACCATGTGGTCGTCGAGGAGTTCCTCAGTGGTTTTACGCGAGACGGCCACGTGCTGCGCTTGGCCGAGGTAGCCGTCAACCGCCTCGACATACAGGAGTGATTTCCATGGCAGCGGTTATCGGTATAGACTTGGGCACGACCAACTCGGAAGTGGCGATCATTGCCGGGGGGACGCCCCAGATCGTCCGGGAGGGCGATGATGCGATGTTACCTTCGTGCGTGGGGCTCGATGAGATGGGGCAAGTCATCGTCGGGCACCAAGCCCGCAATCAGTACGCGGTCGCCCCCGAGCGCACAGTGCTTTCTATCAAGCGCCTGATGGGGTCTGAGACCAAGGTGCCGATGGGAGCGGAGCAATACACGCCGCAAGAGATTTCGGCCTTTATCCTCAAAGTGCTCAAAGAGCGGGCGAGTCGCTCTCTAGGTCAGCCGGTGTCCAAGGCCGTCATCACGGTACCGGCCTATTTCACCGATGCCCAGCGACAGGCCACCCGGGAAGCCGGCGATCTGGCCGGCCTAGAGGTCGTGCGGATCATCAACGAGCCTACGGCCGCGGCGCTCAGTTACGAAAGCAGCAGCGAGGGACACCGCAAAATCCTCGTGTACGATCTAGGCGGGGGCACCTTCGACGTCTCGGTGGTGAGCATGGAAGACGGGGTGGTCGAGGTCTTGGCTTCCACTGGAGACAACCACTTGGGGGGCGACGATTTCGATCAGGTCCTGCTCGAGCGCCTCAACATCCACCTCGAAACCGAGTTGGGCCTCGCAGATGTCCGCCAGAACCGCCTTTTGCAGGCGCGGCTGCGACGGGCAGCCGAAGGAGCCAAAATCGAACTCTCGCGTCAGCCATACGTCCGCGTGGAGGAGGACCACATCGCCTCGGTCAACGGCGAGGCTGTGCATCTTTTTTGCGAGCTGAGCCGCGCCGACTTCGAGCGCGATCTAGAAGAGCCGCTCGCCCGCACCATGCAGGCTGTTACTAGTGCACTCAACGACGCCGATGTGCGCCCTAACCAGCTCGACCGCATTCTGCTGGTGGGCGGTTCGACCCGCATTCCGCGCATTGCTCAACTTCTTTCGGAGCGACTGGGACAGGAGCCGCACGGCGGCGTGGACCCGGATTTGTGCGTGGCACTGGGGGCGACGGTGCAGGCGGGGATCGAAATGGGTCAGGCCGTGTCGGCCGTGCTGGTCGATATCACGCCTTATACTTTTGGCACCAGTGCCATGGGGGAACTCTACGGCATGCCCTACGCCCACCAATTCATTCCCCTCATCCGGCGCAACGCCAAACTCCCAGCCACTCGGACCGAGGTGTTTTTCACGATGTTTGAAGACCAGCAGACCGTGGAGATCAAAGTCTATCAGGGGGAAGATCCAGACGCCTTGAAGAACGTGGAAATCGGCACCTTTATCTTTGACGACTTAAATCGACAGCAAGACGCCCATGAGCAGGGCATCCTCTTTACGTACAGCTTAGATCTGGATGGCCTCCTAAAAGTCCACGCAGTGGAGCGGGCGACCGGCCGGGAAATCCACGGCACAATCGAAGACGCTATGGGGCGTTCCAGCGAAGAAGAACTCAGCGCGTCGAGGAAGCGAGTTGAGGCACTCTGGGGTGCGGAGGAAGCAATACCCGTAGAGGAAGCCGACCATGTCGAGGGGGCCGAGGAGATGCGCGATACCCTAGCGCGGGCCGAAAGAGCGCTCGATACCGCTCCAGCCGAAGACCGCGAAGAGATCGTCAATCTGATGGAGGAGATGCGCGATACTCTACGGGCTGGGCGGGCCGAGGAGGCTGCCGATTTCAAGCGGGAACTCGACGAGATTCTCTTCTATTTGGAGTAGCCGGCGTGGAACGTTGTCCGACGTGCAAGGCCCGGTATCGAGGGGGCCTTTGCTGCCATCGCTGTCAGACCGATTTGCGCCAAGTGCTAGCGGTTGAACGCGCCGCAGGCCGCCATCGGCGGCAGGCACTTGCGGCATTTGAACGCGGTTGTAGAGACCAAGCCCGCGCCTGCGCTCGCCGCGCCTGTGCCCTCCACCGATCCCGCGATTCCCTAAAGGTGCAGGCCCTAGTCGCTCTGGCGGACGGTGATTTCCCACTGGCGCTGAGGCTTTGGCGGGAGATTCGGCAGGGGCGTGAGGCCGAGACGCACGCCGACGCCCACTAGCCCTACGGGTATCGTCTTCTACCGCAAGGCTGCTTGCGCCGGTACGACCCAGACTGCGTAACGTTAGTCGCTGATGTTACGCATCACGTGGCTGGTGGCTGGTTTTCGGCCCGATTCCCGCTGGGAGCGCGGGTATTTTGCCCGCGAAAAACGCCCCGCACGCTCTCAAGCTGGGGCCTCGGCCCGCGCTAGCAACTCGGCGAAGTCGTAGTTGACGCTGGTGACGCCAAAGTCGGGTTCGCGCTGGAAGGGGTGGCGCAGGTACCTTACACGATGACTGCCGCCATCCAAAAACTCGACTATAGCGAGAATGAAGTCTTCGGGTTTATTGAGGCTGTAGAGAATTTCGTTTTTGGTCACCGTGATGGTCGCCACCCCGCTTGCGCGGCCCTTGACCTCGATGAAGCGCAGCCGCCCCGTGCTGGGCATCCGCGCTCGATATCGTAGCCGAGTTTGTCAAACTCCCGATCCGTCGGCTCATAGCCGAGGCCGCGTTCTACTTCCATGACGATGGCGCACGATCTCAAAGCCTTCTTCGGTGCTCGCTGGCGTCCAAGAGGATTCGACTCGGCCAATGACGTTTTTGAGCCGCGCCAGTGCCGCCCGGCCACGGAGGCCACCGACTTCCTCGTCTTCACTTTGGGCATGGGGAGAGGTCGTCGTATCCGATGACGGCAAGCTGATCACCAGCAGGCAACAATTCGCTGCGCGTGCGGATTCGGTCAGAGTCTGGGCAAAGCTGAAGTGGGTTTCAAAGCTACCGGCTGGCAGGTCTGAGTCGTCGTGCAACTGGCGGGCGTAGGCGACCCATTCGTCGATCAGAATGAGGCACGGCCCGTATTCGTTCATCAGTTCGCGGAGGGTGTCGCCTGGGTTAGTGGCGCGCTCGTTGTCCTGTCGCACTTTGTCGAATCCTGCCTTGCCGCCGAGTTGCCAAGCCAGTTCGCCCCACAGCGTTTTGACCACGGTTCCATCTTCCTTTGCCGACGGATTGCCGGGCGAGATTTTGTTGCCGACTAGCACGACCCGTTTGACATGGTCGGGTCGGGCGGAGATTTCGGCTGACGCTATCAGGTCGTCGATGCCCAGCAACTCGCCGGTTGGCATTCCAGAAAATAGATGGTATAGGGCCAGCATGGAGTGGGTCTTGCCGCCGCCGAAGTTGTCTTATTCCTCACTCGTTGTCGTCAATCAGGCTGTAATCGAGATTGCTTGCGTTCGACAAACTTATTCAGCGTTTGTGCACCGCTCAAACTCGGCCGCTATCGAGTTGTAAACTCCTCGTGCCTGCGCCACTGCTCGTTCGGCATCAGTCGCCGTGGCCTCTTGCCAATCACTTGGATACCGTGCCTCAACAGACCATTCCGTCAATTGAGCGAGATCGGGGTGCGTGCTCCGAACCGACCAAGTGTCCGGGAGCAGGTTGCGCAAGGCATCTAGGTCGTGTCGGAACGGAAAGTCTATGCCCTCCAGTACCAGTGCTGCCTTCAATGCTTTTTCGGCAGCTTGCTGAGCGAGGAAACAGGCGTGACGAGGGGAGGACTCATCCACTGCTAGCAAGCGTTGTGCAACATCGATATCCTCCGTCGCGAAACGAAGCCAGCGGCGAGCTTCGTCAACGAGTTCAGGATCGTTCATAAAGAACCTTCCCTTCGCGGAGTGCTGAACGCAACGCGGTTCCCACAAGGTGTCCTCGACGAGCGACTTCCTCGGGAGTCGCTATTACTATGTCCTTGCATACTGGCAGATCGCCCAAGGCCCGACGGATCTCGATAGCCGTGTGCCGCTTGTCGGACACATTGGGCAGAATTACGAGCAAGTCCACGTCGCTCCATTCGGTTGCCGTGCCTCGTGCATGGGACCCGAAGAGGACGACCCGCGAAGGCTGGAAGCCTCTCACGATGCGGTCCACCATGGTTGATATAAATGTTTCCGAGGCGGCTACATTCATGTTGCACCTCCTGTATTGCTATCGCCGAACAGCCCATCGTTGGTCGGGGACGCGATGGCGTTTTCAAGCGTAAGCGTGGTGATGAACTTGCTCATGCTGCGATCTTGGAAGCCCAACTGAAAGAAGAGAACGAGTCCCTGAGAGGAGGCCCGAAAGTTGCTGGCACCCTGAGCGGATAATCGGTACGTCGTCACCGTGGCGACATTCCAATCTGCAAATCTCTAGGCGCAGCCGCTATTCTACGCCGTCTCCTTATCGGGTAGTAATCCTAGTTTGTTGCGGATACGATAGTTTCTATTAACGAGCTCCTTGATTCTTTCCATCTTCATTCCAGCAAGTTTCATCAAATGCAGTTGAAAAAGGGCCTCGAGCTTCCTATTGAGTTCAACAAAACCTTCTCCGCATATGCCGTAGCCCCGTGCCTCCATCCCGCAGCCGTGGTTCGTCCTTGGGCAAATCGGCGTTGGCGGCATCCTGCTCGACGCGCTCTATCGCTTCCGCGACCAAGTCGGAGAAGGTGGTTAGAGCGACGAGTTGGCGGGGAGTGAAGAGGTCGGTATAAGTCGGAAGGCCGTAGTTCGGGGTTTCCTTGCAACCTCCACATCCTCCGGCGTTCCCACGTTCACCACAAACCGATACCCACGCCCCTCAATCACCGGCTCGACATACGCCTCCTTCCCCTTCTTCGTCGAAAGCATAAAGGTCGAAGCCAGCGGCACCTCCACATCGGCAAACGCAGGATTCGGTTTTGCGAGGAGCCATCATGGACAGACGGCCAAGAGTCTCTGGTTGGTGGTCAAGATATCAATGCCGCCGGACATGAAATCGCTGTCATTCGTAACCAGTTTCCAGCCATTGTGGCGACATGTTTCGGTTAGCAAGCCATCATTGAAATCAGTCACTCCCGCTGCAAAATCAGCCAGCACTTGATTGATATTGGCCGCAGCAAAGGGATGATCGTGGCAAGCACAGAGCTTGAGGATGGAGCCTGCAAAGGATGACGCACCTTTGCCAACCGCCTTGAAGGCCACCGATTTGCGGAATGATTTGAATTTACGATACCGGGTCCGGTGCAGGGCCCTCCATTCAATGCGGCAGTAGGCATTCAGGTATTCACTGAGTACCATAGCATCCATGATCAATTGTGCGCCTGCGGACTGCATGGACTTCAGACCATTGCTGTATTGCTTTGTGAATTTGTTTTTACTTCCGGATGGCGGTGGGTACAGGTAGATCCATACGTTAGCATCGAGTAGGAAGGTTTCGCCTTTGCTGAACGAATAGGTAGCCAAGTCATACGCCTTATTCTTCATCGCCTAGTTCATCCTTCCATGCCCGGTCAAAATCCTCGGGCCTACTGAAATACGCCTTGGCGTTATCGACGACATGCGTGAGTATTTCGCGGTCGTCTGGAGCCAAGTCTCGGAAGGAAAGCAACTTGTCAAGGCGATCCTCGGACAACTCGCCGTAGAGCTGGCCTATCGCCGCGTTCAGAAACGCAGAGATGAGGATATCCACCCGCTCGAAGGAAAGGACAACCGGCGTCCCTTCCTCCAGAAGTGGAGCGATCTTATCGTGCAGGCGCTGGCCATCGCTGGCGGATACGCACAGAGGGCCGCCGATGATGTCAAACACTTGCACAGTAATTGGTTCAGTCACGGTTTTACTCTTTCTCATTTAAGACACGTCGTCCGTGTCGATTTCACTCTTCAAGACATAGACTCCCTCATCGGCCGTGTTGATTCCAATCGTTACGGCAGTTCCGGGGAGGTCTGCCGCCATCCCCTCAAAGGTTTCCTTGTCGCAGTTCAACTCGTAAAACCCGAAGCGAGAGGCGATCTGAATCTTCCCTTTATTGAGGCGGGCAAATTTCTGAAGAAACTCAAGACCCAGCCCGCCGGGATGAGGGCCACTCTTCGTGGTGTGATATGGCTTAAGTGCCCATTTAAGAGCCGGGAGGGAACTAATACGGGTATCATTGAAGTAACGACGGACGGCCTCACGGATTCCGATACCGACATCGGCGATAGTGAAGTCGAGACGATGCTGTTGCGGGAAGAATTGGCCACAGACGAAGACACCAAGTTCTGATTCGGAGTGGACAACAGCATTCTGATAAACCTCAAAGACCTTTTTCTTGAAAACTCGGCTCGCCCTTTCGGACATTCTAGGAATACCTCTGCCGCTGAGTTGCCGATGGATATATTCCTCGAACTCGCCTTCGTCCCTAAGGCGCAGGCGGCGAAAGGGCATCGTTATCCGGTCAATGTCATTGAGTGATTCATACCAATAATTGGTTAAGAACCGATTTTTCCGAAGCACCTGTTCCACCTCATCAGGAATAGCAACGATCTCCACGGTGTTGAATTTGTCAGCCACCTGGGCAAGAATCGCCCCCAGGGGTGCAGCCATGTTGGCGTCGAAAGACCACACCTGAGACATATTGAGTTCCAGCCGGTCGGCAAAGAGATCCTCGGTCGCCTTGGCGAGTTCTCCGAGGCACTCGAAGCCTTGGCGGTTACTATATACGGTTGGTAGGTAATGGATCACTGCGGCCCTAGCGTCTGAAAGAACTTCGGAGAGGCGGATAGACTGTCCTCCATCTGCGCAAAAATCATTGTCCTAACTGCCGTCTTATTGATGGCGTCGAGCGGTAAAGCGACTTCGATGAGTTTTTTGCGGTGTCTAGTCATCTTTGAGCATCCATTTTTCAGTAATTCACTAATTCACTCTTCGGGCGAGTTCGGGCGTTAGCGCCAGCGTGAAGTATCTGCTAGGTCTTGCACATGCCGTTCTGTTTTTCTGATTTTCGGCAGCCAGTCTCATTAGGGCAATAGACAATATCCGTGTAGCACGGACATTAGCAACTATCTGTCTCTTATTGCTGCTGGTCCACTTGGCGGAACCAATAATCTTATTACAAAAATATGATGTGATGCCTTAGAACGCTCTACCCCTCAGACCCTCCCCGGAAAAGACCGTCCCCGCACCTGCTTGAAGGGCGGCATCTTGGGCGCGTCGGTGACCGCCTCGTCGCGCCAGGAAGTCGCGCGCATGTAGTGCACGGCATAGCCCCGGCGCCGCGTGCCGGTCAGATTGGCGTTGCTCTGGTGCAGCGTTAGGCTGTGGTGGAAGCTGATGCTGCCGGCGCGCAGGGGAGCGGGCCGGATGGGCCAGCCGCCGCTGTCGAGATCGGCGACAAAAGGAGCCAAGCGCTCGCCCCGCAACATGCCCCAGCGGTGAGTGCCCGGGGCAAAGTTGAGGCAGCCGTTGTCGCGGGTGGCCGCGTCAATGGCGGTCCAAGCGGAGACCAAGTCCATGGGAAAAATGTCGCGCCAAGAGGCTGAATCTTGGTGCCAGCCCTGCGCCGAGCCTGTGCGCGGCGCTTTCATAAAGAGCTGGTCGCCGTACATCTTGATGTCATCGGTGCCGAGCAGGTCGGCAATGATGTCGGCGATTTTGGGGTGGGTTACGTGGGCCCACATTACGTCGTCGTACACCGCTATGTTGTACAATTTGCGCACGGATAGCACTTGGTCGGTGACGGCTTTTTCGCCGCGGCGGAAGACGGGTTCGAGTTGGATGCTGGTGTCGGGGATGTGCTCCAGCTCGCCGGTGGCGATGCGGTCGGTGTGGGCTGATAAAACAGCGACTTCGTCGGGGGTTAGCACATCTTCGACGGTCAGGCAGCCGTCGAGATAGAAGCGTTCGACTTGATCGGGGGTGAGGTGGCGCAGGTTTTGTTGGGTCATGGGACGATCTCCTCCTTCAAGTTAGACCGGTAATTTTCCGCCCAGACTTTGAGCGGAATATCCTCGTCTTGGGGCCGCCAATAGCGCGATACCGAGACTCAAGCATCACTTCCACATGCAGAAGCCGCCGTCCACCACCAAGTTGTGCCCGGTGATATAGTCGGCGGCGGGCGAGGCCAAAAAGCGCACCGCTCCCTTCAGATCTAGGCCGTCGCGGCCCATGCGGCCCAAGGCGGTGGCGTCGCTGTACGCGTCGATAAAGGCTTGGGGTTGGCCGCGCTCAAAGCCGCCGGGCGAAATGGCGTTGACCCGCACGCCCATAGGGGCTAAGTAGGCGGCCGCGTCCATCGTCAGGCCGATGACGCCGGCTTTGGCTGCGGCGTAGTCCAGCGGTTGTTGGAGCAAGCCGCTGTGCTCGTACATGCGGCGGTCGCGGCCCACTAGACCGGCGATGGAGGCGATGTTGATAATGGCACCCGAGCCTTGTTCGGCCATGATGCGGCCGAAGATCTGGCAGGAGAAGAGGGGGCCGGTCAAATTGGTGTCGATGAGCAGGCGGGCGTCTGCTGGCTTGCGCTCGAATGGGTCGGTGGTAGAAAGCCCTAAGCCGCCACCGGCGTTGTTGACCACCACATCGACGCGGCCTTGCCACTTGTGCACGTCTTGGGCGAATTGGCTAAGGGCGGCGTGGTCGCAGATGTCGAGGGCGGCGCTGTACACCTTGCAGCCGTAGGTCTCTTTGAGATGCTCGGCGGTGGCTTGGGCACTGGCTTCCTGGCGGGAGGTGATGGCTAGGTGACAACCAGCGTCGGCTAGGCTCTCGGCCATGTCGCGGCCCAAATCGCGGGCCCCGCCGATTACCACAGCCACTTGGCCGGTCAAGTCGAAAAGTTCTGTGCTCATGGGGATACTCCTGGCGCGGGGCAATATAGGTGTCTGAAGGTGGGGGATCAACCAGATGGAGGCTCCTTAAAGGTCATGTCCGACCGCTGCTCCCAGCGGAACTGGTCGGGCGCGTTGGTTTGTTCGGCCCAGTCGCGGATCAAATCGATATCCGCCTGTCGCGCCTCCAGCCGCGCCGCGACTTGGGCTGGATCCCACCCGTCTAAGACTAAGTCGGTCAACTCGGCCACCAACTTCTGGCATTCTGGCTCGGCGGCTCGATCCACTCGCTCTTGGGGATCTTCTGCTAGGTTGAACAACTGGGGGCGCTCGCGCCAGTGGTAGATCAGCTTCCACGGCCCGCGCCGCACCATGCGCTGCACTTGGCCTTCGCGCAGGGCGTATTCCGAAAAGGCCACGTCCTCCCAATCGGCTTGACTCGTGCACAGCAACTCCAGTGCTGACCGGCCCGGTGAATTGGGTAAGGGCGGAGCACCCAGAGCTTGGAGCATGGTGGCGTTGAGATCTAAGGCGCTCATTACTCGGTCGCATTGCGTCCCCGCTGGCAATACGCCGGGCCAGGAGACAATGGCTGGCACTTTGGCCGACTCTTCATAAAAAGTCCGCTTCATCCACAAGTCGTGCTCGCCGACCAACTCGCCGTGATCCGAGCTGTACACCACTAAGGTGTTGTCGGCCAAGTCGTTTTCCCGCAGGGCCGTTAAAATGCGGCCGATCATGTCGTCCATTGCGGCGACCAAGGCCCAGTAGGCCGCCCGGGCGTTGAATACCCATTCCTCGGGAATATCCTGCAAACCGCCGTGGGTCCGCCACCAGCGGATTGCCGGGTGGAGGTGATCGCCAAAAGGCTCGCGTACCTCGGGTGGGCGAATTCTTTCCCGGTAGTAATCGTATAGAGGCTGCCGCGCCAAATAGGGAGAATGCGGCAGCATAAAGCCGATACTGAGGCTGAAGGGACCCTCGGCTTGACCGGCGCGCTTTTGCACTCCCAGTTGATTTAGAAAGTACACGGCGGCTGCGGTCACGTCCTCGTCGTGTACTTGGTACGAACTCTGTCCCGGCCCGGCGTTCTCCAGACTCCTGCGGCTCATGGCCGGGGCTTGTCCCCCGCCGGGCCAGTTGGAGGAGTGGTCGCCCACCGGCCTTGCGACATAGCCGTGCAGTTGGTCGGGACCTATGGAGTGCATGCGGCCGATCAGCACGGGCCGATATCCAGCCGCTCCCATGGCGTGGGCCATCGTCGGCACCCCCGAATCGAGAATCTGATTGTTGGTCCACACTTCGATGTCGCTGGGGTAGCGCCCCGCGAGCATGGCCATGCGCGAGGCCACGCACACCGGCGATGGGCAGTACACTTGGGTGCATTGCACGCCCTCGGCGGCGAGGCGGTCCAAATGCGGCGTCTCCACCACCGGATCGTCGGCACAGCCCATGACGTAGGGATTGTGCTGGTCGGAGTGGATGTAGAGTAGATTGGGGCGCGGCATGGGGAAACGTCCTCCTTATTGAAAGATAATCCGCAGATGAACGCAGATAGACATAGAATAATAGGAACAAGACGATCAGCAGCGCGAAATTGCTAGAGAGCTAAACGAGCCCAGCGCACTTCCATACAGGCGTCGTCGCCGGCGTAATAGACGACCATGACGTCGCCGTCGGGCAGGGCTGCTGAAAAGGGTAGGCCAAAACTCCACAAGCCCATTTCGGCCAGCAGGTCGCCGGTGTCTCCTTGGCCGGCCGCGGTTTGCGAGGAGTCGGTGGTCTGGCGGTATAGTTCTACTTCGGTGCCCGCGTCAAAGGGGGCGTCTGCCGCCGGGGCTAGGCGGGCGCGGATCGAGTGCGACTGGAAGCGATCAACCCAGGCCAAGACCATGCGGCCATCGGGCAAAATGGCTGGATGCGCGGCTTGGTCGGGGAAACCTAAGTCATCGGGAGCAGACCAAGTAGCACCTTCGTCTGAGCTGAGGTGGCGCTGGATGTTTAGGTACTGGGTCGTCTGCCGGTCGTAGGTCCAGGTGAAGGTGACTACGCGGCCGTCGGGGCAGACGCCAGCGCGTTGGTCCCAGTTGAAGATGCGGCCGGTGGGGTCTTGGCAGGTGGTGACGGGATCGCTCCAGGTCTGGCTTTGATCTTCCGAGTACAAATACACCACCCGTTGCAGCCACTGGCCCCGGTCCAAATAGGTTTTATTGGTCTCGATGCTCAAGGCTAGGCGGCCGCTGGGCAGGATGAGTACGGGGTTGGTTAGGCTGGGCGGACCGACGTCCGGGGGGACGGGCACGACGCGCCAGTCGGACCAAGTGCGCCCTAGGTCGTGGGAGTCGGCCAAGACGATCTCCATCGGCAGGCAGCCCTCGGTCTCTTCGTTAAAAAGGGGCTGGCCCGGATAGGTCTGGCGGTCCACCCACATGGCGGCGAGCAACAAGTGGCCGTTGCCCAAGTCGGTGATATAGCCGACCCTGATCGAGCCGTTCAGTCCGTTTAAAATTGTGGCAAAAGGGGTTGCGGGGTCGCTCCAGGATTGCCCGCCATCGTCCGAGCGCTTCAGTTCGATTGTGCCGTCCGCTGAATCCTTGCTGCTGCCGACTCGGTAGGTGGCCAGCAGCGAGCCGTCGGCCAGCGGGGTGAGCGCGGGAAAGGTCGAAAAGGCGCGCGGCGTATTGGGTTTGCCGCGGTTGATGATGCCTTGATCGCTGATTTGCATGTTGATACTCCAAGTTAGCCGCTTTTCATTGTGCGGTGTGTATGTCTTATTGTTTGAGGAGAGCGTGGGTATAATAGTGATAGTCGCGCAGGGTGGACAATGGGGCGTCTAACCGGCGGCAATCCGGCGGTGGGGGCGGCCTGTGATGCGTTGTTGCACGGGCGCGTGCCGTACCGCTCCGATGTCGAGGCAGGATAGGGCTAGGCGCATAATTCGCAGGAGGAGAAAATCATGGTTTTAGCGATGGAGACGCATTTGCGGCAATACCGCGAAGAAGGCTATTGCCTAGTCGAAGAATTGATTCCAGCCGATCTAGTCGAGGCCGCTCGCCAGCGCACCATGGAAATAGCCGGGGATTTACCCGATTGGTCGGAGAGGCATTTCCAGGTGCTCGATCCAAGTCGTTATAAAGCCGCTGGGGGCAGTCGGCTGCCGGGCGGCATTCAGCAGCCGGCCAGTCAAGAGGAGGTGTTCGCACGAGTCGCCGACCATTCGCGCTTGGCCGAAGTCATGGCGGCCTTGTTGGAAGGGCCAGTGGAACGCTTCACCGATCAGATAGGGGTCAAGCACGCCGCAATTGTCGAAGAGCAGGGCGGCTGTAGCTATTTCCACCAGGATTCGTTCTACTGGAAAATAGCGCCAGAGTTGGGGTGCAACTGCTGGATTCCCTTAACGGAGGTCGGGATAGAAGCCAGCGCCTTGGCCGTGATGCCGGCCAGCCACCAAGGCTGGCGGCTTATCGAGCACGAATCGTACTACGACGATCCGCCTATGGGCCATGTGGGCGACGACGGATTCCGGCCCTTCAAGCGCCATCGCGTGCCTCTGGAGCAGGTAGATTTTGCCCAAGAGAAGCTAATTGCCACTAGGCCGGGGGATGGACTGTTCTTCAGCAATTACACTTGGCACCGCAGCGAGCCGAACCGCAGCGGCCGGTCGCAGGCTTTTTACGCCATTGCGTACCAGCGCCGAGCATAGAATTTGACGCAGCTTGTGGCGCACTAAGTCGGGCAGAGAAGTCGATTTTGTCCTCTACGGGCCGGAAGGCTTTTGGGCCTTGGAAGTCAAAAACACCCGCACCATTCGCCTGAGTGATCTCAACAGCCTGCGCGCTTTCAAACAAGACTATCTCGAAGCCGAGGTGTGTTTACTATATAGAGGAGACGAGCGGATCGAGATACAGGGAATACGCTGTCTGCCCTGCGGCGAATTTTTGCAAGGGCTGGTACCGGGCCGACCTTTACTAGCCCACACCTATTAACCTTACACCTTAGTACACGACAGTAGAGGTGGTCTGAGATGCTTCGCTTCGCTCAGCATGACACGGTGAAGCAGCGCACCCACTTGTCATGCTGAGCGGAGCGAAGCGGAGTCGAAGCATCTGATACCCCGATGACCATGTATAACGTTACTGTCGTGTACTAAGCCTTTCACACAGGAGCCTCCACCATGACCGATTCTGCCTACCGCATCGCCCCGCCCGGCTTTACCGACGACGAGTGGGAAACTTTCAACCGCGAGGGAATCCTCTTCTTTGAAGACGCCCTCGATCAAGCGGCCGTTGACGAACTCACGGCCGCGGTCGATCGCGTTTGCCAATCCAGCCCCAAATACCGGGCGGGGGAGACCTTCGGCTGCCAAAATATCGTCGAGCGCGATCCCGCTTTTGCCGCGCTCATCGACCACCCTCGCCACATTGGCTACGCCTACGACCTTTTCGGCGAATTGCTCAAGCTGCATCAGAGCCAGTTTTTTATTCGTCCGCCCGGCGGCGAGCGCTACAATCTCTGGCATCCCGATGGTGCCCGCGCCGTGCCGTACGGCACCTTCTCTCCCGAATTGCCGCTGCAAATCAAGATCGGCTTCTGGCTGACCGACCTGCCACGGGCCAAGATGGGCAACCTAGTGGTCCTGCCCGGCAGCCACCGCAAGCAATACGTCGATGAGTACGACAGCCACCAGCCGATCCCGGGCGAGCGGGTGGTCTGCCCGCGCAAGGGCACGATGACCTTCATGCACTCGAGCATCTGGCATCGCGTCGAGCCTAACGAAAGCGATGTGGTGCGCAAGAATATCTTCTACGCTTACTGCCCGGCTTGGGTCACCCCAGCCGACCGCCTTCAGTCCGATCCGGCTTGGCTCGAGACGCTCAATCGCGAGCAGCGCATCATCATGCGTTCCTACACCAACGCGTATCACAATGCCAAACCCCCGGCTTCTGACTTCCCGCTCTTCCTCGACCGCGAGACCGGCTTGGACCGCGACCGCGACGCCTACCGCGACGATGTGGCGCTGCACCGCCGCAAGCGCCGCACGTGGGCTGAGGGTAAGATAGTGGTCGGTAGTCGGGGGACTGACCACTGACCACTGACCACTGAATTTCAGGCTTCGGCCCGCTTTTCAAATAGCCACATCCCGATTCCCATGGACGCCAGTCCGACGAGGAGGGAGTGCGCGAGGAACATGAAATTGACCTTGAAGGAGTCCGGGGCTACTTCTACCGGTTCGTCAGGACCGTCGTAGTCGCTCCAGATCGTAACTTCGTACGTACCGAAGATCTCAGGTAAGTCGAGCACATCGGGTATGGTACTAAGGTAGAAGTACAACACGCCTAAGATGAATGCGGTAGAAGCGAGGCCAGTAAAGCGCCGCACCACCAACTTCAGGCCGGCGGCTCCACTGGCAATGCCCAGCATCACTGCCATCACCGATAGGTAGGACACTGCGATGACAACTAGGATGTCCACTGCGATGTCGCTGAACGGGGGGATTTTGAACGGTAGTGTATGTGATGCCGTTTTCCCCGCCTCGATCGCGAGCCCATGCAATTCGCCAAGGACGGCGATGAGACCGGCACTGCTCAACGCGAATAAGACGATGCCGAGCGTCGCCACGGCCGCCGCTTTGGCCGCGAAAATCTGTGCACGCGACACCGGTAGGGAGAGGAGCAGATAATGGGTCTGCCCTTTCACCTCTTGGGCGAACGAGTGGCTGAGTACAAAGGGCAGGATCAGTAAAAACGCATAGGGAACCAAGCTCCACAGGAAGTGGGGCGAGGGGGCGACCTGCCCATCGTCGAAAGACTGCACCGCAACGAGCTCGAGAAAGACCGTCACCAACGGCAGCAAGATGAACAGGGTGCGGTTGTCCTTTATTTCCTTTATATACAGCGTCTTCCAAGTATTCACGCTACCACCTCCTCGAAAATGTCGCTGAGCGACATGCCGCGATTTTGCCTCAACTCTTCGATGTTGCCGCTGACTGCGATTTCGCCGTGGCGCAGAAAGGCGACTTCTTCTATCAGCTCTTCCACCTCGCTGACGAGGTGGGTCGATAGCAGAATCGTCTGCTCCCCGACGCGAAACTCACTGAGCAAGGTTTCCAAGATGCGCCGCCGTGACGGTGGATCGATCCGTCCCAGCGGCTCGTCCATGAGTACCAGCTCGCTCGGCCACGAAAAGGCGGCTACTACTTTTAGCCGCGCCCGCTGACCGTCGGACAGAGCGCCGATTTTTCGGTGGCTATCGACGTTCATCAGGCCGAGTAGCTCGTGGGATTTGTCCATGTCCCAGCCGGGATAGAACGCGGCTAGGAATTCGAGCTGCTCGCTGACGAGCATCCAGTCGTAAAACGGGCTGACCTCGGGCAAGTACGAAGTGATGCGGCGCGTTTGCACGCCGACCGGTTGGCCCGAGATGCTGGCGCTGCCTTCGCTGGCGTGAGCGACGCCGGCGAGGATTTTGAACAGCGTGCTTTTGCCGCTGCCATTCTCGCCGAGAACGCCCATTACCCGGCCTTTTTCGACGGTTAGGGAGATGCCCCCCAGGGCCGTCACGCCGGCGTATCGCTTCCACAGGTTCCTTACTTCTATCATAGCGTCACCTCCTCTGAAATTTCGCGCAGCAGGTCGTCGATTTGTTCGCGTGAGAGCGCCAAGTCGCGGATCTCGGCGACAAAGCGATCGCGCGCCGCTTCGGCTAGGGCGCGGCGCTCGCTGCCGATGCGGTTGGCGCTCTCGGTTATCGACGATCCCTCGCCGCGTCGCGTGGTTATAAATCCTTCGCGCTCCAATTCCATGTAGGCTCTGGACATGGTATTGGGGTTCACGCCCATCTCCTTGGCCATTTCCCGCACTGACGGCAAAGGGCCTCCGGCTTGATAGATCCCTTGAGCGGTGCGCTTTTTCACCGCCTCGATGATCTGCAAATAGATGGGTCGAGTGGGATCAAAATCGAGCGGCATCTTCTCGCTCCTTTCTGGTTGTGGGTTTCATTTTTTGTCTCATTGTAATAGTGTTCTATCTACATAATACACTATTGTTATAGATAAGTCAAGCGTTTTTTTTCAGGAAGCTAGCAGGAAGGTATTGTGCGGTGGGTGCTTTTTCGCGGTTTCGGCCGGCGATCGGTCGGGGCGACCGGCTGGTCGCCCCGACTATATCCGGTCAGCGGGGTGTGGTCGTGGGAACGGCCGTACCGGATTGGAAAAC
>VXOR01000106.1 GCA_009840005.1 Gemmatimonadota bacterium
AAAACAAAACAACCAACAAAAAAGGGCAACAAAACACTTAATCAGAGATTCCTTGAGTATATCAAGGATGTCGATGTGCTGACGGAGCAGACGTTACAAAAACGCACCCTTAACAAGGAGGTATTGTGATGAGATTTTGGCATAGGCACATTTTGGCGCTAGTCGCTGCGGCGTTGGCCTGGGCTGCGCCGGGGTGGACGCAAGCGACAGGTACTGTCGTCGTCTCCGTAGTGGACGACGATAGCGGCCAGGCGCTGGAGACGGCCTTAGTCTATATCCCGGCCTTGGACCTAGGCGGGATGTCGGACGCACGGGGTCAGTTTACTATAGCCGAGGTGCCGGTGGGTGAGCACACATTGCGCGCCGAATTGATCGGCTACTCGTCGGCGACTGCCACGGTTGTGGTAGAGGCCGGACAAACCGCGACCGTCGAGTTGCGGATAAAACCCTCCGCGCTGCTCCTTGAGGAGCTGGCGGTGACCGGCACGGCTGTTAAGGACTCTCCCGTCAGTTCGACCTATGCCGTTGCGGTGACCGGACGGGACAAGATGGCCGAACAAGGGTCGCCGCAGGCAGTTGATTTCTTCAAGAACTTGAGTGCCAGTCACGGAGTGATTGGCGAGCGCAGCAGTTGGTACAATGCCAATCAAGCCGCCACTCTTTCCGAGAGCATTGCCAACGTCAATCTGCGCGGTCTGGGAGCCTCGCGGACGCTGGTGTTGATCAACAGTCGCCGCCAGACCTATGTCCCGGCGCGCTTGATCGGCGGACGCTTTGTCGATGTGAATGCCATTCCCGCCATCGCCGTGGATCGAGTCGAGGTGCTCAAGGAAGGGGCCTCGGCCATCTATGGGTCCGATGCGGTGGCTGGCGTCGCCAACTTTTTGACTCGGGCTGACTTTGAGGGTTTTGAGGTCTCAGGGGCACACGAGTATATCGCTGGCGCTGGCGATTCCAATATCGGCGCGATCTGGGGTGGGAAGATCGGTGCGGCTCATGCGGTTGTTGCTGGGGAATGGAGGGGGCGTCAGGCACTGCCGGCCTCCGAAAGGGACTACTTGTTGCAGCCGTGGCATGGCGGCGGACAGCGCCTTGGCTGGTCGAGCTTGGGCAACCCGGGCACCTTCGCCGTTGGCGCGCCGGCCCCGTGGACCGCTGCCATTCACGCCCCGCGTTGCGAGCAGTTTGGCGGCTTCCGGGAATCTTGGACCTGCCGCTTTCGCTATCAGCAGTACGAGAATCTGATCGAGGACATGAGTCATACCCGCGCTTTCGCTGAGATCAACGGTGCGTTGGGCAATGGCACGGAGTATCACTTTGAGGGCTTGGTTGCCCAGGCTGAGATTCCCGAGTGGTACACCACCCCTTCGTATCCTCCCTTCCCTCTGACAGACACGAGCATCATGGAGGTCGCGCCCAACCATCCGGGCCGGGAGGCATTCTGCGCGGACTACGGCGCTGAGGAAGGCGACCTGTATTACAACGAATGCCAAGGTGGCGAGGATTGGTATTTCAATGGCCGTCCGTTTGGCAACTCAGGTCCCGCGCGCACGCTGGGCCGCGACTCTCGCACCTTGCGCTTTGCGGCTTCCGCCAATGGCGACCTTAGTCGAGATATCCATTTTGACCTAGGGCTGTCCTATTCTCGCACTGAGGGCAACTACAACCTGCCGGGGGTGTATATCGAGCGGCTGTTCCTCGGCTTCCGCGGGTTTGGTGGCCCCGATTGCGGCGTTGGTGTGGAGGCGGATAACACGTCACTTGCTGGGATGCGGCTCGGCTCGCTCAACGGCCAAGTGGCGGGTCAGGGCGATTGCCAGTACTACAACCCCTTTGGCAATGCCATAGAATTCGCGGATCAATACGGCGCGGAGTTTGCAAGCCAAGCCAATCCCGATTACCGCGCCAACCTTGCCAATAGTCCCGAGTTGCGGCAGTGGCTCAATCAGGAAGTCGATCTACAGAGCACTGCGGATCTGCTGGTTGCCGATGCGACGCTGAGCGGAACGTGGATTGAGGACGTCGCTAGTTACGCAGCCGGCTACCAGTTTCGCCTGCTCAATGCCAGCGGCGATCCCAACGACGAGGGCGACGTGACCATCAATCCCTGTCCGGTGGTAGGCGATGACGGGTGCTCAGCCGAGGATCGGTTCGGTCCCTATGCGTTCACCAATGTGAATCGGCCTTATGATGAGTCGCAAACCGTGCATCGCTTCTTTGCCGAGATTCCCCTGAGCTTGGGATCGCGCTTTGACACCCAGCTCGCGGCCAACTACGAGTTCCACGATGCGGCGAGCAGTTTCGATCCCAAGTTCGGTTGGCGCTACCAGCTAGTGGAATCGCCGACTCAATCCTTGTTTCTGCGCGGTTCGGTACAGACGACGTTTCGCACGCCATCGCTGGACGACGTAAACGAAAGTCCGCTTTCGACGCTTGAGTGGATCAACGAAACGGGCGCCTATCAAACGGTGGACCGAATCGGCAGCAAGGACCTCAAGCCCGAACAGGCTTTTACCTATAATGCGGGTTTTGTCTTAGTCACCGAGGAGGGCTTTGACGCGACGTTTGACTATTGGAGTTACGATTTCAAGGATGTCATCGGCTCGATGCCGCACGGGGCCATTACCGCCTTATATGCCGATGAAGCGAATAAGGAAGCCCTGAAGCAGTTCATCGTCTGCCCAGACGGAATCGGCACGGGCACCTGCGCTGCCTCCGAACTGGAGCGGGTGCAAGTTGATATCGTCAATTGGCCAGGGGTCAAGACCTCGGGGATTGATTTGCATTTGGGCGGGCGCACGGATGCCGGAAGTGGGGAATTTTCGCTCGGCTTGGACGCTACATATACGTTGGAGTACCGGACGAAGGCTTTTACGCTCGGCGACTTGGTGTTGCAAGAGGGGGCAGACGCGGCCGGCTACCTGAACTTCGGCAATCCCATTGCAACCTCGTTACCGAAGTTGAAGGGTCAAGTGTCGGCGGGCTATCACTGGGAAGGCTACCGCCTCGTGAGCTTTTTGAACTACATTTCGTCGTACGAGGACCGAGGATCGATGAACTCCGGTAATGATGCCGTTAAAGAAGTATTCGGTACCATTGACTCGTTCGTCACTTGGGATGTGAGCTTTCTGTGGGACTTGTCCGAGGGCGTCAATATCGCGCTGTCGGGGATGAATCTGCTCGACACGATGCCGCCGCTGGTCAACATTGAGCAAGCGTATGACGGCTTTACCCACGATCCCAAGGGGAGGCGGCTGAAGCTGGCTGTGTCCTATAATTTTGGCGGGTGAAATTCGATTTTCAACGACGATCGCTTACGAATGTAGGGGGCGGTTTGCAAACCGCCCCCTACTTCCCAACCGATTGAGAAACCGCGATTCCTGTACCAAGAATCACCACAGCAGTGCCTCGGCTAGCTCGGTAAAATTTTCCACTTCCACATCAGGTCGATACGGCGTTTCTTCATAGGGCAGGGCGTTGCGGTTGACGAAGGCCCCCCTCATGCCGCAGGCTCGCGCTCCCATCACATCGAATGAATTGGCCGAAACCATCATGCACTGTCCCACTTCGAGGTTCAGCAAGGTTGCGGCCCGGCGATACACCCCAGGATGCGGCTTGAAGGCACCTACTTCCTCGACCGAGATAATGCGGTCGAAGTCCCCGCCAATGCGGTTGGTCGCTAGATGGTTCAAAAAGTCGGCCTCGCCGTTGGATAGGACGACTAGGCGATAGCGCCCCTTTAACTTTTCAAGGGCTGTCCGCACATCGGCGAAGGGGTTGAGGTGCTGCCAGGCTGCCATGAGCCGGGGGACATCTCCTTTGGCCGCGTCTATTCCCTCCAACGCCAAAACGTAAATCAAGGCCCGCCGCACCGTCTCCAAATAGCCGCTGTGGCCCAACAGGAGGATATTGTCCTGATATTGCTCTAGGCGCTGGCGCGCCCGCCATTGGTTCCACAGATGCTCGGGCGGGACTGAAGACCCTTTATCGCGCAGGTAGGACGCGATGGCCGGGGTCAGGCTGCCGCCCAAGTCGAGGACGGTGCCGAACAGGTCGAAGGTGAGGGCTTGTACTGTCGGGAATTTGGTCATATTATTTGCCTCGTCGTGTTTGTTGTGCATTAAGCGATTGTGTAATTTACTCCTAAGTACACGACAGTAGAGTGGTATGGGATGCTTCGCTGCGCTCAGCATGACAACAGGGGCGTCAGTACCTGTCATGCTGAGCGCAGCAAAGCGGAGTCGAAGCATCTCAGCCCTCCCATGCCTAACGTCCACTGGATTACTGTCGTGTACTTAGATTTACTCTAATTCGCGAGCAGAAGAATCGTATTAAAATGACCAGTATGCAATGTGTGGTATTGTTGGGTTGTACGTAAAAAAACACAACTTGGCCGATCAACTCGGTGCGCTGTTCGCCGAGATGCTGATCGGCATGAGCGATCGCGGCCCCGATAGCGCGGGGTTGGCGCTCTATGGCAATGAGCCGCCGGAGGGTTTTATCAAAGTTACCTTGCGGCACGCGGCCGACGACTACGACTGGCCAGGGCTGGCCGATCAACTCGGCGCGCGCTTTAGCTGTGAGGCGAGCCTGCGCGTCAACGCCAACTACGCGGTCATCGCGGTGTGTGCCGACGCTGATGCACTGGGGCGAGAGTTGGCTGGTTCAGATCCTGGTCTGACGGTGATGAGTATCGGCCGCAGCATCGAGATCCTCAAAGAAATCGGCGCACCCGCTGAGATCGTCGATCGCTTTGGCGTGCGCAAGATGCGCGGTACGCACATCATCGGCCACACGCGCATGGCCACCGAGAGCGCGGTGACCACCGATGGCTCTCATCCCTTTTCCACGGGCATGGACCTCTGCTTAGTACACAACGGGTCGCTGAGCAATCACAATCGGCTGCGCACGCGCTTGGAGCGTAGGGGAATTGAGATCCGCACGGAAAACGACTCGGAGGTGGCCGCTGGCTACTTGATGTGGCGGATGCAGCAGGGGGATACCTTGCAAGCGGCCTTGCAAGCGGCGCTCGACGATCTGGACGGCTTCTATACCTTTGCCATTGGCACGGTCGATGGCTTTGCGGTCTTGCGCGATCCAATCGCCTGTAAGCCAGCGGTGCTGGCCGAGACGGATGAGTACGTGGCGATGGCCAGCGAGTTCCAGGCGCTATCGAGCTTGCCGGGGATCGATGACGCGGAGGTGTGGGAGCCCAAGCCGGCGCGGGTGTACACTTGGGGAGGAACGGATTGATGGGCGCGGAGGTTTTCGACTTGGCTTCGGCAAGCTCTGCCGGGGCGGCGACCGGAGCGTTGCGCCAGCTCAACCAGCGCCTGCACAACCTGACTGAGGAGACGGCCAAGACGCCGTGGCGGATTCTGCATCCCCGAGGCGCGCACGCCGTGGCCGCCGGAGTCGATGCACCCGTAGAGATCGATATCGAAGGCCACGTTGGCTACTATTGCGCTGGCATGAATCAGCGCGCTCACATCACCGTCCACGGGATGGTCGGGGTCGGGGTGGCTGAGAACATGATGTCGGGGCTGGTGAGGGTGAAAGGCCACGCCAGTCAGTGCGCTGGGGCCACCGGGCACGGCGGCCTGCTGGTCATTGAGGGCGACGCGTCGAGCCGGTGCGGGATTTCGATGAAGGGGATCGACATTGTGGTCGGCGGTTCGGTCGGCCACAGCAGTTGCTTTATGGCCCAAGCCGGCAACCTAGTCGTCTGCGGCGATGCGGACGAGGCGTTGGGTGACTCGCTGTACGAGGCGCGGATTTTCGTGCGCGGCCGGGTCGCGGGCTTGGGGGCCGACTGCATTGAAAAACCTATGCGCGACGAGCATTTGAGCGCGTTGGCCGAGCTGTTGGCGCGAGCGGAGTTGCCCGATGTGCGCCCCGAAGAGTTCCGCCGCTACGGGGCAGCGCGCCAGCTTTACAACTTCAAGGTAGATAACGCATACTAGAGTGGTCAGTGGCCAGTGAATAGTGCCGTAAGATGTGGACGAGCACTAACCACTAACCACTAACCACTGTCCATTAAATATGATGCAATCACACTACAGCCCAGAGGGCCTGCGCGAGTCGGCGACCTTTGGCCGCGACATCATCCACGA
The DNA here is from genome assembly GCA_009840005.1 of Gemmatimonadota bacterium. The sequence goes on from VXOR01000106.1 coordinate 6,114, forward strand.
AATCCAGCGCGCTGCGCAGACCGGGATCTACGATATCCGCGGTTGGGGAGCCAAGCGCCGGGTGCCCCATTTTGACGACTTGGTCTTTTTGGGCGCGAGCATGTCGCGCTATCCACTCGAAGGCTACCGCGAGCGCTGCGACACCGATGTGGTGTTGGGTACGCGCTACGCCAAAAACCCGATCCACCTCGACATCCCCGTCACCATTGCGGGGATGAGCTTTGGCTCGCTGTCGGCGCAGGCTAAAGAGGCGCTCGGCCGCGGTGCCAGCGAGGTGGGCACGAGCACCACGACTGGCGACGGCGGGATGACGGCGGAGGAGCGCGAGCAGTCGCGGATTTTGGTGTACCAGTTGTTGCCCTCGCGCTACGGCATGAACCCCGACGACCTGCGGAAGGCCGATGCCATTGAGGTGGTGCTCGGCCAGGGGGCCAAGCCCGGCGGTGGCGGAATGCTGTTGGGCCAGAAGATCAGCGACCGCGTCGCCCAGATGCGGACCTTGCCCAAGGACATCGACCAGCGCTCGGCCTGCCGCCATCCCGATTGGACCGGCCCGGACGACTTGGCGATCAAAATAGTCGAGCTGCGCGAGATCACCGACTGGCAGGTGCCGATCTACGTCAAGATCGGCGCGACGCGGACCTACTACGACACGCTTTTGGCGATCAAGGCCGGGGCCGACGTGGTGGTGCTCGACGGGATGCAGGGCGGCACGGGCGCGACCCAGGAGGTATTCATCGAGCACGTGGGCATCCCGACTCTGCCGGCTGTGCGCCAAGCGGTGGAGGCGCTCGATGAGCTGGATATGCACCGCAAGGTACAGCTCGTTGTGTCTGGCGGCATCCGCAGCGGCGCGGATGTGGCCAAGGCTCTGGCAATGGGGGCGGATGCCTGTTCGATTGGCACGGCCGCATTGATCGCATTGGGCGACAACAGTCCGCATTTGGACCCCGAGTACCGCAAAATCGGCTCGGCGGCTGGCTTTTACGACGACTTGCAGGACGGCCAAGACCCGGCTGGCATCTCAACCCAGACCGACGCATTAGCCCAGCGCCTCGACCCGGAAGTCGGAGGCCGCCTGCTTGCCAACTATCTGCGGGTGATGACCATGGAATGTCAGACCATTGCCCGCGCCTGTGGCAAATCGCACGTTCACAATTTGGAGCCAGAGGACTTGGCGGCGCTGACCATTGAGGCAGCGGCCATGGCCAAGATCCCCTTGGCCGGAACGGATTGGATTCCTGGAAGCACGTCAACTAATAAAGGAGCCTGTTGTGACTGAACGCACTGAGATCAAAGAACGCCTCGCCCAAGAGGGCATTGAATTCCTCCTCGTCCAATTCGTCGATATGACCGGCGCACCCAAAGTGAAGATGGTGCCAGTGACGGCGCTTGACGACGCGCTTGACGAAGGCGCGGGTTTTGCCGGCGCGTCTATTTGGGGTTTGGGACAAGGGCCGCACTCGCACGACATGCTGGCAAAGATCGACCTCGATTCGTACGCACGGCTGTCTTGGCAGCCGAATACCGTGCGCTTTGCCAGCGACCTGTTCGTCGATGGGGAATCCTATCCCTATTGCTCGCGCACCAACCTTCAGCGGGTACTCGCCGACGCCCGGCAACAGGGCTATGTCTTCAACGTGGGCATGGAGCCGGAGCACTTTCTCCTCGCGCGCAATGACGACGGCTCGATCCGGCCTTGGGACCCGGACGGCGTGGACTCGCTGGCCAAGCCCTGTTACGACTTCCGCTCCATGTCGCCGGCGATGGCCTATTTGCAGGAGCTGACGCTGTCGCTCAACAGCTTGGGTTGGGGCGTGTACCAGTGCGACCACGAGGATGCCAACGGGCAGTTTGAGGTCAATTTCGACTACGCCGACGCGCTGACGACGTCGGACCGCATTATTTTCTTCAAGATGGCCACCTCGCAGATCGCCAAGAAATACGGTGCCATCGCCTCGCACATGCCCAAGCCGTTTGCCGACCGCACGGGCAGCGGCTTGCACGCTCACTACCATCTGGCCGATGCCGAGTCGGGCGAGAATCTCTTCTTAGACGAAGGAGACAAGCGGGGCTTGGGTTGCTCAGAGTTGGCCTACCACTTCCTCGGCGGCATTTTGCACCACGCGCGTGCCCTGTGCGCGGTGTCCAGCCCGACGGTGAACTGCTACAAACGCCTGCAACTCGGCGCTGGTATCTATTCGAGCCGCTCGGGTTTTACTTGGACGCCGGCGTTTATCACGTATGGCGACAACAACCGCACGCAGATGATCCGCACGGCCGGCGAGGGGCATTTTGAAGACCGCACGATCAGTGCCGCGGCCAATCCCTATCTGGCCTTGGCCGCCTATCTGGTCGCCGGGCTTGACGGCATTGAGCGCGGCTTAGAGCCGGGCGAGCCAAATTTGGGCAACATGTACGAGCGCCCCCTCGACGAGATCAAAGCGGAGGGGATACAGGTTTTGCCCCAGTCTCTGGCCGAGGCACTCGACGCGCTGTGTGCGGACGAAGTGGTGCAGAGCGCGCTAGGTCCTATCGCCGACGAATTCCTCAAGATAAAAGCCGACGAGTGGGCCGAGTACGACAGCCAAGTCAGCCGTTGGGAGATCGACCGGTATTTGACCTCGTGCTGAGGCTATGCCCCCTTCGACAAGCTCAGGGTGCGTTGGTTGTTTTGGTTCGTTGAGCTTGTCGAAACGAACTTTTTGAAGGAGCAATAATGAAGGAAGGATACATGTACATACTACTTTGCTCTAATGATCAATACTACACAGGAAGTACCACTGATTTAGAGAGCAGGCTTGCTCAGCATAAAAGTGGTCAAGGGGCTAACTTTACGCGCAAACACCTGCCGGTCGAGTTGGTATATTTTGAGAAATTTTCAAGAATTGATGAAGCGTTTTACAGAGAAAAACAAGTACAAGGATGGAGCCGAAAAAAGAAAGAAGCTTTAATAAACGGCGAAAGTTATGTACTGCCAAAGTTATCAAGAAATTACACCCAGTACGGTGAACCTGCACAATAACCATCTGCGCGTCGTACCGGCTGGCCGGACTCAAACCATTCATGCCCTACCGGTTGCTCAAATACGGCCTCGAGAAGGATTACTCCGAGCCGCGCATGTTCCACTCGCCCGAGCGGTTGCGCGATAGCTATGAAGTAGTGATCATCGGCGGTGGTGGGCACGGGCTAGCCGCGGCACACTATCTCGCCCACGAGCACGGCATCTGCGATGTGGCCGTGCTAGAGCAGCGCTACATCGGCCACGGCGGCACCGGTCGCAACACGGCGATCATCCGCTCGAATTACCTGACGGAAGAGGGTGCGCGCTTTTACCAGTTCAGCGTGGATCTGTACCGCGATTTGTCGCGGAAGCTCGACTACAACCTGTTCTACTCCGAGCGCGGTCACTTTACCTTGGCGCACACGCCGGCCGCGCTGCGCACCCAGCGTTGGCGCGCCGAGGTCAACAAGCACCTCGGCATCAATTCCGAGGTGGTAGGCCCGGAGTTCATCAAGAAGACCATCCCCGAGATCGACCTGAACTGCGGCGGGCACCAGCCACCCATTGTCGGTGCGCTCTACCACCCGCCGGGAGCCATTGCCCGCCACGACGCAGTGGCGTGGGCGTATGCGCGCGGGGCTGACAGCAAAGGCGTGGAAATCCACCAGCAGACCAGTGTCACCGATATTGAAGTCGAGGATGGGCGGGTCGCGGGCGTGCACACGGACCGCGGTTTTATTCAGACACGCAAGGTGCTCAGCGCCGTGGCGGGCTGGACACCGCAGATACAGCGGATGGTCGGCCTGCGCTCGCCGCTGGTGGTGCATCCGCTGCAGGCGTTTGTCTCCGAGCCGTTCAAGCCGTGGCTCGACGCGATTGTCGTATCGGCTAGCTTGCACACGTACGTCAGTCAATCTTCGCGCGGCGAGTTGGTCGCTGGTGCGTCTTTGGACCCTTACGAGCTGACGTCCATGCGCTCGACGCTCGACTTTGCCGAGGGGTTGGCCGGGCATATGCTCGATCTCTTTCCCTGCTTGGCCGACGTCAAGGTGCTGCGCCAGTGGGCCGGGTTGTGCGACATGACCCCAGACTTTTCGCCGATCATGGGCACGACGCCGATTGCGGGCTTTTACATCGACGCGGGTTGGGGTACCTGGGGTTTTAAGGCCTCGCCGGTCTGCGGTTACACTATGGCCCACACCATCGCCCACGACGAGGATCATCCGCTGATCCGCGCCTTTAATACGTCGCGCTTTGGTGCGTTTGAATTGGTCGGGGAGAAGGGAGCGGCGTCCGTTGGCCACTGATCGTAAATTACGAATTACGAATTACGAATTACGAGTTCTTAATTTTCAATTCCTAACGGATATTACGCACGGCTTCTTGTGTATGGGATGCTTCGCTGCGCTCAGCATGACAAGTGCTAGCACTTCGCTTCTCAGTGTCATGCTGAGCGTAGCGAAGCGGAGTCGAAGCATCTCTATCCTGCCAGCGCCTAGCGTACGGTCAAGACGATGCGTAACGTCAGTTCCTAATTCCTAATGAAAATCCTCACTTGCCCAATCAACGGCCCGCGCCCGCTCTCAGAATTCGTCTTCGGCGGCGAGGTGCGCTCCATGCCCGATCCTAAGAAAGCGGATGACGCTGCGTGGGCCGACTACGTGTTCAACCGCTCCGGTGAGCCGAGCATCCAGCGCGAGTGGTGGTACCACAGCGCCAGCAGGACTTGGTTTATCGCCGAGCGCGACACGGCCAACGACGAGATCGTCCGCACTTATTTGTGGGGCGAGGGGGGCACAGCGTGAAGCGCCGTCTGTCCGCACAGCCCGGGGAGTGGATCGACCGGACGCAGCCCCTTGAATTCCGCTTTGAAGGGGAGTCGTTCAGCGGCTTTGCTGGCGATGTGATCGCCAGTGCGCTGTTGGCCAATGGCGTGCAGACGATGGGGCGCAGCTTCAAGTACCACCGGCCGCGTGGGGCGTACAGCTTGGCCGGGCACGATGCCAACGCGCTGTTTACGGACGGCGAGCGCACGCATCTGCGCGGCGATAGCGAGTCGTTGGCCGCGGGCATGGACCTGCGGGCCGTCAACACCATCGGCGGGCTGAAAGGCGATTTGCTCAAGTGGCTGGAGTGGTTGGGCCGCTTCATGCCGGTGGGTTTTTACTACAAGACATTTCACCGCCCCCGGTGGCTTTTTCCTTTCCACGAGCGGATCATCCGCCAGATCGCGGGCTTGGGTCAGATCAACCGCGACCAAGCGGCCACGGCTAGCCCCAAGGAATACGCTTGGTGCGATGTGCTGGTCGTGGGCGGTGGTGCGGCTGGGCTGGAGGCGGCTAGGGCTGCGGGAGAAGCTGGCGCTAGGGTCTTGTTGGTCGAGGAACAGGCGCGTCTGGGGGGGAGTTGGGCGTGGCAGCACGGTGGGAACTGCGACGAGCTGGCCGAGGTGCTCGCTGGCCTGCCCCATGTGGAGATCCGCTGCGGAACGGTGGCCGGCGGCCACTACGCCGACGGATGGGTCGCCCTGTTCGATGCGGTGCGGATGACTAAGGTGCGCGCCGCGGCCGTCGTCTATGCCAACGGCGCGATTGAGCAGCCCGCCGTCTTTGGGCACAACGACCTGCCGGGCGTGCTGCTCGGCTCGGCCGCGCAGCGGTTGGTGAAGTTGTACGCGGTTAAACCTTGCGACCGCATGGTGGTGCTAGCGGCCAATAGCAGTGCGTATGGGGTGGCGCTGGACATGCTCGACGCGGGGGTTGAGGTGGTGGCCATTGCCGATTTGCGTCCCGACGCGGCACCGTCGGCTCTAGCGGAAAAAATCGCTGCCGCCGGGGTGCCGATCCACAGCGGTCATGCGATCTATGCGGCCATGCCGAATGGCCAGAAGAATGGTCTGCGCGGCGCAGTGGTGGCACCGCTAGCCACAGACGGCACCATAGATGCCCAGCGCGGCACCGAGATCGCCTGCGATGGCCTTGTCGCGTCGGTTGGCTGGATGCCTAATGCCGCGCTGCCCAGCCAAGCTGGGGTGCAATTCGCGTACGACGAGGGGCTGGAGCAGCTCGTGCCGCAGTCGTGTCCAGACGGGGTCTTTGTCGCCGGGCGCGTTCGCGGGGTGTACGACCTAGACGCACAGCGGGAAGACGGGCGGGTCGCCGGGCTTAGGGCCGCGCACTACGCTGGCCACGGCGACGGCGAGGTGTCTGCGCCCTCGCCGCCGGTGCGAGAAGCCCACAGCCACAGCTATCCGATTTTCTTCCATCCGAGCAAAAAGAACTTCGTGGATTTTGACGAGGATTTGCATTTGACGGATTTCGTCAATGCGCATCAAGAAGGCTACGACAGCGTCGAACTGCTCAAGCGCTACAGCACCGTGGGGATGGGGCCGAGCCAGGGCAAGCTGTCCAACATGAATGCGATGCGGATCTTGGCCAAACTCAACGGCGACACCATTGCCGCGACTGGCTCGACGACCGCTCGTCCCTTTTACCAGCCGGTGCCGCTGGGGCATTTGGCCGGTCGGCGCTTCCACCCGATGCGCCGGACGCCGATTCACGATTGGCATTGCGAGCACGGCGCAGTCTTTGCCCACGCCGGCGACTGGTATCGGCCCGAATACTATGCCAGCGGCGACGCCAACCGCGACGAGTGCATTGTGCAGGAGGCGCAGCAGGTGCGGGCTGGGTTGGGGATCATCGACGTGAGCACGCTGGGCAAATTGCAGGTCTGCGGCCCGGACGCGGGCGAGCTACTCGAACGCCTCTATACGGGCCGTTTCAAGAAGCAGGTGGTCGGTCGCTGCCGCTACGGCGTGGCGCTCGACGAGAGCGGGGTGGTGATCGAGGACGGGGTGATAGCGCGGCTAGCTGATGACCGCTTCTACGCCACTACGACTAGCAGCGGCGCGGCGGCCTTTTACCGCGAGATGCTGCGCTGGGCTGCGATCTGGGGTTTGGACGTGACCTTGAGCAATGTCACGGGTCAACTGGCGGCTTTCAACTTGGCTGGTCCAGAAAGCCGCGACGCGCTGGCGGAGTTGACGGATATCGATCTGAGGTCGGGCCCTTTTTCCTATTTACGGGTGCGCGAGGGCGAAGTGGCTGGGGTGCGGGCAATAGTGATGCGGGTGGGTTTTGTTGGCGAATTGGGCTACGAGATCCACGTGCCGGCTTGGGAGGGGGAGCACGTGTGGCGCACGCTGGTGGAGGCCGGTGCGCGGCCCTTTGGGGTGGAGGCGCAGCGCCTGTTGCGCTTGGAAAAAGGGCACTTGATCGTCGGCCACGACACAGACGCGCTGACGTATCCCCAAGAGGCGGGATTGGCGTGGGCCATTGGCAAGAACAAGCGCTTCTTCGTCGGCCAGCGCAGCTTGCGAATCTACGCCGCCCGCCCAGTTCGGCGCACGCTCGTCGGCGTGCGGTGGCCCGCTGATTTTGCCGACAAGTTGCCCGAGGAGTGCAACTTGATCATGCGAAGTGGGTGGATAGCTGGTCGCGTGACCAGCATCGCCCCGGTCTCGACGCTGGGCTATCCGCTGGGTTTGGCCTTTGTCGAAGCGGATATGGCCGCGCCCGGCACGCGGGTGGAAGTGCGCTTGGACGATGGTTCGACGAGTGTGGCGGAGGTGGCCGCGCTGCCCTTTTACGACCCCGAGGACGAGCGGCAGAAGCTGTGAGAGGTAAGCGCGTTAAAAAGCAAAGGCCCTGTCGTCAGTTAGGAACTGACGTTGCGCACAGCGCCCTAGGTATGGGATGCTTCGCTCCGCTCAGCATGACTGGCTCAGAAATCCGCTTCCTTGTCATGCTGAGCCTTTCGGCTTCGCTCAAGATAAACTCCGTGAAGCGGAGTCGAAGCATCTGTTACCTAACTGATGTTACGCAGTACGTGGCCGGTGGTTGGTTTTCGGTCCGATTCTCGCTGGGATCGCGGGCAGGACGCCCTTGATTCGACGAGGCCGATGGCCGTAGGGGGCGGTTTCAAACCGCCCCCTACCCGGGTGCGTAACATCTGTTACCTAAGATGCCCATGTGTAACATCAGTCAGTACAACGGGTCCTCTCAAAATGACTTCTTCGCACTCAGGCTCCAGTACCTCCCTTGGCGATCCAGTCTGCGGGTGTATTCTACATTGAGATAATCGAGCAGGGTCAGCGATAGGCCGAGCTCGTGGTGGAAAAGCGCGAGTGAATCCTCGGCAACATTCCAAACTCGGCCTGCGGCCCCGTGCAGTGCCCAGCCCAATCCCCAGCGCTGGGCGCGCCATCCTAGCCCCAACCGCTCGAAGAGGCCGGTGCGCCAGCGCTGTTCCCAGAAAAATCCCGCGTAGTGTTGGCCTGTGTATGGGCGGTTGCGCAGGGTTTTAAATGCGCCAAAGGGGCCGACGATCACCAGACCAGCATCTAGGGTCCCGTGGCGCTGAATCGGCACCTGACCAAGACCCGCACCGGCTTGGAGCCGATAGTTGGACTCGGCCGGCCAGAGTCTGCCCCGTGCTCGTTCGACGTGCCAGTCGAGCCGGGCGTCTAGGCGGGCAAAACGGGCAAAGCTCCCCATCCATTCGTCGCTGTACTCGGCCGCGAGCCGGGTGCGATGCCACGCCTTGGGGTCGAGTCCACCTAGGTCGAGCACCAGCTCCAGCGAGGTCATACGCCCCGCACGGATCGGGGGATTATCCCTGTAGGTCAGGTCCCGGTCGGCGCAGAGGTGCTTATAGACATAACTGCTTTTGGACTGCACGCTGCAGAAATTGAAGTCTGTCTCCTTGCGCAAGCTGCGGTGCTGCTCTCGATTGAACGCCAGCGTCAGGACGCTGTGCTGCGCGAAGCGATACCCCGCCTCGGCGCGCCAGCGGGTCCGCCAGTAGAAGTCGAAGTAATCGTCGAGACTGAGCAGAAAGGGATAGCTGTTGTCGGCAAGTGTATAGAGAGAGGAAGGATAGCGTGGAACGGTGCCGCGCTGATAGTACAGGCCCGTGAAGCCGCGGCCATCCGCACCCCAGATCCGCTTCGACCCCACGCCGGCAAAGAAGCGCCCATGCCCGGTGTTGTAGCCCCCCTTGAAGTAGATTCCCGTGCGCTGGTCGAGCAGGTTGGTACCGCGCCAGCGCGCGCCGAAATGCAGCGCATCGACGCGGTTGACCCACAATTCCGGCGTGAGCTTGCCCCTGACCGCTGCCGGGATTTCTACTACGTGCTGGCCGAAGAACGTCAAGCTCGTGTCGAGGTGAACTCCAGTCACCCCGGCGACGACATAGCGCAGGAGCGCGTTGTTGACCAAGGTTTTTTGCGCCAGCGGATCCTCCTTGATCGCGGCGGGTACCTCTTCGCCCACCTGCTGTTCGTGGAGCCGGTAGAGTGCGGCGACCGCCTGCTCGGCCAGCGGCTTGAACCCTTGTTGTAAGTCCGCAAAAGCCTGCGCTTGTCGGCGGGTCAAGGGCCGCTCCGCTCGCCGTTTGGCTAGAAACTTGTCCCAGGTCGGCGAGTGCGGTTCGACTAAGAGCGCTCGGCCTATGGCGAACGCATAATCAATCGACGGCGCGTCGAACTCATAGCCCCTGAACCGGGTCCAGCCGCGCAATCGCGCCTGCGGCGTGGGTGCACCGCGGAGGCGACGGATGCGTTCGCCGCCGGTTGTTGTGCCCACCCGCCCCTCGATCTCGTATTCGGTCTCCACCGGCAACCAAGCTCCATGCGCGAAGCGGACAAAGTGCTGCCGGAGCCGGTAGCCAAGCCCGTTTTCGGTCGCGAAACCGGCCGGATGCAGCCGGCGGTTCGGCCAAAGCTGCGCCTCCACTAGGGCATACTCGCCGTCTTGGACGACCAGCGCGCCCGTCCATCCGGCCAAGGCATTGGTTTTTGGCTGTATCGAGATGAAGTAGTGGTCGTCCTGGTGGCCGACCAGTTGGAAAGAGTAGTGCTCTAGTGCCTGCGGGTGCGTCGGTCCTGTGAAAATCTGCCCGTGGAGCGCGATTTCGTCGTCGTAGAGGTTGAACAGATACTTCGCCGCGGCAAAGACCTGCATTGAAGCGCTCACGTTGGCCGTGTGCTTTTTGGCCTTTAACTGCTCGCGCAGCCCTTTGTCCCGATCCCGATACAGTTCGGCTAGGCTCTCGCGGATCGCCGCGATGTACTGATTGCTGTAGAGGACCTGCCGCGTATGCGCCTCGACCCGGTAGCGGTGTGCAAGCGGTGCCCACACGCGTTTGCGGCGGATCACTTCGCGCATGATGCGCACCGCTGGGTCGTCGCCGTCGATAATCAGGCCCTTGAGCTCAAGGGGTATCGGCTGCAAACGGAATTTTAGAGGGCCGGCCTCATCCACCAGCAGCTCGACGGGCGCGTATCCTATGTGCGTCGCCCTGAGCGTCACCGGCAATGCATCTACCACTAGGCGAAAGACCCCCTGGCCATCGCCGATAGTCCCCCACGCTTGGCCCACCACCTCGATGTTGGCTCGCGGCAGGGCTTTTCCAGTCTCCGCATCGAGCACTACGCCCTGTACCACGACCTCGGCTTGGGAATCAGCCGCGCAGTATCCTAAAAAAAAGAAGGCAAACCAGACCATTACCATTAGCGGAAACATATGCTGGAATGACTAAACAGTATAGGCAAAGGTTCCAAACGAGCACTCTCCGTTTGCCTCGCTCTACCGTCCATCCTATCCTTAGCCAATGCCCTAAGTACACGACAGTAATCCACTGGACGTTAGGCATGGGAGGGCTGAGATGCTTCGACTCTGCTCTGCTCCGCTCAGCATGACCGGGGATGACGCCCCTGTTGTCATGCTGAGCGAAGCGAAGCATCTCATACCGCGCTACTGTCGTGTACTTAGACCAATGCCTATGCTCACCGCTGTATGGCTCTTCTTTGGCTGCCGCGCCGATCTTCCAGAAGCCGCCCTCGCCGACCGAAGCCCCGACCCCGATGTACGGTAAGAGACCTTCGCTGAATGTCCATGTAACCGGAGCCTTGGTGGCGTATCAGGGGTTGCTAGGGCGGCGCTAGGAAAGGACTGGTCTTGCTCCGACAAATACCGGCTATCTATCGTCGGCGCGTAGTGCGCCGCGACCAGACCACGGGCCGGGGTGCTACGGGGCGCGCCCTGCTCACCGGCGGCCTCTTGGCTGCCCTCATTGCCATCGGCGTGCCCTATGGGGGTATGGTGGTGCAAGGGTCGCGGCTGGGGCTTTCGTCGGCGACGCCCGCGGCGTTTTTCTTGTTGTTCGTACTGTTGCTGACTGTGCAGGTGGGCTTGGGGGCTGTGCGGCGGGAGTGGGCGTTTGGCCGCGGCGAGTTGTTGACGATCTTTGCGATGATGGCGGTAGCCACGGCCATTCCCACGCGCGGCGTAGTGGGGCTGCTGCTGCCGATGATCACTGGTACTTTCTACTACGCTACTCCGGAAAACCAGTGGGCCGAGTTGATCCATCCCCACTTGGCCAACTGGATGGTCGTCGCGGACATAGAGGCTATCCGGGACTTTTACGAGGGCGTGGGGCGCAATGCGTCGATCCCTTGGGACGCTTGGTTGGTGCCCTTGGGGCGCTGGCTGGCGTTCTACGCGGCGTTCTATCTGTCTCTGATATGTCTGATGAATATCCTGCGCCGCCAGTGGGTCGATAACGAGCGGCTGGCCTATCCCTTAGCGCAAGTGCCGCTGGCCATGGTCCAAGGTGCAGACGAAAGTCGGGTCGCGCCCTTTTTCCGCCAGCGCCTCGTTTGGCTGGGCTTGGCCATTCCCTTTGTCCTCGGCAGTTTAGATACTTTGAATCACTACTTCCCCTCCGTACCTGCGCCCGTGTTGGGGACGCAGCTGTCGCTGTTGCAGCAGATGGTCGTCTTGCGCCTCAACGTCAATTTCCTGATGCTCGGCTTCGCCTATCTCATTGGTGTCCAACTCTCCTTTAGCCTTTGGGTTTTCTATCTGATCCACGCCCTGCAAGAGGGCGTGCTCGGCGAACTGCACTTGCAGCATACCGCCGAAGTGGGAGCTTGGTCCGATGCGGGGATGGGACACCAGATGATAGGGGCCTGCGCCGCGCTCGTCGCGTATAGCTTGTGGACGGCTCGCGCTCATCTAACCGAGGTTGGCCGCCGCTTTTTGCGCCCGAAGAGAGACGAAGGGGAAATGGCGTCTTATCGCTTCTCCGTAGTTGGGTTGGTCTTGGGCACGGCGGGCATGGTGCTGTGGCTATGGCAGAGTGGGTTGCCGATGTGGATCGCCGCGCTGGTGGTGGTGGTGGCGCTGGGTCTTTTGGTGGCGCTGACGCGCATCATCGCCGAGGCTGGTACGCCCACTATTACTTCGGGCATGATTCCCGCGGGATTTACCGTCAGTGCCGTTGGTGTGCCAGCCTTGGGTGCGCCGGGCGTGGTGGCGCTGGGCTATACCTTGGTCTGGGTCGGCGACCTGCTGGTTTTTATGACCGCTCCTTTGGCCAATAGCTTGCGCTTGGGTAGCGAATTGGCGGGGGATCGCCGCCGGTTGCTGTGGGGTTTGGCCGCGGCCATGCTCATCAGCCTTATGCTATCGACTTGGTACACGCTGCACTTGGCCTATACGCACGGAGCCGTCAATCTCCACCGGCAGTACTTTTCCACCTTTGCCACCGAGCCATCCAAGTTCGCCGCGCAGCAACTACTCCATCCCACCGGCCCGGACGCCATTGGCTGGCTGTGGACCGGCGGTGGTGCGTTGCTGATGAGTACGCTGATTGGTGCGCGCAACCACTGGGCTTGGTGGCCGCTGCATCCTTTGGGCTTTGCCGCGAGCATGGCCTGGGTCATGGATCATATCTGGTTCTCTATCTTTCTCGCTTGGTTCGTCAAGACCTTGGTGCTCCGCTTTGGGGGCGCGGCGCTCTACCAAAAGACCGTACCCTTTTTTCTCGGCATAGCCCTCGGCCAGATCGTAACTGCGGGGGTCTGGCTCATCATCGATGGGTTCACGGGGACGGTGGGCAATCGCCTGCCGGTGTATTAGTTTTTGTTGACGGGGAGTAAGGACATGAGCGTAAAAAACGGTATGAGACCGGTGCATCCGGGCGAGATATTGTGCGGGGAACTTGAAACCGAAGAAGGAATTTTTCTGTATAGCAAAAAAAAGAACAAACTCTCTTGGAAAGAAATCTACTGTGCCATGGCGGCTGACCGCGAAGACTGGAGCGATCTTGATATCACGGTCGCCGATGGTCTCGATTGATTTGAAAGAAAGGCAAAAACGCCTTACTTTTGGTTGTAGTAGCCAACTAGGAGCCGGAACCATGACCATCACGCTGACAGTCACCGCTAAAGGACAGATTACTCTCCGCAAAGAGGTACTTAGGCATCTCGGGGTACAACCTGGAGACAAGCTCAATGTCGATTTATTGAAGGACGGACGAATGCAGATCAGGCCGAAGCGTGGGACGTCGGCTGAGACTATCTTCGGCATGCTTGCCAAACCAGGGATGTCGCCTCTCTCCATCGACGAGTTGAAAGAGACTGCCGCTGCTGGATGGGCGGGTGAGGAATGAAGATCACCGCTGACACGAACGTCTTGGTACGCATAGTCATGCAAGATGATGCAGAGCAAGCCGCAGTAGCCCAAGCGTTGTTTCTACAAGCGACAGTTATAGCGATACCCGTTCTAGTCTTCTGTGAGTTTGCTTGGGTGCTGAAGCGCGGATATGCCTCCAGTGCTAATGATATCGCCTCAGCAATTGAGGCAATTATCGAAGTCGATGCTGTTGTTACTGATCTGCCGGCGGTCGAAGCAGGGCTAACCGCTTTGCGGGCGGGTGGGGATTTTGCCGATGGTGCACTCGCCTATCAAGGCGAAACGCTTGGCGGGACCGTGTTCGCGAGTTTCGATCGCAACGCAGTTGCTCTTTTGCGAAATAAGGGAGCGGAAGCGGCCGACCCAGCGGAACTGATTACCTGACGGCCATCCCGACAGCTATGACCACAACGCGCAAAAGCCCCATCGTCCATCTCGTCGCCGCCGCACCCGCTCTGGTGCAGGACGCTTTGCATCATCCGGTTGATATGGTCAAGCTCGGGGCCAAAGGTCCGCGCTTGGTCGAGTGGGCCGAACAGCACGCGCTCGCATTGCCGGCGCGGATATACGACACGCGGCCCGTGGGAGTGGATGGGGTTTTGGCGCGGGTGGGCGCGGGCGAACTGATCTTGGAGTGTCGGACCGAAGACGAGTTGTGGGCGCGGCTGAATGCGGCGTTGGAAGCGGCGGAGGCCGGGGTCTATCGGGTGGAGCAGCAGTCGGTGACTTTGGTGGTACAAGGGGATGATGCCGAGCGCATTTTGGCGCAGGCTTGCGCGGTGGATTTGGCTCGTGAGCCAGCAGGGCGGATGGTGTACACGCAAGTGGCCGGGGCGGCTTGTGGGGTGCTGCCGCGCGGCGGGGAGTACCGCTTGTGGGTCGATTACAGCTTGGCGGCCTATCTGTGGGAAGCGCTCGCCGCCATTGCTGCGGATATTACTTGCGCCAAAACGCCGGACTGAACAGCACCAAGAGCGTAAAAACCTCCAGTCTCCCAATCAGCATAGCAAAGCAGAGGATCCACTTGGCGACCGAATTGATGTCGCCGTAGTGGTGGACGACTTGCCCTAGGCCCGGTCCTAAGTTGTTGATGCAGGCGGCTACCGCTGAAAAAGACGTAGTCAGATCCAAGTCGGTGGCGAGCACGGCGAGGAACATGAGCGTGAACGTCAGCACGTACACCGAGAAAAACCCCCACACCGCTTCCATCACCCGATCGGGAACAGCCCGCAGCCCCACCTTGATGGGGAGGACGGCGTTGGGGTGGATCAGGCGCATAATCTCTCGGCTGCCCTGCTTTAGAATGAGCAACAGGCGCATCACTTTAATGCCCCCTGCGGTTGAGCCAGCGCAACCGCCGACAAACGAGCCAAGGAACAACAAAAACGGCAGCACACTGGGCCAGACCGAATGGTCGGCAATGCTGAACCCGGTGGTGGTGACAATAGACACGGTGGCGAAGAGACCGTAGCGCAGGGATGCGCCGGCGTCGTGCTCGTTGTGGGTAAAGAGGATCAGATAGGCGATTAGGGCGGTGATTAGCAAAATGACTAGGTACGTGCGGCACTCGGGGTCGATGCGATACGGATGCAGCGACCGCTGGCGAAAGGCGTAAAAGTGCAACGTGAAGTTGATACCTGATAGCACGATGAAAAAGACGGCGACTAGCTCGATGGCTGGGCTGTTGAAAAAGCCGATGCTGGCGTCGTGGGTGGAAAAACCGCCGATGGCAACCGTTGAAAAGCTGTGGGCGATGGCGTCGAACGGCTCCATGCCGGCTAGCCAATAGGCGAGGGCACAGGCCACGGTCAAACTCAAGTAGATGAACCAAAGGGCTTTGGCGGTCTGGGTAATCCGAGGCGTCAGCTTTGAATCCTTAATGGGGCCGGTGATCTCAGCGCGAAAAAGCTGCATACCGCCGATGCCGAGCATCGGCAATACGGCGATGGCGAGGACGATGATGCCCATGCCGCCCAACCACTGGAGCTGCTGGCGGTACAACAGGATGGAGCGGGGCAGGTCGTCTAGGCCTTGGATGACCGTGGCACCGGTCGTGGTCAAGCCGGAAAGGGATTCGAATACGGCGTCGGTAAAGGTCAGTTCAGGCTGGTCGGACAACATCAGCGGGAAGGAGCCGTAAAAGCCCAAGACGGCCCAGAACAAGACCGTTATCAAAAAGCCGTCCCTGATCCGCAACTCGGTGCGCTGCTTGCGCAAGGGTAGCCAGCACGCAAGCCCGGTGAAAAGCGTAATGGCAAAGGCCAACAGAAAGGCGGTCGTAGCCCCGTCGCGGTAGAGGAGGGATACGCCAGCGGGCACTAACATGCTGACGCTAAACAGCATCAGCAGGACGCCCAGCACCCGAAATGTCCCCGCAGGGCGCATACGTTCCTACCCCCCGAAGCTCTTTCTCACTTCCTCGTGGACGTAGTGCCGGGCGAAGACCACGGCTTTGTCGCCGGGGTGGATGCGCGTATCTCCACGGGGGATGACCACGCTATCGCCATGGACGACAGCGCCGATGATCGAATCCCTCGGCAGGCGGATGGAGATCAGGGGTTTTTGGGTGATTTTGCTGCCGCCGTGAGCGATGTACTCGACCGCTTCCACGTCGAGGCCGGGCAGGCTGGCGATGGAGGCGATGCGCTGGTGCCGCACGTAGCGCTGGACGGCGTTGACGGTTAGGAGCTGTTTGCTCAACACCGAATCGAGGCCAATGGCCGGGGT
Organism: Gemmatimonadota bacterium; assembly: GCA_009840005.1. The sequence goes on from VXOR01000106.1 coordinate 22,383, forward strand.
GATGGGCATGTAATCGACGTTATTTACCAAGGCAATGGCGCGCGGCACTTCGAGGTGCTTGGCGACGAGCGTGGAGATGATGTTGACCTCGTCGTTGCCGGTAACGGCGATAAAGGCGTCCATGTCGGCGAGTCCCTCGACGGCCAATAGGTCGTAGTCGGTGCCGTCGCCTTGGATGACCAGCACGTTGGCGAGTTGGTCGGCGATTTGCCGGGACCGATCGGCGCGGCTTTCGATGAGCCTGACGTGCATCTGCGAGGAAAGCTCTTGGGCGACGAATTGGCCGATGAGGCCGCCGCCTAGGATCGCAATATCCTCGATGCGGTGGTCGGCAAGACCGGTCAAGCTGATCACCGAGGGAATGAAGTCGGGATCGCTGATGACGAAAATTCGGTCCTCTGGCAGCAGCGTGGTGTTGCCACGGGGGATCAAGGTCTGCTGCTTGCGCTGGATGGCGACGATGCGCATGGGAATGTCGGCAAACTGCCGCCCCAATTCGGTCAAAGGAGCGTGGAGCAGAGAAGACTGGTGGTCGAGGCGCATGCCGAGCAAGACGAGCTTGCCTTCGGCAAATTCGACTAGGTCGGTGGCACTGGACTGGCGGATGAGGCGGACGATGGCGTCGGCGGTTTCCTTCTCGGGGTGGATGAACTGATCGACGCCGAGCTCTTGGGGATTGAAGATAAAGTCGGGCGCGGCGAATTCGGGATTGCGGATGCGGGCGATGGCCGATTGGACGCCCAGTTTCTTGGCCATTCTACAGGCGAGCAGGTTGACCTCGTCGTTGGTGGTCATGGCGGCGACGAGATCTACTTGCTCGATGCCGAGCCCGCGCAAGTCCTGCAAACTGGTGCCATTGCCCTCGGCAACGATGATGTCGAGCTGTTCGCTGACGCGCTTGACGCGGCTGGGATCGGTGTCGATTTGGGTAATATCGTGCTCGTCTTGGCTCAGTTGCTTGCTCAACTGGAAGCCGATGGCTCCGGCACCTATGACCAAAATGTGCATGGTTTTTCAGGCAAATTCCGCGTTGTAGGGGCGGTTTGAAACCGCCCCCTACCTAGTCGATGTGGAATACTTCGCGCAGATCCTTGGCAATAGGGCTGTCGTCCGGGTTGGAGGCCATGATGTCCTTCATGTAGGTCCACCACCGACGGCAATCCGGCGTCTCGGCAATGCTGTTCCAGCGCTCCTCGTCCTCAATTTCCACGTAGGCAAAAAGCTGGTGGGTGTCGGCGTCGAGGAAGATGGAGTAGTTGTGGACGCCGTGGTTTTTGAGGGTCTGCTCCAACTCGGGCCAGATGGGGTTGTGGCGCGCTTCGTACTCGGCGTGTTGGTCGGGATTGACTTGCATGACAAAGGCTTTGCGGATCATGGGGTCTCCTTTGGCTTAAATCTGTGCCAAGTGTCTGGTATTTCGCTTGCTGAGTCAAATTGCATGTATATTACGGGGCCAAATCAAAAATTGAAGATCATGTTGCCTTCGACGCCGTAGGCCCCGTCGATGAATAGCCACAGGCAAGCCGTGGTGAAGTCACCGAGGATCAGCCCCAAAAAGAACGGCATCAAGGCGCGGTAGGCACGCACCCCGCCGTAGCGCAGGATGGTCGCCTTGAGCAGCCAGGCTAAAAAGATGGACAACCAGCCATAGTAAACAATGGTGAAGGTGGAGGCGATGGGAAAACCCAAAGGATGCAGCGGCCACCACGCGAAGCGATGGCGCAAAAAAAGCAGGGCTGCCATGACGAAGCTCCCGCTGGCGGTGAAGGCGAGGCGCGGGGCAAACGACGGCTCGGGCGCATTGTACACTGAGGCCATATAGGTAAAGGGCCAGCGCGGCGCGCCGCTAAAGTACCAGCCGTGCAGGTTGATGCCGCCATAAGTATAGGCGAGGGTCATGGTAAACCAGACCGAGCCGAGCAGTCCCACGGCGATGGCGGCAAATAGCGCCCCAAGCAGCCAGCGCGGCGCGGGCGAGTCGCCGGAGGTGAGCTTGAGGCTGTGCATGACGGCGTTCATCATGTTGGCCGCGGTCTCGCCCATCCACACCGTGCTCAGGCCCAAGCCGGTCATGTTGCCGAGGCCGAGGGTCTCGGGGCCAATGCCTCGGGTGATAAACGCCTGCGGGGCCATCGGCGTCTGGCAGCCGGGGATCCCGGCCTCGCAGACGATGCGCGACAGGCCGACAAAGACGATGAGCACCCCTACCACCAGCAGTACGGCGGCGTACAGGGAGAGGCCGGTGAGGGTCAGCCATGCGACCATGAGCGCCACGCCGATCGCTAAGCCGCCAAAGGCCGTGCGCGGGGCCATGAGTTCGCCGGGGGCTGGCTTGCCTTTTAGCGCTTGGCTCCACAGGCGGCGCAGATGGCTGCGGGCGGTCCACATCACGAAGAGGGCCAGCACTAAGAGGCCACCGGCCTGCTGATGGGAGACGGGGACCGAGCCGCCGCCCGAGGTCCAGATATCACCCCCGCCGATGACGAGGCCAATGCGGGCAAAGACGACTTTTTCCAAGGTGTAAAACAAAAAGAAGAACCAGATGCTAAAGGAGACGCTGAGCGCCATTAGGTAGGCTAGGCCCAAGATCGGCAGGTTGATCCGCCAGGGCAGGCCGACGCTGCCTTGGAGCAGGGACAGGCTGCCGTTGAGGGCGATGGGCTGGAAGGCGTCGTGGTAGTAGTTGAGCGAGTTCCACGAGTGGATCAGCAGCGGCACGGCAAAGCCCAGCCACAGCAGGCGGTTTTTGAACAAGCGGCCGAAAAGGGATTCGGAATCCGCGTCTTCGAGCATGGTAAGCGGCAGGCGAGTGAGGGGGAAGACGAGCCGCTCGTTGGCGACCCACTGGCCTCGGAGCAACACGCCGAGGCAAAAGAGGACCCAGTAGAAGGTGAAGAGAAAGCAGAGCCAGGCGGCTAGCGGGCGGCTCCAAGCATCCCACGGTATGGCGCTGCCTTGGGGTAGCCCCTCGTAGAACAGGCGCACGGCCTCGGTATCGGCAGGTGCCAGCCAAGGGTGGATATATTCGACGAAGAGTTCCTGCCAGGCATTTTCCGGCGTGGCGTAATACGCGGCTCCGGTGATGACCGACAGGAAGCTGCCGGTGAAGCCGGTGGTAACCACGACTGCGCCGACCAGCATCATGGCGTACACGGCGATGAGTTCGGCGCGGGAAAAGGCCCACGCACGGCCTAGCATCTTGAGCAGGGGTAGGGCCGCCGCCGTTAGTAGAAAGAGGAAGAGGACGGCGATGAGGGGGATGGCATTGCTGGTGATTTGCGATCCCTTGACGATGAGAATACCCCAAGGGCTTAACACGCTGATCGCCCCCACGAGGAGCAAACCCGTGAGGACAGCGCGCAGGGAAAAGGCGGGCGGCTGAGGTGACAGTGAATGCATAATAAATGATAAGATATAATAAAAAACGGAAAGGGCATTGCATCCGTGCTGACTCGTAGGATGGTGTGGAGTATTGGCGCGGCTGCGTGGTTGGGCTGTGCGCCGGTCGAAACGGAGCGCTCGATTGCGGCGGTCGATGGCCAGCGCACAGTGCCGACGGGCGACATTCCGCAGCGCGCGTGGCCAGCAGCTTGGTTCCGGCCAGCGGCTACGGCTTCGGCCGTGGGATTGCAGACCTTCCGCCAATCGCCCGGGCTCGATGAATTGGTGGCGGCCGGTGAATTGCCGCCGGTAGGAGAGCGCCTGCCCGACGACCCGGTGGTGGTCGAACCCTACGGAGAAATTGGCCGCTACGGGGGCACGGCCCGGCTGTTTTTTGCGGGTGAAAGCCTGATCAACGTGCCCGAGGGCGTGCTGCGTCCGGGGCCGCAAATGCGGTTGAATCTGCCGAATTTTGCGGCCAAGGCCGAATACCGCAACGGCGCGCGGACCTTGCGGATCACCCTGCGTCCCGGCCACAAGTGGTCCGACGGCCATCCCGTAACGGCGGACGACTATGTGTTTTGGTTCAACCACGTGCTGATGAACGAGGAGCTCACGCCGGTGGTGGAGCCTCGGTTCAAGGGGGCGCGAATCGAAAAGCACGACGCGCATAGCTTCAGCTATCACTTTCCCCAGCCGATGCCGCTGTTTGTCAACCACCTCGCCCACAACAGTTCGCGCTTGGCGATGCCGGCACACTTTATGCGCCGCTACCACCCGGATTTCACCGATCCCGCGCAGTTGGAGCGCGAAGCCGAAGAGTTGGGTTTGCAAGACTGGCTTACCTATTTCGCGGCAGTCAACAGCACGACCGATCTGATGCACTTCAATCGCCCCGTGCTGACGGCGTACGTACTGGTCAGCCGGACTTCGACGCGCGCCCTGCTGCGCCGCAATCCCTACTATTTCAAGGTGGATCCTGAAGGTAACCAGTTGCCCTATATCGACTATCTGGAGGTGCAGCGGGTCGATAGCTCCGAGATTATGGCGGCCAAAGCCTCGACCGGACAAGTTGACTTTGCCGGGCGGCAGTTTATGACGGCCGACATTCCGCTGTTTAAGCGCTTTGAACAGCACAACGGCTATTCCACGTACGTCTGGCCGCGGCCCTACGGCTCGGACGTGGTGTTGCAGTTCAATTTGAATCATCCCGACGAGGGGCTGCGGCGGATTTTCCAGGACGTGCGCTTCCGACGGGCGATGTCGCTAGCCATCAATCGGGCGGAAATCAACGACATCGTTTATTTCGGATACGGGGTGCCGCGCCAGCTCACGGTGGTGTCTGCGAGCCGCTACTTTGAGCCAGAATTTGCCACGGCGTGGGCGGAGTTTGATCCGGTGCGTGCGCGTGCCCTGTTCGACGAGATGGGGCTTGTCGATCGCGACGGGGATGGAAGACGCGAGCGGCTCGACGGCGAGCCGTTGCAAATCACCTTGGAGTACATGATCGGTGAGACGCCCAAGCAGGTTACCCTAGACTTGGTCTCGGCTCACTGGCGCGAGGTGGGGGTAAACGTCAATCTCAAACAGATCAGCGGCACGTTGCAGCGGATCCGCGCTAGGGCGGGCTTGATGGACATGACCATCTGGCACGCCGACCGCAACGCGGATATCCTCTTTCCCATTGAGCCTTATTGGTACGTGCCGACCAATGGCGGCTGGGAGCAGAGCCAGTGGTCTAAGTGGACGCGATGGTACTTTTCCGACGGTGCGCTCGGGTGGGAGCCGCCGGCGAAGATCAAGGAGCTGATTGGCTGGTGGGAGACGCTGCGCCGCACTACGGATGAGGAGGAGCGCATCGCAATGGGCAAGAAGATCCTCCGCAGCCAAGCCGAGAATCTGTGGGCACTTGGCGTCATTGGCTTGGGGCCGCATCCGGTCGTGGTCAGCCGCAAGCTGCGCAATGTGCCGCCCCAGGGCTATTGGGGTTGGGATTCGCGCTGGACGTGGCCGTACTATCCAGAGACTTGGTATTTGGACGAGGAAGTTGCAAAGTAGCCGCGAGCGCTACGCCGATAGTTGTCTTTTGCTGCTTCCTTTTTATATATTGTGCTGATATTTAGCAACGATTAGCAACTATTAAGAGCTGTTGAAAGGAGGTAAAGAGAGGCCGTTTTAGGCTTTAGAAGCTCATTTTTCGTTTTCTTGACAAATGTTCAAACCACGAACCCATGAGGTGAATTGCATTATGAAGAAGATTTTGAGCATCGCGAGTATTTTGGCCTTAGGCGTCATGCTGCAGGCCAGCGCGGTATCGGCTCATGTCGACATCGTTGGCATCGAATCCGGTACCCTGTTTCAGTTCCCTGCTGGTATGGAACCCACGCTGGATGGTGACTTGTCCGAATGGGATATCGTCCCTGAGGATTACTACGTGCCCTTTGAGTCCCACTTCGAATACTATCTTGGGTTGGGGCACGAAAACGACGAGAGCAATCTGTCCTTCAGGGTCGTTGCCGGTTGGAGCCAAGGCACTAATCGCCTCTATTTTATGATGGAGCGCTTCGACAACTACTGGGACCGCAATGGCGTCGGCGCGGTCGCCGGCGGCGACGATAGCTGGGAGATTATGATTGACTCCGACCACGGCGGCGACCAGCATTGGTACGCGGCCGGCGATTTCGAAAGCGAAGAGGAGCACCAGCGCAACCAGGGCCGCTACGCACAAAACGCCCACTGCCGTTTTCCGCCGCTGGAGCCTTTTGGCTGGAAGTGGTGGTTCCAAAGCAAGTCGACTTGGCATGACGTCCCGCCTTGGGGCGATTACGGCTTCCAGCTAGATGGGGAGTCGAACGCCGGCGAAGTTACTGCCCGCATCGAGATCATGTCGGCCGCTTGGGATGATTTTCACTGGGTAGGCCCCACAGAAAGCGAGCCGGAGCACACCTTCGTCGAAGGCAATACTATCGGCCTCGGTTGGGTGGTCCACGATATGGACAACGACGCCGAAGACAATTCCGGCAGCACTGGCGGCTGGGGTATCAACCCCAACATCCAGATGTGGTTCGATTGCGGTAACTGCTCGGACTTCCTCCTCGCGCCGACTGACCCACGCGTGGACTTCAGCCAAATGGTGACGGGGACGGCGGTCGAGGAAGAAAGCTGGGGTCGCATTAAGGCCGCTTATATTCAGCAGTAGCCCGATCCCAAGTCATTGGGAAACAGCATAAATCCAAGGGGGAGGTGTAGCCACATCTCCCCTTTGGATTTAAGTGCCGCCCTTTTAGACTCTCCGAAATCCCTGGGGAGGTGTAGCCATGGCCAAAATGCCTTTGTGCCGCTTCTCAGTAGCGCTGTTTATGACCTTAGCGATGGGCGTCCCGGTCGCGGGATTGACGATCTATCGGCTGGGTGGTGAGAATCTACCGCCGCCGCCGGAGGTCGAACGCGGTGAAGCCGACTTGCGCCAGTTTAGCTGGGCCGATATCGAGGCGGCTCGACTCGGGTCCGGCGAGTCCCTGATCATCGGAGCCGACGCGATTTCACCGTTGTTCTTCACCGCAGAGGAGAACATTGCTCCGACGGTATGGGAGCGGGGCGGCTATTTGCAAACTCAGGGCTTCCAAGCTTGGGTCGAAGCGGACGATATACAGCAGATCACCGACCTCGACAGGGAAACGGCGTACGTCGGCTTGCAAGGCGCTGATTGCAGGCGCGAGATACGCGTTGGCTGCGGGTCGAATGTAGGGGAATATCTGACGGTCGGGAAGACCTTTTTGTTCGACTTGGGTGGTCTCTTTGCCGTGAATAAGATTCGGTTTTTCACGCGAACCGAAAACCAAGAAAATTACATCGAGGCTTTCCAAGTATGGACCAATACGGCGACCAACACCGAACTAGGAATCGGCTTCGAAGATCTGTGTTCGACGAGCGGAGCGGGGCATCTCGGCAACTGTGTGGGCCTTGTCAACAGGGCGCACGCAGATCTTTTCTTGCGCAAGGATCTGCTGTTCCACGCCGAGCGGAAGGTCACGGAAAATACTAAGCCTACCGTCGATGTGGAGCTATCGGGGGAGTACATCCGTCGCTTGGCGCTCTTCGTGTCGTCACAAAACCGAGACTGGGAAATCGCAGAGTTCGAAATTTTTGCCCCAGGCTATGTGCCCACGGCCTCTTACACGTCCAATATCCTCGATCTGAAGGAGGAAATGGTACTGGGTTGGGTCCGCTGGTCGGGGCACAAAGAAGCCGCAGCCAAAGTTGCCATCCGCAGCCAGAGCGGCAGCGACGCCAATCCCAATATCTACTGGCGCAAGACGTTCCGGGGCGACGAACAGGTAAACTACAACGATCGGGGCCGGCCGCTGACCCGAGGGGCGTACCGGCGGCTGGAACTGTCCGAGCAAGGCAAGATCACCCGCGACGCGGAAAATTGGGATCTGTGGTCCATCCCCTACGACTTCGCCGACAGTCTAGGCGTGCCGCTGACGGCGGCTAGGCCGCGCCAGTTCGTCCAATTCCAAGTGGATTTTGAATCGGATGCCGCTGCGGGCAGTGAGTTGCGCTATGTGGAGTTCGCCGCGTCGCCGCCGGCGGCAGCGGAACTGGTGGGTGAGATTGAACCTTGGCAGGTGGAGACCGCTGAACTGACTCGGTTTACCTATGCTATCCGGCCCACAATCGGGTTGGACTCCCCGGGTTTTGACCGCTTAGAGATATCCGTTGACGGAGGGCGGTTGGCGGACGTTGACGCGGTGCGGATCGGTGGGGAAGAAGTAGCTTTCACCGAGTTGGAAGTGGGGGAGGACCGCCTAGTAGTAGCGATGCCGAAGGTCGATTTCAACCGGACCGAGGAGTTGATAGAAGTGGTGTTCAACGGCGAGATATTCCGCTTCGGGGCGACCTTCGCGGGCCGGGTGTTCAATAGCGAGATGCCGCAGGATATCCGGCAGCCGATCCAGCCCGGTAACTCTACGGCGCTCCTCGATGGCAACACCCTATCGGTCCAGTCGTTGTCGCTGAGTGGTCAGCTCCTAGGCTCGCTATCGCTGAGCTCGGGCGTCTTCACACCTAATGGGGACGGTGTCAACGATGGGTTGGACATCTCCTATGACCTGCTCAAGCTGACAGCACCCTCGCCGGTGATCGTAGAGGTACGGGATCTAGCGGGACGGCAGGTGCGGGAGGTGTACAATGGTCTCGATACTGCGGGGCGGCACGTGCAGCGGTGGGATGGGATGGACGGCAGCGGACAAAAGGTAAGCCCGGGGCTCTACATCTGCCGGGTGGAAGCCGCTACTGAGGAGGGACGGGAGACAAAATCCGGGGTCGTATCGGTCGTCTATTGAGGGTATTCAGGAGATAGATGCGATGAGCAGAGGGATCATGGTCTTACTGGGGATGGGCCTTGGGTTGTGCAATTTCGTTTGGGGACAGGATCACAGTCTGGGATCCAACCAAGTGGTGGTGAACACCCAGAGCCACTGGAGCCATTGGACGTTCGTCCCGGGGACGCTGGATATTGCTCCTAGCGGCGAGGTTCGCCCGGCCTTTGTCCCCAAGGACCACAACGCCGTGACGGACATTCTCGAACACCTGCTGCGCTCCGCTGGAAAACCCGAGAGCGTGACCATCCTCGATGCGATAAAAGCGGGTTCCAACGAGGAGGATATCCCCAATCTCTTCGATGGGGACGAGACAACCTACTGGGAACCCGACCCGGATAGCCCGTTGCAGGATTGGTGGTTCGAGGTCGATATGGGCCGCCTGATCAACGCCACTCGGATCGGACTGAAGTTCGTGCCCGAAGGGCAGGGCGACCCCTTTCTGCAATTTGTAGTGCTGACTGCCGACAACGCCGACAAGGGTGCCCAGATCGCGGGCATAGTCCCCACTAAACAGGTTTTCCGAACTCCGAGTGAAAACAGGAGCCAGCGCTTATTCGCGATAGATCTGGACGGCGGGGAGTTGGTTCACATGGTGCCGGGCCGAGATTTTGAAGGCGATATGGTGCGCTTTGTGCAGGTTGTGGTGACCGAGAGCAATGGTATGAGGGGACAAGAGGTATCGGAAGGGGAATACGAGACACTCACAGGGGCTAATCGGGGGGATGTGGTTTACTACAAGAAGGTGGGAGAAGGGGAAGTTGAGATAGAGCCGGAGATCTACGAGGTAATCGACCCCGAGGTGCGTGGCACTGTTCGCTATTATCGCCGCGAGCGGCCGCGCTTAGCCGAGTTGGAAGTCTATGAAGTGGGCCGGAATATCTCCCAAGGATTGATCGAGGACCGCAAGGGTAGTGCGGAGAGTTCCCACGAGGGGTCGGCGGCCAACCTGCTCGACGGCGAAGGAACTTACTTGACCTTCAACCTCACGTCATTTGTCTCTGCGGGTGTCACATTCGGGGAGCGATTCTTGGAGTTCGACTTGGGAGCGTCGTACTGGCTGGATACCGTACAGATGTGGTACAATCTCTTCGCCGGCGGTGGGCGACTTTCCGGGGCCAGCTTCAACATATACGAAATTCAGATTTCGGACGGCACGCCGGCGGCGGGCGGCGGTCTGATATGGACCGCACCCGAACAGGTGCGCGGCATAGGCAGGGATACCGAAAGCAACAGGTTTCAGCCTATACACGCCCGCTTCGTGCGCGTTGCCTATCCCTTCATCGATAGGTCGGTGCGCAACGAGGGGACCAAAGCGCGGATTCGCGAAGTCCAGTTGTACGGCGAAGGTTACCACCCGGAGGTGGAACTGGTTTCGGGTCTGATTCCGCTGGGCAGTGCGAAGAATTTGATATCGATTGAATGGGAGGCGGACACGCCTCCAGGCATGTCCGTGCAAATCCAGACCCGCACCGGTAATGAGGTCGCCGAAGCATACCGGTACTACGACAGTGGTGGCACGGAAGTCTCGGAGGGCAAATATGCGAAGTTGGGCTTTTTCAAAAAGGGCCGGATCGACACCCTACAGGTGGCTGGGTCCGACTGGAGCAACTGGAGTGCGCCCTATGCGCGGTCCGGCGATCCAATTGCTTCGCCTAGCCCACGCCAATACCTGCTATTGCGCGCCCGGTTGACGACCCCAGATCCCCTAGATGCAGCCAGTCTGCACTCCATTCGCTTGAATTTCAATCCACCGGTGGCGCAACAACTACAAGGCGAACTGGATGTAGGGGTCTTTGAGCACTTGGGCGCGCCGCAAGAGGTTTCGCTATTCGTCAAGCCGACCTTCACGTCGCAGGATTTGGGCTTCGACGAAATCCTAGTGCGCACCCCGCCGGATATGTCGCTCGAATTCGGCGCATTGCGCTTGGGCAGCTCGGCGCAGTGGGAAAGCGGCCAAGCCGAAGAGCTGGCCAATGTGCAGGTGATGGAGACGCGCTCCGATTCGCTCTGGTTGCGCCTCGACCGGCTGGTAAAGCAGGGCGGACAGGTCGATCTGATCGAGGTGCGGTTTACGACGGCTCTGTTTTCCCCCGGAGCAGTGCTCCAAGCGGCGCTGGGCAATTCGTCGCTGGCAAACTCGTGGCAACAGGTCGATCCGGCGGACGTGACCGAACTGGCCCAGAGTCAGGGGCTGCAAATTCTCGCTTCGGTGCAGGACAACAACGTGCTCGGCGACCTAGGCATTCAGCCGGATGTAGTGACGCCCAACGGCGACGGAGTCAACGACGCGCTAACCATTGATTTTACTGTGCGTCGGTTGAGTGGTACGCGTCCTGTCAACGTGCGGATTTACGACTTAGGCGGTCGGCTAGTGCGCCGACTTGATGCTCAGAAGTCCTTAGTAGCCGGAAAATACGTGCTCGACTGGGTGGCCGATGACGAGCAGGGGCAACTGGTGCCGCCTGGGATTTACATTTTGCGCATCGACGTCGATGCGGATTCGGATCGCGACGTGCGGCAAACGGGTGTGCAGCGCCTGCTGCATGTGGCGTATTGACCAACCTATGAGGAGATAGTCGGCTGTGTTGTATCCGCGCGCGAAGGCGCTGGTGCTGGTATTGTTGGCGGTTCAAAATCTAGGGGCGGAGCGCCGCACTATTGTCATGGGTGGCGAGGATGGGTTGGAGTGGGCGAGCGGCGGTGGGACTATCGCGGCCTTAATACAGACCGGTCTGACCGAGGTCGAGGTTAGCAATACCCCGGGCAATGTGCTCGAGTTTGACGCCGACGGCCGGGTGGGCTGGTTGTCGCCGCAACAGGCGGATGAGACCGTAAATATCGCCTTGGGCCTCCTCGACCGCGGCGGTCGTCTCGGCGCGCCGACTATATTGTCGCAGGTCATAAAAGACCAGCTAATTTTTATGATCGACGACGATCCCACGACCGCCTTTGAGCGCAAGACAGCCCGTGGGGCGAGCCAAGTCAACTCACTTGGGGTAATCATGGACTTCGATCTCGGCGCACGGTTCGGCGTCGAGCGAATCCAGTTTTTCCCCCGCAACGCGCACCCCGATTTTCCCGCCCCGGATTTCCCATTCCATAACGATTTCCTGCGCGGTTTTGAACTGCTGCTCAACGACGGCAGCGAAGAAACGCAGGTGGCCAATCAGCCGGTGCTGACCACCGTCAAACTGGAGACGGAAAACGAAAAGCCGATCGTCGAACTGACCATTCCGCCGCAATACGTCCGCTATATCCGCCTGAAATCGCAGACCACCGTGGGGTTTGAGGTTGCGGAATTCCGCGTGTTTGGCTCCGGCTTTGTGCCCCGCGCCGACTACCTTTCCAACATTTTCGATTTTGGTGAGGAATTGGCGCTGTGGGGCCGCATCCGCTGGGAGGAGGAGCACTTTGGTACAGAGCGCCTGTCGCGCTTGCTGATCAGTTCGCGCGGCGGCTGGGACGACACGCCGTTGGAGTTCACCCGCCTGCATCCAAGCAGCGGTGCAGAGGTGCCGTGGCGGGAAGGAGCGGTTGCGAATACGGCGACAGGCGATGCGGTTGACTTGGACGCGGTTGACGATGTTGAAGAAGCCCTCGACCTCTTCAACGCCCTGCCCATTGACGAGCGCAGCCGGGTGGCGTTGACGCAGGACGAGTACGACGATTTGAAAAAGGCGGATAAGGGCGACGTGCGCGACGACTTAGTCGCTTGGAGCCGCTGGTCGCCGCCCTATAAGCTAACTGCGGGTACTGTAAACGCTGAAAACATCGGCGACGATCAGTTGGGCGTACCCATCCTCTCGCCCGGCCCGCGTCGTTATTTCCAGTTGAAGGCCGAATTCGACAGCCAAAACTTGGAATCCGCCCGTGCGTTGGGTGCCCTCGCCTTTACGGTATCCAATCCGCCGCTGACGGAGCGGATCATCAGCGAGGTCGTCCCGCGCCAAGTTGAACTGGGCGTGCCGGTGTCGTTTACGTATGCCGTTCTGCCGACCAAGATGCGCCAGGGCGTCGATATAGGTTTCGATGTTTTTGAGATCGCCACGCCCGTGCGCTCTGAAGAGGTCGAGACCATTGAGGTGGTGCACGCCGACGGCCAAGTGCAGACGGCGGATTTCACCGGCGTTGACTTGACCAATCTGCCGGTTCAGGATGACAGCGGCCTCTTTGCCGTGGAATCGGTGACTGAGCGGCACCTGCGGGTGCGCTTTCCCGCAATCACGGAAAGCGATTTGGCCGCGGGCCGGGCGGCGCTGGTTAAAATCCGCTTCAAGTGCCGCGTGTTGAGGTTTGGCACGACCTTTACCGGCACGGCTTGGAACAGCACTACCGACGACCTTGGCCAGCGGGTCATCGGCGGCAATGCGGCCGATCTGGGGGAGGCGGACGACGATCTAATACCTATAGGGGCCGCCGACCCAAACGACTTAGCGGTAAGAGTGCCGTTGGCGGGTGGCCGCCTGATGATTAACGTCGCGGCCCAACCGCGCGTCTTCAGTCCCAACGGAGATGGGATCAATGACGAGACGCGGATACACTGCGATTTGGTGCGGTTGGTCGATGCCGCGCCGCTTACGGTGCGCGTGTTCGATCTAGCCGGACACCGCGTTCGCACGCTCTTCGCGGGCGAGCAAGGCGGCGGGAGTTTTTCGGTGGAGTGGGACGGCGCGAATGCTGCCGGACAACAGATGCCTCCGGGTATCTACCTCTTCCGCGTCGATTTGGCTACTGATGCTAAACAGGAAGCGGTCGTGGGTATCGTCGAGATGGTTTATTAGGCTAGACTAAAAAGGATATGGCACAGGTATATATCGAAACTAGCTTCATCAGTGCGTGTGTGACAAACAGGACCGATCCCGCAAGTACCTACCGCCGCCAGGTCAGTCGTGAATGGTGGGAGATGCAGGCAGGGTCATACACACTTTTTACATCCGCTGAGGTCTTGGCAGAACTGTCACACGCACAGTATCCTCTAAGCCAACAAGCACTTGCATGGACGCACAATATCCCACTCCTACCGATTACCGACGAAGTGCGCGGATTGGCACACATTTTTGTACGTGAAAAGGTTATACCAGGACCTGTTGCTGGTGATGCTATTCATTTAGCAGTAGCTTCAGTTCACTCCATGAACTATCTGCTCACTTGGAATGTTCGACATCTCGCGAACCCGAATAAGTTGGAACACCTCCAAGTCGTATGCCGCCGCGTGGGCCTTATACCTCCCCAGATCGTAACCCCTGATTTCCTTTGGGAGCTGGATGATGAACCATACTAAAGAACACTCGTTGTACGTCGACCCCTTGGTTGACGAAGTGCGTAATGTGCGCAAGGCGATTTCTGAGACGTTTGACCACGATGTTGATAAGTTGTGTGATTACTTGCAGCACATTGAGCAACAGCATCAAGAGCGGGTCGTTATGGAGCAGATGGAAGGCGACCGGCAGGGAAGAAGTGAGGGAGGAATTTGATGGGCAGAACTAAGAGGATACCCGAGTGGCTGGTCCTCTTGGCACTGGTATTGCCGGCGACCGAGGCGACCGGCCAGTCGTTGGACCGTCGTTTCGGGACCCAGCGCGGTGTCCAACTCACCTTTGAGCCGCGCGGTCCGGGCGTCCTCTTCGATGCGCTCGACCCGGCGCTCAAGAAATGGTACGTGCCGCAAGAGCTATACGTCGATTACGGCTTTCGCCAGTGGGAGTACTCGAACTACGCCAGGGACTTATACCAACGCTACGTCAACACCAACCGTCAGGGCGGGCCGTTTTACGACCTGTATGGGAATTATCAGACTTGGGGCTGGCTGATTTTCGACTGGAACCAGACGCAGCCGGGTCAATTCGGTTCGTCGATCTACAAAGACCCTAGGTTCAATGCGTGGTTTAATGCCGTCACGGTCTCTGCCGATTCGCGCGATCAGTATTACTTGGCGATCACCATCGGCGAGCGCATCCGCACCGCCCTGACCCCGCTGACCTTTTCAAAGCCGCGTTTCAACGGCATCCAGATGGACTTTGCCGCGGACAAATACGAGGCGACGCTGTTGTTTTCCCGCGCCAGCGAGGCGATCCTCGGCACTACCCCCGCACTCCAGCCCAACATCTCGACCAACGCGACTAATATGATGGGTGGGCGGGCGACGGTGCAGGTGGGGGATTTTGTCAAGGTTGGCGCGACTATGGTCAATGCCCACCACTCGCAGACGCTGGCCGAGGCGTTTGAACGCAACCCGTTCATCGGCACCTTGGGGGCCGGGCAAGGCAGCGACCCGATTCGGGTCCTCGCTGTGGTGCTGAGCGACGATTCTCCAGAAGATGGCCAAGGCGGTGCCGCGTTGTTTGCCCACGACATCATCATTACCGCCGAGGATTTTGACACCAAGAAGCGCACGAAATTCCGCTTGCGGGAGGTGGTAGCCGATCCGACCAAATGGCCGGTGATTACCGGCGGCTTTCCCCGGGAGGGTTTTTTAGCTGCCGACGGCGAGGAACAAATCGTCATCAACTACGACTTCACCGACTTGGCGTATATTGGCCCGCGGCCGACGGAGATCGTCGATATCCAGTTCGACTTAGTGGTGGCCAACGACTACAAGATCCAGGTGTGGTCGGATCGCCAGATCGGACGCGGCAGCTTGCCCAGCCCACCGCTTACGGGTTTGGACTTGGCGCAAGCGGGTGCCGTGCTGTTCGATGTCCGCAGTGCCGCAGGCAATGTGACAGACAATTCAAACCAGCAGCGCGTCGTCTTTGACTACGGCCTGCCATCGGCCAACATGGTGTTCGGATTTACGATGGAAGTGCTGCAGTTGATGGGCTTTGACGCCTATGCCGAGTACGACATTAATCGCGACTACACCCAGTACCCCAACCTCACGCTCGCCAACGCGGACCGCAACCTGCGCACCCACACCCGCGACGCTGCGGCTTGGATGATCAACGTTTCCAAGCAGGCGTATCCGTTCTTCTTGTTCGGCGAAGCCTTCAGCATGGATCCCGATTACTCGACGACGGCGTTTATCGTCGATTCGGGCGGCAACATCTACTACGACGACGAACGCACCTCAATGTATGAGTTTGTCGATGACAACGACGATCAAGACCGCACGCCCGATTGGAGCCGCTGGGGTCAGGGTGGCCCCGACCCGATCGTCTTTCCCGGTTGGGACGAAAACAACGACTTCGTCTCGGACTTCAACCAAAACGACAATATCTCGCTGAGCAATCGCATCCCGGATTACGAGGAGCCGTTTTTCCGCTACAACGTCGATCGGCCAGAATTCCTCTTTGGCATTGACCTCAACAACAACAACTGGATCGATCGGTTTGAAAACGACGACTTGCCCGACTACCCCTACCGCAGGAATCACCGGGGCTACAATATCTACGTTGGCCAACACCTGACGCCGGAGGCGCGATTGACAGTGGGGCGACTGCGCGAGGACGAGATATCCTCCAACCGCCGCAGCCACGCGACCTACGGCGTTTTCGCGTACGACCGCGACCACCCGCAATGGGGCCGCTTGCGGTTTTTCAATTCGCTGAAAAAGGTCGCCGACAATATCCCCGACGTGCGCCGCGAGCCGACGCTATACCTGCAAACGATCTCGCTGGCCCTTGTCGAGGACATCCTGCCGGCCAGAGACACTTGGGTCAATGACAGCTACGTGCAGTTCGATTACGAACCGCTCAAAAAGCTGAACATGATCAACAAATTCAAATACAGCCTATTCAGCCAGCGCGGTCAGGCGTTCAAAAGCGGCGATGCGCCGATCCTCAATGAAAGCACGCAGTTTGTGGGGTTGATCAATAAGGCGGATTACACCCGCAAAATTGGCCAGTTTGTGCTGCAACCCAAGGTGAAAAGCGAATACCTCAACCAGACGGCTTTTTTGCAGGGCGATCCCGACCGCAAGGAGTGGATGGGGATCGGCATTTTGCAGGCGCGGCTGCCGGTGCTGAACAACTCCTTCCTCGAAAGCGGAGTGGAGTATTCGGTTTTCCGCGAGTTGGTCTTGGACGAAGACGCTTTGCTGGCCGACGGCCCGACTCAAGACACGGGCGATTTCCGCAACTTGGTCTTGGCCGTGCAGTGGACGACTCTCGGACACTACCTCGGCTACAAGCTCACCACTCAGTTTGGCGTTAGCTATACCAAGCGGTGGGACGAGGCTGTGGTGTTGGGTGCCGAGGGCCTTGTGAAGCAGAGCGAGAGCCGCTCCTTTGGTACGAGCTTTATCTCGGTGTACGCCGGTGTAGAATGACGCGACGCGATCTAACAAGGTGGGCGGCGGTTTATCTGCTGGCCGGACTAGTACCAGCGGCTGCCCAGCCTGATTACGGCAACCGCTTGGGGACCAACGAGGAGGACCGGGTTTCCTATTACGCCTCTGGCCCACTCATGCAGCAGGCGGCGTTTGTTCCCGCGTTGAAGCGCTGGTACATGCCGCAGGAAATCGTCTCCGAATACCGCTGGCAGTGGGAGTACACCAATTACGCTAGGGATCCCTATCGGCGCTACTTTTCTCCCGGGCAGGAAGGCGACTATTTCTACGACCTGTACGGGCGCTATTTGACCAAGGGTTGGCTGGTGTACGACTGGCGGCAGCGACAGCCGACCAGCTCTGGAGGTTCGGGCCTGCTCAAACCGTCCGGGCGCTACGACTCGTGGTTCAGCAACTTGCTCATCGCCACCGATACCAAGGGCCAGCACTATTTGGGGGTAACCATCGGCGACCTGATCAACACCACGCTAACGCCGATGACGTTCCGCAAAACGAGGTTCAACGGGGTGCAGTTCGACTATGCTGCCGACCGCTTGGCCGCTACGGTGCTGATGTCGCGGATCAGTCTGCCGGTGCATCAGATCGCCCCGGGCGTGCGCGTCCCCATCGTCACCGAGAATTTTACCAACCTGCTCGGCCTCCGGGGCGAATGGAAGGTCCTCGACGCCGTGCGCTTGGGCGCGACCTTTGTCAACGCTCACAACGACCGATCGCAATCCGACCGCGGCGGCAATCCCTTCAAGGGCAAGCTGACCAATGGCCAACTGGAAAATCGCATCGACTGGATCATCGTCCGCATAACGGATGACTCGCCCGAGGACGGCGTGGGCGGCCCTACGGTTTTCAACCAAGATATTGAGGTGCATACTCAGATCGGCGGTCGCGACACCGTACTGGTCGGCAGTCAGCTTGGCTTTCTGCCGCAAATAGAGGGTGGTACCACGCGCAATGGCTTTCCCGTTGCCGAAGGGGCTGGCAGCGAGGGCGAGATCACCTATCGGTACAATTTCTCTGCGGAAGACCCGGCGGTGATGGCGCTGGAAGACATCATCGACGATGCCGATTTGGTCAACAACATCACCGCGGTGAAGTTCCGCTTCCTACTCAACAACGACTACCGGATCGATGTCACCTCGGACGTCCAGACCGACAATGAACCGTTGGGGGCTCAATCCAAGTTTTTAAACGTGGTGCGAGCGGATGGCAATGTCCAAGACAACTCCAACCAGCGGTGGGTCGTCTTCGACTACGGCCTGCCGACAGCGACCCAGGTTTTCGGTTTTAGCTTCGAGGTCAGCGATTGGGCGGGCTTTCGGATGTACGGCGAGTACAATGTCAACCACCAGTTCCGGCAGTACCCTAATATCGCTCGGCAGACGCATCACAGCGCGTCCGGCGTGTTGGGGGATGAGTCGGCGACGGGTTGGATGGTCAACGTCGCCAGAGAATTCTACCCCTTCTTCCTGTTCGGCGAGGCGTTCAGCATGGATGCTGAGTACAACACCACGTCGTTCCTCGTCGATCAGGGCGGGCGGATCAATTACAGCGACGACGAAGAGGCGCGGTCGGAGTTTCTCTACGACTTGGTCGATGACAACGACGACAACGACATCCGCCTCGACCAGCGGCGCGACAAGGAGGGGCTGGCCGACGGAGCGGTGTTTCCCGGTCTCGACGAAAACAACGACTTCATTTCTGATTTCAATCAGAACAACACGCCAGTGCGCCCCAATTTCATGCCCGACTACGAAGAGCAGTTCCTGCGCCACTACGTCGATCGGCCGGAATTCGTCTTCGCCATTGACTTGAACAACAATGGTTGGGGCGAGCGTTTTGAAAACGACGACGAGCCGGATTATCCCTATAAACGCGACCGGCGCGGGTACAACGCCTACTTGGGGGCGTGGCTGACGCCGGAGCTGAAGTGGATGGCGGGACAGGAGCAAGTGCAGCGCTTATCTACTGGCGCAAAGAATCTGACCCGCTACGCCCTGCTGGCCTACGAGCGCAATTTCCCAACGGTGGGAAATGTTGCTTTTTACGACATGTTCAAGCTGGTGCAGGATGACATCGCCGACGATGTAGTCCAGTGGGTGACAGCGCGTCCTGAACTGGGCAGGCCGCTGGACTCGCCGGGGTCGATGCAGCCGGTCATGGATCCGCTGGCAATGCGGGACGCCGTCGTCAATCGGCTGTGGGCTGGTTTCACTGGCAAGAGCTACAAGGGCATCAATAGCGAGGGCAAGTTCATCCACGAATTCATTCGGCAGCGCGACGCCGATGCCCGCGACCGCGCTGGCCGCAAGATCGCCCGCAACACGCGGCGGTTGGGGCTGATCAACCGCGTAGATTACCAGTTCTCGCTGGGCCGGCTGACGGTGCAACCGCGCTTCAAGCACGAACTCTTCATGGACGACACGCCCTACAATATCGGCCGCCTAACCAGCGCCTCGACGGCCGACCGCCAAGACTGGAGCGGGATCTCCTCGCTCTTGCTGCGGCGTTCCTTTTTGAACCACGTATCGCTGCAGTTGGGCGTCGAGCACCTGATCTTCCGCGATTTTGTCCAGGACGAGACGGCTGCCGCTGGCTTGCGCGTCGGCGATACGACCGGGGATTTCAACGAGACCTCGCTCGCCGTGCAGTTTTCCATCGACAAGCCGTATCTGGGCTATACCCTGCAAACCCTGCTGGGGATAAGGGTGAGCAGACGCTACTTGGAGCGTTTTGAACAGCCGAGCGCTCGGGAGACGGGGGCCCTCTCCTTTGTGACGGTATATGGCAGTATCCGCTAAGAGGCTCCCTTCGACAGGCTCCCTTCGACAGGCTCCCTTCGACAGGCTCCCTTCGACAGGCTCCCTTCGACAGGCTCAGGGAGCGTGTTTGGGGAATGTCGGCCCCTGAGCTTGTCGAAGGGGCATGATATGGAAGTTTTCACACTAGCCAATGAGATAACTTCTCAGGAAATAGGTTGTAATTCGATGCTGAAGAGAATGGTAGCGTGGGTTTGCGTTGTCCTGATTGCGTTGGGTTGTGCAAAGGATGCTGAGGAACTGGAAGATCCCGTTTTGGCCGAAGTGGGAGACCGCCGGATAACGGCCTCCCAACTGATCGACTTTGAACAGCGCTTGCCGGCGCAGCTAAAGACGAAGAAGTCCGGCTTAGACGGCTACCGCGACTACCTACAGACGATTATCGACAAGGAAATTTTCCTGCAAGAAGCGATCAAAAGGGGACTCGACGAGGCACCGGAGGTGGCGCAGAAGCTACAGCGGGAAAAAGCCGAACGGGTATTGAGCCTGTTGTTCGAGCGCGAATTCCTCGCCAAGGTCCACGTCGATGAACAGGAGTTACGGGCAACCTACGAGGCTGCGGACAAGGAGCGCGAGGTCAAGCTGCGCCTGATCATCGTCGATACACAGGCAGAAGCCGAGGAGATCGGGCAAAGCCTTGCCGATGGGAGGGATTTCGCCGAACTGGCGCACAGCCGATCGCAGCACAAATCGACGGCACCGCAAGGTGGGGAACTGGACGGCTACCTGACTCCCAAGCGCATCCCGATCTACCTGCAAGAATACATAAATGCGCTTGCGGTTGGTGAGTACTCTGAGCCGATCCGCCTGCCCAATGACCAGTTCGGGATCTATCAAGTCATGCACGCCCGGCCCGTGAGTTTTGCCACCGCGAGCAACGAACTGGAGGCCAAGCTGCGCGAGGAAAAGACGACCGAACTGATAGAGACATTCTTGGCGCAACTGCGGGCCGACATCGACTTGCAGGCCAACGCCGAGACCTTGCAACAGCTACAGCAGTGGGTCGCGGCAGGGCGCAGAGAGTACACCGAGGCAGAGCGCGCAGCGGTGCTCTTTCAGTTCCGCGACGGCAGCGTCACGGTGGGCGATTTTTGGGATTACGCCGCAGAGTTGAAGATGGGATTTTCGGGTGACATTGCCGAGTCGGTGCGGTGGTTTGCCGAGGACGTGCTGCTGCCCCGTACCTTGTTCCTGCACGTGGCCTATGAAAGGGGGATTGACCGCGAAGAGCAGGTTGTGCGCTGGTATGAGCGCCGTAGAGACGCGCTGTTGCTGTTGGCACTTAGGCAGACGGCGGTCAAGGATCAGGTCGAGATCGAGCCGGAGGCGGTCAGGAAACTATACGACGAGCGGCCCGAGTTATTCACCGCACCTGAGGAGGTCACGCTGCAGGAGATCATGGTGCAAACCCGGGAAGAGGCCGTGGAGATTAAGGTGAGAATCGAGGCGGGGGAGGATATGGGTGCACTCGCCGATGAATACACCTTGCGGACGGTAGGCAAGGGTGCGCAGGGCACGTTCCACATCCACGCCTTTGAACAATCCTTTTATCCAGAATTGATCGACGTGGTGCGAAACGCCGAGGTCGGTCGATTGTACGGCCCGCTAGCGGTAACGGCACAGGCCGCCCAAGTGGTCGGGCCGGAGGCCATGCCTCGGGGCGGCGAGTACTATTCGGTGTTCAAGGTGCTGAAGTCGAATTTCGGCAGCGCTCCCGAGCCTTTTGACACGGCGGCGAAGCGGGCACGGGCGTTGTTGAAACGCGCCGAGGAGAGCCGCTTGGCGGATGCGTTTTTGATGGGGCTGCGGCGTGACTACGAAGATAGGATCGTCGTATATGAAGACAATATCGAGACGTTATTGCCTCAGTAGTCTGAGCTGTGTACGTTAGTGAAACCAAAGGAGAATTGCCATGACAAATATATCTTTCGACGATTTTGTAAACCAACAGGAAGAGATAGCGAAGAAAGAACCACCAATCGACTGGAGCCAAATACGCGACGATTGGATGAATCATCTAGATGAATTCTATCAGCTAGCCGAGGGATTCCTACAGAAATACATTGACCAAGGTAAGGTCCGTATTACGACGACTACCAAGGAGATCACCGAGGAACACATCGGCAGTTATGATGTAAAATCTCTTGAGGTTCAGATTGGTACCATCAAAGTTCGCTTCGATCCCATAGGTACAAGAATTCTCGGTGCCAAAGGGCGTGTGGACATGCACGGGCCGCATGGTACGGTCAAATTTGTCCTTGTTCCGAAAACAGCTTCTTCTCCTACTATTCGCGTCGTCATTCGAGACTCATCCAGCGAAACAAAGGATGAACCAGAACCTATTGCGGAGGAGTGGGCATGGAAAAGACGTACGCCGCCTCCGAACATCAAATACATCGAACTTGAAGAGGAGTCCTTCCTTTCCGCAATAATGGAAGTTGCGAATGCCTAGTGCTCGGAGGGTCACGTTTTCTGGAGAACATCTCCCGCTCGTCGAGATTGTCCAACATTATAGCGACATAGAAGTATCCGTAAGGAACTACTTTTCTGCTGACAATATCCACTCAGGTGATCGTTTCGTCGACTATACGCCACTGGAAATAGAACGCGAAATGACCTCCGTTCTTGCAGAATATGCACGGAGTACATCTATGAGTATCTTGGCCGCGTTAGAAGCGGCTTTCCGTATGGACTTTTTGCAGCGTTGCTATAAAAGACAAAAAGACTCTCTATCAAGGTCCTTTAGGACATTATATTAGGATAAGGGTCAATATGTGCCGCTAGGGGATATTTTTTTGCAGTGGAAATCGCATTCGACTGTTCCTCGATCTATCATTTCAGAATTAGAGCAAGCCTTCAAATATAGACATTGGCTTGCACATGGCCGGTACTGGACGCTAAAAATTGGCCGAGAGTATGACTATGACGATATCTATACGCTTGCTGAGTCGATATATAAATCATTTCCGTTTGAAGAGTGACCGGCGGTACCTATGCGGTTATTCATGTTCTGAGGAGGACAAATCGTGAAAATCACCGATGTCGAAGTCATTCATTTTCGCACCAAACACCGCGGCCGGAGTACTAGCTCGCGCTGGGGCTATGGCGTGTGGATTGACAATGAGGAAGTGGAAGGGACTAGTGCAATCACCAGAATCTCCACTGACGAGGGCGTCACCGGGCACATGCTGGGCGGTAACAAGGCGACTATGGAAGGTGCCATCAAAAACCTCCTAGTCGGCGAGGATCCACTAAACCGCGAGAAGTTATGGCATTGGATGGATCAGATGTCCACGTTTGGCCACAGCCTCGCCGAACACGAACTCGGCGTTGTCGATTGCGCACTGTGGGATTTGGCTGGGCAAAAAGCTGGTATGCCGGTGTACCAACTGTTGGGCGGCACCCGCGAAAAGGTCGAAGCATACGCCAGCACGTACCCGAACTTGGGCGGCCCCGAGGTGTATCAAGAACTGGCGCGAGAGTGCGTAGCGCGCGGTTATAAAGCCTTCAAGGTACACGCCAACATCTGCTGGAATCCGCACACGCGGGAGCCAGCGCCACAACTGCCGGGATTTCCCAAGGAGGATGTGGAAATCTGTCGCGCTGTGCGCGAGGCCGTGGGCGACGATATTGTGCTGATGCTCGATCCATTCGGCGTCTATACCTTGGAGGAATCGCTGTGGGTGGCGCGGGAATTGGAAGAGCTGAACTACTACTGGTTAGAGCACCCGATGGTCGAGACGCGGGTGGAGGCCTACCGCCGCCTGACGCAGCAGACCTCCATCGCCATCTGTTCCCCCGAACACGTCAAGGGCGGTCCCTTTACGCGGGCCGAGTGGCTGTTGCAGGGGGCCTGCGACATGCTGCGCATTGATGTGAATTACGGCGGCATCACTGGCTGCTGGAAGCTCATCAATTTGTGCCAGCTCTACGGCGTGCAGTGCGAAATACACGGGGTTGGTGCCCCGCACGTGCATTTGGCCGCGGCTGCTCCCGAGGCCACCTGCCGCTATTACGAACGCGGCCTCCTACGGCTTGGGCGCGATTACGACGAGAGCCCGACGCATCTCGATCAGATTGCCGATCCCCTGGACGACGAAGGGCGCGTACACGTGTCGCAGGAACCGGGGCTGGGGATAGCCTACAACTGGGATTATATCGATGACAACCGGATTTGACCGGAGGAACCGGCACATGCAAAAGTGCATCGCGATCCTAACCGTTGGCGTGCTGTGGGCCCTGTCCGCTGCCGCACTGGAACGGCCGGATACCACCTTCAAAATTTTTCAGTTCCCCGCCGATCAGATTCCCCGCGTCGATGGGGATGTATCCGACTGGGGCATGGTTCCTGCTGACTACGCCATTGGCATCGATCAGTTGAAAGACACCGTACACGACAGCCCGATTGATACCACCGATCTAGACGTCACCGTGCGCGTCGGCTGGGTCAAGGGGCTAAACCGACTCTACTTCCTCTACGAAGCCTATGACGACTACTGGGATTTTAGCCACCGCGATCTGCACAACGACATTTTGGAGATCGTCGTCGATGGCGATTTGTCCGGCGGGCCTTTGATTCCCCAACTGCGCGAGGACAAGGAGACTAACGGGCTGGAGGGCCTCGACGGCCACTTCAAATTCCACGGCGTCCACGCCCAAAACTACCACGTCCTGACCCCGGCCGACGGCAAGCCTTGGACTATGGTCTGGGGTGCCAATCAGTGGATCTACGAGCTGCCTTGGGCCAATGCGGCGGCGCACTACGATTTTGCGCCGGGCGATAGCGGGCACTACACGCTCGAATTTTGGATCACCCCTTTCGACTACGCCCCCGCCGACGGGCCGGAGCGCGCCGTGGAGTCGAAGCTCGAAGAGGGAGCCTTGATCGGCCTGAGTTGGTGCATCCTCGACTACGATGATGTGGAGGTCAAACAGCAGGAGTTTGAGGGCTTTTGGAACCTATCCCACAAGACGACCATGTTCGGCAACGCCTCCGAACTGGTCGGCTTCCGGCTGATGCCGCTGGAAGAAGCCTTCCGCGACCCGGTCGAGGCGCAATGGGAATTTACCGTCCTCGATATGGAACGCCGCTTGGTCGCGTTCAAGGATTTGTCCTACGGGGATATCCGCTCATGGCGCTGGGATTTCGGCGACGGCAACACCTCGACCGAGCAACACCCCATCCACCAGTACGCAGAGCCTGGGACGACCTATACAGTCACGCTCTACGTCGAAGGCCCCGAGGGGAAGGCGCGGATGTCAAAAGTGTGGGACGTGATCGTCCGCTAAAACGGTCGAATTAATCCTACATCATTGACAAAACGATCCGCAGATGGACGCAGATGGACGCAGAATAGGATGCTCTAGACGATCTACATTTCGAATCGTTCAAATTTGCCATACGAGGCGGCTCTGGCCTTGGGGGTGGGCGGCGGTGGGCCTTGGGGTGCTGGCGCTGAGTCTGCGTTTGGTGCATGTGTTCCAGATGTCGGCGAGTCCGCTTTTTACCATGCCGGCGGTAGATGCGGCCACGTATTCCGAACAGGCGGTCAGCCTAGCCGAGGGCAACTGGTTGGGACGCGGCCAAGGCCCGTTCTGGCAACCGCCGCTCTATCCTTATTTCCTCGGCGTAATCAAGCTCGCATTTCCAGAATCCTTTTACTACGTATCCCGCTTGGCGCAGGCGCTAATCGGCAGCTTTACCTGTGCGTTGCTGTACCTGGTTGGGCGACGGCTTTTTGGCCCAGGTGTTGGTTTTATCGGCGGCCTTATTGCGGCGGTGTACGGGCCGCTGATCTATTTTGACGCCCGGCTCTTACCGGCTGGTCTTGCTACTTTTTTTACCCTTGTAAGTCTCTTGCTGTTAATGCGCGCCGTCGAGCGGCCGACGAAATTCATTTTTACGGCTGCGGGTTTTGCGCTGGGGCTGGCATCGCTTACCGCGGCGATTCTCGCGGCCTTGATTCCGGGCGTGGCCATCTGGCTGTTCTATTGGTTGCGGAAAAACGCCGCTCCGGCAGTCGTTGCTTTTCTGCTAGGAACGGTGCTGGCGATTGCGCCGGTGACGCTGAGAAATTACACCATCGGCGGGGACTTCGTGCCGATCTCCTATAATGGGGGGGTGAATTTCTACCTAGGGAACAACGCGAACGCTGAGCAGACGCTCGCATTGCGCCCAGGATGGGAATGGGAGGGATTGGTTGCCCTGCCGCTGCGGGAAGGGATTACGCTTCCTTCGGCCAAGTCCCTGTTCTTTTACAGGCAGGCCCTTGAGTACATACGGGATGCACCTCTCGATTACATGGGATTGCTAGTGGTGAAAACTGCCCAATTCTGGCGCGGCGATGAAATAGAGCGCAATCAGGAAATGTACTATTGGCGCAAGTATTCAAGCGTTCTCGCGGGGACCTTGTGGAAATGGGGGGTGGCTTTTCCCTTCGGCTTGGTAAGTCCGCTCGCGCTGCTGGGCTTGCTGGTGTACATCCGGCGGCAGGGTATTACACTGCCGGTGCTTTTCGTCCTCGGCTATAGCTTCGCGGTCATTTCCTTTTTTGTCGCGGCGCGCTATCGCCTGCCGATTGTGCCGCTGCTGATTCTGTTCGCCGCGTACGGGGGGAACTGGCTATATGCGAGCTGGCGACAACAATCCTCGCGCCAAGCACTTTTGCCGACGGCTGTTCTCGCCCTCTTGGTGCTGTTGGTGAATTGGGAGCTGCCGCCGATGGAGGGGCGAGGCAAGGCCGCCACGCACAACGACTTGGGCAACGCCTATTTGCAACAAGGGCGCTACGATCTGGCGCTGCTGAAATACAAACAGGCCACGCGGCTCGATTCGATGTATTGGCAGGCTTGGTTCAATCTCGGCTCATTGCGGGCGATGCGCGGCGATTTGCGCGGCGCGCTGCCCATCCTTCTGAATGTGTTGGAACACGAGCGGGAACGCCCTGACGTGTGGAGCAATGTGGCTGGCGTCTATGTGGGGTTGGGGCAATATCGGCAGGCGGTTGAGGTTCTCGAACAGGCCGTGGTGGTGGCACCGCGCGACGACCTATATGAAGCGTTGGAGAATGTGTACGCAATGATGGGGAAGCCGCGAAGCGATGAGTAGAATCTGGTTTTTGCGCTTGGCGACTGTAGCGGTCGGCGTGGCCTTGGTGGTGGTGGCCGAGGGCTTGGTGCGGCTCGTGCCGGGATTGGGGCCGTCGCCGTTGGTTGTGACTTTGGCCGAGGACGAGGCGACTGGTGAATCGCTGCGCGCAACGAGTCGGTTTTATGCACAGCGATTTTTTGCGCAATACAAGGGCCGACTAGCTGCGGCGGGGCAGATGGGCGAGCACTTCTTTGTGGAACCTGCGCCAGCCAACCGCTATCGCGTCGTGTTTGTCGGCGCTTCCACAGTGCAGGGTTTCCCCCATCCGCGTCGCTTGGCCGCGGCGTCCTTTTTGCAGGCGATGCTGGCGGATGCGTGGCCGGAGCGGGAGGTGGAGGTCGTCAATTTGGGCATTACGTCCATTGCCAGCTTTGCGGTGGCACAGGTGGTGGAAGATGCGTTGGTGCTGTCGCCGGATCTGGTCGTTGTCTATACCGGGCACAATGAATTTTACGGGTTGTATGGGGCCGGGCGGTATCAGCGACTACAGTACTTTTTGCGGCAACTGCATCTGACGCATCTGGTGGATGGGTTGATAGGGGGTATTGGGACTAGGGACGAGCCGATGGAGTTGATAAAAATGGCGGCTGCGCGCGGCGAAGTGCCGTTGCACAGCTCTGGTCGAGCGACGGCGGAGCAGAATTTGCGCGACAACTTGCGGCGCGTGAGTCGGCTCTGCGAACGAGCGCAGGTGCCCTTGGTGCTTTGTACTGTTGTGGCGAATGACGCGGGGTTTGCACCGGTGGGATCGACGGAGGGGGATGAGGTGTGGAAGGAGCGGGTGGAGCAAGCGGCGCAGGTGTTGACGCGGGGTTACGTTGCGCCGGAGGATGCTGAGGATGCACTGCAGCGATTGGAGCAAGCGGCGGCTCTTTCGAGCGAACACGCTTGGTTGTGGTATTTGCAAGGTCGCGCGTTAGAGCGGTTAGGGCGGGATGCCCAAGCGCAGCGGGCCTTTCGCAAGGCGCGGGATTTGGACACCATGCCGTGGCGCGCTCCCACGGCGCACAATGCGGTGATTCGCGCAGTTGCCGCAGAGCATGGGGCGGTGTTAGCGGATGTGGAGGCTGCGTTTGCAGAGGCTGCGCCCGCGCAGGGCGTGGGTTGGGAGTGGATGGTGGATCACGTTCACTTCTCTGTTGCTGGGCAGGTTTTGTTGGCGCGGACTGTTCTCCATAGCATAGCCGGACTCCAGGACATTGACTTGGGATTGTTGCGGAGCGCGGAGGCGTATCGGCGCACTTTGGGCGACCTGCCGGTGGAGCGCGTGGTGGCGTACAACAAGATGGGGGCAATGCTCGCGCAAGCGCCCTTGCACCAATACAATGGACACAATGTGCGCTATCTCAAGCAACTGGCGGCCATGGAGGGGCAGCGGCTGTCTCTGGGGGAGCGGCGCGGCGTTGAGCAGTGGATCGAGCAGGGCTTCGACCTGAGACTTCGGCGAGCTCAGTCGAGTCGCTCAGCCGAAGGGCGGCAGGGGCCGTTGGTGCTAGCGGTGGCAGATCAGCTTTTTACCGAGCGGGATTTTGCGCGGGCGCAGGTTTATTACGCGGCTGCGCGGCGCGAGGTGCCGTTTACGCGGCGTGGGTTGTGGGCGGCGGTGCAGTGGGGGTGGTGCATCAAGATGCAGGGGATGGTGTTTACCGACGGGCAGCGGGACGAGGTGTGCGCCGCGCTGAAACAGGCGAGGTTTCTCGCACACGATCCGGCGGTAGGCGCAGCTTTCGTCGATTTTGTCAAGGGGCAGCTCTATCATCTGCTCGGAGAACGCGATCCGGCTTTGTTGCACTTGGAACGCACTTTTTTGGCCGAGGATTTTCGCCGGCGCTATGCGTTGAGTTTGTTTCAGGCGTTGGCGTTTGAATTGGTTTGGGCTGGGCGGGTGGAGGATGCGCGGGAATACGCTCGCTTGGTGGGGGGAGAGGTCGGACAGGAGGCGCATTTTTTGCGGATCGTGGAAGAGCAACTGAGGCCGTAGGGTTTCCTTTCCCCGCGACAGTTGGTCTCCGCTGGGTTTATTTTAACAGCCTCTCGCGCATTAGGTCGCAGTAGTCCAAAGACGTATCAATGCCTATGCTGTCCCGGTCGAGTTCCCTAGCGGCAACTAGCGTAGTACCCGAACCGGCGAAAGGATCGAGAACCATATCACCTGGATCTGTGAATAGGCGAATGAACCAGTTGGGTAGAGATAGTGGGAATGCGGCTGGATGGCCCTTGTAGCCGCACTCTGTAGATAGATGCAGGACATTGGTCGGGTACGCCATGTCGCGCCCAATCCAGTTTTCGACCCTCTTGCCAAAGCCGTTGTCGTTCTTTGATTCGTCCCTAGTGTAGTCGGTTTTCGATAGGTTCCGCAGCCGCGCTGTCTTCCAATCGCCCATCGGCACCATCACGGATTCTTGGCGCATCTTGAACTTCTTGTTGATCGTAAAGTGCAGTAACCGCTCCCACGAATCCCTAAACCGATTGGGCCACTTCCCCGGATAGCAGTTCTTCTTGTGCCAGCAGTATTCCTCAACCCATAGCCAGCCCTGTTGCTTCAGGGCTAGTATAAGTTCTAGGACATAAGTGTGCCTTTGGCCGCCAACCGCCTTTTCCTTAATGTTCAAAACGAAGGAACCGTCCGGCTTGAGGCTCTTTTTTAGCGCCTCCGCCCTCGGCAAGAACCACTCTACATAATCATCTGGATGGATGCCGCCGTAGTTGCTCTTTCTTTGATCGGCATAGGGTGGCGAAGTGAAGATTAGATTGACCGATTCAGCCTTGACCCTGCCTGACTGGATTACTTCTAGGCAATCACCGTGCAGTATCTGGGGATCTTCGATGGATGTTGCCGATTCAATGGCTGTTAGAGTAGTCATGCTACCACCTCTCGATATTCTGAATTAAGTTATACATATGTATAGATGACTAGAACCCTGTCAACCTACTAGAAATGACGCCTGAAGAATTCATAGCCAAGTGGCGTGCAGTTCAGCTCAAGGAGCGTTCTGCCGCGCAAGAGCACTTTATCGACTTGTGCGGGTTGATCGACGAGCCAACGCCGGCTGAGGCCGACCCTACGGGCGATGCGTATTGCTTTGAGCGCGGTGCGAGCATAGAGGGTGGGGGGGATGGTTGGGCCGATGTGTGGAAGCGGCACCATTTTGCGTGGGAATATAAGGGCAAGCGCGCCAATTTGGATGATGCTTTTACGCAGCTTCGACGGTATGCGCTCGCGTTGGAGAATCCGCCGCTCTTGATCGTGTCAGATATGGCGCAATTTCGCATCCGCACGAATTGGACGAATAGCGTCAGCGAGACCTACGAGATCGGGCTGGAGGAATTGGTTGATGCTGAGAAGCGCGACCTGCTCAAATGGGCTTTTTCGGACCCGGAGCGGCTGCGACCCGGGCTGACGCGGCAGGTGCTTACCGAGCGGGCGGCTGCGTCTTTTGCGCAGTTGGCGCAAAGGTTGCGTGAGCGTGGGCACGATCCGCAGACTGTGGCGCATTTTATCAATCGCCTCGTATTCTGCATGTTCGCCGAAGACGTGGGCCTGCTGCCCAATGCGATGTTTACGCGGATGCTGGAACGCACGCGTGAGCAACCTGAGAAATTCGCCGAATATGCACGGAGTCTGTTTCAGGCGATGGCTGAGGGCGGTGATGTGGGCTTTGAATCGGTGGCTTGGTTTAATGGCGGCTTGTTTGACGACGATGTAGCTCTGCCGCTGGAGAGAGAAGAGATTGCAGCGGCATTGGCGGCAGCGGCTCTCGATTGGGCGGAGATTGATCCTTCTATCCTCGGCACTTTGTTTGAGCGTGGGTTAGACCCGGCTAAGCGGGCGCAGTTGGGGGCTCATTATACGGACCGCGACAAAATTATGCTTCTCGTCGAGCCTCCAAGGTAACTGCAGGAATATCCCGCCAGAGGTACATCGCCGGGCTTCTATTGTGGCCTGAATCCTGATGAAAATACAGCCTAAATCGGCTAAGTAGTTTTTTCTGATTTTCCCTTATTCTTCCCGTTACAGCTTAGTCCTCGAAACCTCTCAACTAACTGCTGGAGTACTACTTAGATGATGAAGTGCATAGAAAGGAAGCGATGATGGCAATTTATGCTATTATCCTAGAGGAACCTACCACGCCCCAAGGCGAGTATGCCATCCAAAACGTATATCCAGATGCGTACAAGATTAGAGAAGGCGTCTTTCTCGTACACAGTGAAGATATTGCACAGGATATTGCGATTGCAGTAGGTATTAAGACTAAAGATGATGGCAGTAATATGTCAGGGGTGGTCTTTAAGCTGAATGGTTCCTATTCGGGCTATGCAGCACGTGCAATGTGGGATTGGCTTCGCCAGAAAGAAGCAATGCCTAGATGAATGCTCACGATAGGAGTTCCCACGAACAGGAGCCGCGTTCTTTTCATATAGACGCATTGGGTGAACGCGAACTAGAACATCGGTTGACTAGGATAGAGACTCAACAAGCAGAGTTCGCTAAAAAAGAAGACCTCCAAAAGGCAAAACTCTGGTTTGTTTCTTCGGTTGCAGGAGGGCTTTTCGGATTCATTAGCTTATTACTCGTACTCATTAGATTGTTCTTCTTGCCGAAATAGTATTTTCTCTTTTGGGAAAAACTATGCCGGCAGGTGTCCAATGTCCCGCTTAAAAAAATCTTTCTTCAGACTGCCCCAGTCCCCTATTTTCTCCAAAGTCAACTCTCCGCACACAACGTATACGAATACAGCTTGTCCTCCGGCAAGAAGCTAAACTGGAGCGCGACCATTTTGCCGCTCAATGAGTGCACATCGTCCGAACCACGCCAGCGCACAGATGCACCTAAGGCGTCGTCAACTATGGGCTCGCAATCGTCTGCGCCAAAGCCAGCGGACGCCCGTCCGGTTTCGTCCTGAAGCTGCACCTTCAAGCCGCCCGTCGGCGATTGCACGTTGACCCGCACCTCAGCCGCATTCCAGTGATGTGGCCGGGTGACGAGTGTCCCCGCCATAAAGCCGACCGTTTCAACCGAGACAAACCCATCGAGCCGCAAGTCGCCAAGCCAAAACTCGGAAGGCCGAAAATGCCTTAGCGAGGCCCTTGACGTTGGACGTCCAACGTCATACTTTGTACCTATCGACTTTGTTCTGCCAATAGCCGTTTCCCCAATTAGAAGGAGATATATGAAAAAGCACAGATGATCTTGCATAAACATCGGGTACAGATCGCTCAAATTTAGACGATGTAGGGCTGCCATCTTTGGCTGCTATATCATTATAGTTGATCACATTAAACACAGCCAAAAGAAGTCGGGGATGATATTAGATTACAAGGACAAGAGGACCGAGCGGTTCGCTGGCGGGGAATTCGTAAAGGCATTTCAAGGTTTTGAAAAGCAGGCCGAGAAACGACTCTCAATTCTGAATGCGGCACCGTCACTGATGACTTTGAGGAATTTACCAAGCAATCACTTTGAGGCACTCAAGGGCACAAGAGCAGGGCAATACTCCATTCGGGTCAACCAGCAATGGCGCATCTGCTTCGTTTGGCCTAGCGGGTCTCCGGGACCAGGGGAAGTAGAGATAGTCGATTATCACAAGTAGTTGTAGCGTAAGAGTTTAGAAAAGGAGATAGGATATGTTCAAACGCGCCGTGCATCCAGGTGAAATCCTGAAAGACGAACTCGAAGAGATGGACGTCACGCCCACGTCGTTTGCGCGTCAGATCAATGTGCCGCCAAACCGCGTTGGCCAGATCATCGCGGGCAAGCGGTCGGTGACGGGCGACACGGCCTTGCGGTTCGGACACTGGTTCGGCGTAGAGCCTCAATTTTGGCTGAACCTTCAGGCGCAGTTCGATCTGGTTGCCGCTGACCAACAGGCTGGCGCAGCCATACGCCGGCTGCCGACCCGCGTTGCTGTAGGATGAAATGACGCCGGAAGCATTCATAGCGGCGGGTAAGCTCAACTCAAGGAGCGTTCTGTCGTGCAGGAGCACTTTATCGACTTGTGGCTGAATCTCTAGGCGCAGTTCGATCTAGTCGTATGAATCGCCATTTGCTTTCCAATCTCATCGCTCTCGGAGAGGGCTTCACCACCGAGTTTAAGCGGGCCATGCCGTCCGACTCGGCTCAGGCATCCGACGGATTCGAGACCTTTGCCGGGAGCACGGGGTAGCAAAGCCGGTGATTGACGTGTCCGAGCACTGGGTGACGACGACCTTCTTCAGGCCGACCGCACAAGTTGAGGACCAAGTCGGGACCAAGTCGAGACCAAGTCGAAATTCTCCGTAAGTCCTTGTCTGAACAGCCCATAACTGAATTGATGGTGCTGGCTAAGAGGAGGAATCGCGCCAAGTTCAGGGACCAAGTACTCAGGCCGTTGCTAGAGGTGGCGTTGCTGGAAATGACCATCCCCGATAAGCCTCGAAGCAGCAAGCAGAAGTACCGCTTGACCACTAAAGGTAGGGATTTTCTGGTGGAACTGGACGAGGAATAGGAAGGATTTTGCCAAGAAGCGCGCCCCGTGCAAAAGAGAATCCCCACTCATTACCTCGCCCATCTCAGCGACCGCTACCTCGTGGAATTGGCCGGGTCCGGCCTGAGTTGGCGGTCTATGCTGCTCGGCCTAGGGCTGGTCGTCGCCATTAGCATTGGCAGCCCCTATTCGATATGGATGGTCGGCTCGTCGGAAATGACGTGGTCGTACTTTCCCATTGCCGTGGGCGCACCGCTGTTTTTCTTGGTCTTGGGCAATGCGCTGCTCAAACGCGCCCTTAGTTCGGCCGAGCTGATTACTATCATCATCATGGGGCTGGTCGCCAGCGGCATGCCGATCTTTATGGTCGGCCTGATTCTCAGCATCATTTCCAAGCCCTATTACGGCGCGCTCCCTACTAACCAGTGGGCTGAATACGTCCATCCCTATCTGCCGGATTGGGCCATCCCCGATCCAGCGCACGACGCCATGCGCTTTTTCTACGAGGGTTTGCCGAGCAAAGACTTGGCTATTCCGTGGGAGGCGTGGGTCGAGCCGCTGCTGTGGTGGCTGCTATTGGTGCTGGCCATATACTTCGTCGGCCTGTGCTCGGTGGTGGTGCTGCGTCGGCATTGGATGGAGCGCGAGCGGCTGACCTTCCCCCTGACTGAGGTGGCCTTGATGCTGACTGAAGAGGCCCCGGGATCGGCGCGGCCGCCCGCGCTCAAGACTCGGGTCTTCTGGATCGGCTTTGCCGTTCCCTTCGGCCTGATCGCCTTCAATGTTCCCAGCTACTTTCACCCCGGCTTGGCGCAAGTGCCCGTCTTTCGGGAATGGGCCTTCGTCCTTATTCCTCAAGCACCTCCCCTCAACCTGATTCTGTACTTCCCGGTCTTGGGGTTTATGTATCTGGCTCCATTGGCCATTTCGTTCAGCGTCTGGTTCTTCCATTTGCTCTACTTGGTGCAACTGGGCTTGATCACTGAAATGGGTCTTTTCAATTTGCGCGCCGACCCGTTTGTGTACAGTGGGATACCCTTGTCGTGGCAGTCTTGGGGGGCCTTTGTGGCGATGGTGGGGTGGAGCCTGTGGATGGCGCGGAGTCATCTCGCGGCCGTGTGGCGCACTGCGCTGGGACGCGCCGGGCGGATCGACGATTCCGACGAGATGATTTCCTATCGGGTCGCCGTGGGCGGGGGGTTGGCCGGGCTGTGTTTTATTCTCGGCTGGCTGTGGCGCAGTGGCTTGGACCTGCACTTGGCGGCCTTCTATTTAGTGGCCGCGCTGACGATCTTTTTGGGCATTACGCGACTGGTGGTGCAAGCGGGTCTGCACTATTTGACGACGCCCATGAGTGCTCAGGGCATGGTTGTGGCTGCGGCCGGTTCGGCCTTGGGGCCGCAGAACTTGGTCGCGCTGGCGCTGACTTTTGCGTGGTGCAGCGACGTGCAATCGACCTTTATGCCGTCGGCAGCCAATGCGCTCAAGCTACACGATTACTACACGCATCGGCGCAGCGGTGGGCTGGCCTTGGCCATTGGCTTGGCGGTGGTGGTCAGCTTTGTCGCGACCACCAGCTTTATGATCTACTTGTGTTACGACTACGGGGCGAGCAATCTGCGCTCGTGGTTTTTCAATGCGGCTGGCGGCACGGGCGGCCAAGCGTTTGACTGGGTTGCCGAGCAGACGCGCAATCCCGCGCCCATCGACTGGGACAAGCTCGGCTTAGCTGGCAGCGGGGTGGTGGGCTATTTGGTGCTGGCGTTTTTGCACTATCGGATCGCGTGGTGGCCCTTGCACCCGGTGGGGTTGGCCGTAGCCTCGACTTGGATGGTCAAGCGGATTGTGTTCTCAGTATTCTTGGCGTGGGCCTGCAAGGCGTTGATCTTGCGTCTCGGCGGCGTGGCGCTCTACCAGCGGCTCAAGCCGTTGTTTATCGGGTTAGTGGTGGGGTTTTTCTGCGGGGTTTTTCTGTCGTTTGTCCTCGACTGCATCTGGTTTAAGGGCGCGGGTCATCCGATCCTGCACGGGTGAGCGGATTGCCGTATATTGAGGTCGCAACTACGAGGAAAGGTGCTGACCGTATGGCTGGCCATCGACGACTCGACGTTTGCGCCGGACATTCGCTAGGGAGCAAAGTTTAATTTATTATCTCAAATTAGGAGGTTATTTGAGATATGGAACTATTTCACAAAACCGATTTAGGGGAAATCTACTTGGGTGACGCGCTCGATCTCATGGTGGATATCGAGGATAAAAGCGTCAATCTGATCATGACGTCTCCGCCGTTTGGGTTGGTTCGCAAAAAAGACTATGGCAATGTCGATGCGGATCAATACCTTGATTGGTTTCGGCCATTTGCCAGAGAATTTATACGCATCCTCAAGGACAATGGTTCTCTAGTCATTGATATTGGTGGTGCTTGGGTTCCGGGGCAGCCGACTCGCTCGCTTTATCACTATGAGCTTTTGATTATGCTTTGCAGGGAATTCGACTTTCATCTCGCCCAAGAATTCTTCTGGTGGAATCCTTCAAAATTGCCTACGCCAGCTGAGTGGGTGAACATACGGCGAGTTCGAGTTAAAGATGCGGTTAATTGCGTCTGGTGGCTTTCGCCGACTCCTTGGCCGAAAGCTAGTAATCGTCGAGTCCTAGTTCCATATAGCAATTCAATGAAAGGATTACTCAAAAGTGGATATAAAGCCAAGCTGAGGCCCAGTGGGCACGATATTAGTGAAAAATTTAACATTGACAATGGTGCTTCTATTCCTCCTAATCTCATTGCAATTCCCAATACAGAGAGCAATTCCAATTACTTACGACTTTGCAAGGAGCACGATATAAAACCGCATCCCGCTCGCTTCCCCGCTGAATTGCCAGAGTACTTTATTAGGATGCTCACCGACAAGGGAGACTTGGTGTTCGACCCCTTAGCTGGTTCTTGTGTAACGGGAGAAGTTGCCGAGCGATTGAAGCGTAAATGGCTCTGCTGTGATCTCGTCAAAGAATACCTTGAAGGCAGTCTTTTTAGGTTCGAGACTAAACATAGAGGTAAAAAGAAAGTGCCTTCTTATAACCTTTGCCACCCTGCCGCGATGTGGAATGGAACCGATGATGAAGAAGCCCTATCGGACGATGGGGGCAAGAAAAGACCTAAAAACAAAACAACGACCTAGGAAACTATGCCTGCTGTTTCACCTGCCAAACTTATCGATGCCATTCTGCGCACTATACAGATGTCGGGTGGTAGCGGTTTCTACATGTCTGAAAGACTGGCTACTCACCCCAGAGAATTCTTGATTCAATATGGCGAAGATACAATTTCACTTTGGGTCTATATATGGACGCTCACTCATGGCGGTCGGCGATCCTTACCGGACGAGTACAGAATTCAGATGACCTCGGTTCCCTCTCCACTGTCAATCAATCAAAACGGCCATACTGTTTTGCTGGGGTATCACGCTGAGAACAATATGTTTGCGGGCTTTGATATAGAGAAACATCGCATATTCACAGCGGGATCGCCTTCTGTTCAGATCGGTATCGAGGCTATTTATACGGCTATTGATGACGGCCTCGCCTTTTCCCGAAAAGATAACCAAGAAATAGCTGTTGGGATTCGTCCCGATCAATTCCTGAACTACGTATTCAACGCAGCCTCTCTGCATCGGCATGGAGGAGATATTTCGACATATACCCTCCTGCTAAAGGCCGCTCAGTTGGAAGAAATAAGGCCGCAAGAAATGGTGACGCTGGCACAAGAGCGGCAAAAAATTGTCGAATCGGTAAGCCGCTATGCGCGCGAGTCTCGTTTTCGCCAGCAAGTTATGGAAGCTTATGGTAACCGCTGTGCGGTGATGAGAGCACAACTCAATCTCGTCGATGCCGCTCATATTGTACCAGTAAAGGCTCAAGGAACAGATGATGTTTCTAATGGCATAGCGCTGTCCCCAACCATACATCGCGCGTATGACAACAGCTTGATTTATCTCGATACAAGATATTATATGCGACTCAATGAACAGAAAGTAGATGAATTAAAAAGTCAGCGGCTCGACGACGGCCTTGACGGTCTGCGTGGTCACTTGAATTCTCAGATACACTTGCCAGCCAATAGAGCGCAGTGGCCCAACCCCGAACTCATTGGGATGGCCAACAAGTTCCGACGGATACAGGGCTAC
The DNA here is from genome assembly GCA_009840005.1 of Gemmatimonadota bacterium. The sequence goes on from VXOR01000106.1 coordinate 60,046, forward strand.
TATTGAGCTGCTGAGGAATGTTGGCCCACCCCAATGTAACTATGGACGTTATTGATCGGCACGAGTGTTACGACCTGACGTGCGAGGGGCGCTTTCTGATTGCCCGCTTGCAGACGCCGCATCAGGTGCTGAGTACATCGGCCTATGGTGGAGGTCTGAGCACTGACATTCACTACTTGGTTAATCACCAAAGTTGCGAGGGCAAAGGGCACGACGTGCGCTTTGCCTTGCTCAAACAACTCGGCGAGACCGGCTATCACCACCATGTATGCGCGGAGCACAACTGGCCCCCGGATGAAGTAGCCCTGATGGGCACGGCGGCCAATGTGAACTATGCGGCTTGCGTCGTAGAAACGCACGCTGAATTGCGCGTATGTGCCGTTGTAACCGCCGGGGTGGAGGGCAATGCGGGATGTGCGGGCGACCCGGCGACGTGGCACGAAACAGACGATCTCCAGGCGGGCACGATCAACACCATGCTGTTCGTCAATTGGCCGCTTTCTCCGGGCGCGATGGCGCGGGCGGTGGTGACCATGACTGAAGGCAAGTCTGCGGCCCTGCGCGACCTCGCGATTGCGAGCCGTTATTCTCAGGATTTGGCAACGGGTACGGGGACGGACCAGTACTGCATTGCCGCTCCGTTAGACTCCACGAGAAAGCCCAAAACCAGCGCGGGGCACCACGCCAAATTGGGCGAATTGATTGGCACAGCCGTGCGCAAGGCCACGTTGGAGAGTCTGCGCTGGCAAAATGGTTTAGAGCCGTCGCATACGCGCAGCATCGTGCATGCGCTTAGGCGCTTTGGCATGAGAGAGGAGTGCTTGTTGGCAGAGATGAGCAAGCGCCTGAGCGCGGACGATTTCGCGCTGTTGCAAAAGAATTTCAAGTCCGTGGTGTACGAGCCGTGCGTTGCCGCCGCGGCGTATGCGTTGGCCGCGGTTTGGGATCGCGTGCGCTATGGCACACTGTCGCAGGAGTTGGCCGCTCCGGTCTTGCGTCAGCAAGCTGCCATTTTAGCGACCGCACTGGCCGCGAAACCAGAAGCGTATTTGTCGTGTTACGAGCAACTGCGGATACATGAAGACGACTGGCTGGCGATTGCGTACGACGCCTTGGCCCTGGGGTGGCGTCTGAAATGGACCTGACCATACTCGCGCCCGATCTGCTGTTGCTCGTTTGCGCGGTTGCTTGCGACGGTCTCGTAGGTGATCCGGTCTATGCGTTGCATCCCATTCGCTTGGTGGGTGCGACGCTGTCTTTTTTTGAGCGAGTGCTGCGTAGCCTGCGTTTGGATGGATACGTCGGTGGGTGCGTGCTGTTTTGCGTTTTGGCGGCGTTTTGGGTGGGTGTAATCTGCGCGTTGGCGATTGTGTTGTATCGCGTCCATGCGGAGATTGGTTGGCTTTTTCACGCCTTTGTCTTGTACAGCCTCATTGCGCTCAAAGACTTGTGCAAACACGGCTTGGCCATTGACCGCGCCGCAGATCTGGACGGTGCGCGTCAGGCGACGGCGATGCTCGTGGGCCGCGATATTGAGAGGATGGATGCGGCGGCGTGTCGGCGGGCGGGCATGGAGAGTTTGAGCGAAAATGCGGTGGATGGTTTTATCGCGCCAGTTTTTTACTACGCGCTCTTGGGATTGCCGGGTCTCGTGCTTTTTAAGGTCATCAGCACGATGGATTCCATGGTTGGCTTTAAGACGCCGCGCTACCGCTGTTTTGGCTGGTGCGGTGCGCGGCTCGACGATGTGTTGAATTTTTTGCCAGCGCGCTTGACGTATGTATTGATGATTGTGGTCGCGTTTTTTTTGCCGCATTGTTCGGCGCGCAAGGCCCTCGTCGTTGGGTGGCAGCAGCACGCGCTCGTTCCGGGGCCAAATTCTGGGTGGAGCGAAGCAACGGCGGCCGGCGCGCTACAGCGGCGGTTGGTTGGCCCTATTTGGCAAGACGGGATGCAGATTACAGACTTGTGGTTGGGTGATGCGAACGATCTGGAAGGCGGCCGGCCCGAGGATATGCGCCGCATGTGCGTATTTGTCGTTGCTACCTGCTTGCTCAGCGTGGGGTTGGCGGCAGCCTATCTCGCGTATGCCAGTCCTATCTGAAAATAATCCCGCGTTATAAAAGTATCCGGCGAAAGTCGGACCGTTTGTAGCCCCTAGCAATGGCGCTCTTACTTTAGTCCGACACTCTTCCGCAGAGCTTGATTGATCCTGGTCTGCCAACCGGGGCCATCGGCCTTAAAGGCAGCTAGCACATCGGGATCTAGCCGAATAGTGGTGGAGATTTTGGTCACGGCGGCCTTTGGTCGGCCTCGCTGAACTGGGACTTGGGCGAATTTTGCCTGCCATTCCGAAGTGGCGAGATCCGGTAGATCGTCATCGGAATCGAGGTCCATATACGGCTTGTTCTCGATCATTGGCTTTCCTCATGCTGATGATCCGGCGCACCTTGCCGCGTTGCGTCCATGCAAGGATCACCATGCGGTTGGCGAGAAATCCGATCGTGATGTACCGAGGCTCTCCATAGTCCTTGCGATTGTCCTCGACGGTCAGCGTCGCCCCGGCAAAAACGTCTGGGGCGCGGGCCATATCTAAGCCACGGATTTGCAGGGTGGCATTGCGTTTGGCCGGATCGAATTCAATCTTCATTTATATTTTATGTTACTACAAAAAAGCGGGAACGTCAACTTTTGCAGACTAATAACGAGTGCCAAGGCGGGAAGATGGAGGGGCACGCTGTCGATCAGTGACCGCTACTTGTCAATTGATAGCTCGGAGTGCAGTTTTGCTGATAACAGAGAGGAGTAAACCATGAAAAATTGCGCGATCGTCTCACTGCTGCTTTTGGCCGCTTTGCGCGCCAATGCTGAGGAGTACTGGCCCCAGTGGCGCGGTCCCAACCACAACGGCATTAGCGAGGCCGTGGACCTGCCTACTACTTGGAGCACGAGTGAGAATGTGGTCTGGAGTAGGAAGCTGCCCTCTTGGAGTGGGAGTACGCCGGTGGTGTGGGGCGAGCGGATCTTTTTGACGTCGCCCAATTCGGGCGAGGAAATCCAGGGCGGCGAAAAGCTGCTTTTGGGCTGTTTGTCAACGGCTGATGGCAGCGTGTTGTGGCAGCGCACGCTCGCCGAGGGCAATGCCTATTGGCGCAAGCACAACAACACCTCGCCTTCGCCGGTCACCGACGGCGAGCGCGTGCTGGCCGTTACGGGTACGGGGATGATCCGGGCCTTTGACATGGAGGGCGAGGAACTGTGGCACTACGACTTGCAGGCCGAGCACGGCGACTTCGGCCTGATGTGGGGCTACGCCTCTTCGCCCTTGCTCTACGACGGCAAGCTCTTCGTCGAGGTCCTGCACGGAATGAACACGGACGATGCTTCCTACCTGATCGCCTTTGATGCGGCCACCGGGGAGGTTGCGTGGTGGCGGGAGCGGCCAACCGACGCGCCGGGCGAGTCGCCGGATGCCTATACCACGCCCGTGGTACTCGAGCACAACGGCCAGACGCAAATCGTCGTCTCCGGCGGCGACTACCTCACCGGCCACGATCCGGCCACCGGCGAAGAGGTATGGCGGGCAGGTGGCTTGAATCCGGGCAAGGAGCGGAATTACCGAGTGGTCGGGTCGCCGGTGGCGATTGCCGGAATGGTGTACGCGACGAGTCGCCGCAATCCGGTGCTAGCGTTCCGCGCCGGTGGTACGGGAGACGTTAGCGAGAGTCACTTGGCGTGGAAGTGGACGGGGGCGGGCGGACCAGATGTGCCTTCGGCTGTTACCGATGGCCGCTATTTCTACATGGTCGATGATCGCGGGCGGGCTACCTGCCTCGACGCCAAGACGGGTGCGGTAGTGTGGGGTCCGGAGCGAACGGCCCAAGGGTCGGTCAGTTCCTCGCCGGTCTTAGCCGACGGCAAGATCTACGTGGTCAACGAAAACGCGGTGACGACTGTGCTGCAGGCCGGACCAGAGTACAAGGTGCTGGCGACGAATGAACTCGACGGCGGCTATACGCTGTCATCGATAGCCATTGCCGGGGGGCGGATTTTTCTGCGGACGGAGTCGCACCTGTACTGCATCGGCCGGTAGGGGGCGGTTTGCAAACCGCCCCGGCCCCTACCCCTCGGCCTTGAGAGCCGCCAGCAGGGGGCGGCGCAGGGCCGAGTGACTGGCGACTGCACACGCCAACAGGCCAGCGGCGAAAACCAAGCCGAGCGAGACGCCCAGCGAGGCCCAAGGCAAGGGCGTGGGGTCGAAGAGGCGTGGGGCCACGGCGATGAGGGCGGCGACGCTGCCTATTCCCTCGCCCGCTAGCAGGAGGAAGCCGTGCTCGTAGAGCAGCATCGCCCCTAGGCGGGCGCGGCGAAAGCCGCAGGCGCTCAAGGCCGCCAACTCGCCACTGCGCTCAAGGACATTGCGCAGGATGAGGATCCCCAAACCGAGAGTTCCCAAGAGCAGCCCGAGCAAGCCCAGCGTCTGAAAGGTTGCCAGATACGTGTTTTCGACAGCGCGAAAGCCTCGAAGGCGCTCGGTGCTCAAGGTGGCGTCGAGGCCGTAGGCTGCCAACTCCCTTTCGAGCGCGGCGGCGACGGCGGATGGTTGTTCTGTTTCGACTAGGAAGTAGCCGTAGCCTTCGCGCTCGGGGAAGTGCGCGGCGAAGCGATCCTCGGCAATGAGCAACTCGCTCTGGAACAGACTGCCGTCCAACAGGCCGACCAGCCGCACGGCCACACCCTCCGCAATTGGGATGTCATCGCCCAGCCGCTTGTGCAAAATCCACTGCGCTGAATTAAAGTCGCCGATGGCCGGGATGATACCTGGTCCCAAATCGCGCTGGAGCAATCGCCAAGGATTGGCGCGCTCGTCCGGCGTTAGGGCGAGCGTCTGCCGGAAGGGCAAGCCGCCGCGTTGGATGAACTCGGTTGGTGCGCCGAGGACGCGCGGAGTCTGGGGTATGTAGAGGTTGAGACAGCTCACGTCGTCGCCGGGCAGGACGTGGAAGGGGAAAAAGCGCGCGGTGCCCAAGTCTGTTGACAATCCCAACTCGAAGCGGCCGTCCGCACTGTTGAGGTCTTGGTGCAGGGGAATTTCTGCCTCGGCGACGAGGGAGAAACCGCCCGTGCCCGGATCGTCTGACCACTCGACTTGTCGGTGTGCCCCAGCAGCGACGATGACAAAGGTGGCGCAGGCGACGAGGGAGGTGCAGAGGGTGCTGCGGCTGGGCTTGCGGGTGCTGTTGAGGAGGCCCAAGCCGAGGCTGGAGCTGAGGCGGCTCGTTGTTGGAGCGCGCAACCATACTGCGAACAGGGCCAATAGCGCCAACAGGGCCGCGGTGCCGCTGCCTAAGAAAAGCGCGGCGGCCGTTGCTGCGTCGGCCATACTGGCGAGGACGCTTAAGGTGAGAGCTATAACCAAACCGAGCGCGGCGAGGATGGTACTGCGACGGCGCGGGCGCTGCGCTGCGGTGTCGATGGTACCAGCGAGTAGGGCGCGGACGGGCAGCCGATGGAAGCGCAGCACGGTGCGCCACAGCGCCAGCGAGACCAGCAGTAAGGTGGATAGATAACCCACCGCCAGACTGAGCCCGCTAACGTGGAGTGAGAGAAAGGGCGTGCCGATAGCCTCCAACCACAAAGTATGCAAGCCGACCAGCATCAGATAGGCGTAGAGGGGGGCACCGGCTAGGCCGAGTAGCCCGCCCAGTGCGGCCAAGGCAATGCCCTCGCCTAAGAAGCGTCGGCCCACCGCGGCGAGTGGGTAGCCGGTGGCGAGCAGTAGTCCTGCTTCGTGCGTGCGTTGTTCGAGGCCGAACTTGCACAGCAGAACTACTAATAATGCAGCCGCGGCAATGAGGAAGAGGCTGAAGCCGATGAAGAGGCCGCTGAAGTCCGTGGCTCCGGCCGCGGCCCGCAGGGCTTCTTGGCGGACGGGGCGCAAGGAGAAGCCGGCCGCTGTCGGAGAGAGGCGATCCACTAGGTCTTGGCGCAAGTTCTGGTAGTAAGTGGGTGAGGACGGATAAAAGCGGATGGCGGTCAGTGCGCCGTGGCGGCTGCCCCATAGGCGCTGGCCCGTATGGGCGGCGACGAAGGCTTTGGGTGCGGCCCCGTACTGATCCCAGTAGGCTTCGTCCTGCGGGCGGATTTGTCCCATGTCGATGGGGAAGGGCGCATCCCAGGCAGTTATATCGTCTTCTTCCTGCAACCCCGGATATTTGGGCGTCAGAGTCGGATCAATGGCTAAGCCGCGCATCTGCACAATCCCTTGGAGATGGAAGTGGGCCTGCTCGGTCTGGAGTTCATGGCGCGGGCCGACGACGTAATAGGTCAGGGAGATCGAATCACCGGGATCTGCGGCCAGTTCTTGAGTCGTCCAAGCATCTAGGTAGAGAGCGTCTTCGGCGAGAGGCGGCGCGGGCCGTCCGTCGGCGAGGTAGAGGCCGGTGGGATCGTCGAGGGAGGTAACGGTTGAGTAGGGGACTTGGCGACCGTTGCCTTCAATGGCGTTGGCCAGATAGGTCGAGAAGGTCGCGGTTTTGAGTTGTTGGGCGGCGGCGCTGGCCAAGGCGGCAGTGCGAATCGAGTCGCCGAGGACGAAGCGAGTGCTGGTGAGCTCGATGTAGTTGGAGTGCAATGCGAGGTCCAGCTTGCGGTCGGCGAGAGTCAGGTGTTGGTCGAGGGCTTGTTGCAGGTCTTGGTGTTGACTGTCGGGCGCGGCGATGAGTAGGGCGTTGACGCGATCCTGTTGGTCGAGCGTGCGCTGGAGGACTTGGAGGTCGAGGTAGGCGTTGAGCGGCAGATGCTGCTGCAGTCGCAGGCCGAAGCGCCCTGCCCCGCTGTCGGGCAAGACGCCAGTGAGCACCACGCGCAGGGTGGTGACGAGATCGTCGGTGGCGCGGCGGCCAAAGAGGGATTCGCGGTAGGTTGGGCTGGGGCGCTCCAGCGAAAGTAAAACCGCGTCGCCTAGTTCAAGGCCGAGGGCGCGTTGCAGCGAGGTGCTGACGACGAGCGCGGGAAACGGCTGGCCGGGCGTTGGCTTCGACGACTCGACTGGCTTCGACGGTGAGCTCAGCCGAACCGAGCTCGCCGAAGTCCTGAGCTCAGCCGAAGGTTCGAGGGCGTCGCGCAAGATGGGGCCGCTTTCGGGAAAGAGTGCGGCGAAGCGGGCGTCGATGCCTTGGATCTGTACGCCAGCGGCGAGCGCTTGGGTTTTGGCGTGGCGGGCGCTGCCGTTGAGGAGGATGGCGGGCGCGTGGCCCATAGGCAACTCGGTGGTCAGGTCGCTACGGAAGAAGTGCGCGGCGAGCAGTGCGTAGTCGATGCGACCTAAGCGCTCTAAAGCCAAGTCGCGCAGACTGCCGCGCATGGAGTCGCCGACTAGGAGTGCGCCGGTCAGGGCGGTTGTGGCGACAGCGGTCCCCAGCAACAATCCTAGGTGAACCCGCCAGTAGTAGATTAGGCTTCGACGCACGTCCCCTCGCGCAAGAGCAGGCGGCGGTCGCAGCGCGCCGCTAGCTCGAGGTCGTGGGTTGCAATGACGAGGGCAGCTTGCTCGGCGCGGTGGAGTGTGAAGAGCAGGTCGGCAACGGTGGTGGCCATCTGGCGGTCGAGGCTGCCGGTAGGCTCGTCGCAGAGCAAGAGGTCGGGCTGGTTGATCAAGGCACGCGCCACGGCCACGCGCTGGCACTCGCCGCCGGACAGTTCAGCGGGGCGGTGGTGCAGACGTTCTGCTAGGCCGACGGCGGTTAAAAGGTCGTGGGCGCGCTCGCGTCGGTCGGCTTGGGGCTTCGACGGCTCGGCTGGCTTCGACGGTGAGCTCAGCCGAACCGAGCTCGCCGAACGCCTGAGCTCAGCCGAAGGAAAGGCGAGGGTGGGGATTAGGGCGTTTTCGAGGGCTGAGTACTGAGGTAACAGGTGGTGGTTTTGGAAGACGAAGCCGATGTGCTGGTTGCGGAAGCGGGCGAGTTGCGGTTCGGGGAGGGCTAGTGGGTCTTGGCCACTGATGGCGATTTGGCCGGAGGTTGGGGGTTCGAGGGTGCCGAGCAGGTGCAGCAAGGTGCTTTTGCCCGAGCCGGACGGACCGATAAGCGCTAGGGACTGGCCCACCTCGGCACGCAGCGAAACGCCGCGCAGCACTTCGACGGTCTGGTCGCCGAGGGCAAAGTGCTTGCAGGCGTCGGCTACTTCGAGGGCCGGGGCTGCGTTCATGGGACTTCGGCGAGCTCGGTTCGGCTGAGCTCACCGTCGAAGCCAGTCGAGTCGTGAGCCGCCAGTTTGCGGGTAATAAAGTCTGGGATGGGGATGGCGCGGATGGCCTCGCCCGGATTGCAGACGCAGCAGGCGATCTTGAGGCGGCCTTGGGCTATCTGCTTGCCGCCGCAGTGGAAGTCGAAGCGAAAGCTGAGGGATTTCTCGCCTTGCTTTTCGAGGTGTACATGGATGTCGAGGATATCTTCGAAGGAGACGGGGCGGAAGTACTCGCATTCGGCGGTGAGGCGAGGCCAGCTAATGATGTCGCCGTCGCATTCGCTGTGGACACTCAGGCCGAGGCTGCGCCAGCAGGCGTGCTCGGCGGCTTCCATGAAGACGAAAAAGCGGGCAAAGTGGACGATGCCAGCCTGATCGGTATCGGCCCACTCGACGCGGCGGCGGGTGCGGAATTCGACGGACACGTCAGTTGCCGGGCCGGAAGAAGGTGACTAGGCAGCCGCCCATAGCGGCCAAGACGATGCCGAGGACAAAGGGCCAGCGCACGGCTGCCCAGCCGCCAGCGGGCGGATGCGACAGCACGGCGACGACCGCGTTGACGATGGGAGCACCGGCAAAGACGATGGACATGACCACGGCCGGCGTCCCCTTGGCTCCAAAGGCGAGGAGGACGCCTAGCGCACCGATGGCGCCGGCGATACCGGCGGCGGTGGACCAGAAGACGCCCTTGGTCGGGTAGATCCAGCTTGCGCCATTGTAGGCTAGGACGATCAGCGATCCGAAGACTGCGGTAAGCAAATAGGCCAAGCCGACGAAGAGGAAGGCTTTGTAGCGGCCGTTTACTGGGTCGGCCATGGCGATCTGGCCGGTGTGCAGCAGGACGCCGTAGAGGCCCCAACAAGAGACAGTGAGAAGAGCAAAGACGAGCCAAGTCATGGGGATAATCCTTTACTTTGCGGATATGGACGAACTGATCAAAAAACCGGTGCAATCATCGCCGATGCGCTCGGCACAACGCCAGTAATGCTTTAGTTTTGGGAGTAAGTCAAATTTGCAGGTCTTATCTTTGCAAGTTCGTCTTTCATACACTGCTCTACACGCCACAAATCACAAGCTTGTTGCAGGCGCAACCAGAGCCCAGGACCGTTGCCGACGAGTTTTCCTATTCTGAGTGCCATTTCTGTTGTAATCGGATGCGTACAAGCCAAAACGCGATGCAATTGTTGACGCGAAATACCGAGTCGTCGAGCCGCTTCGCTGACCGATAACTCAAGCGATGGCAATACATCTTCACGCAGAATCTCACCCGGATGGACAGGCGCACGCTTCAACGGACGGTTGACGAAATATTCGGCCATTGTCACCTCAATGATATTGCTCAAGATTGACCCTGAAGGCATCACCATTTTGCCATTCGAACGTGATACACCACGGGCCGTTGACGTGAATACTATAACGTTTGGGTACCCCTTGCAGACCGTGAAAGTTAAACCCCGGTACATTCAAGTCTGTCAATGATTCCGCATGATCGAGAACTTCCAAACGACGTAAGCAACGTCTTTGCAAATCCGAACAGCGGCTGTGACCCCGTTCAAAAAGTTCGACAAGCCCTTTATGCTTGAAACTTGCGATCATTTGTATTTGTTAATGTAACAGATTTTGTTACACTGTCAACAACTCTTAACGGACCTCACGCGGCACCTCTATTAGGGCCCACGTGTGGAGAGAGGCTTCCTGCTTCTCTCCACGCGCAGCAGGCTAGTCGCTGTCGAGAGATCCATTGATAGCGATGAGGTTCTCGAAATGTACGCCACAATCGCAGAGCGATACGGGAATGTTGAATCGCGTCTCCAGTTCGTCGATGAGGCGTCGGACGGGTGCGGTCAATGCGCTGCGGTGGCGTGCGCCGGCGACCTCGGGGTCAAGGTGGTCGCAGAAGGTCAGGGCCAATTGGGTGGGACCGTTGAGTAGGACGGCCGTTTCCAAATGTGGATAGGAGATGCCCGAGGCTTTGCGCCGTCGTCGCCCGGTTGTCACGCCGTATTCGGCGATGCCTCGGCGGTCTTCCTCCGCTGATGTCAATTGCAGCGGTAGGGGACCAGTGCCGACGCGGCTAGGCAGTGCTTTGACCACCAAGCAGACTTCTGCGATGTGGCGCCAGTTGAGTCCGACGTCATCGGCAAAGGCCGCGGTGGTGCAGTTGTCCGAGGTGCAGTCGGGATAGTCATCGCTCAGGGCTAGCGACAGGTGGGTGCCTTGGCTGCCTTCGACGACGATGGTTTCACCGCGTAGGCAACTCTCGTTGAGCTCACGGGCGACGTCGGTGGTGTAATCCGCGAGGATGTGCTCGTCGCGGGCTTGGCGCGCTTGGCGCAGGGCGAATTCAGCGCGGGCGACGCCACTGCCGCTGGCGGTGGTGCCGTGTTCCTGCAGAAAGACGTCGGCCGCTTCGCGTTGGCGGTACTCGGGCAGGATCAGCGGGCAGCGGTAATCGACGCGGGTCCGCTCGCGCAGCCCATAGTTAGGGTCTAGCTGGTCGAGTTCGGCGAAGAACTGCTCGGGATCGACGGCGACGCCGCTGCCGACGCGCAGTTGCGTGTCGGGGTGGAGAAAGCCGCAGGGTAGCTGCCGGGTGCGGATTTCGCTGCCGTCGGCAAAGAGGATACTGTGCCCGGCGTTGGTGCCGATTCCGGCTCGGACGCTGTAGGCAGCTTGGTGTTTTTGCGCGAGAAAGGCGGCGACCTTGCCTTTACCCGAATCGCCCCAGAAGGCGTCAACGACGATGATGGCGCTCATGGCGCTTCTCCTTTTAAAGAGTGAATTGGTTGACGCTTCTGACGATAAGCGAAATTGTAGCATAATAAAAATTTATATATCTTATTCTTAGGATAATTGATATAAATAAAGGATTCCGAATGGATCTCTACCAATTGCGCAGTTTCTGCGAAATCGTCCGCGAGCAGAGCTTTACGCGGGCGGCCGACAAACTCTTTCTGACGCAGCCGGCCATCAGCCTCCAGATCAAGGCATTGGAGAACGAACTGGACGCGGTCCTGCTCGAGCGCAATCGGCGGCAGCTTCGTCTGACGCCGGCCGGTGAGATTCTCTTTGCTCATGCGAAGGCGGTTCTCTCCCGGCTGGAGAAAGCGCGCGACGATATTGCGGCGCTCAAGCAGGTCTTGCGTGGGCGGCTGGCAATCGGGACTAGCGATACCAACTGCACCTATGTTTTGCCCAACGTGCTCGCCGAGTTTCGCGCTCGCTACCCGGCGGTCGAGTTGGCCATCCGCAATCGCATGTCGCCGGAGGTGAGCAACCTAGTGCTCAACGACGAAGTGGAGTTTGGGTTGGCGACATTGCCGGTCAAGCACCGCGACTTGGTCAGTGAGTCGCTTTTCGAGCGGCGGGATGTACTCATTTGTCCTCCGGACCACGCGCTGGGCAAAAGGCGCAGAATAGGGCTCAAACAGCTTGCCGAATATCCGTTTCTGGTCTTGGAACGCGGGAGCACTAGCCGGCAGTTGCTCGACGAGGTTTTTCAACGGCAGGGCTTGGCGTTGCAGGTCGAGATGACGCTCGGCGGGATCGAGATTATCAAGCGCTACGTGGAGATTGGATTGGGTATTGCGCTGGTGCCGGAGGTGGCGGTGGAAGCAGAAGTCGCCGCAGGGAAAGTACGCGCTATACAGGTCAATGGATTGGCCAAACGCCGAATAGGCCTAATCGAGCACCGGCAGCGACGGCGTTCGCCGGCGACGGAGGCTTTCTTGGCGCTGTTGCGCGAATTTGTCGCCGCCGGGAAGATCTGAGCGCAAAGTCTCATCGCCGAAGCGCAGCGCGCTGCCCGATGAATTCACCGTGGCATGGAGCGGGTCGGCGACAAATTGATCGAGCGCGTCGAGCTAATCAGTCGACGGCGGTGGCTGGGAGATGCGAATCCGCCCGCCGCGAATCGTGATGATCGCCTGCATTTCAAGTGCCTGCCGATGTCGCTCAAGCAACTCGGCCATTAAGGCGATGCGTTGCTCGGTCGGCACGTCCGGGAGGCGTACTAACCCCGCATGTGGAACTTCCCAAACGAACACCAGCTTTCCGAAATCTGTATCAATCGTCACTAGAATTCTTTGTTCGCTAGCGGCAACTTCGAGTAACGCCCGGTCGCCGGGGTCCGGTCCAAGCTCCTGCGACTCGACGACGTCATGCCCTTGGCGACGTAACCACTCAGCTAGCAGGTGCCCGGCACACCGGTCGATGAGGAATCTCAAGGTGCTGCTATGGCCACGGCTGACAGCGTATCATGCGAGATCACCGCGTGCGCGTAGGCAACACACGCCTGTAGGTCGGCTTCTTCGAGCTCGGGATAATCGGCTAAAATGACCTCTGGCTTTACACCTTGGGCCAGCAAGCTCAGGATAAGTTCCACTGAGATACGCATGTCGCGAATAATGGGCTTGCCAGCGAAAATATCCGGACGCACCGTGATGCGCTTGAGGAGTTCGGGATGGGTCATGTTGCACTCCGTGGTTGGTTGCTTCCCTGCATAGGTGCCATCGGGGTTCTTGCCGACCTGCCTTTAGAGACCAAGCGATCATAAGTATAGTATAGGGAATTTCGTGGGTAGGAAAATTTTCTTCAAATGGCAAACCACGGGCGCACCGCCACTTTGTTGCGCCGGTACGCGCGGTCTCCGCCGTAGATCAGCGAAGCATTCGCAAGGTCCTGTCCGGCGGTGCGGCTCCACCATGTAAGGGCGGTGAACGCATCCGAGCCGACCGTTTGGCCAGACTTGATCTCAATCGGATAGAGCGCCGAGCCCTGTTCCACCAGTAGATCAACCTCGTGGCCGGTGCGGTCGCGCCAAAAATATAGCGGTGGCTTCTGGCGGTGGTGGTGGAAGGCTTTGGCCACTTCGGCGACTTGGTAATTTTCAAAAAGGGGGCCGCGCAATGGATGGGTGGGCAGCACTTGGGGGTCTTTTATGCCCAGCAAATAACAGGCAAGGCCGGTGTCGTAGAAGTACAGCTTGGGACTTTTGATCAACCGCTTGTTGAAGTTGCGGTAGTGCGGTGGCAGCAGAAAGACGACAAAACTGGTTTTCAAAACGGATATCCAGCGCTGTGCCGTATCTACGGCGATGCCGCAATCGCTGGCCAGTGCCGCGCAGTTGAGTACCTGCCCAACTCGACCGGCGCACAAAGCCAAAAAGCGCTCAAAGGCATCCATGTTGCCGATATTGACCAGCGAACGCACATCGCGTTCGAGATAGGTTTGCACGTAGTCGGGAAGCCATATTGCGGGCGGGATGCGCTGGTCGTGAATTCGCGGATAGAAGCCGGTGTAGAGGGTCTGCCATAGCTGGAGTTGGCTCTTGCGGCCAGCGAATAAGGTCGCGGGGGTTTCGGGCACCGGCTGGACTTGGCCTTCGAGTTCGGTGCGCGAAAGTGGTAGCAGGTGCAGGACGGCGCAACGGCCCGCTAAGGTCTGTACAATGCGATCCATGAGCAGGAAATTCTGCGAACCCGTCAGCACAAATCGGCCCGTGCTACCGTCCGCGTCAACGCTGCTCTGGATATAGGAAAATAACTCGGGTGCTCGCTGAGCTTCGTCCAAAATGACCGGGCCGTCGAATTGGTCGAGGAAACCTCGGGGATCCTCTAAGGCAAAGATGCGTTGGTCGGGGTCTTCTAAGGAGTAGTAGCTATGCTGGGGGAAGGTCGCTTTGGCTAAGGTCGTCTTGCCGGACTGGCGCGGGCCGGTGAGGGTGAGCACTGGGTACAAGCGGGCATCGCGCAAAAGATACTGTTGTAGGGTTCGCCTAATCATACTGGCGAATTTACGATTGGATCGTAAATCTGTCAAAAATTATCCCCGACCACCTAGGAGAGCTTGGTCTTCGACCTCCCCGGCGAAACCGAAAGCCAGCTCGCTATCTTAGCAGGGTAAATTTTTGGACAAAACGGCCTTGGGGGGTGGTCAACCGATACAGATAAACGCCGCTGGCTAAAGCCGAGGCGTCCATAGATAGCGTGTGATAGCCCGCCGCTTGAAACCCTTCGTGCAAGATTCCCCAACCACATCCCCGCCAGTTCTACCGTGACGGTCGCCGACTTGGTGCTACCCGGTATGCTCGTCGAGGTTGAGGCCATAGCCGTGCTCGGCAGCGGGCGCTAACACAGATAAACCACTTCGGAAGAAAGTCCTTGACGCCTGTACAAGTCTTTGCCAAATAGACTGTCAATTATACTGTCAAATAAGGATAATTTCTTGATAAATTTACTTATTGAAATAACATAAATATATTATATTATAAATGTTATACATTTATCCTATCCGTCAAATTAACTGTCAAATAAGAGGACAAATATGGACTGGGAAAAATTCTCCTTCGAGTACCAGCTCAACGTTCAGGACCTCTTCCGCGATCTCGTCTCTATCGAGGCATACAAGGAAGCCTCTCTGAACCTAGTGTTCCCACAGGAGTGGCAGCATCAGCTCGACAGGCTGAACCGAGTGCGTGCGGTTCATGGAACGACTGCGATAGAAGGCAACCCCCTTTCCGAGGCGGAGGTTGCTCACCAAATGGAACGACTTGAACAACAAAATTACGACGATGAAGGGAAGACCCCGACAAAGGAACAATTGCAGATCAGGAACGCCGGAGCGGCTCAATTTTGGGTAAAAAAACGATTTCTTCCGGACGGACGACCTGTTGACTTGCAAGACATCCTCACAATGCACGAAATGATCACCCAAGATTCGGATACCCACAACAATACTCCCGGGAAACTCCGCAGCTTTTCCGTTACGGTGGGCACTGAAGACCTTGGAGGAGTCCATAAAGGTGCCCCGCACGAACGGCTACCTCGTTTGATGGAGGAGTACATCGATTTCATCAACTCCCGCCGGTTCGCCGGCGTTCATCCGGTTATACGCGCCCTGCTCGCCCATTTCTTCCTAGTGACGATTCACCCTTTTGGAGACGGCAACGGCAGAGTCTCCCGGCTCGTGGAAGCAGGCATCCTCTTTCAGCTAGGATACAATGTCCATGGCTTCTACGGGCTATCCAACTACTTCTATCGCCACGAGCAGGAATACAAATCAGTCCTACAACAATGCCGAAAAAGCCAGCCTTGCGACGTGACGCCGTTTATGCGCTTTGGCGTGGCCGGCTTTGCGAGTGAGCTCAAAGACATAAACAACTTCATCAAGACGAAGATCAATCGGTTGGTATATCGGACCACGATCGGCCGTGCGTTCAATAAGAGGATGGGTGCTAGGCGGCGGCTCCTAAACCAAAGAGAATACCGTCTCCTAGACTTTCTCCTAAGCGAGACAGAGCCTGTAGATCCCTTTTCTGATATCCCGTCCCGCAGAATCAGTCTGTCAGAGCTACTGGAGGCAAATTACGTGCAGTCAGCATATCGGAATGTCACGAGACGAACTTTTCATAGGGAGTTGATGCGACTCGGGGAACTTGGGTTCATCGAGTTCACTAGAGATGAGTCAGTTCAAGACTGGGTCTTGGAGCTGGATTTTGGAGCTATCTCGAAGTATTAAGCGTCCCTAACAAAACATCCGGTGTTGGCCCAGCGTGTGCGAGCAAGGCCGTGGCCGGTGGCCACGAACCTACGGCGGCTGAGATTGCAGGCTTCGAGCCCGCCGACGGGCAAGCCGATCGCGGTCCGCGGAAAACGGCGTATAAGTGGTGCACGAAGTGCTGGTGTCAATTCGCTCATAGCTTCGGCCCCCCAACACTCAAGGGGCGCGTGCAAATTCATCACGCGCCCCTTGAGTGTGTGCTAGTAAGTAGCCGTCGTGGCAGCTTAGTCTTCCGTGGCGTCGTCTATGGCTTGGTAGGCGACTAGTTCCCAGCCGTGAAACACCACCGCCAAGCCAATGTGTCGCACCGACCGATAGCGGCGTGCCAACGACGAATCCGCCAAGTAGGAGCGCACCTGCTCTACGGCCTCCTGTATCCTGTCCGCGACGACGGATTCGTCGAGGGATTCGCTCCGCTTGAGATACTTGAGTTCGAGCACGTAGCCGAACTGCATGTCCGGGTATTGGGCGACGAATGGCTCCAAGTAGAGGTCGGCATACCCTTTGTTCAGTTCATACTCCGAGTGCAGCAGAAAATACGGGGATAGGCTCAAATGGGCGGCGACAAAGCCGTGCACCACCTTCTCGCCGTCCATGTAGTCGCGGATGCCGGTTTGTTCGGCTAAGGCGTCGCGCAAAAAGTCCAAGGCTGGCTGCCAAGCGCCGTCGTAGGCCATCGCTTGAGCCAAGCGGAAAAAGGTGTACACATCGACCGAGAACACCCCTACATCATTGTAGGCATCGCGCAGGTAGCCGTACATTAGCCGCTTGACCGTCTGATTGGGAATGCCGAGCCGGGGCACTCCGTGCGCCACGGCGCGAATGCTGAGTAGGCCGAAGTAATGCAGCAACGACAGGAAGTTTTCGCGTTGGTCGAGCCGGTCTAGGGGGAAGCTGAGTTGGATGTTGCTTTGGATGCTCTGCTCGCCGATGATGTGGCGCAGCAGGTCGAAGTTGCCGTTGAGTTGGCGGTTGACCGTCAGCAGGTGGCGCAGCTTGCCGTAGTCGATGCGGACGTTGGTATCGATCAATTCCCGCGGCATCCCTCTGTTCGTGATGGCGTACTTCAGGTAGTAGAGAACCATATCCGTATTGTACATGTCAACTTCGGCCTCCTCGGCGAACCGATAGCCGTTGTACCACTCGCGCATGATGTCCAGCGCGGCTTCGACCTCCTGATTGAACACGCCGTGGTCGCGGTATAGCTCCAGCAGTTGCCGCACTTCCTCCTCGGTGAAACCAAGCATCTGGTCGAATCGTGGTTCTAAGCTGATGTTGGTGCCGATGTTGAAGCCACTGGTGACGTCGTCCATGGTAATCGGCGACACCCCAGTGATGAAAAGCCGCTCCAAGCCGCCACCGCTGCGCCCGGCCCCCGCCTTGAGTGTGGCAAAGAAATTGCGATAGAAGCCGCCGCCGTGGGTGAACGACTGGTAGGCTTCGGCCCCGCGATGCGCCAGCACGGTGTTGGCGAAGTTGTCGTACTCGTCGATGAGCACGTACAGGGGAATGCCCTGATCGCTGGCATACAGGAACAACTCGTTGAGCTGGCCATTGACCGAACTCGGCGAGCGGATGTGCTGCCGCGCCGCCTCGGGAAACAAATCCGCATTGCGCTCCAGCGCGTGACGGACCTCCAGTTGGCAATACTCTTCAAAGCGTTCCCGCAACGTTTCTAAGGTGTCCTCGAACGCCGAGAAGTCAAAGCGCAGGATGACGTAGCGATGGCGGTTTTCGGTCGGCTGTCGCCCCAAGTGGGTGCCGTCGAAGACGGTCTCAAATTCGTCGGCGCGGGTGCGGTCGTAGTAATTTTCCAGCAGCGACACCCAACAGGACTTGCCAAAGCGACGCGGCCGAATCAGAAAGACGTAGCGTTCCTCTTCGAGCGCGTGGACAAAGCGGGTCTTATCGACATACAGGCGCTTTTCGAGACGGATGGCGCGGAAATCAGCCCAGCCGTAGGGAATGCGCGGGTAGGAGGAATTCATAAGGGCAGGTGCTCCGTTTATATCTGCGTCATCTGCGGATTGTTTCATACCACATACTGCTCGTACACGGCGAGCGTCTCCTCAGCCATGGCGTCGGCGTGGAAGCGGCTGTGGACCGCCTCTTGGCCGGTTTGTCCGAGTTGGCGTCGCCGCTGTTCGTCGCGCAGCAAGGCGGCAAGCTCGTTGGCTAGGATCTTCGGGGAATGGGGGGCGACGAGGAGACCGCCGCCGGTGGCTGCGATCAGTTCGGGGAACGCGCCGTGGTCGGGCTGGACGACTGGGATGCCGTTGGCTAGGGCTTCGAGGATAGACAGGCCCTTGGGGTCGGCGTAAACCGAGGGTACGGAGAAGACATGGAGGGAGGAGAGGAAGCGGATTTTTTCGCGGCGATCGACTTCGCCGTGGTAGGTGAACGAGTCGGCTAGTCCCCCGGCGCGGATTTTTTGTACTTGCTCGGCGAAGTAGGGTTTGTCGTACGCGCTGAGGTAGCCGGCGGCTTCGAGGCGCAGTGAGGCAAATTCGGGTTGTTCTTTTAACTGCTGGAAGGCATCGACGAGCAGGTGAAAGCCCTTTTCCGGGCAGATGCGGGCGAGGTAGCCGATTTTGTAGGGACCGTCAGTGGGAGGTTCCGCTTGCCCGTGTCCGCTCAGGTTGAGGCCGAGTGGCACCACGTGGATTTTGGTGCGCGGCACCTGTAGGTATTCGGCCATGTGCTCTTGGTAATACGCACACGGGGCGATGAAGGCGTCGATGTCTTGGGCGCGTTGGCGCAGGGTTTTCAGGGCTTGGGACTTGTAGGGGTCAACTAGGCCGTCTAAGAACAGGTCCTCGCCTTGGAGAGCGCAGAGAATGGGGACGCCTAATTGTGCTTTTAATTGCCGGGCCATGCCGACGAACATGGCGTTGGTTAGCTGGATGACGTCGGGTTTGAAGTCGCGCTGGAGCCAAGCGACGAGACGGGTGAGTTCCTTTTGTTGGTTCCCCTCCTCGCCGGCGAGGATTGAGACGGTGAGCGGCCCTAGCGAGCGGGCGTTGGTAGAGGAGCCAAAGTGCGCGAGGGTGCGGATCAGGAACGGCGAGTCGAGGACGCGGTCGAAGAGGCGGTGCGTGCGGCGAAAAAACGACCACTGCTGTTGCAGGAAGATGCTGACGCCGCCGTAGAAGACGCGGTCGAGTGCGACGTTTTCCTCGTCCGTGCGCAGCGGCGTATAGGTCGGGATCAGGGCGACATCGGCGTTGCGGCGCGAGAGGGCGGCCGCGAGTGCGTTGTCGTGGATGCAGCTACCGCAGTACATGCTGGCGGCACCGGCTGTGATGTAGGCGACGCGCATTGTTATAGCAATCCTATATCATTCACGAGATGATCCGCAGATGGACGCAGAATAGGATGCACAAGACGACTTGCCGCTCGAATCGTCCAAATCATTTCGCATCGCTAGAAGAATTTATCGACCGTGCTTTTGGCCGGTGGCTTGGTCAGCAGCGAACCGACGATCATGGCCACGGCAGAAGCCGCTAGGATCACCACCACGGGCATTACCCCGGTCATGCCGACCGTATAGCCGGGGATTTTCCACCCCTGAAAAAAGAAATAGCACCACAGCGCGGCCACGGTGAGCACGGAGGCAAAGGCGCCGTACTTGGTGCTGCGCTTCCAGAACAGGGCGGCTACTACCACTGGGAAGAGCGCTGCGAAGCCGGTGAAGGACCAGACGGCGAGAGAGAAGATACTGCGGGCTGAGACCAGCGAGAGCACATAGGTAACGGCGAAGATGGCGATCACGAAGAGGCGGCCCCACAGGACTTGGGCCTTTTCGCTCAACTCGTCGCCTTTGCGGTAGTGGCGGACGACATCTTGGGTGAACATGTTGCTGATGGACAGCACCTGCGAGTCGAGCGACGACATGATGGCGGCAAAGACCCCGGCGGCAAGCAGACCGGCTAGGGCACCGGGGGCGTGTAGGTCGATCATCTTGACCAGCACCGAGTTGGCGGCCGCGCCCTTGAGGCCGGGGAAGTCAATGCTGCCGAAGATGCCCAAGAGCACGCTGGGGATCCAGACGATAGCGATGCACAGCGGGTAGAACATCAGCGGCCAGCGAAAGGTGCGAGCGCTTTTAGCGGTGAGCCAGTGGGTGAAAAGGTGGGGGAACATGCCGACCGACAGCGGGATGCAGGTGTAGGTCAACAGTTTGATCGGGCTGATATTGTCTCCTTTGATCAGCAACTCGGGGTGCGCGGCCGCGACTTGCGTTAGCGCACTGTCCAGCCCGCCCAGCTTATCGACGATGACGAAGAAGGTCACGCCGCCCAAGATCATAAAAACCAAGGTCTGGAAGGCGTTGGCCCACGCGGTGCTCCTCATGCCGCCGAAACTGACGTAGGTCAGCACCACCAAGCAGATCAATAGGCCGCCGGCCCATTGGGGAATCTGCCCCTTGGTAATTTGGGCGAGGGTGATGCCGCCGCCCATGACGCCGATGAGCAGGTAGGGAATCAGCAGCGCGATCATGACGACGAAGAGCAGCAGACCCAAGCCGTCGGAGTCCCAGCGGCGGCGGAAGTACTGGACCTGCGTGAGCAAGTTGTGGCGCTTGCCGAGCGCCCAGATGCGGGTGCCGATGAAGAAGAAGACCGCAGGGATAATCAGGGCTGCGCCCGAAGGCATCAGGGCAAAGACGCCGATACCCGTGTGGTAGGCTTCGCCGGAGGCTCCCAAAATGGCGAACGCGGTCATGTTGGTGCCAAACAGCGACATCAGCAGCAGGAAGGGGCCGATGGAGCGGCTGGCGACAAAGTAGTCCTCGCCGGTGCCGCGAAAGAAGCGATTGGAGAGGACGCCGATACAAAGTACGAGGCCGAGGTAGCAGAAGATGATGAATGTGGTCATGCGGTTTGCTCCTCGTCCTCTGCGTCCAACTCGGACGGCCAAGCGTAGTTGACCAGCAAGACCATCAGCCCGGTGGCGGCCACGCAGAAGCCGATGTGGTAGAGCAAGCCGATGGGCAGCCCCAAGACGATGCGCGGATCGTCCCAGAGCCAGAGGTCGTTGTGCAGGAGATAGAGAACCAAAATCCCCAAGTAGAGGCGGCGGCGGACGGTGGCTTTCACGGTATTGCTCCTGAAGGTTGCGGGGTTAAGGGAACGGCGGCGGGCATTGGGCAAACCTCGCTCATCGGCCCGAAAATAGGCTCGACGCGTTCGCTGAAGAGGTTGCCGCTGAGGACGTCGATGACCCCCTGTTTGCATTCGGGATGGCGCTTGAGGAATTCGGCGAAGCTGAAGTCCTTGGAGTAGAAGGCGTACACCATTTTGCGCACCGCCTCCATGCCGCGCACTAGCTCCGGCCCGAAACCGCCTAACTGCTCGGCCGAAAAGTTGCCTTTGGCAAAAGCCTCGGCGATGGCGTCGGCGGCCATTTCGCCGGATTTGAGCGCTAGGTACACGCCCGAGGAATACATCGGGTCGAGAAAGCAGAACGCGTCGCCGACCAGCACCCAGCCCTCGCCGGCGATGCGGCTGGCGCGGTAGGAAAAGTCCTTGATGGTTTTGACCGGAAAGAGTTGCTCGGCGTGTTGCAGGCGCTCCTGCATGGGGCGGCACTTGGCCAGCTCTTGGTCGAATATGGTCTGCGCGTCTTCGCGGCGGCCTTGGACCAAGTAGGAGATCGCGCCGACCACGCCGACGCTGACTTTGTCGTCGGGCAGGGGGATGTACCAGAACCAGGAATCCCGGTTCTCGGTGTGGAGGATCAAGGTCGCGCCTTCGTCGATGCCCTCGTCGCGCTGGCCGCCGCGATAGTGGGTGTAGATCGAAGCCTTTTTCAGTTCAGGCTCGGGCTGGGTCAGCTTGAGCTTGCGGCCGATTAGCGCACTCTGGCCGGTGGCATCGACTACTACTTGCGCGGCAAAATCGCGGGTTTGGCCATCGGCGAGCTTGGCGCGTACGCCGGTGGCGCGGTCTCCCTCGAACAGGACTTTGAGGACCCGGGCACCTTGGTGTACTTGGGCACCTTTGGCGCGGGCGTTGTCGAGGAGCATCTCGTCGAATGGACCGCGCAAGACCTGCCAAGTTATTGCGCTTTCGTGGGGGTTGGTGTCGGAAAAGTAAAAGGGCGTTGAGCCGCGGCCCGACTTGCCGAAAAACTGCACGCTGTGCTTGCGGGGGAAGGCGCTGTCTTTGAGCTGGTCGAGCACGCCGAGCCGTTTGAACGTCCAGTATGTTTCCGGCATCAGAGATTCGCCGATGGTGAAGCGGGGGAACTGCTCCCGCTCGAAGAGCTGGACTTGGCGGCCGGTTGCGGCGACGAGGGCAGCTACGGTGCTGCCGGCGGGGCCGCCGCCGATGACGATGACGTCGCTCACCCTAGGTCTGTGGCTTTTTGAGCTTTCGCTCTGAGCCGTGGATTTGGCCCGCGCCGGATAAGACGATCTGTATATTTGCCTTGCGCCTCGGACAGATAGTCGGCATAAGTTTGCCCTTTGCCCTCACAGGCGCGTTCTATGTCGCGGCGAATGGTACGCAACTGATCCTGTTCCATTAGATGACCTCTATGCGTGGTCGTTATCCGGGTAGCTTGTTGAGGATGCTGAGCAACAAGCTACCTATGGCGATTAGGGTTGTTATTTGGATACCGATCAGCCAACGAAATTGTGCGGATTGGCGTTGCTCTAAGGCGTCGATGCGGGCGTTGATCTGGCGGCCTTGCTCCACTACAGCGCGTTCAATGCTGTCCAATCGGCGATCTAACTGCTCGGCAATGCCTTCCAGCCGTCCAATGCGGCGGTCGTGGTCTTGGGCTTGGGTTAGGGGTTGGGGGTTCTCGGTCATGGTCTCTCCTTCGTTAGGGGATAGAGGTTCAAATTAAGAACGTTTCTTGGGGCCTGCCTTTCAAGGTACAAACTGATGTTACGCAGCGTTCTCAATATCGGCCACCGGCTTAGTCGGCGTCGAGGACGGGACGCCCTCGACGCGGGCAAGATGCCCGCGATCCCAGCGGGAAGTGGGCCGAAAACCAACCACCGGACACTGGATGCACAACATCAGATACAAAGAGAACGTGGACTGGGGTTGGTCGCTCACGGGTGGCTCCGGTGATCGGTGAAGCGCTGGGCTTTGAGTTCAAAGCGCGGCAGGGTGTTTGGCGCGGCGATTTGGATGGCGGCGCGCAGGCCCAGCCGGTGGGCGAGGGCGCGTGCTACTTGGTCGGCGGTGTCGTTGGCATTGCCGTCGAGTTCTAGGCGCACTTCCAACTCGTCCAGTGCTTTGCGCCGGTGGACGTCCACGGCGAATTCGGTGACTGCGGGAAACTGGCGCACGACGTTTTCGATGGCGCTGGGATAGACGACTACGCCGCGGATGAGCAAGGCGTCGTCGAGGCGGCCAATGACGCCGCCTTGGAGCCGTTGGAAGGTGCGGCCGCAAGCGCAGGGCGCGCGATTGAGGGCGACGCGGTCGC
Source organism: Gemmatimonadota bacterium (assembly GCA_009840005.1). The sequence continues at coordinate 83,299 of VXOR01000106.1, forward strand.
CGGTGCGGTAGCGGATAACCGGCATCCCGGTGCGGCCTAAGTTGGTGATGATTAGCTCGCCCTCGTCGGCGGGGGTGCCGCTTTGCGGATCGACGATCTCGCAGATGAACTCGCCCTCGTTGAGGTGCAAGCCGGCCTGTTCGCGGCAGTCGAAACCCCAAGCGCCGACCTCGGTGGCCCCGGCGTGGTCGGAGCAGCGGGCACCCCAAGTGCGCTCGAGTTGGGCGCGGGTAGCGGGGAGGTTTGCGCCCGGCTCGCCCGCGTGGATGGTGGTGCGTACGCTGCTGGCGGCGAGGTCGAGGCCGCGCTCGCGTCCTACTTCGCCTAAGTGCAAGGCATACGTTGGTGTACAGACGAGGACGGTGATTTCGTTTTCGATGATGGCGTCTAGGCGCTGCGCCGAAGACATGCCGCCGCCGGGGACGATCAGTGCGCCGATGTGGCTGGCTCCTTGGTGCCCGCTCCAGAAGCCGATGAACGGGCCAAAGGAGAAGGCGAAAAAGATGCGGTCGCGGTCGCCGACGCCCGCAGCGCGATAGACTTGAGCCCAGCAGCGGCCCCACCAGTCCCAGCTTTCGGCCGTGTCGAGCCAGCGCAGGCGCTGGCCAGTGGTGCCGGAGGTCTGGTGGATGCGGGTGTAGCATTCGGGCGGATAGGTGAGGTTGGTGCCATAGGGCGGATGGGCGACTTGGTCGGCGGAAAGTTCGGCGCGGGTGGTGAAGGGGAGGCGGGCCAAGACTTCGGCGAGCTCAGTCGAGTCGTCGTCCAAAGCGGCGATGTCCTCGGCTTGTGTGATCCCGGCCGCGTTGAGCTTCTGGCGGTAAAATGCGTTCGTCGCCAGCACTTGGCCCAACAGGGCGTGCAGACGTTGAAGCTGGTGCTCGGCCAGCGCGTCGCGGCTGAGATGTTCGCAGTTGCTCAAAGCGAATAACCGAGGGTCGCCTTGAAGGAGAAAGGGGCAGCCGGGATGACCGAGGCGGCACCGAAGCCTCGGGTTTCGTATTCGCTGCCGGTCAGGTTCTTGAGGTTGATCCGCAGCAGCCCCGGTCCTTGGCGGTAAGTCAGCCCGCAGTCGAGCGTCAGCGCGCCGTCGATCTGATAGACATTGTCCTCGGCCACGAACTGGTTGCCGACGTAGCGGATGCCGGCGGCCAAGGTGAGGTTTTCGCCCAAGTCGCGGGCGGCCCACAGCGTCAAAAGGTGTTCGGGAGCGAAGGCTGGCACATTGCCCGTGCGGTTGAAGACTTGGGGGACGAAGCCCTCGGCAGTGGGGACCATTACGGATTCATTGAAGCGCGTCAGTTCGGCGTCCAAAAAGGCATAGGTGCCTTGGGTGTACCATCCCTGGGCTAGACGCGCTGCCAGTTCCAACTCCAAGCCCCGGGTGTGCTGGTCGCCGAGTTGCTGGGTGATGCCGTTGTCGTCGGGGATGGCGATGTGCTCTTTGTCGAGGTTGAAGACGGCGAGGTTGGCGGTGAGGTTGCCGTCGAGCAGCGCGGCTTTGGCACCGATTTCGTACTGGGTGCTTTCCTCGGGGTCGCGGTCGCCTACTACTTGAGAGGAAGGCGGAGCAAAGGCGCGGCCCGCATTGGCGTAGAGCGAGAAGGTTTGAGTGGGAGCGAAAATTGCGCCGATCATCGGGCTTAGCTGCCGGTACTCGCGCTGGGTGGCGGTGAGGTCGTCTTCGTAGTCGATCCGGTCGAAGCGGCCCCCGAGTAGTAGCTCGAAGTGGGGGCTAAAAATTATGCGGTCAACAATGTAGGGTGCCAGCGTTTGCGCGGTGGCTTGGGCGGCGGTTGCTTGGTCGGGCAGGGGGACCACGAGGGAATCGGTCCCGGCTTCTGCTGGCATGAAGGGGGCCAGACTCGGCGGCAACGTCGCGTCGAGGGTGAACAGATTGACAAACGAAAGCAACGCCACGTCGAGGGTGAAGTCGTCGGCGTGATTGGCGATCTCCAAGCCAAAGAGGAGTTGGTGTTCAATACCGCTGGTTTGCAGTCTTAGCAGCCCTTCGAGTTGGTTGCCGACGATCTGCTGCTGGTCGTCGAGGTCGAGCAACGTGCGGGCGAGGTCTAGGGAGCCCGTCGCGTTGGGAAAGGCCCCGTTGAAGAGGGTGCCCTGCGAGGGCCAGTCGAGGCTGGTGTAGTAGAGTTTGTCGCGCAAAGTGAAATTAGGCCCTAGATGCCACTCGTAGTAGGCGCGCAAGCGCAGGATGGTCTGTTCGGAAAGATCGAAGGGCGATTGGTAGGAACGGGTGCGCGGCACGTCGGGCAGCGCGCCGCCGACGATGGGCAGCCCCGAGTCGGACTGATGTTCGCTCGTCAAGTACTCAAAGTCGAGGTGCAGCGTCGAGCGCTCGCCGAGGTTCAGCCGCAGCGTTGGATTTACGGCGAGAATTGAGCTGTTTTTGTCGTCGCGGTAGCCTTCCGCGTCCTGCCACAGGGCGTTGAGACGCAGGGCGAGGTTTTGGTCGGGCAGGGGGTGGCCGGCGTCGAGGGTGGCGCGGTAGGTGGAGAAGCTGCCTAAGGAGGCGTTGACGCGGGCGAAGTTGCCCACTGGGACTGGCCGTTTGCGGACGAGGTTGATGGTGCCTGATAGTGGGTTGCCGCCGTAGAGGAAGGCACCGGGGCCTTTGAGGGCCTCGACGCGATCCACATTGTAGAGCTGGTAAAAGGTCGCTTCGGGTTCGGGGGTTCCGTCGGAGAGTACTAAGCCGTTGGCGAGCGAGTCGAAGCCGCGCAGGTAGAACAGGTCGTGGACGCCGAAATTGGTGTGGACGCCGACGCCACTGACATTGGCTAGCGCGTCGCTGAGGGTCGCGCCGTCCTGAGTTTCGATCAGGGCTTGGGGGACGATCCCGACGCTCAAGGGGGTCTTGTTCAGGGGTAGCGGCATTTTGGTAGCGATGGCGTTGGCGCGGGGAATGGCCAGTCGCGAGCCGGTGACGATGGTTTCATCGACGACGTGGAGTGAGTCGTCGGCACTTTGGGCGTGGACGAAGGGTGTAGGTACCGTCAAGGTAAAAATTAACAGGATGCCACGGACATTTATCATTGAGTTGCTCCTACCAAGTTTATGTTCATGCAGACGATTTCCTTATCGTCGCGGAGGTAAATCCGGCCATCGGCAAGTGAGGGGACGGTCTCACATCTGCTGCGGCGGGAGACTTGGACGTTGGCCTTTTCGACGAAGCCTGCGGGCGTGGCTTCAGCTATGCCGAGATTGCAGCGTTCGCCTAAGATGACAAGGTGGCCGTCGGCGACGATCAGAGTGCCCTTGCCATAGCCCCGAGCCTGCCATTTTTCCTCGCCAGTCTCGGCGTCGAGGCATTTGAGAATTGAGCCATCGAAACCGTAGAGATGCCCTTGGTAGTAGATGGAGGTGGCGGAGTGGTTTTGCATGTTATTATTGCGCCAGACCTCGGCCACTTCATAGCCCTTGTCTGTGGCGGTGACTTCCACCACAGAGCCGCCCATGCCGGAGCTGGAGGAGATAAAGAAGCGATTAGGCGGGATAAAAACCGGGGTGGCAGCGTTGGTGGATTGGCTGGTTATATAGGGATATTGCCACAGCACCCGGCCTTTCTGTGGTGCGACCGCGATCAGCCCGTAGCCGGTGAAAAACACTGCTTGGCGCGTTTGGCCGATGGTGGCGATGATGGGAGAGGAATAGCCTCTCTCGTCGCTGCCAGTGTTCCAGGCAACCTCGCCGTTGGTTTTGTCAAAGGCCATCAGCGAATGACCATTCTTACCGCCCGCTTCGATTAAGACGAGGTTCCTATCGACTAGCGGCGACGCTCCAAAGCTTTTACCGCCCCTCACGCTGTCGAATTCGAGCACTATATCGCGGCTCCATCGTTGGGTGCCGAACTGGCTGTCGAGCGCGAGGAATTTGCCATGGGCGCTGAAGACATAGACCATCTTGCCGTCAACCGTGGGAGTGGCACGCGGACTGCGGCTGTCTCGCTGTCCCGAGGGATCGTTGCCGGTGGTGGGGGTGCGCCACATCACTTCGCCATTGCGGGCGTCGAGACAGACTGCGTATGCCTCTCCACTGTGGATGTACATTGTATAGAGGCGATCACCGACTACGGACAGGCCGGAAGAGCCCGGCCCGGCATGGACGCGCCAGGACTCTCTAAAAGAGGGCACTTTGCCGAACAGACCCGTCTCCGACGAAATGCCGTTGCGGTGAGGACCGAGCCATTGTGGCCAGTCCGTCCATTGCCAGTGCGACCAATTTTGGGCCACGACCGGCAGGGCACCTAAGACGAGGGCGAACAGGGTGGTGCGTGCGGTGCTCATTGGGCTGTCCCAACCACGTCTATGCGGACGATTTCCTTATCGTCGCGGAGGTAGATCCGACCATCGGCGAGTGAGGGAGCTGTCCAGCATTTGCTGCGGAGGACTTGGGTGTTGGCTTTTTCGACGAAGCCTTCGGGTGTGGCTTTGGCTAGGCCGAGATTGCCGCGTTCGCCCAAGAGGACGAGGTGGCCATCGGCGACGATCAGGGTGCCCTTGCCGTAGCCCCGGGCCTTCCACTTTTCTTCGCCGGTCTCGGCGTCGAGGCACTTGAGGATCGAGCCGTCAAAGCCGTAGAGGTGGCCTTGGTAGTAGATGGAGGTGGCGAAGTGATTTTCCATCTCTTTGTTTCGCCAGATCTCCTTTGCACTATAGCCGCGGTCTGTAGCGGAGACCTCCACCACACTGGCACCCGTGCCGTAGCCGGAGGAGATAAAGAAGCGGTTGGGTGGGATGAAAACCGGGGTGGCGGCGTTGACGTTGTGGCTGGTCGTCCAGGGGTGTTTCCACAGCACTTGGCCGTGTTGCGGCGCGACCGAGATTAGCCCGTTGCCGGTGAAAAACACCGCTTGCTGCGTTTGGCCGATGGTGGTGGTGATGGGAGAGGAATAGCCCAGCTTGTCGCTGCCGGTTTTCCAGGCGATGTCGCCGCTGGTTTTGTCAAAGGCGACCAGCGAATGACCGCCCGTTCCACCAGCTTCGATTAGAACGAGGTCTCCTGCAACTAGGGGCGACGGGCAAAAGCCCCAGCGGGGTTTCTTGCTGCCGAATTCGCGCACTAGGTCGTGGCTCCATTGTTGCGAGCCGGTTTGGCTGTCGAGCGCGTAGAGTTTGCCATAGGCGCTAGAGACATAGACCATCCCGTCGTCCACGGTGGGGGTAGCACGCGGACCGTCGCCACCTTGCCGTTCCATTAACATACCGTCGGTGCGGGTGCGCCACAGCACTTCGCCGTTGCTGGCGTCGAGGCAGACGGCGTATTCATCCCCGCCGTGGATGTACATCGTATAGATGCGATTGCCGACGATGGCTAGGCCGGAAAAGCCCTTGCCGCCTTGGACGCGCCAGGATTCTTCAAACGACGGCTCGTCGCCGAACAGGCCGGTCTCCGGCGAGATGCCATTGCGGTCGGGGCCGAGCCATTGCGGCCAGCCTGACGATTGCCAGCGCGACCAATCTTGAGCCACGGCTGGCAAGGCGCATAAAACGAGGGCTAACAGGGCATTGCGCGCGATACTCATTGGGCTGCTCCTTGCACATTAAGGCAGACGATTTCGCTTTCGTCGCGCAGGTAGAGGCGGCCATTGGCCAGCGAAGGAATGGTCCAGCAGCGACTGTCGAAGGCGGGATAGCTAGCCTTTTCGACGAAGCCTTCAGGCGTGGCTTGGGCTAGGCCGAGGTTGCCTTGTTCGCCCAAGATGATGAGATGGCCGTCGGCGATGATCAGGGTGCCCTTGTTGTAGCCTCGGGTCTTCCACTTTTCTTCGCCGGTCGCGGCGTCGAGGCACTTGAGGATTGAGCCGCCAAAGCCGTAGAGATGGTTCTCGTAGAGGACCGAGGTGCCGAACTCGTTTTCCATCTTTTTGTTTTGCCAGACTTGCTCGACGGCGAGGCTGTCTCCGTTGCCCTTGATTTGCAAGACTATGCCGCCGTTGCTGTTGACGGTGGAGATAAAAATTCGGTCGGGCGCGATGAAAACGGGCGTCGCCGCGCTGACGTCGTAGCGGGTCTTCCAAGGGTAGCGCCAGTAAACGCGGCCGTCTTCTGGTGCTAGGCCGGTAAGCGAATAGGCCGTGAAATAGGCGAGTTGGCGGGTGCCGGCCGCGGTGAAGGCGATGGGCGATGAATAGCTCATCTTTTCGTTGAGGGCGGTCCAAACGGTTGCGCCGGTGGCTTTGTCGAGGGCTACGGCGGTGACCGGGGTTGTGCGGTCGATGGCCATATCGACGACGAAGTTGCCGTCGTGGCCGCCGGCTTCGACTAGGAGCAGGTCGCCTTCGACTAATGGGGAGGTGCTAAACCCCCACCTCGGCACTTGGCTGCTGAACTCGACGACCAAGTCCTTTTCCCAGATCGGCGTGCCACTCGCGGCTGCGAGTGCAAAGAGCTTGCCGGTGGCACCGAGTACATAGACGATCTCACCATCGACGGTGGGCGTGGAGCGCGGGCCGTCGCCGCCTTGGGTTTCCTTGTAGTAAGGACCGGTGCGGTGACGCCAGATTTCCACGCCGGTTTCGGCGTCGAGGCAGATGGCGAACTCGTCGTTGCCTCGGGCGAACATGGTGAAGACCCGGCCGTCGGCGACGGAGATGCCGGAGAAGCCATTGCCGAGCGGGACGCGCCATGCTTCGGCAAAAGGCTTCGACGACTCGACTGAGCTCGCCGAAGTCCTGAGCTCAGCCGAAGGTTGCTCAGCGGTGAAGAGGCCGGTTTCGCTGGAGATGCCGTTGCGCTGGGGGCCGAGCCACTGGGGCCAGTCGGCCGCTTGTGCGGTGGCGCTCAGGAACAGTAGAAATGAGATCGCGCTTTTCAATGATACCTCCTACTTAGGTATAGCGTGCGTTGCGGTATTGGATTTGGTAAAAATCGGGCAGGAGCTGATCGACGCGCATGAGGCCCTCGTCGGTCAGTTCAATCGCGTTGGCGTCGAATTGGAGCATGCCTTCGTCGCGCAGGCCGCTGAGTGCCGTGGCGAAGTGGGCGACTATATCGACGCTGAACTTGGTGCGAAAATACGCGGTGTCCAGTGCGCCTAATTTGAGTTGTAGGATCACCTCGCGGGTGAGTTGTTCTTCGCGGTGGGTGGCAAAGGCGCGGTGGATAGGGAGGTCGCCGCGGTCGATGGTGGCGAGGTACTCGTCCCACTGCGGCGCGTTCTGGTAGTGGACGCCGCTCAGGTGCGAGAAGGAGGCGACGCCGGTGCCGATCATGTCTTGGCCGGTCCACACGGCGTCGCGGTACACGAAGCGGGCGTCGGGCGTTTTCTTCATGGTGTAGGCGCTTGAACGCACGTATCCGGCGGCGGATAGTTGCTCGAAGGCGTAGGCGTGCCAAGTGCGCTTGGTCTTCCAGTCGGCCAAGGCCAGTGGCTCGCCGTCGCCAGCGAGCAGATCCTTGGAATAGACCGTGTTGTAGGGCAGTTCCATCTGATAGACAGTGACGCTGTCGGGGTCGAATTCAATGGTCTTTTGCACGGTCTGACGCCAGCTCGGCCACGTCTCACCGACCATGCCGGCGATCAGATCGACGTTGACCTGATCGAAGTCGAGCGCGTGGATCCAAGGCATGACTTGGTAGATTTCCTTGCTGACGTGGGCGCGGCCGTTGTGGCGCAGAATCTCATCGTCGAGGTTTTCTATTCCCAAGCTGAGGCGGGTGACGCCGATGGCGCGGATAGCTTCTAATTTGGCTTGGGTCAGGGTTCCAGGCTCGCACTCAAAGGCGATTTCGTCGGCGTGATCCCAAGGTATGGCGTCTTTGAGGCGCGCTACCAGCGCCCGGAGATGCCGCGAGCTGATGTAGGAGGGGGTGCCGCCGCCGAAGTAGATAAAGTGCAGTGGCCGATCTTTGACTGCTAACTGCTGGGCGTAGTGTTCCACCTCGCGGGCGAGGGCGTCTAAGTAGGTCTGGATCTGCTGGCTGTTTTTGTCCGTATAGACGCGGAAGTAGCAGAATTTGCAGCGCTTGCGGCAGAACGGGATGTGGAGGTAGAGGCCGAGTGTGCTGTCGGGACGTGGTGAGTCAGCGAGTGCGCGATGTGCCTGTGGCACGTCCTCCTCGCTCCAAAACGAATAGGCCGGGTAGTTGGAGACAAAGACGCTGCCGACCTCGGTTTCGGTGCGGTCGGCGCGGGTGGTTGCTGGGTCGCTGCCGAGTTGGGACTTTTGGATCGAAATGTTAGGTACAGTTTCATCCATATTGGTTCTCTTTGACGTTACGCACAGGTCCGGGATGCGCTTCGACAAGCTCAGCCCCCTGCTTTGGTCGGCGCAATGCGGGCTGAGCTTGTCGAAGCCGCTCCTTATAGGGCGGTGCGGAGCGCGAACCGCCCCTACTTTTTCCCAAAACAATACAACATGCCGTCGGTAGCTCCGATGACGAGATGATCGGCGGCGATGGCCGGCGAGGCCGCGATGGCTGCGCCCGTTTCAAAGCGCCAGACTTCCGCGCCCGATACGAGTGCGAGGGCGATGAGCGCACGGGCACCTACGTAAATATAATCACCGGCGATGACCGGCGATGAATCCACCCGCGCTCCTGCGGCAAAAGTCCACAAGGGTTGGCCGGTTTGCGGGTCGAGGGCGTGTACGAGTTTGTCTCGACCGCCGATGACGATTGATTGGTCGGTGACGGCTGGCGACGAGTAAAACGGGAATTTCCGCACCGCGTGGGCGTAGCGCCAGCGGATTTCGCCTGTGTCTAAATCGATGCCGAGTACTTCATTGCCAAAGGTGCCTAGGTACGCGCGTCCTGCATGGATAGCTGCGCTAGAAGCTACGTACCCGCCTAGCTCAAGTTGCTGGTGCTGCGTGCCGTCGGCGAGATCCAAAAGCCGCAAGTATCCGTCGCAACCGGCTACGGCGACGCGGTTTTCATATAGCGCCGGTGTACTGTGAATATATCCCTCGGTGGCGATTTTCCAAATCAGGGTTCCGGCGGTTGCGTTGAGGCAGTATAGGTGCTGGTCGTAGCTGCCGAAGTAGAGATGGTCGTTGATGTAGTTGGCCGAGGAGGTGATGCCGGCGTCGGCGGCGAAAGTCCAGCGGCGCTGACCGTTCTGGATGGCGACGGCGTGGAAGGTACCGGCTTCGTCGCCGAAGTAAACAGTGCTGTCGGCGATGGTGGGGGAGGACTTGATTTCGCCATCGGCTTGGTACTGCCACGCTAGCGCGCCGGTGTGCAAGTCGAGTGCGTAGAGTTGGCCGTCGAGCGAGCCGACGTACACGGTGCCTTCGTGGATAGCGGCGGTGGATTCAATGGCGTCTTGGGTGGGGTAGGCCCACAGCAGCGTTAGAGGCGGGGAGAGGTTGGAGGTGGCGACGCCGGTGAGTTGGGGGTTGCCGCGGAAGGTGTTCCAGGTGTCGGCGGCGGCGGTGGAGACTAGGAGTAAGGTTAAGAAGTAGAGTGGCATATTCTATTGGTTGAGAGACTATGTCGGGGCACACTTGGCCGGACGTCGCCTGTTGACGGCAGACTGACGAGACAGATATGGAGCTACTTGCAAGATAGAACATAGAGGGGCGTTGAGCGAGTAGCTAACATCCCTTTCCCTTTCCATCAAAACGCCATCTCATAAAGCCGCAGAAAGTCCGCTTCTTGTAGGGGAAGTGGGTTGAAAGTGCCGGTCCACTGCCCAGCGGCTTCTTGGGCCATGGCGGGTAGATCGCTTGCGGCGACCTGACAATCGGCGAGTCGGCGCGGTAGCCCTGCCATAGCGCACAGTTCTTCGAGATAGGCGGCGAGCGCGAGGGCGCTGCCGTTGAGTTGGATGTCCGCGCATAGTTCGCCGTATAGATCGTCCGCTACTTGGCCGTTCAAGCGAATTACGTGTGGTAGCATCAGGGCTACGGCGCGGCCGTGGGAGAGTGGGTAACGGGCGGTGAGGGGGTTGGCGGTGGCGTGGGCGGCACCGAGCATGGAGTTTTCAATGGCAGTGCCGGCTAGGTGGGCACCTAAGAGCATGGCGTCGGCGGCATTTTGGGGATCGGCGACGGCTGCCTCGTAGTGGGGTGCTAGTAGCTGCCAGGCTTGGCGGGCGAACATTTGTGAGAGCGGCGTGCGGCGGGTGGAGACGTAGCTTTCGACGGCGTGGGCAAGAGCGTCGATACCGGCGTCGCCGCGGACGCGCTGGGGGACGCCGGTTAGCACGTTTGGGTCGAGGATGGCGATGTGGAAGCGCGCTTTGCGGTCGCCGCAGGCCATTTTGGCATTCGTGTCGGCGCAGGTAATCAGGGCGTAGGATTGGGCCTCGCTGCCCGTTCCGGCTGTGGTGGGGATGCCGATGGAGGGCAGCATGGATTGGGCGGCTTTGCCGTAGCCTTGGTAGGACTGCATTTGGCCACCGTTGGTCAGCAGGAAATTGATGCCCTTGGCGCAGTCCATGGCGCTGCCGCCGCCCAAGGCGACGATTAGGTCAATGGGGCCGTGGGCGCGGGCGTGGCGGACGCCAGCGGCTACGTGTTCGGTCGTGGGGTTTTCCCCTACGGCGGAAAAAGTGGTCGTCGTTAGGCCAGCGTTTTGTAGTGCGTGATGGGCCTGTTCGGCGAGGCCGGCTTGGACGAGGCCGGGGTCGGTTACGAGCAGGGTGCGGGGGCCGGCCAATGCGCTAGCGAGGTCGCCTAGCTGGTCGAGGGTTCCGGCACCAAAGACTACTCGGATGGATGGATCAAAGTCGAAGGGATTCATCCGGCTCTGCGCTGCAAGGCGCGCTGCTGGTAGAGGAAGTCGAAGAGGTTGCCCTCGTGCGGCTGATCCCAGGCGATTTCGTGGGTGGGGATCGGGCCGAGGTTGAGGCGTTCGATGTGGGGCGCGGCGAGCAGTTGGCGCGTTAGGTGCTCGTCGTCGGTGAGGGCGGTGGCTACCAGCGTTGGGCCGATGCGTGCGACGACTTCTTCTTGTGGGACTTCTACTACCGAGGCGAACGGAAAGAGGTATTCGGTGTTGGCGAGCGGATGTTGCCAGTCGGAGGCGTGGATCAAGGTTGGGTTGAGGAAGGTGCAGCCGCCGGTCTCGGCGACGCGTTCGCCTTGGCCTCTGGCCGTGTCTTGAGCCTCGTCGTCGAGTTTACCGTTGATTAGGGCTGAGATCTGGTGCGCTACGGCGGGATTGGGGAAGGCGGCGATTTGGGCTTGGGGATCGTCGAGGGGACGGGCTTGGATTTGGCTCAGACGCTCGCCGAGGGCGGCGGCGATTGCGCGGCCGTGGGCGGGCACCCAGATGCCGGAGGCGTTGAGGCAGGAGCGGCCCCCATTGGAAGCGATGGAGGCGACCATGAGGTCGAGGTAGTGCTCCCAATGGTCGATTTTGTCCGCGCCGATGATGATCTTGCTGCGCCCTGGTCCGTGCAGTTGGATGCGAGGATCGTCGCGCCAGGGGGCGACAGTGGGACCGCCACCGAATAGCAGCGAGCGGCCGCAGCGGAGCAGGATTTCGGTGCTGCCGCTGTGGTCGGTCGGGTAGTAGCTCAGGGCTTGGGGTGGACAGCCGGCCGCGATCAGGGATTGGGCGATGCGGTAGGGCGTCCACGGTTCTTCGCGGCCCGGCTTGAGCACCAGCGGGATTTTGAGCGGGATGGCTGGTAGCCACAGCGCGTGGACGCCGGGCGAGTTGCTCGGTAGGATGCAGCCGAGGGCTTGGGCGTGGGATGCGAAGTGGAGCGGACTTGGGCCGTCGTCGAGGACGGTTAGGTCCAAGCCTCGGGTTAGGCCGCTGAGCACGGCGGGCATTTCGACGCCGACGCGGTGGATTTTGTCCATGTTGGCGCGGGCCAGCGACTGCGGCAGGCCGGTGGTGGCCGAGACTTGCGCGACGTAATCGTCTGGGGTTTGGGTGTCGTCGCCTAAAGGCAGCTCGGCGTGTAAAAAGAGGTCGGCGGCTCGTTGGCAGATAGCGACTAGTTCGGTGATGGTGAGGGCTTGCAGTGCTTGGCGGTTGCGCTCTTGGGCGGCTAAGTCGTGGGCGATTAGGCCGCGGTTGGCTTGGCTGACTTGTGCAAGCGGTTCGCCGGTGGCGATGTGGGCGACGGCGAGGCGGTCGAGGCTGGTGTAGGGCTGGCCGGCGCGGAGGATGGGTAGGTGCATGGGTTTGGGCTTTGGGTTGGAGTTGGAGTAAGCACTTGCGATCTATAATCTATAAATCTGTAATCGCAGAACAAAACTCGGGGGCTTGATTGATTTATGTTTAATCTGCGTTTCAGGTTAGTCGTCTTGGCTGCCATCTGCATCGCGAATCAACTGTCGCTGTCTTTTCTAGACCGTGCGGTTGCGCAGGATGATTCTGACAGGATTTATCAACTTGAAGAGACTGTTGTCACTGCGGAGCGGCTGGAAAACTCGCTTTTTGCATCTACTGCTGCGGTGTCGGTGCGTACTAGCGCTGAGATGGAGTTCCTGCCACTGAAAAATCTCGCCGCTGCGCTGGAGACTTTTCCGGGGATTTCGTTTTTGCACCGCGATGGGCTGGGGCGAGACCCGTTGGCAACGCTGCGCGGTTTTTACGGTGGCGGCGAAGCAGAATATCTGCTGGTTCTGATCGATGGGAGGCCGATCAATGAGCTTGAGAAAGGGTTGATGAATTGGAGTGCCATTCCGCTTGCGAGTATTAGCTCAATTGAATTTCTGCGCGGGGGCGCGTCTTCGCTGTACGGCGATGCTGCGATTGGTGGCGTTGTCAACGTGGTCACTGCTGGCGAGCAGGCACCTCTGACGCAGATTTCAGCAACGGGTGGCAACTTTGGGTCACTTGGTGCACAGGCGCGAACGAGCGGCCTTTGGCATGGGCGCGAGTATGTGGCATTCGGATCGGGGGAGCGGCACATTGGGTTTCGAGAGCATGCTGACCGCGCGGCAGAAAACCTTGGAGGTTCCCTCACGTTGCTGCAAAAACCCAACGGTTCGCTTGTGGTTTCAACAACGCATCACTTCCAGCAATTTGATGAACCCGGCCCGTTGACTGGCGCTGAGTTAGATGACGACCGCTCCCAATCGACGCCGTTCTATAAGTTTGACCATACGACCGACCGAACGCATCGGGCGGCGATAACAGGTGATTATAATCTTCGCGATAGGATCGAATTCTCCGGTGCGGTTTCCGGCGAGATCCGCGATTCTGATGCGGTCAGGACGCTGCAACTGAGCCCTGAATTTGCCGACACCAAGAATCGCTTACTTACGGCCTCGCGCCTCACGAGTTCGCTGCAACTGACGTTTGACCAACTAGGGCTTCTTCACAAAGATCGCCTCAGTCTTGGTATTGATGCGGGCGTGCATTCGCTTTCGTCCGAGTATTATCAGTTCCTTCTTGGCGGACTGGCTGACTATAGTGAGATGAGTTCCATTGCGCGCGGTGCATTGGAGGAAAAGGGCGCTAGCACTCGGCGCTCGGCTGCAGGATTCCTGCAGTACGAGCTTACGCCGATGCAAACACTGCGCGTCGTCTTGGGAGTGCGCGCCGATGTAATTCGCGATCAGTTTATCCCTAAATCGCCGAGTGAAGGGGAGAAACAATCAACGACCCATGCGGAGTTAAGTCCAAAGGCGGGAGCGAATTTTCGTTATGTAAAAACAGAGCGGCATGTCGGCAACCTGTACGCCAACGTTGCGCGATCGTTCAAAGCTCCAACACTGGATCAGCTCTATGACCAGCGTTCAATTATCTTTGAGATCCCGCCAAATCCTCCGTTCAAAGTCTTGCTTTCAAGTGGCGATTTAAATCCGCAGTTTGGGACATCTGCCGAGGTGGGAGGTTATCATCGCGCGGTGCTGTCTCCGAATCTCCTGTACGGCGAACTTTCGCTTGCGGCTTATAGCATGGACATGGAGAATGAGTTGGATTTTGACCTTCAGCAGCTCAAGTATGTGAATATCGGCAAAAGCCGCCATCAGGGGATTGAAACGGGTCTCAGGTTTACGGTGAAGCAGAACCTAAATTTGTTTGTCAATTACACCCACCAATCGGCTAAATCTCAAATTGGCGAGTATGCTGGCAAATTCCTGAAGGCCATCCCACGCGATGTGATCTACGGAGGCGTCAATGCTGCTCATAAATCCGGCTTGGGTGGGAGCATCGTCATTAAATCTGCGAACCGCATTTTTCTTGATGACGCGAATGCGATTACGCTGCCCAACTATAGCACTGTGGATGTTCGGCTCAAATATCAAATGGGTCTAGTTGCAGCTACGCTTGATGTATTCAATATCTTTGATCGATCCTACAGTACAACGGGGTACCCCGACACATCGGGAAGTGGACATAGCTACTTCTATCCAGCCGCTGGACGACATGCACGCTTTGGTTTTCAACTCACATTGAAGTAGCTATTGCCGAATGAAAACTAAACTCATCCTCTTCTATGGCCCGGGATCTGGATCTGGAAAGTCTACACTTTCCCGTCATATCCATGATGTGTTACAGCAAAGGGGCGTAAAGACCAAATATGTTGCTGAAAGCGATGTCCTTCACTTGGATGCATTTGCTCCTTACGTGGAGGAGGTCAAGAAGAACAATCCAGGCGATGTTGAGGTGTTACTTTTGTCGTGCGAGCGCTTTATCGATGCATGCAATCAATCCGACCAAGTGTTCCGTTCTTCCATGCACTGACTGGCTTGTTACTGCCCAGTGTACAAGACAGCAAGTCAGACAGTTCAATAACCAGCTCAACCGGCTCATGACAAAGCTAAATCCAATCCAGATTTTTTTGACAGGTGCACACTACACGACATTATGGGTATTGAAGGCTGGTGCTGGGTTGCTCAATAGCCGTAGGCACTGGTTGAAGGTGGCGGCTTGCTGGTGAATATTGAGTAGGATATACTGGAGATAATCAGCCCCATAGCGAAAGAAACTGTAGGCTTTGTAGCCATGGTTTTTCATTTTTAAGGGTTTGTGCTGCGCCCTCCATACGCCGACGAGAAAAGCCCAAGCAAACGTTAGAGCTAATAAGGCGACCATCTTTTCAATGCGTTCGGTTCGATTCAAATGGGTGCTTTCAAAATCAAAGCCTCGGGCCTTGAAGGCGGCGAAGAGACACTCAATAGCCCAGCGTTGGCGATAGTGGTCCAGGGCCCACCGGCCGGGTTGGGTGCTGACGACCAACAGATACTCGGTGGCCAGCCGCATCCCCGACAGGTAGAGGCTATGGCCATAGACCACCCGGGGCTTGCGCAGGATACGCACTTGGTCTACGGCCAAGTCCGAAACGAGCCGACGGACGGGGTACTGGCGTGGGGCATCCGACCCTACCAAGGCGTTTTCGCGAATGCGGATAGCGAAGCCGATACGCTGCTTTTTGAGCCAACTAAACCACGGCTGCCCAATAAATTCGCGGTCTGCGACCAACGCTTGGATCTGCGCGGCGGGCACCACTTCAAGCACCCGTTCCATCAAGGCGATCCGCTCCGCGGTATGGGAGTTGCCTTGTTTGGGAAGCACCGTCCAAAAAAGCGGGAAGGCCACCCCCCGATGCACCAACCCGACCAACAGTATATTGATCGGCAACCGACCAAAGTGCCACAGCGTCCGATCCATCGTTATCACCCACTGCCGCTGCGCCGGCAACAGGTGCAGCATCACCTGAGCCATCAAGACATAGTCCAACTCAAAGGTGGCCAAAAAGCGTTGAACACGCCGATAGTTGGATGCCGGAGCCGCGTGGCCATTCAGCCCGTGGGCGATCCGGGTCAGATTGACGGTCATCACCCGCAGCAACGATAAAATGAACGCACTGAGAAACCACACGCGGCGTTTATGCCAAGGCAAATACGCTTGCAACACCGCTTGTAAATCCGTAGTTTGGCTCAACATAGACCTGTGCTCCTAGCCAAAGGGTTTATCGGGATTGGATACCCTAAACATAAGCCCTTAACCTACGGAGGGCAGGTCTTTTTGGGTTTTGTCGTGTAGTGTGCAAGTACCCTCATACATACCAGCAGTCCCGTAGGGGAGCCACAGGAACCACCCTCCCCTTGGGAGAGTCTGCACAAGGACTAAAACCCACCGGCGAGCAAACTTTCTTGGAAGTCGGCAAGCCAAGCAGACGATCCGGTGGAGGCCATCCCTGCACGGTCATCACTCGTAAAAAGAGGGCATCAACCGATGAAAAGTCCCATTCTTCCGCTCGTCTTTTTTCCGTTGTTCAGTCTATTCCTCTCGTTGACGACCGTCAGCCATGCTTCTCCTTGGTCGGATGAGGTGCCTTTCTGTTTGCCCTTCGATTACGAGCGGGAACGCGGCACTGCCTACGCTGCTGGCAAGCCGACTGGTCTGGACGTTGGCGAACCCCGCACGGTGCGGATGATTTACTTCTTGCCCAACGACCGCCCGTTTCGCGCGTCCGTGATCGATTCGATGAAAGCGACGATTGGCCAAGTTCAGACCTTTTATGCCGAGCAGATGCAGGCGCATGGCCATGGGAACAAAACCTTCCGCTTTGAAACCGACGCCAAAGGCGAACCGCTCGTTCACCGTGTGGATGGTCAATACCCGCAAATCCACTATTTTGGCAACACAGTCGGTACTGTGCTCGACGAGGTTGAACAGGCATTTAGTATCAACGAAGACATTTACCTCATTGTTGCTGACATTAGTTGGATAGCCGGTATCGGTGTAGGAGGTTCGAGGGCGGGTGGGGTAGGTGGGGGTTGGCGAAATGGAGGATTCGCCTTAGTTCCGAGCGAAACCATCTTAGTCCCAAGCGAACGTGGTTGGATCGTAGTTGCACATGAGCTTGGCCATTCCTTCGGATTGCAGCACGACTTCCGCGATGATGCATACATCATGTCGTACGGCCGTCGACCGAACTCTCTATCCATGTGCAATGCCGAATTTTTGGCCGTGCATCCTTACTTCAATCCCAATGTCAATGAAGCAAAGAGCCGGCCGCCAACCATCGAACTCATTTCGCCGCTGACCTATCCGACAGATGCCAAGAGTGTCCAGGTCCAACTCAAAGTCAGGGGCTTATGGGGGCTTCATCAGGCGATCCTGTTCGCTCAAACAATACCACCACATTTCGCTGCTGGATCTCCTGAAGTAAAGGCGTGGCGTGGACTTGCGGGAGAAAAAGAAGCCGTCGTTACATTCGATTACGATGGTGTCATTCCCTCTGCCGTAAGCGCGAGTCTTTCCGAGCCTATTGTACATCCGATTTCTGTATATATAGTTGATACTAAAGGAAATTTTACTCGGAAATTTTTTTCGCTATGGGATGTCGCGACGGTGAGCAGCGATATTGCCACGCTCGAGCATACGGCTGGGGTCAGTTCGGTGTCGTTTTCTCCCGACGGCACCCTGCTCGCTGCTGGAGCAAGTAACGGCGTAACCTTCGTGTGGGACATCGACACCGGAAAAATGGTCGAGTCACTAACGGGGCATAGCGGCATTATTTCGCTTTCGTTTTCCCCGGACGGCACCTTGCTCGCTGCGGGTTCATTCGACAGTAGAGTCTTCGTATGGGATGTCAACACCGGAGAAAATGTTGAGACGCTAGCTGGGCACACAGATGGAGCCCGTTCGGTATCATTTTCCCCTGATGGTACATTGCTGGCTGCTGGGGCAGGGGACGGCACAGTCAAGGTATGGGATGTCGAAACTGGAGAAAAGGTCAAAACGCTGGTTGGGCATACGGATTGGGTCGAATCGGTGATCTTTGCGCCCGATGGATCGCTGATCGCTTCGGCCTCATCCGACGGCACAGTCAAGGTATGGGACGTCGCCACTGGCGAAATGGTTGAGACGCTAGTTGAGCATCCGGGCTGGTGGGTCCACGCAGTGGTCTTTGCGCCCGACGGCACCCTACTGACTTTCGACCCACTCGAAGGCACGGTTCGCGTATGGGATGTCGAAACCGGAGGAAAGGTCAAAACGCGGGGTAGATTTACAGAGTGGAGCTCTTCAATGACCTTTTCTCCCGACGGGTCGCTGATCGCTTCGAATTCATACGACGGCGCAATCAAGATATGGGACATCGCCACCGGTGGAAGGGTCGAGACACTAGTTGGGCATACGGATTGGATTTCTTCGGTGGCCTTTTCTCCAGACGGGTCGCTGATCGCTTCGGCTTCATACGACGGCACAGTCAAGGTATGGGATATACCTGAGTGGACACAGCCCCGTCCGCAGACGATCGTGAAAATCTCAGGCGATGATCAGCAAGGGACGGCTAACGAGCCATTAGCCAATCCGTTGATCGTCGAAGTCAGAGATCAACACGGTGCTCCCCTACAAGGTATTCAGGTCACATTCACTGTTACCCGAGGCGATGGAAGGCTAACGATTGACAATACAACCACCGATACCAACGGCCGAGCACAGAGTGGGCTCACACTGGGTCCAGATCCGGGAACCAACATAGTTCTGGTTTCCGTCGAGAGGCTTGTTCCAGAAATCTTTAATGCGTTAGGAAGACCCCCTATCGCCACGCTTATCAATGATACACTCACCGACTTTTCCCTGTTCGCCGATGCCTTCGGCAGCAGCGACCTCCGCTTTGATCTGGACGCCAACGGCACGGTGGATTTCGCCGACTTCTTCCTCTTCGCCGAGGCGGCTAACGAGTCGGAGCGAGACCAACTCTTCGCGCTGGCAAAGGAGCTAATCGGCCTGCCGGAAAGCGCACAATTGTATCAGAACGCACCCAATCCATTCAACAGCCAGACCGTGTTCTCCTACTTTCTGCTCACCCCCGGTCCGACGCGCTTAGAGGTGTTCGCGCTAACCGGACAACGAGTCGCGGTCTTGAGCACGGGGCAGCAGCAAGCGGGTCGCCACCGGCTAGCTTGGGATGGCCGCGACAGCGAGGGCCGCCCGTTAGCCAGCGGCGTCTATCTGTATCGGCTGGTGTCGGCCGAGGGCGTTTTGACGCGCAAGCTCATCCTACTGAGGTAACGACACCAAGCGCATTGGGCCTTTTTGGAATACCTTCTTCACGCTCCGTGCTTCTTTGGGGTAACGAGGGCTTTGTATTCATTGTGCGCGGCCAACAATGTCTGTGGCCACCATTTTCGCGGCCTTGCCTATAGCTTTGTCTCGCTCGTCGTCGGCTTCATACGTTCCCCGCCCTACCGACTCGTATTGCCTTAGCAGCACCGCCCCCTCGAAGGATTTTATCTCGACGGAGACCGCCATAGAAAACTGGTATTGACCCAGTAACCTATCCCAGTGGATGCGATCATCAACGGAGAGGATGTCCAGCAAGAGGATGGCGTCGGCCCCTCCCTCGTCGGCCAAGCGCAACTGCCCGTCCTCTCGGAATGCCACGACCGTGGCTTGTATCAGGCTATCGGCAGCGGCGTATTCGGCTGTCTGGTTGCCCACAAAGGGGATGGCGATGGTGTCAATGCCGCCGCCTAAGATGCCTCTGTAGGGTCCGTGGTAGCAGCCAGTGGCCAAAAAGAGAGCTAGCAGAAGTCTTGCCATGGGAGGTCTCCTTCTCACAGTAATACCATCTGGCGATGTATTACTTAAACACCGCCAGCGGTGCAGGGTGTTACTGTGCAGTGGATTTTTGTCGCCAATCCCTCCGCGATAACGGCGACCGGCAGCCAGCAGCCGTCGAGAAGGCAACGACGTTTCAATACCACTGGACGGTTGCCGACCACGTGCAAGCCGCCATCGACGGCGACTGCCGCATCGTCGAGGTCGTCGAATACGGAGAGCAAATCGAGGACGAACCGCGGCTAAAGAAAATGCCCGCGCATTTGTTGATCATCGGGCGGAAGGAAGGGAGCACGTAGGGCTAGTAGGGCAAGCTCAAAAATGAATTACACCTAAATTTTATGCAATAATTTCTCTTCCGACATTTTGGATTGATTTTATGTTGGGAGTGCTCGGATTATAGACCCATTGATTGTCAAACACCTCTTGTAGCTTTTTGCTTAAGAACAGGTTTCCTATAGATAAAGAATAAAAACGATTCTTACTTTTTTGGGCATTCGATATTTTTTCATAAAGCGATTCAGACAAAGAACCCATAATAAAATCTGAAATTATAAGAAGATCAGACTGTTTATATTTTTCCTTAGACATCATCTCAAGAGCATATTCAAACGCAGGAATTGCATCCGTTCCACCATGAAAAGAGCGTTGTAAAAATTCAATCGCTTTTGCGATGCCAATTTTTACTGATAAATCTAATGTTTCTATACTTGTTGAAAAATTAATTAAAAGGCAATCTCGCTTCTGCGATACTGCACGAGTGGCTATGGATAAGGTGACGGCCTTAGCTATGGTTTCAGGTGAGCCTTGCATAGAACTACTGGTATCAATACAAGGAATCTCTGATTAAGTGTTTTGTTGCCCTTTTTTGTTGGTTGTTTTGTTTT
>VXOR01000069.1 GCA_009840005.1 Gemmatimonadota bacterium
GACCGTGATCTTGGGCGGCAGTGTGATCCAACCCCTGATCGAGTTGTTTTCTCCGGGGCTGCCGTCGCTGCAGCAACTGCTAGTGAGGTAATGGATGATGTTACGCCGTCTTTGTCCTACCTGTGAAAGCAGTCATCTATCAAGGCCCATTGGCAGCCGGGTGCAAGGCTGGATTCCCGCTTTTGCGGGAATGACATCAGATCGAAGGAAGGCTGAGGGCAACGAATTTGTACCGTCCGTGAGGGAATCATGAATAGAGGTAGAAAAGACCCGGTAATGATGGCCTTTGGCGTCTTATTGGTTGTGTTGCTGCCGACCTTTTTCCTGTTGGCCAGCCGCTATCCGTCGCTTGATGAGCGCGTGCAACAGTTACAGCCCAAGCCTTTGGTGCCCGCGCCTTCCTTGGAGGCCCTGTTGGCGCAAGTGCGCCAAGTCGCAGCCGACAGCACGCTCTACCTCCAACCGGTCTGGGCTGCCGAGCCGGAACCGACTGCTGGCCTTGTGGCCGCCTACCAAGTCGTGCGCGGCGACCAGGCGGTGTATCGGCTGGTGCTGTTCCGCCACGATATAGCCTGTAGTGTGTGCCGGGACGTGCTGGCTGCCGCGCTATACGATGCCGAAGGCGACGCACTGGTGCAGGTGCTCCTGCTCGACTATTGGGAGGTACGCGGCGAGCGAGTTGATACCGCGCGGTTTTTGCGTCAATTCGCCGGTCGCCCGGTGGCGGAGGAATTGGCTATTGAGGCCAATGTCGATGGGATCAGCGGGGCTACTTTTTCAGCCGGGGGCTTGGTCGAACAGCTCAACAGCGCGGCGGCGTGGGTGCGGGAGCATCCGCTGGAGAAGGAGGAAAACCTGTGAACGGTCTCAGACCCAATCGCGGGGCTACGACCCTGATTGTGGCCACGGGCGTCCTGTTGGGGGCCTGTACTTTCTTGGCGGCTAAGATCGTCAACCCGCCTCCCATTGATCCGCTGGATGTGGAGTTTTGGGATTTGCTGGGTACGCAAGCGACCGTGCTGGAACTAGAAGATCTGGCGGGCACGGGGACGGTTTCCAACGCGCCGTTTGCGGGTGAGCCCTATCTGCTCATTTTCGCTGACCCTACTTGCCGTGCCTGCGAGAGTATCTATCCCCACCTGCTGCGGGTCTCGCAGGTGCAGGGAGTCAATGTCCTGTTGATTGCCTCGGGCGACCGGCCGGCGATGCAAGACAAAGTGGAGGAACACAGTTTTTCGTTTCCCGTCGCCTTTGATTCTCTGTTGACGGCTAATCCGCCCTTTGAGGTAAATGCTTTTCCTACCGCCATCTTGGTCGATGCCGAAGGCAACATTGCCAAAGCCGCTACCGGCGATCAGACCGCTGTTGCCGTAATAGGCATTGCTGGAAGGTCTTGAAAGGATGAATGCGCCATGCAATTTGTAACGCTCTTGCGTCGTCCGGTGGTGTGGACGGTAATGGCCTGTGTCGCGGTCGTGCTCTTTTTGGCACTACGCCCCCCTTCGGCCTCCATCTCGCCCGCAGTCTGGACCGAATCTTCGGCCAATCCGCGGTCCAAGGTGCTGCAACCGGGGGAGGCCGCGCCGGACTTTGCCTTGCCGACGGTGGAGGGTGGCATGGTGGAACTAAGCGCGTTGCGGGGAAGGCCTGTCCTGCTCGCCTTTGTTACAGCCGAGTGTCCGTATTGCCAGCAATTCAACGAGGAACTCGAAGCCTTTGACCTGAGTGCGGACCAACAGCTCGTGTTTATATGCACCGGCGAGGAGGGGGCTCGGAAAATCAGCGAGACCTATTCCTTTACGTACCCGGTGTTGATTGACTCGGCTGGTGCTATTGCACAGGCATATAAAACCCCCGGAGTGCCTACGGTGTATCAGGTGGATGCGGCGGGGCGGGTGGTGGACTTGGCGGTGGGGTGGCCGCCAGCGTGGGAGTTTGTGCGGGGGTTTGGCCGCACACAGCCGAGTGAAGGCTCTTGAGGCGATTAGCTCAATGACCACTACGGCCCAGAAAGGAGGTGCTATCACGTGTTCGCAGGTTTTTCATTCCAAGTCAGCAGCCCTAACGGTTTGCTGATCCCTTTCCGACCCTTTCGAGGAGGAATGACGTATGCAGTCCTTAAAGTTTGTTTTCGAGGCGACGCTGCTGGCACCACTGGTGGAGTTCGCCACATCGACCAGCGGGCATGTCGAGCCGCGTCAGGGCTTGGCCTTGGGGTGGTTGGGTAGCGTGGTGGCCGGGTTGGCGGTGGTGTTTGGGACCGCCGACCGGGCGCAGGCCGATTCCTGCCACGGAATATCCGAAGGCCCCGGCTTAGTTGAAAATTGCGGATGGGCCTGCTCTAGCGACCCATGCAAGTACGATCACAACGGGAATCCCATAGGGTGGTACGAAAAGAAATACTGCCACTCGGAGACTTTGGGCTGTCGGTTAGCAGGCGTATCCTCGTCCTGCACCTGCTAAAACGTATATCCGATGTGGCACTCTAGGGCCGGGTGCCACATCGGTTTTTTGGCTTCCATTTTACTGCGAGGGGAGTGATTTGCATCGGCTAATACTCCTCCCGCCCACTCTGGAGATTCATTATGCGCTGCTTGCTCATTACGATTGGATTGTTATTGGCTCCGCTTGGCGTCTTCGCCCTAACGTGGGATTTTGCCGAGGACACTATTTGGGGCTGGACCGCTCAAGAGAGTCTCTTAGGTGCTGACCGTGGTCTCAGTCCCACCACGGTATACAGCGAAGTTGCCGACGGCGTCTGGCGCATTGCGCCGGTGCCGGATGGGAAACAACCAGCCATTCGATTGCGCTCGCCACCGATTGGAGAAGATTCCGCCCTGTTCGACTACGTCACTCTACGGCTACGCATTATACACGATCGTCCCACCGGGGGAAATCTCCATCTGGAGTGGTTCAACACCGAGTATAGACGCCTCCGGGAGGAATTGGGACCAACCTCACTAGGACTAGGCCACGGCGAGTTTTATACGGTACGTTATCAAATCTATCCCACCGAATGGGAAAACATCACGATAGATATACGGGACTTGGAAGCCGCGGCGGAAGCGAATTCAGAAGCGGAGATCGTCTGGCAGGACACGCTCTTTAACTTCAATATAGAACTGGATCTAAACATCACCCCACAGGGCCCGGCCGATCATCCGGCCTTTGTCGAGATTGATTGGATTCAACTGACGGGAGCCGAAGAATTGCTGCTGGGAGAGTTACAGCCCCGGGAGATCGCTGTGGAAGCCGAGTTGCTCGGTAGGTTGTTCGCTAAGCCCGACTTTTTTCCCTTCGAAGAGAGGATTGTAATTGTAATGGACGATTTGGTATTCTCGTCAAATGCTTTGGGCGATGTGGATGGCGATGGGGATATAGACCTCGTAGCACTTTGGAGGCGCGAGACGGTCGGGATAGAAATGGGCTGGATGGTGGCGTCCAACGACGGTTTGGGAGGCTTTGTCCCCACTCGAGCGAGTACTCTTCTCAAGGCAAAAGGTGTTTACCAACCACCTAAAATCGCGGGCGGCGATTTCGACGGGGATGGACTTCTTGATCTGGCTGTTCAAAGAGGTCTAACCCTTGAACTGTGGCACAATCGTGGCGAGGACGGCTTTGAAACCATCCTGCAATGGTCCGACGTCTTGCTCCGTAGCCTAGTCGATGTGGATGGCGATGGGGATATAGACCTGTTGGTCGATGAACTATACAACGAGAGACCCCACATAGTCTTGCGGATTAATGACGGCGCAGCCGGTTTCGCTCATAGTGATCGGTTCGTCCTCGACACCCAAGAGGCACTCTTTCCTTTGGTGCTGGCCGGGCAACCATTGGGCGAGGCCATACGCTTGTTATGGATCCGACCGTGCTACCTGCCCCAAGGCACTTTGCAACTGACTCAGCCGTGGGCGGCTAGCAAGCCACCACCGCTGTTTTTCGAGGCCCCGGGCAATCCTTGTGATCTGCATCTGATTACCGATCTCGATGGCGATGGAGGGATAGAGTTAGTCGGGTCTTCTGAGCGGGATCTACAACACGACCCTAGGTATGCTGGTACGACCTACCACGGTTTGGTGCTGTGGCGGGTGGATGCCTTGGGCGGGATAGAACGCCATACTCTGCTCGGTTCGGAGGTACGCTTACCGCATCAGACCATTGCCAGCGATCTCAACGGCGATGGCCTGATAGATTTGGCCGTGGTCGATGGCAATTTGGCGACCGGTCCGGCCTTGGTGGTGCTGACCGGCCAGCGCGATGGCGTGCCCGTCGTCGAGGGGCGTTACCGGCTGCCGGGCGTAGGAGGCCAAGTGCTCGCGGGTGATATGAACGGCGATGGGGCAACCGATCTGGTGGTGTTGGGGCGGAGTGTGGAAGGCGGTCTGGGTGGAGCCTTCGTCTTTCTCAACCAAGGCGTCGCGGCAGCCACAGCCGTCGCGGACGAGACGACGGCCACGCCTATAACCTTTGCCCTCGGGGCCAACTATCCCAATCCGTTCAATCCGGCCACGACTATTCCCGTATCGGTGGCGGCGGATGCTGGCGATGTGGATTTGACTATCTACAACGTCTTGGGACAGCCAGTGCGCCAGGTGTGGAACGGTCCGTTGGCGGCGGGCGAGCATCGGCTAACTTGGGACGGTCGGGATGTGCAGGGACAATCCGTCGCCGCTGGGGTCTATTTGTATCGGTTGCAGGCAGGCGACCAAATCCGCATCCGCAAGATGGTCAAACTTGAATAGACGCACGAAGTTGGAGCTGACATGCTGGAGAATTGGAGCTAACATGCTAAAGAAATTGCGCCAACACCTAGCGGCTGGCTTGGAGCATTCACACCACACCCTCTATTTGGTGGCCGATGTGCCCCAGTTCCACCCACCGTGCAGGAGCGATTGGGACACAAGCGCAACCAAGCCGACGCCGCTGGCCATCTGAGCATCATATATCAGCAGCGTCAAGAGTACCAGAGTGCGAAAGAGATGGCGCACCGAGCTTTACAGTTGTTCGAGGAAATAGAGCATATACAGGGCATTGCTTGGCAGGCAGGGATCTTAGGCGATCTGTTTTGTGCCGAGGGTGCGTTCGAGTGCGCCGAGCCAATGTATCGCCGATGCCTGACCTGCCAAAAGAGCCTAGGCAACGACGAGGCATGTGCTGTCGTTCACGTGTGGTTAGGTGCTATGTACACGGCTTGGGGAAGGCGTTACGACGCGATGTTAAACTGGAAACAGGCGCAGGAAATGTTCCGTCAATTGGGTCAGATAGAGCAAGCAGAGGATATACAAAAGATGATGGCTAGTGGCCCTCTATGAATCAAGCTCTGCTGCATCAGAAATGTCATATGGCGACCGATGAAACGCCCGTGGAAAGTTCCGTTCCAAAAAAATAGCCAGCTACAAAGCTGCTTAGCATTGTCGCTGGCGTTGCATCTGCTGGTGCTTTTCGGCCTCACGCACCGCGAGCGGGTTACGCAATACCCGGTGCTACCGCAGATCATGGTCGAGTTTACCAAGCGTCCACCGCCGCAGCGGAGCCTCACCCGCCGCCAACGGCCCCAACAGCGTCCGTTGGTGCGGCGTCCGGCCCTGCAAGCGGCTCCGGTGGTCGCGCAGCGGCCGGCTCCTACGGCGTCGCGTCCCCTGCCGATGATGAAAGCCGCGTCGCTGCGGATACCGATGGCAGCACTACCGGATCGGCTGGTGCTGCCGGTGCCAGATTTCCCGGCACGGCAGATTGGACCGCAGATGCGGGCGGGCGCGTTGACCGGCACGCGGCAAGGGGCCGATGAGATTGACTTGGGTTTGGAGTTGCTGGATGTGCAGGCGATGGACACCGGACGGCACCGGGCGATGGTGGTGGTTGATCCACAAGATCGGCGCAAGCTCAAGGGATTCCTCTATCTGTCGAGTGTTTATAGCCCTTCCATCGAACGGGCTGAGTCGGAAACATCGCGCCGACTGCACCAGACGCGCCAAATGCAAGAAAAACGGATGTTGCAAGGGTTAGCCGACAAGATGATCGCCAGTACCCAAGTCCACGTCGAAGTGCGCGACGCGGTGCGGCTCGACGATCCCCAGCTTTTGCAGGTGCCATTTCTGCTGCTGACGGCGAGTGCGCCCTTTGAGTTTACCGACAGTGAGGCGGCCAACTTAGGGGCGTATTTGACCGGCGGTGGCTTTCTGTTTGCCGAGGTTGTGCGCGATTTGCGGCCCGATTACAGCGACGCCGATTTGGACATTCCGGCGCTGCGTTCGCTCATTCGCGCCAGCTTGCAAGCGGTGGGCTATCAAGAGTGGAAGGATTGGCAGTTTGCCCGCTTAGAGCTAACCCATCCGATCTACCGTTGCTTCTACGATGTGGGTAGTCTGCCCCGGGGAATGCGCGATATGCACTACGTAGGCTCTGTGCGGCTAACGCCGGACTATTTGGAGGGCATCGTGGTGGGCGATCAGTTGGTGGGGGTGTATTCGCTGCGGAACTACGCCGATTTCTGGGCGGGCAACGCCGAGCAGGAGCGGGAGACCTTTGATGTAGCCAATAGTCCGTTTCTCGCCAGTGCCGAGGAGCCGTTGGTGTATAATTTGGGCGTCAATCTCGTGGTGTACGCGCTGACGCGCGAGGGATCATTGGCACGGCAATTAGTCGATGCGGATTGAGAGGCGGTCTGAAAACTCCGAATGTCGGCCCTTGTGTGCCGCCGCTCCCCACTGGATTCCCGCTTTCGCGGGAATGACGACCCCCCGGCTCCATACGATCCAAGGTGGGTTTTCAGACGGCTTCTGAGGGATGTTGTGCCCCTAAGTATCCATCACAGGTCCTTGCCCAGCCCGACGAAGACGCTGATAAAGGTGAATAGCTTGGCCGACGCAGGAGCTGAGTCGAGGTCTTCGCGGGTCCAGCGCAGCCCGACGTTGGTAGTAAGCGCATATCCCTGATAGGCCGATTGGTTGGCGATTTGGCCGGCCAGCACTAGCGTGGTGCCGTCTTCTAGAAATCCTTCGGGCTGCTCGCCCAGATCGTTGGCAATCTCGTATTCGACGCCGGCGGTAAAGCTCATGTTGCGGTTGATCTCGCGGCCGGCCAGCAGCGAGAAAATCTCCGTTAGATCGGACGTTTGCAACGCGCCCTTGTCCGCCGGCACCCGATTGCTGTATAACTGTTTCCAGTTCAGGGTCAAATCCCAAGAGCGCAGGTGGAGCGGATACTGGGCCTTGTTGATCACGCCTAAGAAGCGCCGGTTGTTTAGCTCTTCAGCCGCCGATCCTAATTGCGCGTATTGTTCGTGCTTGACCTTGGTGGTAAACGAGATGTAGCGGTCGTAGCGCACGTCTAAATACGTGGTGTTGACGAACGCATCGCGCGCCACGAGCTGGTCGCGGATAAAGCGCGATTCCCCGAATGTACCGGGCGTATCAACCCACAAAAAGACATCCTCGGGAATGTCGTCTGCGACCTTGCGCGGATTGACAATCAGCCGCAATTGCAGGTTGTAGCGCGGGAATTTTTCGCTCGCTGTTAGGAGCAGGTACGTGGTCGCGTTTTCGCGGGCGGTTTTCAGCAGGCGCTCGTCGAGCCGACCGGCCATGAGGTTTATGTCCGGCGCGACTTCAACGCCGATGTATGTGTTGTATCCCCGGTGTCCGCGCTTGTAGGGATAGTCCGCTTCGGAGTCGTCTTCAAAGCGGTCGATGACCGCGTTGTTGTTCATGTCCATGCCAAAGAGAAAGTCGGGGGGATCGACCTCAAAGCGCAGAAAAGGCTCGGCGTAGTCGGGTAGGCGGTTGAAGTTGCGGTTGAAATCCGAGAGATCGTCGTTGTTTTCGTCGATTCCAGGAAAGACCGCGCTGTCGGTCAGTAGGCCTATTCCCTGGCGGGTGTTGACGCGCGGGCCGTGGTAGCGCCGGGTCCAGTCGGGCAATTCGTCTTGATCGTCGTTGTCATCGACGAATTCGTACACACTTTGTTGCTCGTTGCCGTAGTACACCTCACCCTCGGAGTTCGGGATAAAGGCTTGGGTTGAGTACTCCGCGTCCATGCTAAAGGCCTCGGCGAAAACCGTCCACGGGTAATGCCGCTTCTGGGCTGTTAGGTAAAAGGCTTCGGCGGTGTTGGTGGCCAGAGCTTGCTCGCGGATGAAGTTTTCGTTGGGGAAGCGGCGGTACTGGAAGTTCCGCACGTATTCTCCCCGCAGGTCAAAACCGGCGACGTCGTTGATTGACAGGTCAAAGCCGAGTAGCCGATTGCCAGTGGGCAGGCCGTAGCGAAAGGTGTGAAAGGCTTGGTTGGCGCCGTCCTTGACGTTGCCCGGTGCGCGCAGCACGGTCAGGAATACAGGTGCGCCGAGTTGGTTGGTCTGTTTGTTGGAAGCGACCTCTACTTTGTAGTCGTTGGCCAGTACTAGGCCGATCTCCACGTGCTCAATCTCGCGGAAGTCGTCGATTTCATCGTCAACGGTGGGCGCGAAGTCCTCGATGTTGAACGTGAGGGTTATTACGTCGGTGCCGCTTGCTTCAATCACGCCGCGACGGCGGAAGCCACCTTCCACCACGGGTGCGATATCGTCGGTGTGCTCGACGCCATTGGCGAAGATGCGCCAGCGCGACAGCAGAGCGCCGCCTTCGCCGTCTTCGGGCGAGTCGTCGGAAATGCGCACGATGATCGAGCGGACAAAATCGTTGTTCATCGGCCCGCTGAGCTGGCCTTTGAGCGAATTGTCGCCAAAGGGAATGTTGGAGTTCATGTGGGCGGCGTTGACAAACGTTAGGCCGACATTGGAGAAGTCGCCGATGCTGACTTGGCCTTTGGCGGCCCACATGTTGGTGAACGTGCTAAACTTCACGCCGGCCTCGCCGGCGACGCCAGCGACGACGCCAGTGTTGTTGATGCGCGAGGTGAGCAGGGTCAGGGCGTATTTGTCCGACATCATGTCCCACTGCACGCCGTCGAAACGCGGCTTGGAAAAGGTGAGCGGCGTCAGGGTCGTGCGGATGCCGTCGCCTACCATCAGCGCGGAGTGGAACTGCCCGGAGTGGCTAGAGGAGATGAGGACGTTGCTAAACCACGAACTGAAGCGCGGGCTTTTGAAGATGCTGCTGCCGCTGGCCGTGGGATAGTCCTCGGTCCAGTTGTACACCCGCCAACCTTGGCTGATATACGAGCCGTAGATGTCGTAAAAGGGCGATCCTTCCAAGAAGACGTCATTGTAGCGTTGGTAGGGGTTGCGCGCGTAGTTGGAGTACTGGTCTTGCCGCCAGTCGTAGAGTTCGTACAGGCGCTGCGGCTGGTACCACTTGCGCACGGAAGGGACGAGGGTTGAGGGTGCGACTTCAGTGGCTGAAGTGTAATAGGGATTGTCAAATCCAGTGGCGCGCTGGGCCGCGGATGGTAACTGCGTCCCAAGGAGTAAACCACAATACAGCAATAGTATCGTTAGACGTGTCACGTCCTCTCTCCCACAGGGTTGTTTAGTGTTTAGTTTCCCCACCGCTTATTCTATTCGTTTGCTATAGCAATGCTGCATGATTTGAACGATTCGAGCAGTGAATCGTCTTGTGCATCCTACTCTGCGTCTATCTGCGTTCATCTGCGGATCACTGCTGTATCTCCGATGTATCGCGTTTAACGCGAGCTAATATACGACGTGAACGTACTGCTGGACGATCTCGTCTTTAGGATCGGTTTGCAACTCGACATGCACTATGTAGATGCCCGGCGGCACGAGCTCGCCGTTGCGCTGGCCGTCCCAAGCGTACGTCGCCCGGGCACCGCGCGGCGTGGCGTTTGCCAATTCGGCGATTAGGCGACCGTCGAGGGAAAAGACGCGCACGTGCGGCTGCTTGTCGGTTTTGACGACGGTAAAGCTCAGCTCGTACAGGTCGTTGACTGCGTCGCCATTGGGCGTGAACAGCTCGGAGTGGCGCAAGTTGCGGATTAGGGATGCACCCTGTACCACCTCGGGCACAAACACTTGATCGGCTCCCAATTCCGCTGGTACGACGCCCTGTGCGTTGTCTTCTTGACTGGAGTTAAAGACAAAGGTTTCAAAGACCGTTGGGCTGGCAAAAACCCGCGTTGCAAACGCTATGGCAACGGAGTCGCGCTTTACCACTGGCGGCGGCAATTGCACCCACAGGGAATCGCCGCGCAACGAGCTGTGCGCCTCCACCTGCTGGCCTCCCACCCACGCCGCAATCAATTCGGCATCTGCGCTGCCTGGGGGCAAGGCGATCAACACTTGGTCGAACCCAGGGTCGCGGCTGTTGAACGCCTGCGGCTTAATGGTATAGCGAAACTCGGTCAGCGAATCGAGCCCGGCTTCGCGCGGCCACACCGAGCCGCTCAGGCCAGCAACAATGACCGGATCGTTGGCCACAACCCGCAGCGAGCGCAGCACCGGCGACACGTCTAGGTCATCGCTGTACAGGCGAATGCGCGTGCGCAAGTAGCGCCGCGGCGAAGGCGACTGAAAGCTCTGGCCGGAAAAGCGGTGCGGTTGACTCCAAGTGCTCCAAGTCGCATCGCGCACATTTTCTTGCACGATGTCGCCGCGATAGCGCTTGCGCGCCGCTTCGTATGCTTCCTTGGTGACTTCATCGCCATTTTTGAGAAAGTAGCGCGTAACTTCGGTAAAGCCGTTGCCCGTTTGGGTCTGCACTTCTAATCGCGTTCCCGGCGGCAGGTCGGCGTCCCATTCGATGCGCCGGATGCTGCGCGCCGCACCCAAGTCGAGGTCGGAGGACTCTAACTCGACGCGCTTGGGATAGCCCGCGCGGTGAAAGGCAAAAAGCTGCAAGGCATTGGCGTCGCGCCCGTAGAAGCCGATCACACGCCAGAGGATGAGGCGCGTGTCGCGGGTGGGAAATTGGAAATCGTTGAAGGGATAGCTGGTGCGCACTTCGGACAGCAATTCGTAGTCAAACGGCCCTTCGGCCGTCGGGTCGGCTGTGTTGCTCGGACTGCCGTCGGAGGTGAGAATGTCGAACATAGGCCAGCCGCCCACCGCGCCCTGCTGGTAGCCGTAGAGCCACGGGCTGCGACCGCCGATGAGCGGTACAAAGATGATCCGGTCGATGCGGAACACGTTGCCAAAATCGATCACCGACCAGACGCCATCGTCGCGCCAATCGCGATCCCCAGAAGAGGCTTGGATGCTCCACAGCCGTCGGCCCAGATCCGCATCCACGAGGAATTCCGCGCCGCTGGCCTTGCCGCAGCCGTCGCACCCGCGCGCCCTTGAGGTCCACGTCCTGCCGCCCCAACTCAACTCGCCTTTTTCCGCGCGCTCTTCGGTAAATACCCGGGTCGGGAGGTTGAAGCCAACGCCATCTACCTCGATTTCGGCGAGGGCGGCACCAGCGGTTTGACCGGCCGCTTCAAAGCGCACAAAGCGGAGAATAGAAAAATCCAAGCTGTCGCTTTTTACCAAGAACTCCCCTCTGGGCGTTCCGCTAGCAGGAGGCTTATTGGCGGTTTTGAGCTCGAATTCTACCACCTGCTTGGTGTTGTTGTTGACCGGGCGACCGACGCGCTCAAACGCAATGTGCTTGCCCGTCGTGCCCACGACTTGAATGCCCGGGCTGACGTGGACTGAAAAGAACTCAAAGGGACGGGCGTCCTCGGTTTGAGGAAAGATCACGCGAATTTTGCGAGCGACGACCGCGCGTTGCAAATCGACCTCTAGCCACCACTTCTGGAGTGGGTCGGCTAAGTCGGGCTGCCAATAGGTGTTGTGGTCTTGGTCTGCCACTAGTCCGGCTTGGGCCTGATTGGAAGGTGCGCGCACTGGCAAGCGACCGTAGTCGCCAATGGTAACGGAGGAAAATTCGCTGGCATTGGCGACCGCGTTAAACGTCGTACCAAAACGCTTAACAGCCACCCCGGTAGAGCCGATTTGGACGAGCCCGGCCGGATGATTCCACGCTGCAAAGTCCGTTCCTTCAAAAACTATGTCTTGGGCGTAGAGGGCGGAGTGAACGATGAGCAAGAGCAGCAGGAATAGTTTTTTAGCAGCGGTCTGATACACCGTAGGGGCGTCCCTTGTGGACGCCCTTGGGGTGGGTGGGGCACCCACAAGAGACGCCCCTACGGGACAATTGTGTCTAATCATCGGCTGTTCTCCGCAAGGTGTGCGGTCAATAGGCGACGGCGACCGCGTGCGACCGCGTCACCGCGCCCAAGTCGATTTCGACCGCTAGCTGCACCAAGTAGAGGCCGGGAGGCACTAACGCTCCATCTGCATCCCGGCCGTCCCAAGTCGGCGCGTGGAAGCCCGCTTGGCCTGTGGTGCTGAGCAGAGTGGCGACGCGGCGTCCGGCGAGGTCGCGCACTGCCATGGTGGTCGGTGCACCGTTGACGCCAAACAAATCAAAGGCCGCGACGACGATGTCGTTGGCCCCGTCGCCATTGGGCGTTAAGACCGGCGAAGACAGCCGCAGTGCGCCCAAGACGCTCAGCTCTTCCTCGCTGGCCACCACTTGGATGCTGTTGCTGGCGACATCGGCGCGCGCATCGCCCGATTCAATCGACTGGGGCAGGAGGGCGGCCTGTGGGTCGCGGTTGATCAATTGCCCCTCTAAAAAGAGCGACGCTTGGTAGATCGCACTGCGGTAGCGCACGCGAAACGACGTGTCCTCGACAAAGGTGCGCGGAAAAGTGAAGCTGAATTTGTTGGGTGTGGCGACGAAGGAAAAATCCACGCCTTCCTGCGCGGGCACCTGGTCAATTTCCAAGTCGAGAAACCGCGCACCCGGAGGCACGTCTAACTCGATCGCGTCAAACCCCACGCGGCCACTGGTGGCGAAAATTGTGCGAATGTCATAGACAAACGTAGTATCTATGCCCAGCGGTACCTTGGGGTCGGCCAACGGCCCGGCGAGTGAGACCTCGGCTAACACGCTGTCGGCCAACAAAGGCGACACCTCAAAGGCCACGCTGTCTAGCACGCCAAAGGCAAAGGGCTGCTCGGTGGCGATCTCAAAGCGAAACTGGAAGAACGCCCCGCCATCGGCCGAGCGCACCTCGTCGCCCGACTCTACGTAGGCAATGGACCAAGGCGTCCAATTCTCGGTGTCCTCTCCGCGGTGCGCTTGGAACCCCGGTGCGCGCTCGTTGCTGGCGTGCACGACCCTCGGCGCGTCTTCGTAGGTCGAGCGATCCACTTTGAGGAGGCGGCTGAGTTCGTCAAAAATAAAGTGGTCTATTGGATCGTCGTCCGTGCCGGAGCGCGTCTGGATGACGAGCTGCACCGGGGCCGCGGGGTCTTCGACGATGCGGCCGGAACTCGTCTGCCGGTAGCGAGTGAAGTGCCAAGTAACGCGACCGAGGCTCACCGGTTCGCCAAAGGACTTGACTTGCGACAAGTAGCGCGCCACTTGGGGATAGCCGCGGCCAAAGGCCTGTAGTTCGGCGAGGATGCCCAGCGATGTGACGCCGCCGAACTTGAAGCGCAAAAAGCGCGTAAAGCGCAAAGGCGGCCGCAGCGATACAATGCTTTGGTTGTTGGAAAAGGTGCTGCCGACTAGCTCGTCGAGCGGGTGGTAGCCGGGCGATCCGAGCGCGACGGCTTCATCCTCGAAGATGAGCCAGTCCGTGGGCGTGTTGGTGCGCGTTACTTCGTAGCCCACCGGGAAGACGTTGCGCTGGCGTCTGTTGTCGTCGGTAAAGCCGCTTTGGGGCGGGAAGAAGACGAGGCTGTCGAGGGCGATGGGCACGCCTAAGTCGAGCGTATAGAACACCGCGGCATTGGGCCGTCCGTCAATGCGCGGCGGATGGACGAAAGAGGCGGTCAGCTCGTCGCCATCTATGAGGCCGCGCATCACCGCTCCGTTGCCGCCCCACATGCGCGGATGCCAGCCCACAAATTGGTTGTCGGTCGCCAGCCGCTCCGGGTCTTTGGTAAAGGCCCACGGGTAGTCAAAGATGTTGACCTGAGCGGCAACCCCCGTTGCGCGTACCAACCCGCGCAGCACGTTGCGCCCCGGCGGCACGGCCCGGGGCTGTACAGCTCCGAGGCGCACGGAGTCGTCGAGGGCGATCCAGCGCTCGGCTACCTCGGCCCAAGGGTCGCCACTGGAGCCGACGACCCAGGCCGACGCCTGTCCTTCGGCTGAGCTCAGGCGTTCGGCGAGCTCAGCCGAGCTGTCGAAGCCCCAAGCCGTCCCAGCGAGCAACAGCACTAGCAAGAAAGCGGTCAATACGCCACTCCTATAAGTTGCGTCGCAGTGGTCGAGGCAATGTCCGAGCTTACCCCGATCCGACATAGGTACAGACCCGGCGCGACCCTTGCGCCGGTCTCATCCCGTCCGTCCCAGGTTTCGCGATAGACCCCCGCGGCTCGGGGCGCGGCAATTAGCTCTCGTACTCGGTGGCCGGAAAGATCAAAAATTTCGATGACCAACGGCACCTCGTTGGCAAATTGCGTGAGCACGGCGGCGACTGCGACCTCGTCGTTGATCCTATCGCCGTTGGGCGTGAGCACGGAGGTCGAGAGGCGGGCTTCGACCGAGGGCGTGGCGCTAGTGGCGAAAATATGAATGGATCCCGTACCCACATCGGCACTGGCATTGCCGGCCACAATCGGATGCGGCGGCACATCGCCGTCGCCGAGCAAAAAGGCGTTCAGCGGCGTATGGTACTCCAGCAGCCGCAGCCTAAAGGTCAGTCGCATGGGCTGGTTGTTTTGGCGGGTCACTGGCGGGAAAAAGACGTGGAAGCCCTCGGCGATAGGCTCGACCTCGATGTCTGCGACTTCGACGAGGGGATCGCCCATTTGCAGCCGCTCAAACACGGGCGGCGGAAAAGCGGTGAGCTTGAGGCCGCGAAAGCCCGCTAGATCGTCTTCGTCGAATCGGGTGAGGATGTCGCAGACAAAGGAAGTATCGACCCCACTCGGAACGGCCAAGACGCCGCCGACGGGATAGGGATCGGAGGCTAGCGCGACCTCGCCGACGGCTGTGCTGACCAGTCCGGGCGAAAACTCCACCACCAAGCTATCGAGGCGCATGGTGCTGGCGGCATGTCCGTCGAAAAAGACGCGGAACTGCAAGAATTCGCGCGGGCTTGGCAGCTCCAACGGCATAACTACTGTAGAAGACGAATCGAGTTGCAGCGGTGGGGTCCAAGAACTCCAATTATCCACGTCTGCGCGGATGTCGGCCTGCACAAAGTCGCGCGCTGGCCCGACCTCGGCCAACGGCAGCGAGAGATATTCAGTCCGAGTTACTTCTCCTAGCACCGCTCCGGTGGTTGGATCGCGGCGGTACAGGGCGCGTCTGGGCAGATTGTTGTATTCGGACAGAGATACTTCTTCGCGGACGCCGGTGTCGCGGTCGCGGCGAAAGTAGGCTATGGGGGTATCGTCCATGCCGCTGCGGAGCTGCAAGCGCATGATTGCGGTGTCGCCTGTTGCGGCACGGCTCAGCCGCTCGGCCCGCACCACGAGCTGCCCGAAATTCACGGGCCGCCCAAAGGAATGGAGCTGCGAGACATAGCTGGACACGGGCACGAATCCCTCGCCGTACACGGCGAATTCCGCGAGGTTGAAGGGATTGCGCGAGAGCACCTTGAGCTGGAGGAAGCGCCCCTGCACTCCGTTGAAGGAAAGCTCGACCACTGGGTCTTTGTTGTCCTCGACGCGGCTCAGCAGGCGATAGACGGGCCGCCTGACTTCGTCGAACTGCTCGCCGTCGCTCACCCGCAGTTCAAATGCCTTGATGAACCAATCTAGCTCGCCGGGTGCTGGTGCAAACCGCACGCGTTCTATGGGGAAAGGAGCGCCGAGGTCCCAGAAAAACGTGGCCCCCGCTTGGTTGCGCGCCGTTCTGAATGCGCCTTCGGAGGAACTGGAAGGGTCGCCGTCAACAAGCTGTAGGGGGCCGTTTACCTGATTGAAGGGGCCGTCGTTGGACCACGTGCGCGGTTGCCCGGGCTTGGTGAAGTCGCTGGGACTGCCGTTGAGCCAAGTCTGACCTGCGGCTCGCAGCAACTCCATAAGATTCTGGCCGCTGCGCAGCTCTAGCGGCTGTAGCGCACCCTCTACCCCTACGGTTCCGTTTTGGATGTCCGCTTGAGAAGCCCACGACAAGCCACCGCGACCGATGTGGTATGTTTCCACCTCGGCCAGCCCCAGCCGCACCTCCAGCCCTAACAACATGCAGACAGCGGCGAAGCGGCCAAGCGGAAGGGAAGTCACGCACCGGCACCTAGGTATTAGATGCTTCGACTCCGCTTCGCTCTGCTCAGCATGACAGCAGCGGGTGCGTTTCTTCATTGTCATGCTGAGCGAAGCGAAGCATCCCATACCTAATGGCCTTTGCGTAACATCAATTAGTTCAATGGAACCGCGCTATGGGGCGCGTTCCCCTTGAGCACCTCGCGCTCAAAAGAGACGCTGAGGTCTATGGTCTCCACGGGTTCGTTGTCGAAATTAAAGCGGATGGCGATGTCGGCGATTTCCACTTGGATGCGCTGTATTTCGTCGTCCAAACGGGGAAAGACGATGTACCCTTCCTCGTCGCGGCCGCTGAAGATAAAGGCATCGGTGAACATGGTTTGCTTGAGAATGTCGGTACGCGCCCTGAACTCGATTCGACCTTGGCCGGAGTTGGCTTGCCAATACGCTCGGTAGTATTCGTACAGCTCGGCGTAGCTCAAGGCGCGGTAGATTTGATTGTTGGCCGCTTTGATCGTGGCCTTGAGGGGGTCGATGACGACCTTGGGGAACTGGTAATTGGCGACTCCGAGTTTCATCACCAAAAAGCGAGAAGGCGTCCAGTCGTCGCCGGACGGGACCCAATCGCCAAAGGTATAGGGATTGACCGCAGCAGCACCGCCGGTCGAGGCTTGGGGAAATTGCCGGTTGAGTTCGGCGTCGGTCATGGGTCTTAGGGTGATGGCCAGCCGCTCGAGCGCGTAGGTGACGGAGCCGTCGTCGTTGACGGTCATGCCCTCGGCCTGTTGGGATGTGGGCTGGAGGGGTTGAGGGAAATAGCGTCCACAGCCGCTCGCGAGGAAGAGGAGCACCGCGATCCATAAGCATCCGCGCATTGTACGTTTTCTCTACCTAACTGATGTTACGCATTGTAGGGGCAACCCTTGTGGTTGCCCTCTTAGGAGGATCCCACTGGCTAAACGCCGTATCGCTTGGGCACCCACAAGGGACGCCCCTTACCAAGGCGACGCCGGTGAATATACAAAAAGTGGGCGGGCACCGATAACGCGCACCCGCCCTAGATATATAAGGTGGAGCGGCTTCACGACGGCATTCCGCCGCGAAGCGCTCCGAGATGTTAAGGTTTAGCGGCGGAAAGAATCCTTGATCTGCGCCCAAGTTGACTCTTCCACGGACGTTGCAGCGGCGTACTCGCCGCTGCGCAGCAGCAGGGCATGAGCGTAGTACTGCCGCGCTGAGCCTTCGGGGCCGCGCGTGGTCATGTCGTTGACCACTGAAGAGGCACGGTCGCCGTCGTCTCCTGTTGGCTCGCTGTCCTCAGCCCACAGGTTGAAGGCTATGCCCGCGCCGTCTTCCCCAGCGACGGCATCCAACTGGAAGGTCTCGCTGGCCGAGGGCCCGCCATCTTCCATGAACCGCTTGACTTCGTAGTTCCACTCGTAATACGTGGTCCCACCGGCGTCCCATACTTCAGCAGCCCAGGCTTCGGGCGGATCGACGCGGACGGCGAACTCGATGACCTCGTTGTTTTCCAGCCACCCTTCCGGGCCGGTCCAGCGATAGCGCACGTTCTGCGGCGGCACCATGTCGCCCGGGCGGGCGATGTATTCCATGACCCAACCGGTGCCGAATTCGCGACCGTGATCCGTTGGATCGAGGGCGAACTCAATCATGTCGGCGTGCCATTGCTCGACGTTGGTGCCCCAGTGGCAGAGGACGTCGTCGACAATTTCCATATGCACGTACCAGCGGTTGACATCACCGCCTTTCCAGCCCATGAGGGTGGTGACGTTGTAGTCGTCGCGCTCGGGCAGGGGACGATCCGCTTCGTCGCGCCACTCATCCATGGTGAGGGTGTACTCGGGATCGAACCAGCCCCAGTCGCTGGCGTCGCCATCGGCGGTCATGGAACTGGGATCGGGGACTTCGAGCATGTAAAACTCAAAGCCGAGCCGACCGTTGCGATTCTCGAGGGCCGGCGGATCGTTGAATTGGGCGTTTGCGGCTCCTATTAAGGCTAGGCTAAAGCCGCACGCAATCAATAACCTCATTCTTGCTCTCCTTGTGGTGGTTTGAGCGAACTTGCAACCTTTGCAAGCCTGATGTAGAGGCTAAATATACAATCGTCAGCTATGAGACACAAACCAGAATTTAACCGCAATTTTCGGCCTAAAGTGGACATGGTGACGGCCAAGAGACATACTTAAACGGCAGTCAGAATCCGAAAATTTGGCAAGGAAATTGGGCAGATGGAAGCTAGGCGCGTGGGTTTGGTCGGGTCGCAAAGCCGGGCCAGCAGGTAGCGTGCTATGGACGCCGCGAGGAAATCTGCGGAGCGCGCCGGAATCAGCGTGCGCGCCATGCTCGTGGGGGGCGTGCTGTGCAGCGCGATTGCCGTGGGTCTGCCGTACGGGGAGTTCGTTCTCAACGGCACGCAACTCGGGCTGAATTCCTCGACGCCGGCCGCCTTTTTCCTGCTCTTCTTGCTCGTGGCGCTCGTGCAGCCGCTGCTCGGCTTGGTGCGGCGGGACTGGCTTTTTAGCCGCGCTGAGTTGTTGAGCATTGCGGTGATGATGATGATTACCACTGCCATTGCCGCGCGGGGTTTTATCAGCATTGCGGTGCCGATTCTGACCGGCATCTTCTACTTTGCCACCCCGGAAAACAACTGGGAGGAGCTGCTCCTCCCGCACATCCCCACTTGGCTCATTCCCTACGATGCGCAAGCCATTCAAGGTTTTTACGAGGGCCTGCCGGAAGGTGCGGCGATCCCCTGGGGCGTTTGGCTGGAGCCGCTTTTGTGGTGGCTGCTGTTTATGGCTGCGTTCTACGTGGTAGTAGTGTGTTCGATGGTCATCTTGCGGCGGCAGTGGATGGATCACGAACGGTTGCTCTACCCGCTGACGCAGGTGCCGCTGGGCATGGTCGAGGACGCGGCAACGCCCTCGCGCGTCAAACCTTTCCTGAAAAATCCCGCGATGTGGCTGGGGCTGGCTGTGCCGTTTGTCCTGCACGGGGTCAATGCCTTGAGCCACTACTACGAGTTCATCGGCCGCATCAACTTTGCTTATTCGATACCGTTGGCCCATGACGCGGTGCGGTTTTACTTGCGCTTCGACTGCATGTGGATGGGGCTGGCCTATCTGGTCAATGCCAACATCACCTTCAGCCTGTGGTTCTTCTATTTGTTGGTCAAAGCCGAGGAGGTGCTCTTCACCCGCATCGGCATCTTGAGTACCGAAAACTTAGACATCTTCAGCCACACCTTTGAGGGGCCGACCATGGGCCTGCTGAGCCATCAGACCATGGGCGCGATGATCGTCATGGTGATTTTGGGACTGTGGACGGCGCGCGTCCATATATGGCGCGTTGTGCAGCACCTCTGGCGGCGGGAGGGGCGGTCCGAC
This sequence comes from Gemmatimonadota bacterium, assembly GCA_009840005.1. The sequence continues at coordinate 19,576 of VXOR01000069.1, forward strand.
GGCGAGGAACTGATGTCGTACCGCACGGCCATCCTCGGCGTTGCGCTGGGACTCGTGGTCATGTCGCTGTGGCTGTGGCGCTCTGGGATACCGCTGTGGGCGGTCTTCGTCTATCTGTTCGGGGCGTTTGTCATCTTTTTGGCCCTGACGCGGATGATCGTCGAAGCTGGTTTGGCCGCGGCCGTACAGGGCATGTCGGGCTGCGGCTTTCTCATCTCCAGCGTCGGCTCCTCGTCCCTTGGGGTAGCCGGGGTGCTAGCTACGGGCATGACGCTCGCTTGGGCCGGCGATCTGCTGGTGTTTATGATGGCCCCCTGTGCCAACGGCATTCGCATGTTGCACGGCTTGAGCCGCTACAAGCGCCGCATCCTCGCAATGATTGGGCTGGCCATGGCCATTGGCCTCGTGGGCGGGGTTTGCACGATCCTCGTGCTGAGTTACCACTATGGCGCGAACAACTACCACGGCTCGTGGGCGTGGTTTGCCAAGGAGCCGTTTCGCGTGGCGCAAAACTTTGCGCTCAATCCGACTGGCCCCAATTGGGACGGCTGGCTGTGGAACGGCGTCGGCGCGGCGATTATGGCGCTGTTGATCTGGGCGCGGCACCACCTTTTGTGGTGGCCCTTCCATCCGTTGGGTTATCTGGCTAGCGGCACTTGGATTCTCAACAGCGTCTGGTTCAGTATCTTCCTCGCGTGGCTGGTCAAGGCACTCGTGCTGAAGTACACTGGGCCGAATGGGTACAAGGCGACGCGGTGGTTTTTTCTCGGCATGGTGTTAGGGCAGTTCGTCGCCGGGGGGTTCTGGATGGTAGTAGATGGGTTTACAGGTATGACCGGGAATAGGATTCGGATGTTTTGAAAAGAGAGTTACAAGATGATCCGCAGATGGACGCAGATAGACGCAGATGGACGCAGAATGGGATACATAAGGCGATCCACCGCTCGAATCGTGCAAATCATTCCGGCTACTCTTTGGCCTGTTACGCTGTTGTTCGTCGCTCTTAGTGGGCAGGTTTTTACGGAATCTTTTGACGACCAGCATGTGGCCGTCTTGGTCTTTACCAAAACCGCTGGTTTTCGCCACGATTCCATTCCCGACGGCATTGCCGCTATCCAGACCTTGGGACGGGAAAACGGTTTTGCCGTCGAGGCCACTGAGGACGCGGGGCGTTTTACCGATGAGGGCTTGGCAGCGTATCGGGCGGTGATTTTTCTCAATACGACTGGTGATGTACTGGCCGCGGACCAAGAGCGAGCTTTCGAGCGCTACATTCGCAGTGGCGGCGGTTTTGTGGGCATCCACTCTGCGGCCGATACCGAGTACGACTGGGCTTGGTACGGCGACTTGGTGGGGGCTTATTTCGATAGCCATCCGGCCATTCAACAGGGCCAGATCCAAGTGGCCGACCGGGTTCATCCGGCCACCAGCCATTTGTCCGCGCGTTGGCAGCGGCGCGACGAGTGGTACAATTACCGCCGCAATCCCCGGGGGCGAGTCCACGTCTTGGCTACCATGGACGAGGGCAGCTACAACGGCGGCAACCACGGTTTTGACCATCCCATCGCCTGGTGCCACGACTACGATGGCGGCCGCTCTTGGTACACCGGCGGCGGCCACACCCGCGAAAGCTACGGCGAGCCTCTGTTCATGCAGCATATCCTCGGCGGCATCGAGTACGCCACTGGAGTAACTGCGGCCGATTGCGGGGCTACGTTGGATACCAGTTTTGCAAAGGTCGTCCTCGACAGCGAGGCTGAAAATCCCGTTGACTTGGCCGTGGCTCCCGATGGGCGCGTGTTCTTCATCGAACGCAAGGGAGAGTTGAACGTATATCGGCCCGACCTTGGATTGACCCGCTTGGCCGGACAGTTAGCGGTTTCGACCGACTTTGAGGACGGCCTATTGGGCATCGCCCTAGATCCAGATTTTGTCCGCAATAATTGGCTCTACCTGTTTTACTCGCCACACGGCGAAGAGGCTAAGCAGCATGTATCCCGCTTTGAGTTAGCGGGCGATGAACTGGTCTTGGATTCCGAAGTTGTGTTGCTGGAGATTCCCACCCAACGGCGCACGTGCTGCCACTCGGGTGGGGCGCTGGCGTTTGGCCCGGATGGGAACCTGTATATCGGCGTCGGCGATAATACCAATCCATTTGATTCGGACGGGTTCAGTCCGTTGGATGAGCGGCCGGGCCGGCGCGATTGGGATGCCCAGCGCACGTCAGCTAATAGTGCCGATTTGCGCGGCAAAATTCTGCGCATCAAACCTCAAGACGACGGCAGCTACAGTATTCCCCCGGGCAATTTGTTCGCCGAGGCCGAAGAGGGCCGGCCCGAGATTTACGTCATGGGCGTACGCAATCCCTTCCGGCTGTCGATTGACCGCAAGAGCGGCTGGCTCTACTGGGGCGATGTGGGGCCCGACGCCCGACAAGCCGACCCACAGCGGGGGCCGATCGGCCTAGACGAGTGGAATCAGGCGCGGGCGGCGGGCAATTTTGGCTGGCCCTACTGCATTGGCGACAACCAGCCCTACGCGGCCTACGATTTTGCCACTGAAAGCTCCGGGATGCCCTTTGATTGCGGGGCACCGAGGAATTTGTCGCCCAATAATACGGGCCTGCAATCGCTGCCTCCGGCGCAGGCGGCGTGGGTTTGGTATCCGTATGGCACCTCGTCCGCGTTCCCCGAAATTATCGCCGACAGCGGTCGCACGGCACTGGCTGGCCCGGTGTATTACTACGATGCCGCGGCGGGTAGCAAGAAGCTGCCGGCGTACTACGACGGCACGCTCTTTATGTACGAGTGGGCAAGCAATTGGATTAAAGAGGTCAAGCTGGACGAGGACGGGAACATCCTCAAGATCAATCCCTTTTTGGACAGTATGGAATTCATCCGTCCTATCTCCATGGAGTTTGGCCCCGACGGCTCGCTGTACGTGTTGGAATGGGGCAGCGGCTTTTGGGGCGACAACGACGACGCCCGCGTGGTGCGGATTGACTACGTGCGGGGTACGCGGGCACCGGTGCCCCGCATTGAAGCCGCGCCTACCAATGGGGCTGCGCCGTTGGAGGTGCATTTCTCGGGACGCGATTCCTTTGATCCCGACCCGGGGTCGGTGCTAGACTACGCTTGGGATTTTACCGGCGACGGCGAGATTGACGCGACGGGGGCAGAGGTCGTCTTCACCTACGAGGTAAGCGGCGACTACATTGCCCAGCTAACGGTTTCCGACGCCGAGGGCAACCAAGGCGTGGCGCAAGTGCCTATATCGGTGGGCAACACCGTCCCCCAAGTGGAGATCGTGCGGCCCCCGGATGGCGGTTTTTTTAGCTGGGGAGAAGTAGTAGATTTTGAGGTCCGGGCCATTGACGCAGAGGACGGGACCGCCGACTGCGCTCGGGTGGTATTGCAAGCGTTTATCGGCCATGACGAGCACAGCCATCCCCTTGAGGAATACGGCGTTTGCAGCGGTAGTTTTCAGACCGAGTCAGGGCACGGCGGCGACGGCGACGATTTGTTTTATACGATCGAAGCGCGCTATACAGACCGGGGCACGGAGTCGGTGGCTCCTTTGACTGGTAGGGCGGGCCACATTCTGCAACCCAAGCGCAAGCAAGCCGAGCACTATACGCGCCAGAGTGGAGTGCTGTTAGAAACGACCGGAGACGAGGCCGGCGGCCGACAGAATATCGGCTTTATTGCCCACGGCGACTGGATTTCCTTTGCACCCATGAACTTAGAGGGCATTGAGTCGCTCAATTATCGGGTGGCTTCGGCCGGACTAGGGGGACGCATTGAAGTGCGCGTTGATTCGCTGAAGGGGCCGCCGATTAGCACAGTGCGCGTGGGGAGTACGGGCGCTTGGCAAGTTTACACAGACCTAGAGGCACCTATTGCGGACCCGGGCGGCACTCACGAGTTGTTTTTTGTCTTTATACGCAATCCGGGGGACGACGGCTTGTTCAATATCAATTGGATTGATTTCCAAGGACCGGGGGTGTCCCGTCCTCTGGCCACCGCAGTGAAGGCTGAGTCGCATCAAGAAAGGGCGTTGCCCGGTCAGGCCGTCCTGTATCCGCCCTATCCCAATCCCTTTAACCCGACGGTCCAGATCCGCTTTGTGCTTCCCGGACGCATGGCCGTGCGGTTGGAGGTTTTCGATATCTTAGGGCAGCGGGTGGATGTCGTGGTCAACGAGACGCTGGACGCCGGAAGCCACGCGGTGCGGTTTGACAGAGCCGATCTGGCGAGTGGGGTCTATCTCGCGCGTTTGGCTACGCCGAGTGGGGACTTGGTGCGGCGAATGGTGTTGTTGCGCTAGCTCATATCCTTGCGGCGGACTGTGGAGTCGCGTCTCGCAATACAAGTAATCCCTTGACAACAAAGAGATTTTGTACATTTTATGACCATAGTCATAACTGTGGTCATATTACATCAAAAAGGAAGAAAAATGCCTTCTATTTCAAAAAGTAAATTGAAAGCCAACATGCTTCGCATCTTTCGCGAGATTGAAGAAACCGGCGAAGAATGGATCGTCACAGATCACAATCGCCCTGTGTTGCGCATTCAGCCGATTGCGCAAAAAAAGACTGTGGAAGAGGTGTTCGGAGCGATTCAGGGCAAAGTCGTCTATCGCGCAGACATCAATACGCCGACCACTGACGAATGGGGAGCGCTGGCGTGATCGTCTTGGATACTTCGGCCCTCGTATTCTGGACGCTAAATCGAGATCGGCTATCGCGAACCGCAGCACAAGTAATCTCGGACGCCGACCGCATTGCTCTTAGTTCGATCTCTATCTGGGAAATTGGCATTAAGGTAAAAAAAGAACAGCTCTCCATACCGATTTCCATCCAGGAATTCACTGATAAACTGGAACAAATTGATCGCCTCGATATTCTCCCGGTAGACGTCCGGACTTGGATCAAAAATCTCGAACTCGACTGGGATCATCGCGACCCTGCTGACCGCACCATTGTCGCTACGGCCAGTCTGCATGCCTGCCCGCTCGTCACTTCGGATTCCGCTATCCGCGCATTTTATTCACAGGCTATTTGGTAATTCAACTTTTGCTTTGCAGATGCAGTAATTCGCCAATTTTTCGCGGAGAATTCCCATGAAATACGCGGCCACCCTGTCGTCGGTCTTATGCTGTCTGGCCATCCCGGTCTCAGCCCAAATAGTCCACGTATGGGATCTGGCCGATACTGCCCAGACAGGCCAGTTCACAGTGTACAACCCGGACGTCAATGATGCTGAATTCGGCACTCCTATTACCGCCGGTGATCTCGATGGGGACGGGCGCGACGATCTGGTGATTTCGGCCATGGCCGGCGATGGCCCCGCCAATGATCGTTCCAACACCGGTGAAGTGGCCATTTGCTTCGACACCATACCCTCGGGGGGTGGCTTGGATTTGGCTGCTGATCCCAGCGATGTGGTCACCCTATATGGCGAGGCCCGGCGCGACCTTTTCGGTATTAAGACCCATGTGGCCGATCTCGTGGGCGACGGGCGTGCCGATCTTTTGGTGGGCGCTTTTTACGCCGATGCCCCCGACCGCGCCAACGCCGGTAAGCTCTATATTTTTTCGGCCGAACTCATCGCTCAGTTGCGGGCCGCCGGGAGGCGCTTGGATTTGGCGCAACGACCTTGGCCGGAGGGGGTGAGCCTCGTTATCGGCGCTGAACGCGACAACCGCTTGGGGGTGTGGATGACCGCTGGGGATTTTGACGGCGATGGCCACCGGGATGCGGTGGTGGGGGCCGATCGGGCCTCGGG
>VXOR01000070.1 GCA_009840005.1 Gemmatimonadota bacterium
CGACTCCGCTTCGCGGAGTTTATCTTGAGCGAAGCCGAAAGGCTCAGCATGACACAGTGAAGCAGCAAACCAGTACTTGTCATGCTGAGCGAAGCGAAGCATCCCATACCTAGAGTCTGTGCGTAACGTCAGTTCCTAATCCGCACCATGTGGATGGAGGCGCGAGGTTGAGACACTAAAGGAGGAACCATGAACCAGAAGAGTGATCCGAAATCGACGGCGGAGGCCGTCCCGATCCAGGGTTTTGAGAAGGCAGTTACCAACTACGAGGCGTCGAAGACCTGGGTGCCCGTGTCCGACCGCGTGATTCGCGTAGGTATCGCCGGGTATGGTGTGTGCAACTTCGGCGCGGCCTTTCACTTCCAGGACCACCCGAATGTGACCGTCGCCGCGGTGGCCGAACTGGACCCCGACAAGCGGGCCGAACTGGCCAGAGCCTGCCGCTGTGCGACCGCCTATTCCTCGTGCGAAGAGTTGATCGAAGACGACTCGCTCGAGGCCGTTTTCGTTGCCACCGACGCCCCGAGCCATGCCCGACTGGCCATCGCCGCGCTCAAAGCTGGCAAACACGTTGCATCGGCTGTGCCCGCCGTGTGGGGCTCACTGGAGGATGCGGATGCGCTTTTCGCCGCGGCCAAGACGGCCGATCGCAGCTACATGATGTTCGAAACCTCGTACTTCCACGAAGATCTCTATAACATGCGGGAGTTGTACCAATCCGGCGCGCTGGGAAAAGTCCTCTACGCAGAGGGTGAATACTGGCACTACTTCCCGACGCCGCTGGCTGCCCATGAGAGTTGGCGCACCGGGAGTCCCCCGCAGTGGTATCCCACGCACTCCAATGCTTACTACATGGGCGTCACCGGCGGGAGTTTCACCGAGGTCTCCTGCATGGGCGTGCCCAGCAGCGTCGATCATCTGAAGGCTGCAAACAACCGCTACGGCAACCCGTTTGGCACTGAAATCGCGCTATTTCGCACCAGCGACGGCGGCATGGCGCGGATGGGAGTTAGCTGGGACACGCCGGGGGTCGGCGGGGAGACGGGTCGGATTCGCACGGAGAAGGGGACCTTCTACGGCGCGTTCCAGCATGACGGGCGGGAACCTGGGCCGGCAACATTCAAGCGCCCACCTCTTCCTCCGGGAGTGGATGCCGGTGGGCACGGCGGTTCCCACGGCTACCTGATGTGCGAGTTCGTCGAGGCGATCCTGCTGGACCGCACGCCTCTCATCGACGTGGCCCAAGCACTTAACATGACGGTCAGCGGCATCGTCGCGCACGAGTCGGCGCTGAAGGACGGCGTACTGCTGAAGATCCCGCAGTACACCTTGTGAATCCGTTGACTAGAAGCGGTTTCACAACTTGAGAGGGGCTCAGGTGTAAAACCGCTTCTACACACAATGTCCTCCTTTAGGCTGACGCCTCACGCCCAAACCGCTCGATAGCCTCTAGGGTCTTGCGCACATCGTCCCAGGTAGTAGTGTGGTTGACGATGCACATCCGCAGCGAAAACTGTCCGTGGAGAAGGGTCGATGATACGAAGGAGTGGGTGTCCCAAAAGACGCGGGCGAGCACCGTCTTGTTGATCTCTGCAAGGGATTTCTCGTCGAGGTTCGTGTCGGCGGGGTTGACCCGGAAGCACACGATGCTCAGCGACGCAGGGGTCAACATCTCTAGGGTCTGGCTCGCTTGGACGTACTCTTCGGCTCGGTCTGCCAGCTCCATTCCCTTTGACACGGCCTGCCGAAACGCGGCCATCCCAAAGGTTTGCACCGACATCCAAATTTTCAGCGCCCGCACCGAACGGCTCAGTTGCAAGCCGCGATCCGAGAAATTCGGATGATTTGCGCCCCATATCGTGTCTTGGAGCATGTCGTGGCGAACGCCGAAAGCGTGCTCGAGCGTGCTCAGATCCTTCACCAGTAGGCAGCCGGCCTCATACGGCTGGAAGAACCATTTGTGCGCGTCTAGCCCAATCGAATCGGCGCGCTCAATCCCATGCAGTAGCTTTTTGCCCCGCTCGGTCACGACTGCGAAGCCGCCATACGCCGCATCGATGTGCAGCCAGATGCCTTCCGCCTCGCAGTAGTCGGCCATGGCCCCGATCGGATCAATGGCTCCGGTGCTGCCCGCGCCGGCGTTGGCGCACACCGCGATGGGATTGAACCCCGCTGCGCGGTCGTCGGCCACGGCGCGTGCGAGTACCTCCATGTCTAGGCGAAAGTGCTCGTCGCTCGAAAGCAGGCGTATGCACTCTGGTCGCACGCCGATAACTTTGGCCGCACGGATCTGTGCGCTATGGCTCTGGTCGCTCATGTACACAGTCATCCGCTCGGGGTGGCCGGCTGCTTCTCGCGCCGCGACAAAGGCGTCGAGGCTGGCCGCCGAGCCGCCGCTGGTCAACAGCCCGCCGGCACTCTCCGGGTAGCCGATCCAGCGCCGCAACCAGTCGATGACGACCAGTTCTAGCTGGCTCGGACCGCTGGCGACCAACCAAGTGCAGGCGTTGGCGTTGTATCCGGCGGCCATGAAGTCGGCGAGTACTCCGGGCCAAGTGGGCGCTGTCGGGACAAACCCAAAGCAACGCGGGTGGTCCAGCCGCGTCGCAATGGGGAGAACATCTCGTGCGGCCTGCTCAATGACTTCCGCTGCTGGCCGGCCCGCCTCGGGCGGCTCCTCTACCAGCCAATTCTCGAGTTCGCGGCGGAATTCTCCTTCCCAAGCATTTTCGCTGGGCAGGCCGTCGATCCGCTCCACCACGAGTTCTGCGGCCTTGCGCGCCAGATCAAGCATCTGTTCGGGTGCCATCTGGAGGCCGTTGCTGTGTTCACCGGCTTCTCGTTTTCCCTCTGATTGTCTCATTCTATCCTTTCGTTTGTGTACCCAAGTGCATTTCAACTGAGATACTGCTTGGCCTCTTTGCCCACTAGCTCGCGTAGGTTGGGATCGTCAATGCAGAAGATGCGGAAAATTTTGGCTTGGTCCAAGTTGTGTAGCAGTCGTCGCTTCCGGATGATTATTTGAGGTAGAGCAATCGCCGCGTCTGCACTCCGTCGGGGTGGCGTAGGCGCGCGAGATAGACGCCGGCTGCCAGCGGAGCGCCCCGCTGGTCGCGGGCGTCCCAAGGGACTTGGTAGAAGCCGGCGGGCTGGAACTGGTTCACCAGCGTGCGCACGGGTTGGCCCAAGACGTTGTAGATTTCTAGCCGCACCAAGCCGGAGGTGGCGAGGCGGTAGGCGATTTGGGTGCTGGCGTTGAAGGGGTTGGGGAAGTTGGGGTCTAGGCCGCTGGTGGTTGGTATCGCTGATGTGGAGACCTCCACGGATGTTGCTACGACGGACAGATGAAGAGGCAAGTCGGCGGATTTGACGAGTGTGTAGCCGTTATGGTCAGGGGGTAGCTGTGGTAACGGTCCGATATCAACGATGACAGCATCGCTGGTGCCGGCGGTGTGAGCGACGGTGAGGGTATCGCTTGTCCTACGCCCGGTGGGGATCGTGATGTGGCTTGCTTCGCCGAGGAGACTACCGTTTGTAATCTGGACCGGCAGGAGAATAGCAAAGGGTGCGCCGGTGTGTGCCTTGACCTGGAAGCTGTCTTCCCCAACCCTTTCTAGTGAAATAGTAATGGGCAGGGGATCGACTTGGTTGTTCTGCAGTTCGAGGAACGTCAGTGAGCTGAGTCCGTCGAAGATGCTTGGCTCCAATGTCGTTAAGGCGTTGTTAGAAAGGAGGAGCCATGTCAGTGAGTTAAGTCCGTCGAAGGTGCTCGGCTCCAATGTCGTTAAGGCGTTGTCAGTCAGATAGAGCCCTTTCAGTGAGTTGAGTCCGTCGAAGGTGCTCGGCTCCAACGTCGTTAAGGTGTTGCCAGCCAGATCGAGCCATGTCAGTGAATTAAGTTCGTCGAAGGTGCCTGGTTCCAACGTCGTTAAGGCGTTGACAGCTAGGCCGAGATATTCCAGTGAGTTGAGTCCGTCGAAGGTACCCGGTTCCAACGTCGTTAAGGCGTTGACAGACAGATTGAGCGACTCCAGCGCGTTGAGTTCGTCGAAGGTGCCTGGTTCCAACGTCGTTAAGGCATCGTTAGACAGATCGAGCCGTGTCAATGAGTTGAGTCCGTCGAAGGTGCCCGATTCCAACGTCATTAAGGCGTCGTTGTCAGCCAGATCGAGCCGTGTCAGTGAGTTGAGTCCATCGAAGGTGCCTGATTCCAACCTCGTTAAAGCGACGTTGTAACTTAGATCAAGCTGTGTCAGTTTATTGAGTCCATCGAAGGTGCCTGATTCCAATACCGTAAAGGCGTTGTCATTTAGGCTGAGGGTTATCAGTTTATTGAGTCCATCGAAGGTGCCTGATTCCAACGTGGTCAAGGCGCTGTTTAGACCGAGCGATTCCAGTGAATTAAGTCCATCGAAGATACCCGGTTTCAATATTAAGGCATTGCCAGACAGATTGAGCGATTCCAGTGAATTAAGTCCATCAAAGGTAGCTGGTTCCAACATCGTTAAGGCGTTGCGGGCTAGATTGAGCGATTCCAGTGAATTAAGTCCATCGAAGATGCCCGGCTCCAATATTAAGGCGTTGTCATTTAGGCTGAGCCATGTCAGTTTATTGAGTCCGTCGAAGATGCCTAGTTCCAACGTCGTCAAGGCGTCGTTGTAAAACAGAAAGAGCGATTCCAGTGAATTGAGGCCACCGAAGGTGCTTGATTCCAAAACCGTTAAGGCGGTGTGAGATAGGATGAGTTCTTTCAGTGAATTGAGTCCATCGAAGGTACCTGGTTCCAACGTCGTTAAGGCGGTGTAAGACAGGTTGAGCCGTGTCAGTTTATTAAGCCCATCGAAGGTGCCTAATTCCAGCCTCGTTAAGCTGCCAGACAGATTGAGCCATGTCAGTGAGTTGAGTTCGTCGAAGGTGCCTGGTTCCAACGTCGTTAAGTTGCCAGACAGGACGAGACTGAGTTCTTTGAGTGAGTTAAGGCCATCGAAGATACCCGGTTTCAACGTCGTTAAAGATATATCGAGTCGTGTCAGTTTATTAAGTCCATCGAAGGTGCCTGGTTCCAACGTCGTTAAGGCGTTGCGAGCTAGGCCGAGCCATTCCATAGCGGTCAGCCCAGAGAAATCGTCGGCTTTCAGTCTTGAGATACCGGCATCTCTAAGATCGAGTCCACGAATTGCCGCTAAGTGCGCCTCCGTTACAGCACCGCAGTCGCTTACTCTTGCTTCCCGTACAATCTCATCGCGCACCTGCGCGGTGCGGTCGCAGACGGGAGTGATTTGTGCACTTGCTGGATCGGCAGCGGCCAGCAGCATCATACCCAGGGTTGCCGTCAGGAGGAGGGATGTGACGCGAGGTTGGGTCCATAGAGATGAGAGCAACATAGAGGAGACTCCTTCAGGTGAAGGTATGGCGCAATTTGCTCGTCAACTGAGATACTGCTTGGCCTCTTTGCCCACCAGCTCGCGCAGGTCGGGATCGTCGATGCAGAAGATGCGGAAAATTTTGGCTTGGTCTTCGAAGTTGTGCAGTAGCGAGTCGCGCAGGCGGGAGACCTCTGGGTCGGCAAAGGTCAGAGGGTCGGTCTTGTCGGCGGGGAGTGTGCGGCCGTAGAAAACTCTCAGATCGACTTCGGGGGTCTTGTTGAAGCTGGGGATGTCGATGAGGATCTCGTGGCCTTGGAACGAGCGGCCGAGCCGCTGGCCGAAGACTTGGCACAGCTCGATTTCCTTGGCGCGGCGCTTGTAGGGATGGCGGAAGAGAAAATCGAGGCGGTTCATCAAAGGCTGCGTGCGCTCGCTGGGATGAATGACGGCAGCGACCTTGTAGAGGCGGCGGTGGATCGTGCCTGCGAGGAGCTGGGCGGAGGTTTCCAGCCCGAGGCGCTCCTGCTCGCGCTGGAGGCGAGCGATTAGCCCACTCTCGGTGAGGCGGTGGAAATCGGAAAAGTCGAGCCGGTTGTGGGGGTGGAGGAGGATTTCTTGCACTGCGCGCTTGAACATGGCCGACGCCGAGCGCACCCCGTGGTGCCAGTACACGTTGCGATACATTTGGTAATTGGTAAAGACAAGGGCCTCGACCGCGGAGACGCCCTTGCTGGTGATGGCCAGCCGCTGGCGCTCAGAGTCGAACTTGATGGAGGCGATCAGGCGGTCGCGGTTGACGCTCTCGCCGAAGGGGACGCCGCAGAACATGGAATCGCGCAGGAGGTAGTCGATTTTGTCGGGGTCGAGGGTGCTGCTGAGGATATTGGCCAGCAGCAGGTCCTCGGGGGGAACGGCGCGACCGATGTTTTCGTAGTCGATGACGTTGGCTACGCGCGCTGGATCAATCTGGAACTCATCGGCGATCGTCTGGTAGAGTTCGCCGTCTTGGTCCTCGATGATCTGCCGGGCCCCTTCTTCGTGCCGGATGAAAAAGGGCCTTAGCTCTTCGAGGGTATGCGAGAAGGGGTAGTGGCCGATGTCGTGGAGCAAGGTGGCGGCGATGAAGACGCGCACGTCCTCTTCGCTCAGCACGAGGGGCGGGTCCGAGTCGAGGAGACGGGCCAAAAACTGCTTGGCCAAGTGATAGACGCCCAGCGAGTGCTCAAAGCGCGAGTGGCGCGCGCCTGGGTACACCAGATGCACGTAGCCGAGCTGGGAGATGTTGCGCAGGCGCTGGAAGGCCCGGGTATCGACGAGGGCGAGGACGGGAGCGGGGAAGTGAATATAGCCCCAAACCGGGTCGCGAATGACCTTGCCTTCTTCGGCTAGAAGCGGATGATCCATAGCATTGGCCAATCTAGGAGGGGCGTGTTACCCTGTCAAGAAAATGTGCGCCGAACTCGTTATGAAAGCGATACTTAGAGCATTTTGTTGCGCGGGCCGTCCATTGACACAAAACCAATTGGCTCCTATCTTCCAACATTTCGTTTGACTAGGGGAAACACTTGCTAGGGAAATAAATTTTATATCTATGGAACGCACGTTGATGATCGTCAAGCCCGATGCGGTCGCCAAAAGCGCCATCGGCCAGATTATTGCCCGCGTCGAGGGCGAGGGATTTGTCGTACGCGCCCTGCGCATGGTCGAGCTATCCGCCGAGCAGGCGCGGGCTTTTTACGCCGTGCATCGGGAGCGCCCCTTTTACGGCGAGTTGGTAGAATTTATGACCTCGGGGCCGGCGGTGCCGATGGTGCTAGAGCGCGCCGACGCGGTGACGCATCTGCGCGATTTCATCGGTCCGACCAATAGCACAGAGGCCCCGGCGGGTACGATCCGCGGCGACTTTGGCACGGACGTGCAGTGCAACGCCGTGCACGCCTCGGATTCGGCGGCCAACGCCAAGTCCGAGATCGCGTTTTTCTTTGCCGACTGAGCAAGCCCATGAGCGCCTTGCTAGTACTCGACGACCTCGCAGAGGGCCCCAATGCGCTCGCCTTTGAGCTGCGTGCAGAGGAACTGGAGTTAAAAGACGAATTTTTCTCTTTTCCCTCCAGCGTTGAAGCCCGCATTGAGGTGAGGCGTGCGCTCGACAACTTCAGAATTGATGGGGTCATCACCTGCCGGATTGCCGGCGAGTGCTATCGCTGTCTAGAGGAAGTACAAGAAGAGGTCACAGCGCGGTTCCGCTTGCTTTTGCAGCGCCGCCTCGCGACCCCCGAAGAGTTGGCGTCTGCTGAAAATGACGGGTTTATCGAGATCGTCGATCCGGGGACGCGCGAGGTTGATTTGTGCGCGTACATCCGCGAGGCCGTGATATTGGACTTGCCGATGCGCATCCCCACCTCGGAGGCCGATGGGCGGTGTCCGCACTGCGGCGCAGAAGAGTCCGCCGAACCCACCGCCGAACAGGAACGAGAAGCGGACCCGCGTTGGGCCGCCCTCGCGCAGATCGAATTTCCACAACCCAAAGAAAATTCTTGAGAGGAGTTCCCCGTGGCTGCAGTACCTAAGAGGAGAATTTCGCGCACCCGCCGCGACAAGCGGCGCACTCACTGGAAGATCAAGGCGGCGGCGAGGACTACTTGCTCCCACTGCGGACAACCCGCCTTGCCCCATCGCGTCTGCCCGAGCTGCGGCTTCTATCGAGGCCGCGAATACGTAGAGCCTGAAGTCTAGGCTGCTCGGGGCGGATGCTTGCGTGACTGAAGAGGGGAAAAAACTTCGCGCGGCCATTACGGCCACTGCGCATTTCCTGCCCGACAAGGTGGTCACTAACGCCGATCTGGAACGGCTGGTGGACACCTCGGACGGGTGGATCCGCTCGCGCACCGGCATTTCCGAGCGGCGCTTCCTGCCGGCGGACGAGCCGACCTCCACCATGGCTATCGCCGTGGCCCAAGAGCTATTGGCGCGCCGTGGAATCGCCGCTGACGACATCGACCTAATCATCGTCGCGACCATTACGCCAGACATGATCTTTCCGGCGACGGCTTGCTTGGTGCAACACGCCATCGGCGCCAGCCGGGTCTGGGCCTACGACCTGTCGGCTGCTTGCTCTGGCTTTGTCTTCGCCGTGGCGACTGGTGTGCAGTTTATCGAAAGCGGTGCGCATCGCCGGGTGATGGTCATCGGTGCCGACAAGATGAGCAGCATCCTCGACTTTGAGGACCGCGCCACTTGCGTGCTCTTTGGCGACGGAGCGGGCGGGGTGTTGTTAGAGCGCGGCGAGGATGGAGCTGGCATGATCGACTTTGAGCTATACGCCGACGGGGCCGCGGTCGAATGCCTGCACATCAAAGGCGGCGGCAGCCTGCATCCCCCTTCGCACGAGACCGTAGATCAGCGCATGCACTACATCCGCCAAGAGGGGCGCACGGTTTTCCGGTTTGCCGTGGAAAAAATGGCCGAAGTGTCGGTCAGTCTGCTGGAGCGCAACGGTCTTACGGGCGCAGACCTCAAGCTCTTCGTGCCCCATCAAGCTAACAAGCGCATCATCGACGCTGCGGCTCAGCGCATGGATCTTCCGCCGGAAAAAGTGATGATGAATATCGACCGCTATGCCAACACCACAGCCGCGACGATTCCCATTGCCTTGGCAGAAGCCGCTGATCAAGGCCGATTGGAGCGCGGCGATTTGGTGCTGATGACCGGCGTTGGCGGCGGCCTCACGTGGGGCAGCACCTTGTTTCGCTGGGGGCAGTGAGATGGGTGGGCGCACCTTTTTGTTTCCGGGACAGGGTTCGCAGGCGGTGGGTATGGCCCGCGACCTGTACGAGCAGCACGAGTCGGTGCGGACGCGCTTTGCCGAGGCCGACGAGGTGCTGGGTTTTTCCCTTAGTGCGCTTTGCTTTGCGGGGCCGGCCGAGCGGCTGGCGCAAACCAACGCTACGCAGCCTGCTGTCTTCGTCCACAGCGTCGCCGCCAGCGAGTTACTCGCCACGGCCGGACTACAGCCTGTGGCCGTAGCCGGACACA
This sequence comes from Gemmatimonadota bacterium, assembly GCA_009840005.1. The sequence goes on from VXOR01000070.1 coordinate 9,402, forward strand.
GCCTTGGGGAGTACTCGGCTCTGGTGGCAGCCGGTGTGCTCTCCTTTGCGGAGGCCCTGACGCTGGTGGGGACGCGCGGCCGGTTGATGCAGGAGGCCGGTAGCGAGTGGCCGGGGACGATGGGAGCGGTGATCGGTCTGGACGACGACCACGTCATAACCTTGTGCCAACAGGTAGCGGATGTGGGGATCGTCGTAGCCGCTAATTTTAATGCTCCGGGTCAAGTCGTGGTCTCGGGTGAGCGGGCCGCAGTGGCGCGGGTGAGCGAGTTGGCTTCTCAAGCCGGTGCTCGGCGCGTCGTCGAATTGGCCGTCAGCGGGGCTTTTCACTCGCCGCTGATGGCGTCGGCGGCTGTAGAGATGGAGTCGCTGTTGGAGGCGGTGCCCTTTGCGCGGCCGCGCGTGCCGGTGTTGACCAATGTCTCGGCTGAGCCTGTGGAAGACCCAGAAAAGCTGCGGCTGCACCTAATCCATCAGATCACAGGTCCGGTCCGCTGGAGCGCGACCGTGCAGCGGCTGGTAGCTATGGGTATTAACCACGCTTTTGAAGTAGGGCCGGGGGCTGTGCTAAGGGGGCTGGTGCGCCGCACTGCGCCCAAGCTCTCGGTTGCATTGGCGGGTACCGTGGAAGAAATCGCCGCGGCACAAGGAGCGGAATAAATGGGACTTTTGGACGGGAAGGTCGCGCTGGTGACGGGTGGGTCGCGGGGCATTGGCCGGGCCATTGCCCTGCGCTTGGCGGAAGAGGGCGCGGATTTGGCGATCTGCGCTCGCAATGCTACGGCGGCTGGCGAAGTGGCCGCGGCTATTGAGGCTCTGGGCCGTCGCTGCCTCGTGCGCCAGGCCGATGTCGCCGACGCCGAACAGGCGTCAAAGCTGGTGGCAGCGACGATTGCGGAGTTGGGCCGCTTGGATGCGCTGGTCAACAACGCCGGCGTCACCCGCGACAATTTGCTGATGCGGATGAAGGAAGAGGATTGGGACGAGGTGTTGACGATCAACCTCAAGGGTGCCTTTAACTGCGTCCGGGCGGCGGTGCGCCCCATGCTCAAGGCCCGCGGCGGACGGATCGTCAACATCACTTCGGTCGTGGGATTGCTGGGCAATGCCGGTCAAGCCAACTACGCCGCGTCCAAGGCCGGGTTGATCGGCCTGACCAAGAGCTTGGCGCGGGAACTGGCCTCGCGCGGGATCACCGCCAACGCTGTGGCCCCGGGGCTGGTACCGGAAACGGGCATGACGGACGGCTTGACGGAACAGCAGCAGGAGCAGATGATTGCCACGGTGCCGCTGGGCCGGGCGGGGACGCCGGAAGATGTGGCGCACGCTGTGGCGTTTCTCGCGTCAGATCAAGCCGCCTATATCACTGGTCAGGTCTTGTCCGTAGATGGCGGCATGGCCATGTGATATAGCAGCCCTACATCATTTACCAGATGATCCGCAGATGGACGCAGATAGACGCAGAATTGATAGGGGCGAGCGGCCGCTTGCCCCTACAAAAAATTTGCCTATCGCCTATATTTAGACCGACTTTAAGACCGCACAGCGGTAAAACGCTCACTCCTATCCCAAGAGGAACACACCATGGCTTCTATTGAAGAGCGCGTGAGAGATCTGGTCGTCGAACAGCTCGGCGTGAGCCAAGATCAAGTAAATCCCCAAGCATCGTTCATCGACGACTTAGGGGCCGACTCGCTCGATACCGTCGAGCTGGTCATGGCCTTTGAGGAGGAATTCGGGATCGACATCCCGGACGAGGACGCCGAGAAGATTATGGTCGTAGACGACGCGATTAAATACTTAGAAGAGAACAGCAAGGCGTGAGCGGTAGTCCAGTGCAGAGACGCAGAGCCGTCGTCACGGGCTTGGGGGTCTTAGCGCCCAATGGCAACGACCTGCCGACGTTCTGGGACGCGCTTCTCGCCGGCCGCTCTGGGGTCGGGCCGATCACTAGGTTCGATACTTCCCAACACCGGACTACGATTGCCGCTGAGGTCAAGAGTTTCGACCCCGAGGCGATCATGGACCGCAAGGATGTGCGCCGCAACGACGCCTTTACGCACTACGCGATCTGCGTGGCGAGGGAGGCGGCTAGCTGCGCCCGGCTCGACATGGAAGCGGTGGACCCCGAGCGCGTGGGCGTCATTTGGGGCTCGGGTATCGGCGGAATCCGGACTCACGAAGACCAGCACACTATCCTGCTGGAGAAAGGCCCGAGGCGCATCAGTCCGTTCTACGTGCCCATGATGATTTCCGACATGGCCCCAGGCATGATCTCCATGGATTTGGGGGCCAAAGGACCTAACTACGGCACGGTGTCGGCCTGTTCGTCGGCGGCCCACGCCCTCGGCGAGTCGGCGCGCAAGATCCAGTACGGGGAAGCCGACGTGATGGTGACCGGCGGCTCAGAAGCGGCCGTCACCCCCATTTCCATGGCCGGCTTTTCCTCGGCCAAGGCCCTATCGACGCGCAACGACGAGCCTGAGCGGGCCAGTCGGCCCTTTGACGCCGAGCGCGATGGCTTCGTGCTCGGCGAGGGGGCCGGAGCCGTCATCTTGGAGGAATTGGAGCATGCGCAAAGGCGCGGGGCCGAGATCTACGGCGAATTCCTCGGGCTGGGTTTTACTGCCGACGCCTATCACCAAACGGCGATGGCACCCGAGGCCGAGGGCGGGGCGCGGGCCATGCGCATCGCCCTGCAGGACGGAGGCTTAGACCCGAGCGACATCGGGTACGTCAATGCCCACGGCACCTCGACGCCCATGGGCGACCAGCAGGAGACTGCGGCGATCAGGACGGTTTTTGCCGGCCACACCGACAGCATGGCCGTAAGTTCGACCAAGTCGATGACCGGGCATCTGTTGGGTGCGGCCGGGGCAATCGAGAGCATTGCCTGCATCATGGCGCTCAAAGGCGGGGTGCTGCCGCCGACGATCAACTACGAAAACCCCGACCCCGACTGCGACCTCGACTACGTACCCAACGAAGCGCGCCGCGTGCAGGTGAACTACGCCCTCAACAATTCCTTTGGCTTTGGCGGCCACAATGTGGCGCTGGTATTCGGTCGTTTCACCGGCTGACGCACTTCCCCAGCACTCCCCGTGCACCCCCCGTGCAAACGAGGTTTTCAATTCGGGCATTAGGCAGATGAGCTGGATTGCAACTCTTTGGAATCGCCTCAAGTCGGCGGGCGACCTAGAAGATAGTAGCACGGGTTCGGGGCACGCTCTCGAAAAGCTGTTGGGCTACCACTTCAAGGACAAGAATCTGTTGGTCAAAGCCCTCAAGCATCGATCGTATGTGTACGCTGAAGAAGGCAGCGACCGCATTGAGTCGAACGAGCGGCTCGAATTTCTCGGCGACGCCGTGCTGGAGCTGTTGGTCACCGACTACCTCTTTCGCCGCTTTGAGGACAAGGGCGAGGGTGAGTTGACCCAGATGAAGTCGCAGCTAGTCAGCCGCAAGGCGCTGGCGCGACAAGCGGACTGTCTTGGGCTAGGGAGCTTTGTGTTGCTGAGTGAGGACGAGCGCGGAGCCAACGGCGGACAGCGGCCGTCGATCCTCTGCGACACCTTGGAGTCGCTGATTGGGGCGATCTATCTCGACGGCGGCTTAGAGGCTGCCCGCTCCTGTGTTCGGTGCGCGGTGCTGGCGGATTTTCACCAAATAGTCCAACCGGACGCGAACTTCAACTTCAAGAGCAGATTGCTCGAATACTCGCAGAGCAAGGGCAATGGCCACCCCCGCTACTTGGTGCACGCCGAGCATGGGCCAGACCACGACAAGATTTTTAGCGTCGAAGTGTGCATCACCGGCCAGCGCATGGGTTGGGGCCAGGGGCGGAGCAAGAAAGAGGCACAACAGATGGCGGCCAAGGACGCCCTTGAGAGTTTGGACGCGCTCTAATGGGCCTTGCTTGGCGCGTCGTCGATACGGGTGAGCATTGTGGCGCGTACAATATGGGCGTCGATCAAGTTCTCGCCGCGGACGCGGCTCAAGGTCCGGTACTGCGCTTCTATGGCTGGAACCCGCCAGCTATCTCCTGCGGTTGGAACCAGCAGCCCGAGCGCGAGGCCAATGTAGAAGCCTGCCGCGTGTTAGGTATTGACGTGGTGCGCCGGCCCACAGGCGGGCGGGCGGTGTTGCACTGGGAGGAATTGACTTACAGTGTCGCCTGCGTCCCAGAGGCACTAGTCGCGGGTGGCGGGATAGAGGCTACGCATCGCAAGATCGGCGCGTGTTTGGCCGAAGGGCTGCGGCTTTTCGGGGCCCCTGTCGAGTTGGAAAGAGCTGATCGTTGCGTTGGCGGCTTGCGGTCGGGGCCTTGTTTTGGCAGCACGGCGCGCTGGGAGCTCAAGTGCCAGCAGCGCAAGCTGGTCGGCAGTGCACAGCGGCGCTACGGACGCCGCTTGCTACAACATGGGTCAATTTTGCTCGGTCGAGCGCACGAGCGCCTGCCGCAACTTCTGCGGATTGACGAGGACGTGCGGCAAAGATGGACCCGGCAGGTGCGAGCGCACAGCACGGATTTGCATGCCTGTGTGGGGCGGCCCATCGACCGGGCCGAGTTAGTCAATTGCTTGGTCGAGGGCTTTAGACGCCAGCTCGGTGCAACCATGCGCTGGAGTGCGCTGGTCGCCGATGAGGAGCACCGGGCTGCGGCTTGGGAAAAGGACAGCGCATGATCGCGCATGATCCCGTGTTAGAGGTCCGCGACTTGCGGACCTATTTCCACACGGAAGAGGGCGTCGCCCGCGCCGTCGATGGGGTGTCGTTTGTGGTGGGGCGGGGCCAGACGCTAGGGCTGGTCGGCGAAAGCGGCTGCGGCAAAAGCGTCAGCGCCTTCTCGGTCATGCGCTTGGTGCCCGATCCACCGGGCCGCATTGAGGGCGGACAGATTCTGCTCAAGGGGCGCGATTTGCTCGCGCTGGACGAGGAGGAGATGCGCCGCGTGCGCGGCGACGACATCGCGATGATTTTCCAAGAGCCGATGACGAGCCTCAACCCGGTGCTGACCTGCGGGTTTCAGATCGCCGAGGCCGTAGTTTTGCACCAGCAGGTTCCCATGCAGGAGGCACGCGCCCGAGCGATCGAGATGCTACAACTGGTGGGGATTCCAGCGCCCGAACAGCGGATTGACGAATATCCTCACCAGCTATCGGGTGGGATGCGCCAGCGGGTAATGATCGCCATGGCGCTGTCGTGCAATCCAGACGTGTTGATTGCCGACGAGCCGACCACGGCTCTTGACGTGACGATTCAAGCGCAGATCCTCGCGCTGTTGGAGTCGCTGCAAGAGTCCCTGCAAATGGCGATTGTGATGATCACGCACGACCTCGGGGTGATCGCCGAGACCGCGGACCAAGTGGCAGTCATGTACGCCGGCCAAATCGTCGAATACGCGGAAACTCAAGCACTATTTATCCGTCCGCAGCACCCTTATACGTGCGGCTTGCTGCGCTCGATACCGCAACTGGACGCCGCGCAGGAGCGATTGGACATCATTCCGGGCGTGGTGCCCGACGCCCGCGCCTTCCCACAGGGGTGTCGCTTTGCCCCGCGCTGCCCGCTGGCCGACGATCACTGTCGGGCTGAGGTGCCGCCGCTGGAGGAGGTCGAGGCTGGGCACTGGGCAAGCTGTTGGAAGGCGGGGGACGCATGAGCCAAGCTGCGCCCTTGGTCGAGGTCAAGGGCCTCAAAAAATACTTTCCCGTGCGCCAGGGGTTTTGGGGCCGGGTGCAGGCCCACGTCAAGGCTGTCGATGGGGTCGATCTGACGATTGGACGCGGCGAGACCTTGGGCGTGGTCGGCGAGAGTGGCTGCGGCAAGACCACGCTGGGCAGGCTCATGCTGCGGCTAATTGAAGCTACGGCTGGGCAGGTGCGCTTTGCCGGGGCTGACCTGTTGGAGTTGAGCAAAGAGAACATGCGGCGGCAGCGGCGGGACATGCAGATTATCTTCCAAGACCCGTATGCGTCGCTCAACCCGCGAATGACGGTGGGCGGCGTCATCGGCGAGGCCCTGAAGGTTCACGGGCTGGCCGAGCGTGCCGAATTGGCCGAGCGGGTGGGGGAGTTGCTGGAGATGGTCGGGTTGCCGGCGGATTGCGCACGGCGCTATCCGCACGAGTTTTCCGGCGGGCAGCGCCAGCGCATTGGCATTGCCCGCGCCTTGGCGGTGCGGCCGCAGTTTATCGTCGCCGACGAGCCAGTGTCCGCGCTGGACGTTTCAGTGCAGGCCCAGATCATCAATTTACTGCAAGACCTACAGCGCGATTTGGGCTTAACGTATATGTTTATTGCCCACGACTTGAGCGTGGTGCGTCACATTTCGGATCGGGTGGCCGTGATGTACCTAGGGCGCATAGTCGAGGTGGCGGCGCGCGATCAGCTCTACCGCCAGCCGTCCCATCCCTACACGCGTGCGCTGTTGGCGGCTGTGCCCGCGCCCGATCCGCGGACTAAGCGCCAGCGCGTCTTGTTAGAGGGCGACGCGCCCAATCCAGCGGCCGTGCCCTCGGGATGCGCCTTTCACCCGCGCTGTCCAGAGCGCGAAGAGATATGCACCCGCGTCGTGCCGCACCTCGTCGATCTGGGCGGGGGTCACTGTACGGCCTGTCTGCTCCGCTATCCCGCGGAGCTGAAAAACCGGCTGGTTGCCGAGGCCGACGAGAAAAACGCAATATAGCAGGAGAACTATAGCTTATGATGACTTTGTTGCGCCAAAAGACGGTGCTCGTTTTGTGGTTCGTGATATTCGCCTTTATCGGCTTAATCGTCGTCGAATGGGGAGCCGACTACTCAGGGGCGGGCACCAGCGCCGCCAGCGATGCGGTCGGCGTGGTCAATGGCGAGACCATTTCGCTACAGGAGTTCCAAGACGCGCTGCGGCGGATAGCGCGCCAGATGCCGCAGGAGCAACGCGCCGATCAGGCCCTGCTCGTGCAGCAGGTGTGGGACTACTACGTCCGCGAGATTATTCTAAATCAAGAGTACGAGCGCTTGGGCTTTGAGGTGACCGACGGGGAAATCGCCTTTTACACGCGGAACAATCCCCCGCAGGCCGTGCGCGAATTCGCGACCTTTCAAACCGACGGCGCGTTCGACATGGAGAAGTACGCCCAGTTCATCGGCAATCCGGCCAATCTCAGCGATCCCAACAACCAAGCCTTAGTCCTGTGGATCGAGAGTACGATTGAGCGGCAATTGCTCGAGTACAGGCTACAGCGGATGCTGCGAGGCACCGCGCAGGTGAGTCCCAATGAAGCGCATCAGCACTTTGCCGAGGCCAACGAAAAGGTGCGCATCGAATACGCATTTGCCCCCAGCAACGCTGCGGATGACGAGATCGAGGTAACAGACGAAGATTTGGCTGCCTACTACCAAGAAAACGTAGCCGACTACGAGCACCCCGATCAGGTAAAGCTGGAATACGCTTACTTTCCCAAGGTGGCTAGCGCTGAGGATTCGCTGGAGACCAAAGAGGAGGTCGAGCGAATCCGCCAAGAGATAGAAGCTGGCGCGGATTTTGCCGAGTTGGCTGCGGTGGTCTCCGACGACGAGGGATCCGCCGCCCGAGGTGGGGACCTCGGTTTTTTTGGTCGTGGCCAGATGGTTGCGTCCTTTGAGGAAGCTGCCTTCGCCTTGGCTCCCGGTGAACTTTCCGAGCCGGTGCAGACGCGCTATGGTTGGCATCTGATCAAGGTGGAAGAACGCTTGGAGGAAGAAAGCGGTGGGGAGAGGGTACACGCCCGCCATATCCTACTCAGATACCAGCCCTCGCGCACGACCGAGGATAGCCTGCGGAGCCGGGCCGAGGTGTTCCAAGAGCAGGCCACAGCCGAGGGATTTGCGGCTGCGCTCTCAGCTTCCGGCACCGAGGCGACGCCCACGAATTTCCTGCGCAAGAGCCAAGCCGTGCCGGGTATCAGCGCGAACACCATGTGGCTCGTCAACTGGTTTTTTGAGGAGGATCCTGGGGCCGTCAGCCAAGTCATCGAGGACGACTCGGGGCTGTGGGTGGCGCACCTAGTGGCTAAACGTCCTGAGGGCATAGCACCCTTGGAAGAGCTAAAGGGCCGACTTGAGCCGTTGGTGCGCGCACGCAAAAAGGCCGAGCGCGCTGCCGCCCAGCTAGAGGCCGTGCGGGGGGAAGTAGGATCTGGGGCCACCTTGGCACAGGCGGCGCAAAACGTCGGGGTGGAGTTCCACACTCCCGATGCTTTTACGCGCACCGAATCGGTGGAGGGTCTAGGTCGTGCTAACGCGGTGATCGGCGCGGCCTTCCGCTTGGAAGAGGGCCGGCTCAGCGAAGTGATCGAGGTCGCCGAGGGCAGCAAGCGCGGGGCGTACTTGCTGAAGCTTTTGGAGAAGACGCCGGTAGATGAGGAGCAATTCGCCGCCCAGCGCGAGCAGGTAGTAGCTCAGCTTCAGGCGCAGCGCGAGCAGGAGGCCGTGCAGAACTGGTTCGCGCACCTGTACGATACGGCCGAGATCGAGGACAACAGACATCGCTTTTTCACGTTTTAAATTGGAGAGGAATCATGTCAGCAGCACCGGGACAAACGCAAATCGGCTTTATCGGCTTGGGGATCATGGGCGCGCCCATGGCCGAGAACCTGCTCAAAGCCGGTTATCAGCTCAATGTGTACAACCGCAGCGACCGGCCGCGCGTTGACGAGGTCGTCGCCGCGGGTGGCGTGCGGGTTGGTTCGCCTAAGGAGGCGGCGACGGGAGCGGATGTCATCATCAGCATCGTCACGGATACGCCCGATATGGAGGCCGTGCTGGTGGGCGAGGAGGGCGCGATTCACGGAGCCAAAGAGGGTGCAGTCGTCATCGATATGAGCACGGTGTCGCCCAAAGTCACCCGCGAAGTAGCGGCCGCCTTGCAGGAGCGGGGCGTGGCCATGCTCGACGCGCCCGTCAGCGGCGGGGATGTAGGCGCGATCAATGGCACCTTGTCGATCATGGTCGGTGGAGACGAAGCTGTCTTTAACCACTGCCTGCCGGTCTTTGAAGCGATGGGCACCAACATCAACTTGATTGGTTCCAACGGCGCTGGCCAGACGACTAAGCTTTGCAACCAGATCGCAGTTTCGGTCAACAATATGGCTATGGCCGAGGCCCTGATGCTAGCGGCGACCTCTGACTTGGACGTGCAAAAGGTCATCGACGCTATCAGCGGTGGAGCGGCTGGCTCCTGGCAGTTGAGCAACTTGGGCCCGCGCATTGCCGCTGGCGATTTTGATCCGGGCTTTATGGTATATTTGCAGCAAAAGGACCTGCGGTTGGTCTTGCAGGCGGCCAACGATGTCAAGCTGGCCCTGCCGGCCGTGAGTATCGCCCACCAATTTTTCAACATTGTCGAGCGCGCTGGTTGCGCCGAAGAGGGGACTCAGGCGCTGATCAAGGCCTACGAGGCTCAGGCCGGCAGACAGGCGCGGGCCGAGTAGTCCTCCAGGGTTAGCGTCGGTGCAACTCGCACTGAAAAAAGTTGGGGTGCTGCCGCGCGACCAGGATTTGGACTATCTGGTCGCCGAGGTGCGAGACCTATTTGATCCGCATGGGATCGAGGTGTGTTTTATCGAGGGCGACGAGCGCCCGGAAGATCTGGATTTGGTTATTGCGCTTGGCGGTGATGGCACAGTGCTCCGCGCCTTTGCGCGTTTCCCGCAGCGGCCGGTGCTGGCGATCAATTTTGGCACCGTTGGCTTCTTGACCGCTGGGGACCGCACGGACTTGGCGCGCATCGTCCAGCTCTTAGTCGATGGTCAGTACTTCGTCAGCGAGCGCTTGGTGCTCTCTTGCCGCCATCCCTGCGGCGAGAGTCTGGTCTTCAACGAGGTGACCTTGCGGGCGCACCACAAAATGCTCTCTACGGATGTCTTTGTTGACGACGCCAAAATTCGCACCATTCGCGGCGACGGCGTGGTCGTTGGCACGCCGACGGGCAGCACTGGGCTGTTGCTGTCGATGGGTGCGCCGCTGGTCATGCCGGAAGTGCGCTGCATGTTGCTCGACGGCATCAACGAATACAACTTCACGTCGCGGACCTTGATTTTGCCGGCTGAGAAACGGGTGCGGCTGCGCGTCAGCGATGAGACCGTGGACAGCCAGGTGGCGCTCATTGCCGATGGTCACGAGATATGCAGCTTAGCTCCCGAGCAAGAGGTGTACGTCGGCCAAGCTGCGCACACGGCGCGGTTGATATATCTCGACGATAAGTACTTTTTTCACAACTTGTCGGAGAAACTTTCTTGGTAGAGGAGATGCTATGCGCGTGGCGGTAAGCGGCGCGGATCGCTCCGAGGTCCTCCACCATAAGGACGCCCTCAAGGTGTAGGCTTTGCCTGTCATTTTAAGAATACGAGGCTATCGGTTTTGGTTTTATCAGGCAGACCTTGATGAACCGCCCCATGTTCATGTAGGAAAACAAGAAAAGGAAGCGAAGTATTGGGTTGATCCAATTGGATTGGCGCGGGCTAGGCGATTTCGTCCCCATGAGTTAAACGAAATCAAAGGCATTTTAATGGCCCATCGTGAAGATATCATGGACGCATGGCTGAAGGAGCAGGCGAAACGTGGCAACAGTTAAAATTAGAATACAAACGCAAAATGGAGAACGAGCACCCATTGTGCCAGTCGTCATTCCAAATATCGAAGATGTCGTGGTGTTTGCGAAAAGACTCCATGACGAAGGACAGCTATGGGTCGGTGAGGCATTTGGCTGGCCAGCAGAATACAATCCCGAAAAGTCTGATCCGCCATTGGACTCAAAAATGACCTTTACTCCCGCAGATTTCTGCATTGGTGAGAGTGGCATTTGGTTTTGTTCCCTTATGTGGGAAAATGGTAAAGAAGAAGATCCTGTTGCTTTTTTGGATGATAGAAATATCACTGAAACAGTGTCATGACTCTGAACAACACGATAATTTTCCTAGTAGAGGAGATGCTATGCGCGTGGCGGTAATTGGAGCAGATCGCCCTTGGGGCCCACTGCTAGCGGCTGAGTTGGGCGCGGATTTTGAAGTGGTGGCGCTCGGTGCAGAAGAGACGAGCGACCTAACTGGCTACCGGCAGGTCGATTTGCTTCAGCGCGAGGCATTAGATCCGGCGTTAGCAGGCGTGGAGGCCATCGTCCACGCGGCGGGCGGCGATCCGGCTGGAGACGAAGAAGGAGCCGTGCTCGATACTGCGGCACGGGGGACCTACGTGGCGTTGACGGCGGCCTGTGCCGTGGGCATTGAGAAAGCAGTGCTGTTGAGTCGCCTCGATTTGCTGCGCGACTATCCGGAAGAATATCTAGTTGATCCGCAGTGGAATGCTTTGCCGAAGGCGGAAGCCGGGTCGCTGGCACCGCTTATGGCTGAATTAGTCGGCCGCGAGATCGCCCGCACTGGACAGATCGAGGTCCGCTGTTTACGCTTCGGCGAATTGGATGCGGAGACCACGGCTGATGACGCCGTGGAAGCGGTGCGCCAAGCCCTTACCGCTGAGCGCAGAGGACACGACTGGTTACTGGAACACGTAGCGTCGAGCGGGCGATTCGCCTAAAGGGGACATTATGGCAACGGTGAACGAAGGCAAGGTGGTGTTGTTTGGAGCGGGTGGTCCGGTCGGCGCGTCGGCGATTGCTGCGCTCAAAGAGCATTACACGCTGCGGGTGACTGATCTCCGGCCAATGACGGAAGTAGCGGCCGCGCCACCGCAAAATCCCCGAGCGCCGATCCCAGAGGTGTTGGGGCCGCCGCACGAAAATCGGGTTGTCGATATTACCGATTACGCACAAGTGTTGGCTGCCTGCGAGGGCATGGACGCGGCGATCAATGTGTCCGTCGTCCGGCCGCATCCCGTGCTGGCCTTTCAAGTCAACATGGTCGGTGCGTACAACGTGGCCAAAGCCTGCGTTGCCTGCGGGATAAAGAGGCTGATCCACACCGGGCCTTTTCACACCTCACTGGGCCACAATGCCGACTATTGGAACGACTTCCAAGTAGAAGCCGACATCCCGCTGCATCCAGGCAAGGATCTCTACGCAGTGAGCAAGTATCTCGGGGGGCACATTACGCGCGTGTTTGCCGAGCGCGAGGGACTGGAAGTACTCACCTTTGTCTATACGCATTTTCGGCCGCGGGAAATCCTGCCCGAGGAACATGGGCAGGGCATGTATCCATACGCGACTTCGTGGGAGGATACTGGGGAGGCATTTTTGTATGGGTTGCGGGCACCCGAGATGCCGTCGCCGTACGAGGATTTCTTTATCTGTGCGCGGCTGCCGCACGACAAGTACCGGCCCGACAAGGCCAAGCGGCTCTTGGGCTGGGAGGCTAAGGACCGCTTCGAGGCGTTGTACACGCGGTCTCAGTAACTGATCCGATAGATTAGACCGGCCTGATCGTCCGAGACCAGCAGAGAACCATCGGGCATTACGAGAACGTCAACAGGCCGCCCCCAGTTCGATTCTCCCTGTAGCCAGCCTTCCGCAAACGGCTCGTAACTGACCGCCCCGTCGGCGGCCAAACGCACTAGGGTGAGGCGATAACCGATCTTGCGGCTGCGGTTCCAAGAGCCGTGTTAGGCAATGAAGAGTTGTCGAGGTGCGCTTCAATGTTGCGATAGCGCAGGATGCGGCTGATTTCGGCTACGTACAGGTCGCCGTCCTTGAAGGCAACGCCGTTGGGTCTGTTCAGGCCGCTGGCGAGGATGATGACGCGCTCGGCCTTGTGGTCGCCGTCTTCGTCGCGCACTGCGTACACGCGGCTGCCGGACCGGGTGCCGACGAAGCAGCGCATCGGCCCAATCGACGCGACCGTTGTTATCGAGGTCGCCTAGTAGCCTGCTCGCAGCGCCGCAGTTAGCTTGGTGAAAGGGTGCGGTTTGAAGGTCGACCAAAGAGTCCACCATTGAGTGGTGCCGCCGCCTTGACAGGGGACGGAGAGGGCCATACCTTGCTTGCAACAGGCTGCTTGTATGAAGAAACATTGACTCCTAAAAAGTCATGTCCAATCTAACAAGGAGCCTTTTTAGTTTTACGGCACTACGGAACGAAAATCGTCCGCTCACGCGCCAGCACCGAGTTGGGCGAATACTCTTAAGTTCCCAAGAAAGGGGAAGTTTTGGGAATAAGCGAAGCAGGCCAAGTACAGCCGCTAGATGACGAGGGCCACCAGAAACTACTTGGTTTAGACATCTATCTGACCCCAGTATTCACAATTTCTAGTGTGACCATTGTCGCTTTTGTCACTGGGGCGCTCGTCTTCCAAGAAGCCGCGACCGAAGTTTTCGAAAATACCCGCCAGTGGCTGACTGTAAATCTCGATTGGTTTTTCCTGATTACTGCTAATTTTCTCCTGCTGTTTTGTCTGTATGTAGCCTGCTCGCCACTCGGCAAGGTGCGTCTCGGAGGGGCCGATGCAAAACCCGAATACTCCAACGCCACTTGGTTTGCCATGCTCTTTGCCGCTGGTGTGGGCATTGGTCTGTTGTTTTACGGCGCGGCCGAGCCGATCTACTACTTCCAGAGCCCACCGCTTGGCCTTCCCGCCGGAACAGAAGAAGCCGCTGGCGTCGGCATCGCGGCCACCGTTTTTCACTGGGGATTGCACGCTTGGAGCATTTACGGCGTCGTTGGCCTCGCCCTCGCATACTTCGCCTACAATCGCGGATTGCCGCTCACCATTCGCTCGGTGTTCTATCCTTTGTTCGGCGACCGCATCTGGGGCTGGCCGGGCCATATCATCGATACGTTTGCCATCTTCGCCGGTCTGTTCGGGCTTGCCACCTCGCTCGGTTTGGGTGTCAAACAACTAGCCTCTGGTCTGCATTATCTGTTCGATGTTCCCGCTAACAATACCACTATGGTGGTGCTGATTATGGCGATTACGTCCATTGCGCTGATCTCGGTGCTGACGGGTATTAACGTCGGCATCAAGCGCCTCAGCCAGTTCAACATCACGCTCGCGTTGTTGTTGCTGCTAATGGTTATTGTGCTCGGGCCGACGCTCTATATTTTCCGCAGTATGTTTGCCGCGCTTGGCAGCTATTGCGCCAAGGTTGTGCCGCTCAGTAATTGGGTCGGGCGCGAAGACGCGGATTTCCTGCACGGCTGGACGACCTTTTACTGGGCGTGGTGGTTTGCTTGGGCCCCTTTTGTCGGCACGTTCATCGCCCGCATTTCCAAGGGCCGCACCGTGCGCGAATTCACGCTCTTTGTCCTCATTCCGCCGATGGTGTTGTGCTGGCTGTGGTTTGGCACTTTTGGCGGCACGGCCCTCCATCAGCACATCGTTGGGGGCTACACTGGTGTAACCGAGAATGTTGCGGCGTGGAAGCTAGAAATCGCCTTGTTCAAGATGTTCGATGAACTGCCGGTGCCGGCGCTTCTTTCATCCGTGGCGCTCCTGCTGACCACTGTATTTTTTGTTACTTCGTCGGATTCTGGCTCGTTGATTATTGACACCATTGCTGCTGGTGGCAAAGTAGATGCTCCAGTAGCGCAGCGGGTCTTTTGGTGTACGATTGAGGGTTTAGTCGCTATTGCTCTTTTGCTTGGCGGCGGGTTACATTCGCTACAGGCGGCCTCGCTCGCAACTGGCTTCCCGTTTGCCCTAGTCGTCTTGGGAATGGCTGTCTGCGTCTGGCTAGGGTTGCGCCGCGAAGTGCGTGCAGTGCATTGAGGAACCTCTGATCAAGTTTTGTTTTTACGAATTTTGACCTTCTGTCTGTTTTTT
>VXOR01000032.1 GCA_009840005.1 Gemmatimonadota bacterium
CCGCCCCGCTTTCGCTCACGCTCGGGGCACACCCGGAATTTCCAGACAGCTTCTTGGGGAGACAGGTGCATGATTAAACTAGGTATGATCGGCTGTGGCGGCATGGGGGGTGCCCACATGCGGCGGTTTCACACCCTGAGTGATCGGGTCGCATTGGCCGCGGCGGTCGATGTAGTTTCCGAACGCGCAGAAGCCGTCGCACAACAATTTCCGGGAGTCTGTGTGGCGACGGATTATCGCGAGATTTTAGACTCGGTAGATGCCGTATTGATCGCGCTACCTCACCATTTGCACGCTTCCGTCGGACAGGCGTGTCTCAATGCGGGCGTCCACGTCTTGCTCGAAAAACCCATGGCCAATAATGAAGTCGCCTGCCAAGAACTGATGGAAGCATCGGCAGCCTCGGACAAAGTGCTGATGATTGCGTATTGCATGCGCTTTCATCCCATTGTCCAGCGTTTGCAAGCATTGTTAAATGCAGGCGCGTACGGCGATGTATTTCAAGTGTCGATCTGGACCGAGCAACTCACTCGCTATCCCCCCGATCACTGGGCTTCGAGCCAAGAGCGCTTGGGCGGCGGGCAGTTGTTTAGTCACGGATGTCATTACATCGATTTGCTGCTCTGGTTTTTGGGCCGACCTGTGTGCGGCATGCACATGGGCACCAATTTTGGCACGCCGTGGATGGAGTGCGAAGGCACCAGCAATGTGACGATGGAATTTGCCGCTGGCCGCCTCGGCTATCACTTCGGCACTTGGGGTGCGCGGGGCACCCGGTTGCGCTACTCAATCCACGCGCATTGCACCGAAGGTATGCTCGACGCCGATATCTCAGGCGGCAAACTCGTGCATATCCTGCGCGGTCAAGAGGAAGTTTTGTTCGAAGCAGAGCCGGGCAAACACACGGAAAACGAGATGGCCCATTTCCTCGATTGCATTGAAACTGGGCAAACGCCGCTGACCGACGGCAAAAGCAGCTTACAGGGCTTACGCGTAATCTGGCGGCTATACGAAGCCGAGCAAGCAGGGCAGATTGCAGATTTGACGGGCTTGGGCTTGGACGAGGCCTAGTACCTACGAACTGTATTGCTCAATTTTCGCTTCATCTACTTCAACGCCCAGCCCTGGCCCCAACGGCACGCGGATGCGCCCATTTTCAAACTGCAACGGTTCAGCTAGCACATCATCCGTCAGGCCGTGGTAGCAGGTATCATTCGGCCCGGAAAAATTGGGGGTTGAGGCCGCGATATGCGTAATAGCGGCGGTCTTGAGTCCGAGGTCGTGCGAACAGTGCATCAGGCACGGCACGGCATACGCCCCTGCGACAGTAGCGACTTTCTTCACAGGTAGCACTCCGCCTGCCGCTGGAGTGTCTGGCATCAGCATATCAGCAACCTCGTTGGCGAGCAATTTCACAACAGTGTCTGCCGTGCCAACGCCCATGTTCACCAAGATACCCATGCCGATTTCCGTCCGGCATCGGATCAGCGCATCGGGGTACTCAGGCGAGCACGGGTCTTCAAAATAGCGAATCCCAAGGTCTTTCATTTTTCGCATTGTAACTTCTGCCTCTTCGGGGGAATACCCGCTATTTGCATCTGGGCGGAGTATGGCTTCGTCGCCCACAGCGGCCTGTATCGCCTCGGCAATCTGCAGATCCTGCTGTGAGTCGTCCCCCGCTTTTGTTTTCAAGAAGCGAAATCCCCAGCGGTCCATGTACTCGCGGGCGGTTGCCGCGGACTCTGATGGTGCCTTGAGCCCCATACAGGCGCAGAAGTCCACTTCTTCTCGCACCATACCGCCGAGCAGTTTACAGACCGGCAAATCCGCTCCCTTGCCCATGGCGTCCCACAGTGCCATCTCAATGCCAGACATCGGGCCTTTGCTGATGCCCCCTGCTTCCAGCGCGGCAATGGCCCCTTCAATGTTGGCCACATCTTTCCCCGCCAGAATTGCGTTTGGGTCCGTTTCAAACCGTCCCGTTCCCTCGCCCCAACCCACTACATCCGCGTCCGTTTCTATTTTCACAATAAGTCCGGCTGCGCCCAAAGTGCCACTACTACCACCGCGCCCGACGTACGGGCCAACAGGCGAAGCGTATGGGATCGTGACGCTGGTTGCTGTGATTCGCTTGATTTTCATTTTCGCACCTCTGCACGAGATTTGTGGTTTCCGCTTGGCGTAGCCTAACACCCTTCGTGCCTTGTTGTCAATACTGCGAGCCTTCAAAGGCCCCGCAAACGACCCTCAGATCTTGAGTGTGTTTAGTGCCTTGACAGAGGCTTCATAAAGAAGCCTATTTTTCATCTACGTTGCCCAGCGGCGATCAAAGAGGCGATCAACAGCCAAATTCACATCAGAAATCTAAACGGGAGAGTATCATGGTTCCACCACGCGACCCAGCGGCCCGCACCGCGGGTACAACTACTCGCATGGTGATTGCGGAAAAAGACAAGGAAACGTACGCCGCGCAGGGGTTTCTCATTCTGCGGCAGGCCTTTGCACAAACTCGCATCGCGGCGCTGCTCGAAGGAATCGAACGCCTGATCGACAGAGGGCTTGCGGGCGAGTCCGAGCTAGGCTGGATCGACCGCGAGCGCCGTCTGCCGTCCCGCACCGGCCACCTGCTCAACCCCGACAAGTACCACCCCGCTTTCGCCGACTGGATCGACGAGGATCTCGCCCCCCATCTCGAGGCTCTAATCTGCGGCCCGGGAGTGCGTCACAGCCTGTTTGGCATGCTCGCCTCAGGCGGCGGGAAGCCGTACACCCAGAAATGGCACCGCGACCTCGGCAAACCAGGAGACGAGGAGGAAACCGCGTACCTGTGCCGACACGAGGGTAGCTTCGTGCAGTTCAACGCCCCGCTCGTTGCCGGAGACCGTTTTCTCCATATCGTCCCCGAGAGTCACCTGCGGGCATCGACGGCGGAGGAGATCGAAGCGTCCCGCAGCGAATCGGGAGAGATGCCGAACGCCCATGTCGTCGAGTTGGAACCGGGCGACATCGCTTACTACAACGCCAAC
This sequence comes from Gemmatimonadota bacterium, assembly GCA_009840005.1. Next base: position 3,027 of record VXOR01000032.1, read on the forward strand.
CTCTGGCATCGGGGATGGAACCCGGAGGGGCACAAGCGCTGGACCATGCACTGCGCCTTCTGGAACGCTGGGGCGACGGTGATGACTCACGAGTACGGACAGCGTGAGTCGCTAACCCAGCAAGGACATCTGGAGCAAATGCCCCTCATTACGCGGCAGTACATCCAGAGCTACCTCGACAACTATCCCGAGGGAGACCCGCCCTCCCTGTTCGATCTATAGCCATACACATCTCGAAAATGTTCGGAGATAAATAACAATGGGCGCAAAATACGAATGGCACTGCGTCACGGAGAACGCTGCTTTCGCGGCTCGCGATGGCGCTGGCGCATTGGTGTTCAAGGACAGAATGTGGCTGCTCGGCGGCTGGAACCCCGGCGATAAAGTCCACTTCCCGCTGATTTGCAACAGTGAGGTCTGGTCGTCAGCCGATGGTGCCTCTTGGACGCTTGAGAATCCCCAAGCGCCCTGGGAAGGGCGGCATACAGCCGGATATGCGGTGCACAACAACAGGATGTGGATCGTGGGCGGCGATTGCAACCAAGGCCACTATCAAAACGATGTCTGGAGCAGTGCGGACGGCATTCATTGGGATCTGGCCAATGATCACGTGCCGTGGGCTCCCCGGGTGCTCCATTATACCCTAGCTTTCGACGGCCGGATCTGGGTGATGGGCGGACAAACCATTCCTAACTTTGCCGACGCCGACGAGGTCTTCCACAACGACGTGTGGAGTTCGGACGATGGCGTAAACTGGGCCCAAGTTACCGAGCACGCTCTGTGGGTGCCCAGAGGGATGATCGGCGGAGCCGCGGTGCACAACAACAGGATGTGGATTCTGGGTGGAGGCACCTACGATACGCCTGCAACTCCCATGCGCAATTTCTACAACGATGTCTGGAGTTCGGACGATGGGATAAACTGGGAACAGCACATAGAACATGCTCCGTGGACTCCCAGACAATACCACGAGGTGGCCGCGTTCGACGACCATCTGTGGGTGTTAGAAGGCTATGCGGCAGAAAGTGGCAATCGCCGCGATGTGTGGTACTCGCCCGATGGCGTAAACTGGACCGAATTGCCCGATACCCCTTGGGCACCCCGCCATGCCGGGAGCGTGTTCGTGTACGACGGGTCGCTGTGGATGGTGGCCGGGAATAATATGGAGCCGGATGCTTGGAGGCTTTCGCGCAGAGGATAGGTGTCTTATGGACCGAAGAATGGAAGAATACCGCGCTCGGGGTTATACCGTATTCGAGGGGCTGTACGACGAAACCACCATGCAGGCCTGGCGCGACGAGCAGGATCGGCTGCAAGCCCTCTCCACAGAAGGGCCCCATGTGCAAGAACGGACCCATTGGTTCGGCAATATGCTCGAACGAGCGCCGCAACTGATGTGGCCAGCAGTAGCTCATCCGGTCATTCTCGACTTTGCCGAGCAGGTGGTGGGGCCTTTCGTGCAGCTCGACAACCTCACCTTAGCCGCCTTTCCCTCCATGGATCCGGAAGAAGCCGCCGGCAAGGTCAGTGCTTGGCACCGAGACCGCTGGGGTCGCATGCCCAGCGGCGCGTACGAACGCCCGCTGGCCTTTAATGCCATCTGCTATCTACAGGATCTGGACGACGAGTACGGGCCGCTCAGGGTCCTGCCCGGTTCTCACGTCGAGCCCATTGCCCTAGCCGAAGAGGAGATCCGCAAGCCGCACCAAGACGAGCTGTTGATCTACATGAAAGCCGGCGATGTGGTTTTGACCCACAATGGCCTGCTGCACTCGGGGACGCCCAATACCTCGGGACGCAAGCGCTACTTCTTCAGTGTGTATTACAACATCTCCTGGCTCAAGCACACGGATACGTTCACCGGCCCCAACTGCCAACAACTCATCAATTGGGCCCGGAGCCAGCAGGACCACCGGGCCTTGCGCCTGTTGGGCCAGGACGAGCACTTACAAAGCCGCGCCAACAGCGGTTTCCAGCAGCCCGACGAAGGGCGCTGGCATCAGTGGACCCAAGACGACCAGCATGCTCTGGAAGAGGCCGCCAGACGGGAATAGGGCCCATCAGCTTAAGACATCTTTAGGGCGCGCTTGACCGCCTTAGGGTCACGGGCGATTACGCGCAGGAGCGTACGGGCCGCCTGATCCGGCTGATAGCGCCCCTGTTCCCAGTCTCGTATTGTCGCCAAAGAAAGCTGAAACGTAGCGGCGAATTCGCGCTGAGTTAAACGCAGGGCTTTGCGGATTGTCTTCGTGTCAGGAACGCGCTCGAATGCTGCGAGTTCTTCATCCGTCAAAGGCGGATTGTCGGGATCAGACAACGCGGCCTGCTCGATCTCCTCGTCACGCATGGAATCGAGACGTTGCACCTGGGACTTACTCAGACGCGGTAGAGTCTTTTCGTCCAATCTAAATTTCGTGGTATTTTCTTCGCTCATGACGTGCTGCTTTCCGGGCAGAGATGATTCGAGTTCGTGAAAAACGTTCTGTATGGACTACGAGCAATACGTGATCATCGACCATGCCAATGACGCGACGACGCACTTCTTCTTCGTATTCTATCAGCTCCTCTTCTTCTAATCGGTAGGGATCGAGAAACACTCGCGCGGCGAATTCAAACGGAATCCCATGTTTGGCCAGATTCATCGCCGCTTTGTCCTCATCCCATTCGAATTCCATAAGACAAATATACGGGATTCCCGTAGTTGTATCAATGAAGGCGTGGGCTACCGACCCAGCCCTCACCGATTACCTTGACGTCGGCGACGGGCGCTAACTACTTTCCCTCCTGCACTCAGGATTGTCCATGCCCTTCCAAACAAACATAGGACGCGATGTTAGCTTTCAAACCACCTAAACCGGCGGTGCGGTGTGTACTCGGTGGTGCGAGGCACTGTAGATAGAGATGCCTTCCGGATGACGCGGGCGCTTTTGTTTAAGGGCGACTGGCCGATTGTCATCTTTGGCGAAGGGGAAATTTCGCGCCAGAATGATACCGTCATGCGCTTTGAGAGAGGCATTGTCCAGATGTGCTTCTGGGCGTTGGACGATATGGAAAAAGCGCAAGTCGGCGAATCGCTCTACGCTGTTCCCGTCGGCATCAAATATCACTATCCGCGCGACATGTGGAATTCTATTGATACTGCTCTCACGAGGTTGGAACGGTATATCCTCCCGCCGGCCGAACAGACGCCGGTAGAGCGCTACGATCGGCTGCGCCGCAACAGATAACCCATGAACTTGAAACATCGGTTCAGAGTTTGGTCGGCGGGTCATCCTAACCTTATGCAGGTAGCGCCCCGCCAGTTACCTTGACATCAACGAAGAGCGCTAGCTACTTTCCCTCCTGTACGCAGAGGATTGTCCATGCCCTTCCAAACCCACTTTGACTTCCGCCACCCCACCCGCATCGTCCACGGTCCTGGGTCTATCGCCTGCTTGGCGGATTGCTTCTCGCCGGCCGATAAGGTTCTGATCGTCTCCGATCAGGTCTTAGGAGAAATCGGCACCGTGGAAGCCGTCACCACTGCCCTCGGCGATATCCCCCACGCCGTCTATCTCAAAGACGGTTCGAGTGAGCCGACCCAAGAATCCGTCGAAGATGGAACCCAGGCTTATCGCCAAGAACGCTGCACCGCCATCATCGGCCTCGGCGGTGGCTCGCCCATGGACGTGGCCAAGATGATCGGCGTCCTCGCGTCCAACAACGGACGCATCACCCAGTATCTGGGCAGCGACAAAGTCAAAAACGATCTGCCCTATCTCGTCTGCGTCCCCACAACCTACGGCACCGCCAGCGAAGTCACGCCCTTCGCCGTGCTGGACAATCCCGCCAGCGGCAACAAAGACCCGGTCATTAGCTGGAAAATCGCCCCCCAGCTCGGCGTCCTCGACCCCGACCTGTCGGTCGCCCTACCCGCCCTCGTCGGCGCGGCTACTGGCATGGACGCCCTGACCCACGCGCTCGAATCCTACATCAACTTAGCGGCCACGCCCATCACCGAAGGTATCGCGCTACACGCCATCCGCCTCATCGGCGACAACCTGCGCTTAGCCTGCGCCAACGACCACGCGCTAGCCGCCACCGAAAACATGCTCATCGCCAGTATGCTGGCCGGCGTCGCCTTTTCGCAAACGCGCCTCGGCAACGTCCACGCCATGTCTCACCCGGTCGGCGCACACTACCACGTGCATCACGGGCTGCTCAACGCCATCTTGCTACCCTATGTCATGGAGTTCAATTGGTTTGCCTGCCCCGGCAAATTCGCCGCCATCGCCGAAGCACTCGGCGAGCATATCTCCGGCTTAGACCAACGCCAAGCCGCGCACGCCGCCATTGTCTCAGTGCGCCATATCAACGACGATTTGGGCATCCCCGCCAAGCTAGGGGATGTCGGCGTCGATACAGCCCGCATCTCCACCATGGCGCGCATTGCCATGCAGAGCGGCAACATCGCCGTCAACCCGCGCAAGACTACCCAACGCGATCTTGAAATTATATTCCAACAAGCCATTTAGGAGGTTCCACCATGTCCCTATCCCGCATGCTCCGCATCCGCCAAATTTTTTCCGCGCCCACCGTCGAAGACATTCCCGCGGCCGTGCGCGCCGAAGTCCGGCGCCTCGACTTAGGCCCCAAAATCAATCCCGGCGAGACCATTGCCATCTCCGTCGGCAGCCGTGGCATTGCCAACATCGCGCTGGTGATCAAAAGCCTCGTAGCCGAGTTCAAGGCCCTCGGCCTCCAGCCCTTCCTCGTCCCCGCTATGGGCAGCCACGGCGGCGGCATTGCCGAGGCGCAACAGGAAATCATCGAAGGCTACGGCGTCACCGAGGAGTACACCGGCGCGCCTATCAAGTCCTCTATGGAAACCGTCCAGGTGGGCGCGACCGAGGACGGCGTCCCGGTCTTTTTCGACAAATACGCCTTCGAAGCCGACCACGTAGCCGTCGTCGGCCGCGTCAAGCCGCACACTAACTTTGTCGGCGAAATCGAGAGCGGCCTGCACAAGATGATGCTCATCGGCTTGGGCAAGCACAAAGGCGCGGCCCTGTACCACCAAGCCATTGTCCACTACAGCTTCGACCGCATCATCCGCTCGGTCGGCCAAGCCGTCATCGACCAGTGCGGCGTGCTCATGGGGCTGGGCTTAGTCGAAAACCAGTACGACCAAACCGCGCTCATCAAGGGCGTGGGGGCCGACGAGTTCGTGGAACGCGAAAAGGAATTGCTAGTCCTCGCCAAGCAATGGATGCCGCGCCTGCCCTTCGACGAAGTCGATTTGCTCATCGTCGATGCGATCGGCAAAAACATCTCTGGCGCTGGCATGGACACCAACGTCGTCGGCCGCAAATTCCACGACAACCACGCCGCCGACAAGGAGTACCCCAAGGTCACCCGCATCCTGGTCCGCAACCTGACCGAAGAAACCCACGGCAACGCCTCGGGTATCGGCATCGCCGAATACGCCCACAAGCGCGCCATCGAGCAGATGGACCGCGAGATCACCTACATCAACTGTATGACCGGCAACCACCCCTCGGGCGCACACATCCCGCTCTACTTCGACACGGACCGCATCTGCATTGAAAAGGCCCTAGAAACCGTCGGCCTAGTCCAGCCTGCAAATGCCAAGGTCCTGCGCATCCACAACACCTTGGAGCTAGGCGAACTCTTCGTCTCAGAAGCCTATCGCTCCGAAGTCGAACAGCGCGAGGACTTGGAAATCATCGCCGAAGCCGAGGGAATGCCCTTCGACGAAAACGGCGATTTGCCGCTTGCGTTCTAGCACATGGCAAAAAAATCGCGGGGCGTGTCCCCCATTTTCTTGGACGAAAAGCCGCAACACCCATCAACCGTAGGCTATACGCGCCGCCGCATTGCGTTCGGCTGGTACGGTGGGAAGTTCTCTCACCTCGATTGGTTGCTACCCCTGCTGCCGGAGTGCCACCATTACTGCGAGCCGTTTGCCGGTTCTGGGGCCGTACTCATCAACCGAGCACCGGCTCCTGTCGAGACCTATAACGATCTCGACGGTGAGGTAGTGAACTTCTTTCGGGTGCTGCGCGACCAGCACCAAGCACTGATCCGCGCTATCGCCCTGACGCCGTTCTCACGCGAGGAATACTACTACGCCATCTACGGCAGTGCGGAAGACATCAGTGACTTAGAACGAGCTCGACGTTTCTACATCAAAGCGCGTCAGACCCGCACTGGACTGGCGCAAACGGCCTCTCTTGGCCGTTGGGCCAATTGCAAGAATACGAGCCGCGCTGGTATGTCTGGCGTGGTCTCCCGCTGGTTGGGGGGCGTAGATGCGCTCGACGAGATTGCCCAGCGTCTGATCCGCGTTCAGATTGAAAACCGACCCGCTGTCGATGTGATTCAACTCTATGACAGCCACAAAACCTTGTTCTACTGCGACCCTCCCTACTTACACGCCACTCGCGGCGATGCCAAAGCATACGGCTTTGAAATGGACGAGGCCGAGCACCGCACGTTGGCAGAAGTCGTCAATGCGTGCGAGGGTAAGGTGGCCATGTCCGGCTACCATCATCCCTTAATGGACGAGCTCTTTCCGCCCGATCGCTGGTTCAAAACAGAAGGACCGGATAAAACCATCCATTCCACCAAGGATAGCCGGCGCGAAGTGCTGTGGACTAATTATGAGCCGGAAGTACAAGCCGTAAGCCAAACACTCAAGGAGGCTTTCCTAGCCCTGCGACAAGCGGCTGAAAGCGATGAATAATGGATAACAACGTCCAAGACTATCTATTTGACCTCCAAGGTTATCTAGTCTTAAAAAATGCAATCTCGGCGGCAGATTTGCGCGAGATGAACCAGTGGATCGACGATCACGAATCGTATGTACAAGAGCCGTGGTCAACCGATAATGATCCAAAGAAAAAAGGCCGCTGGATTGGTCACATAGAAACGCACACCTACAATGAAGAAAATGGCGTCAACTTCCAAAGTATCATCGAAGGTGGCCCCGTTTTCGAGAGACTAATAGATCATCCCGCATGGATCGACTTGGTCAAAAAGTACATTCACTCCTCGGTAAATGGCCTCTCCATTCACGAGAACTTTCTCAATGTCCGCGGTCCAGGTGGTTACCTCCACATCCACTGCGGCGGCCATGTTCCGCTCAGTTATCTGACGTTTCGCCAGAACAATACCGGAGAATGGATGGTCGGCCAGATTAACGTATTGATGGCTCTTAACGACATCGGCGAAGGCGATGGCCCACCCGTCCTAATTCCGGGCAGCCATAAGTGTACGGAAATTCACCCTCGGCTAGAAGTGGATGGCCGGGGCTTGGTTTACGACGGCGTGAGCGGCAAACCCGCCGGGACCGCCATCGCCATGCAAGAAATGTATCTGAAGGCGGGAGACGTTTTGTTATTCACCGATGCGATAACACACGGCTCAGCAGAACGCACCAATCCCGGCTATCGGCGAACGATTGTCTATCGCTATTCCCCCAAATACGTACGCGAGCGACTCAACTATCAAATTTCGCAGGAACTATTACAACGCTTGACCCCAGAAAGACGGGCAATTATTGTGCCCAACGCGCCGCGGCGACCGCCATCCGTATAGCGTAGCATAGGCGAGCTACAGAATCAGTGCCGCTGCATTGATCGTCCAGCACAATTCACACGCAATATCCACTCAACCCAAAAAGCCCCGACTATGACCACTGAACACATCGGCATGACCCGCGACGCCATCGACACCCCAGTCCTCTTAGTCGATCTCGACGCGCTCGAATACAACATTGACCTGCTCGCCGAGCACTTCCGCACGGCGGACAAAAACCTCCGGCCGCACACCAAATCGCACAAAACCCCGGCCATCGCCCACCTCCAGCTCACAGCCGGCGCACAGGGGATCACCTGTGCCAAGGTCGGAGAGGCCGAGGTCATGGCCGACGCTGGCATCCAAGACATCCTCATTGCCAACGAAGTAGTAGGCCGCCGCAAGATCGAGCGCCTCATGGCGCTGGCCACTCGTTGCGACATTATGGTCGCGGTCGATGATCCGCAAAATCTCGCCGACCTCAACGAGGCCGCCCACGCCTATAAGGTCAGCCCCCGCGTACTCGTGGAGGTCAACATCGGCCACAACCGCTGCGGCGTCGCGCCCGCCACCGTCGTCGATCTCACCCGCGCGGCCTCCCAAGCACCACACCTGCGCTTCTGCGGCCTGATGGGCTATGAAGGCCACATCATCGACCTCGAAGACAAAGCATCCCGCGACGACGGTGCCCGCACCTGCCTCCAGTGCCTCGTCGATGCCCGCGACGACGTAGAACGCGCTGGTCTCGATTGCCTAATTTGCAGCGCCTCGGGCACGGGCGATTACTACATCAGCACTTCCTTCGACGGCATTACCGAGGTCCAAGCAGGCTCGTACGCGCTGATGGACGCGGCGTACGCCAAGCTAAACTTGGGCTTCAAAAACGCCCTCAGCGTGCTGACTGCCGTTACCAGCCGTCCCGCGCCCGAACAGGTTATCACCGACGCTGGACTCAAGAGCCTGACGCCCGAGCACGGCTTCCCCCTCGTCAAGGATCGTCCCGATTTGGAATGCCACGCCCTCTCCGAAGAACACGGTCGCCTCAAGACCATAGCCGGCCCCTGCACCGACCTCCACCCAGGCGACCTGCTCGAATTTATCCCGGGCCACGGCTGCACTACCGTCAACCTCCACGACCACCTCTACGCACTGCGCGCCAATCGGCTGGAAGCGATTTGGGAGATCGCTGGTCGCGGCAAAGTCCGCTGACCGCCAAAGTTTCGCCATGCCGAACTGAGGGGGGCAATTTCATGCGTCCCCGTCGGCCACCGCCTTACCCGCCTCGTCGCAGCCATTAACGGGCACCTGTTGCAAGCAGCGCTTTGATCCGTCCCCATGACTGGACTTCGACGCTCGTCGCAGTAGCCGAAGGGGAAACGGGTTGCCAAGCGGGATAATCTCCGCCCAAACCGTCGGTCAGATTGACCAAGTTGCTCCCGTCTATATCAACAACCCAAACCTCCTTATCCCTTTGCTCGTTTCTGGCAGAAAAGGCGATTCTCATGCTGTCGGGCGACCAAGTAGGCTCAGAGTTGGACGAAATAAACGAGCCGGGTTCAAGTTCTAGTCCTGTTTGTTGGGGCAGATCAAGAGGAATCTGCCGGTAATCTTCTACCAAGTTCAGGCGATCTTCCCGTTCATAAGGCCATTCACTGGAAGAGAAGATAGCTAGGTATAGATAGGCATCGCCCTCAGAGTCCTGCAACACGACGGATGCTAGTTTGGTTCCGTCTGGAGAACGACCGCGATTATCGTGGGAACCTCTGACTATCCAAGCCGCCTCCCGCCAATCCATAAGTGAGGAGCCACTGCCGTCCAGCGCCACAACGAACACTTCATACCGCCCTGTGAGGTACTTTATGGAGTAAATGAGACTTCCGTCTTCAGCCCAAATAAGATCATCAGATCTGGGATTTGTTAGAGATCCCATTTGTTGCGAGTTGCCGCCATCGGCGTCCATCACCCAGACGTCACCAATGGAATAATCGACCCGGCCGGAAGCGGGATCGGCACTAAAGGCGAGATAGGCGATCTTCGTGCCATCTGGAGACCAAGCTGGGCTAACGCACTGCCCATGCTGGCCTTGGGTTAGGTTCACGGGGTCGCTTCCATCCGCATTCATAATCCACACGTCACCAGCCCCCTCGCGCCACGAGGTAAATGCGATTTTGCCATCGGCTTGCCCCCAGCCAGCGACAGCCAGCCCCAGCGTTGCCAAGCAGACGATTAGTAGAGATCGATAGGTCATAACGTGGCTCCTTTCATAAGGCTATGAATAGGCCTACACCCCCCACACCTCAATCGCCACCCCATCAGCCGACGCCCGGCGACAGTGAAACACCTTGTCGTCCCAACGCCGCCCCGCACGCCGGTCGAAAATCACCAGATGACCCGACTCCGCCGCACAGCGATTCATATACCCCGCTGTCTGTTCCAATCCTTCGACGATAGTCTGTTCCAAGCTCTTGTGCAGAATTTTGCACTCGATCACCACCTTGCGCGTCTGCTCGCCCTGCAGCCACACAATCAGCAAATCCGTCCGCCCCCGCCCCAAGCCATACTCCCGCTCAATCCGACCGCCGCTGTTGACGATCCGCTGCAAAAACGCTTGGAGCAACAGTTGCGGACCCGCTTCCTTGTATTGGAACCGCTCCACCCAGTGCTCCGAATGCTCGCGGAAGAAGGCTTGGAACGCCGACAACAATTTGCCGACCTCAAGGGTGCCGTTTGCATCGATATACCAAGCCGGATCGTGATGGATCGCCATCTCTTGGGTCGTATAGGTCAGCGCCCGAGGGATGATTTCTCGGTAGATTGGATTGGCAATAGCGACGGCCCCTTCTCGGAGCACAAGCCCTAGATCGCGCGTGTACTGCAGGTCGTCGTCGGGCACCGTCTCGGCGACCCCTCGGCCGCTCAGCAGCGGCTCGACCACCCGCCGCACCCGCTCCTCTTGCAGCTTGTCGGCCAACTGATCTAGATGCGTCTCACGACGTAGGATGAGCTGCTCCCGCGCCGTATGGATGGAGTCGGCCGTAACCGGACGATGCCACTCCTCGGCAAATTCGCCTGCAAAACAGGCTTCGTCGGCCAGCGCGTTGACCAGCCACGGCTGCCCTTGGGTCTGCGTCCAGACCGTTTCTAAGGCATCGGCGGTAAACCGTTGGCCCGTCTCCTCGGTATGCTGCCCCAGTAACGCGAGCACCTCGGCCCGCGAAAAATCCCCCAACCGCAGCGACCGCGCCTTGATGTTGAACGCGCTGCCGCCAGCGATAATCGCATTCTCGGCCGTCGATTGAATCCGGTAGTCGCGCACATCGCGCACCCCACACAACACCACGCTCTGCGGAAACCCCTCCGGCCGCAAATCGTAGCCAGCGCGCAATTGCCGCAGCACCGACAGCAGGGCATCGCCGATGAGCGCATCAATCTCGTCGATGAGCAGCACCAAGGGCTTGGGACTAGCCTCGGCCCAGCGCGTCAACGACTCCTGCAACCCAACACCCGGTCCGACCTCGGCGAGGATGTCCGACCAGACAGTACCCAAAAATTCGTCGCCTAATGTCAAGCGCGCCCGAGACGTCAACCCGGCCAGCAAGGTGCGCATCACCTGTTCCACATCTTCGCGCAGGGCTTGGGCTCCCTCCACGTTGACGTACACGCAGCGATAGGAGTCCTCGGCGTTGAGCAGGTCGCGCAAGGCCAGCAAAGCCGACGTCTTGCCGGTCTGCCGCGGCGCGTGTAAAACGAAGTACTTTTTTTGTTCGATAAGAGTCCGCACCCCATCCAGATCCAAGCGCTCCAACGGCGGGATGCAGTAGTGGTCGTCGGGTCGGATGGGGCCTGCCGTGTTAAAAAAACGCATCGTCGTATCTCCCTGAGAAAACCTGTGCCTCCGGCCCCCTTTCTTATCAGGCTAGGAGGTAAGTCTCAACCTAAGATACGACCGCCGCTACCCTAAACCTAATCCCACGCTAGGAGGTCGGCTCCTTGACAAGGATACACCGCTAAGCTAGCATCTTTATTATACCCAACGCCATGTTAGCTGCCCGCATCTTCAAGACGGTGCTCGCGCCCGCCCTCGTCTTGCTGCCCTCCCCCAACCCAAGCGTTGAGCGCAATATGGCCCTCGATATCGACGGCTTGCAACGCGCCGAGTGCGAATACCGGGGCATTGTGGCCCGCTTCGACGAACTCACCCGCGCCTATATCCTACAAGCGTACGAAGACGGCCAACTGCTCCGCTGGCAGGCCCAGCCCAGCCCCTACAACCCCGAGACTGAGACTTTGGTCACCGCGGTCTTTACTGCAGCCGGCCCCAAGGCATCTGCTCCCGTGCCCGAGCTGGCCCACCTCCGCGCCCAAGGTGGGATGGCGGGTACCGGCGTCACTTGGCGTTACAGCAAGCTAGCAGCCGTGCGGGTCGCGCCCCACGGCGACTTGGCCCGCGACGCCATCGCCGTGTTTAGAGCCACGGTTGATAGCTTTGTCGAGCGCATGGTGTACGCGCCCACCGGCGTTGTGCTGCGCACTGCCCCCGATCCTAATGCCCCAGTGCTAGCCCGTATTGAGGCGGGCGCGGTCCTGCTCGTCGAGGAAGAACAAGCGGGTTACGTGCGCGTGCGCCAGCCGCCAGCGACTGCGGTCGGGTGGCTGGAACGGACGCAAGTGCGAGTGGTTGAGGAGACCGATGGACTCAATCATTGAAATACGCAATCTGACCAAGATCTACGACATGGGAGCAACTGCGGTCCACGCCCTAAGCGGGGTGGATTTGTGCGTGGCCACAGGCGAATACGTGGCCATCATGGGGCCGTCGGGATCGGGCAAAAGCACCTTGCTCAATATCCTCGGCTGCCTCGACGTGCCCACCTCGGGTAGCTACGCCCTCGGCAACGCCCTCGTCAGCGAAATGGCAGACGACGACCTAGCGCGGATCCGCAATCAGGAGATCGGCTTTGTCTTCCAAACCTTTAACCTCCTGCCCCGCGCCAATGCCTTGGGCAATGTCGAGCTGCCGCTGATCTACAGCGGCCTGCCGGCGCACCAACGCCGCGAGCAGGCCGCCCGCGCCCTCGACTCCGTGGGCTTGGCCGAGCGCATTGACCACCGGCCCAACGAGCTGTCCGGCGGCCAGAAGCAGCGCGTGGCCATTGCGCGCGCCCTCGTCAACGAGCCTTCCATCATCCTCGCCGACGAGCCGACCGGCGCCCTCGACTCCCGAACCGGCGACGAAATCATGGACCTCTTCGACCAAGTACACGCCGCGGGTAACACCATCCTCCTCGTAACGCACGAAGAGCACCTCGCCCGCCGCAGCCGCCGCATCGTCCGCTTCCGCGATGGCCGCATCGAAAGCGATCATCCCACCGCGGAGGTCGCCCAGTGAGAGCGGTTTTTTGCGTCCTCGTGCTGTGCGCCTGTCAAGGTGCGCCGCCCGACCTGCCCACAGCCGAGGTCGTGCGCGGCGAGTTTGCAGTGACGCACTTTGAGGGTGGCGAGGTGCAGGCGGCCAGCGGCGAACTCGTGGTGTCCCCGCGGATCGGCGGGCGGCTCAAAATCGTCCACCTCTGGCCCGAAGGGGAGCAAGTGGACGTCGGCGACTTGATCCTCCAGTTCGACCCGGCCGAGTTTGAACGAGAAATGCTCGACCGCGAAGGTCAGCTAGAAGAGGCCCATTCGGACTTTGTCAAGGCCAAGGCCGAACGCGAGCAGCGTCTAGCCGACATCAAGCGCAAGATCCAGCAGCGCCAAGCCGAGCTCAAACTCGTCGCGCTCAACCAAGAACGCCAGCAATTCGCCTCAACTATCGACCAAGAGCAAGGGCGCATCAATTTGGCGAAGGCCCGGCGCGCCGTGGCGGAAGCGCGCCAAGAGTCCATAGCCCAAGAAGTGGTCAATCGCGTGGATTTTCTCAATCACGAACTGAGAATCGCCCGCCGACAGGAGCGCTACGAAAGAGCACAGCGCGACTACGAACGCACCAACGTCTATGCGGCCAAACCAGGTATCGTGGTCTATCGCAAAATCTGGAAACCCGGCACCGACGAGGAGGGCAAAGTCGCGGTCGGCGATCAGGTCTGGAGCGGTCGCGCCCTGCTCGAAATCCCGGATATGAGCAAGATGCAAGTGTTGTGCCTGATCGGCGAAATGGACATCGAGCGCGTGCGCGTCGGCCAGCGGGCTTACATCCGCCTCGAAGCCTTCCCTGGGCCGGTCTTCAATGGGGTGGTGTCCGAACTAGCCCCCATGGCCTCACCCCAGCCCGGCGCACCCGATATCCACGTCTTCGAGCTGGTCATCGATATTGACGAGCAAGACGACCGGCTCAAGCCCGGCATGTCGGCCGAGGTCGAAATCGTCCTCGAAACCGTCCCCGAGGCCCTCTCAGTGCCGCTGGGTGCGCTCTTCAAGCGGGAGGATGGGCTAGTTGCTTTTCGTCTCACCAACGGCAAATTCAAAGAAGTGCCCGTAGTGATCGGGCCAAAAAACGCCACCGCAGCGGTCGTCACCGCTGGCTTGGCCGCAGGCGACATCGTCGCCCTGCAAAACCCCAATGCGCGCTGACGCGGGAAAGCTTTTATGACACAGATCAAACGCCGCTGGTGGCTCCTCTCCCTGCTCTTAGTCCTCGTCTTGAGCGGAGCCTGGCTTGGTGAGCACCTGATGCACAACGAAGCCGAATCCTCCATCCCTACCTATCCGGTCCAGCAGGGCGAGTTCGTCATCAAACTCAAGCTCAAGGGCGGCGAGTTGGAAGCGGTAGAGGCCGAAAACGTCGTCGCGCCCCGCGTGCGCGGCCAGCTCAAAATCGTCGAGTTGTTTCCCGAAGGAGAGCAAGTCGCAGTCGGCGACTTATTGGTCCAATTTGAACAGACGGATTTTCAGAAGCGGGTCATGGACGACGAGCAGGAGGTCGAGTCCGCCAAGGCCGACCTAGAAAAAACGCTAGCCACCCACAAGGCCGAAATCGCCAAGCTCGAAGCCGACATTGCCAACGAGGAGGCCAATTTGCGCTTGGCCGAGCTAACGGTCGAGCGCATGGTCTTTGAGGCCACCGTGCAAAAGGAAGAAGCCGAAATTGAGGCCCACAAAGCCAAGCTGAGCCATCAGCAGGCCATCGAAAAGCTGGCCTCGCAACAGGTCGTCAACGCCGCTGAAGTCAAAAAGCGCCAACTCAACATCGAACGCCAAGAGCGCGATTTGAAAAAGGCGCGCGACGATCTGGCGAGCACGACCATCAAGGCCGAAAAGCCCGGTTTAGTCGTGTACGGCAAGGTGTGGAAAGGCGAGCGGCCGGAAAAGATCCGCGTCGGCGATGAGATCTGGGGCGGCGTCAACGTCATTTCCCTACCCGATCTTTCCCACATGCAGGTCAAAACCTACGTCAACGAAGTCGAGGTCGATAAGCTCGACACCGGCCAAGTCGCCACCATCAAGCTCGACGCCCTACCCGAACCCACATTCCACGGCAAAATCAAGAGCATCGCCTCGCTTGGCCGCGAGAAGGAAGGCGAAAAAAACGTCAAGGTATTTGACGTGATCATCCAGATCGAAGAAGAAGATGTCCGCCTCAAACCCGGCATGACCGCCACGTCTCACGTCGTCGTCGAGACCATCCCACCTAGGCCGACGGCCGCTCCAGACTCCGTGCAAAGCGAGGCCAGCGCCGAAGTCGCTACCGCCACACCCATGCCCCTCTACATCCCCCTAGACGCGGTCTTTGAGAAGGATGGGCGCACCCTCGTCTATCGCCTAGTGGGCGGCCAGCCCAAGGAGCGGGAAGTGAAGCTAGGCCAGAAAAACGAAGACTTTGTCATCGTCGCAGCAGGGCTTGCACCCGGCGACCGCATTGCCCTGCGCGACCCGCTCCAAGCAACGGACGCCAGCGGCCTGATGGAACAAGCCGACGCCTTGCCCGCGCCCCAAGCGCCCTAATGGACCTCCGCGAAACCGCCTCGTTGAGCCTAGTCGGCCTGCTGTCGCACAAGCTGCGGACTCTGCTGACCATGCTCGGTATCATCTTCGGCGTGGCCGCGGTCATTGCCATGCTCTCCATCGGCGAGGGAGCCAAGCAGGAATCCCTCGAACAAATCCGTCAGATGGGCATTAGCAATATCATCGTCCAGCACTGGCAAAAAGACGACGACGAGGGGACCGAAGCTGACGCCGACCACAATCGCTCGCCGGGCCTGACTTGGGACGATGCGCGGTCAATTGCCCGCATCTGCCTGTTGGCCGACTACGTCACCCCCCAGCGCGAGCTCAAAGTCAAAGCCCAAGCCCAAGGCCACACCTTCCGCACTATGGTGGTGGGCACAACGCCCGACTATCTGACTGTGCTCGACGCCCGCATGGGCAGCGGGGTCTTTTTTTCCACCGAAGACCTGAACACCGCCAAGCGCGTCTGCGTGTTGGGTGCAGACGCCAAGCGGGCCCTGTTCTTTTTCGACAATCCCCTCGGCGGCCGAGTCAAAATCCGCAACCAGTGGTTTACGGTCATCGGCGTGCTCGAAGACAAGGGCGCGGCTGGCGGCAAAATCGGCGGGGTGCTCGAAGTGCGCAACACCGACGAGGACATCTACGTCCCGCTGACGGCCCTGCTCAACCGCTTCCACTGGGAGCCGGGCGACCCTGAGCTGACCCAAATCACCGTCAAGATCCCCAACTCCAACCAATTGCCCGAGGTCGCGGCCATCGTCCGCACCATCCTCAACCGACGGCATCGCGGCGTCGAGGACTTCAAAATCGCCATTCCCGAAGAGCTGTTGCGCCAAAGCCAGAAAACGCAGCAAATTTTCAACGTTGTCATGGGCTGCATCGCCGGCATTTCCCTGTTGGTCGGCGGCATCGGCATTATGAATATCATGCTGGCC
Organism: Gemmatimonadota bacterium; assembly: GCA_009840005.1. The sequence goes on from VXOR01000032.1 coordinate 19,481, forward strand.
TCAGTGCTCGAGCGCACGCGCGAAATCGGCATCCGCCGCGCCTTGGGCGCCCGGCGGCGCGACATCCTCGCGCAGTTTTTGGTTGAATCGCTGTTGGTCAGCTTAATTGGCGGCCTGATTGGGGTGGTGCTGGGCTACGCCATCCCGGAAGTAATCACCCTGTACGCGGGCTGGCGCACCATCGTCCAGCCTTGGACGATTGCCCTCGCCTTTGGGGTCTCGGCTGCGGTCGGCATTGGTTTTGGCATCTACCCGGCCCGCCAAGCCGCTCTCCTCAACCCCATAGATGCCCTGCGCTACGAATAGCTTTGACATCGCCTCCAAGTCCCGACGATTCTCACGGCAACTTCGTCATTTTCTTGGCTTCCATCCGTCCATCCACCGCGACCTGATAGACATACACCCCGGCGGCCACCGCCTTGCCCGCCTCATCGCGGCCATCCCACGCAAACCGATGGCTGCCTGCTCCTAACGGCCCCTGCCACACCTGCCGCACCCGACGACCCAACACATCGTACACCCGCAGCGACACCTTCGCTGCATCGGTCGCCAACTCAAGCGGCAGCACCACCGACGGATTAAACGGATTGGGATAGCTGGCGCCCAGCCGATACTGCGTCGGTTGCGCTGCCGCTGGCGGCAGTACCGCTGTCGCTTGTTCGGCCAGCGTACTCTTGAGCACATGCACCCCGCCCAAGATCGGGTCTAACACCACCAAATCGACATCGCCGTCGTTATCCATATCCCCAGCCAGCACGTGTCGCGGTGTGCCCGCCAGCCGATACCGCTCGCCTGCTTGAGTCGGCTGGACGCTGCCGCCCCACTCGACAAACACCCCAAAGCCCGAAGCGCGATCGCCGCCGATAAACACCCAATCGTCCACCCCATCGGCGTTGAGATCGCGCACCAACACTGACGAAAGCCGGAACAGCCGATCATCGTACAGCACCTCGGCTTCTAGGCGGTCGCCGCCGTGCTTGCGCTGCAAGACCAACCCCTTGCTCCCTTCGACGCGATCTCGTGTGAACTCGGTGAGGAAATCAACCTGCCCATCGCCATCAAAATCCCCCACCCCTAACAGTTCCCTCCATTGATCGAATTCAAATATCTCGCCTCTCGGAAGTACCTCGGCCTCGCTTCTCTGAAACTCCTCGCCCAAGGCCTGCACAATCCACGTATTCACCCGCCCGGCGATCGGTCCCCACAACACGTCTAATGTTCCATCGCCGGTAAAGTCGCCGATCGGACCAGGCGAATGGTCTTGGGCTGCTGCCACCGCCTCAAAGGTCCATACGCCCTGTTCGACATCCCAGACCTCTAACGTGCTTCCTGCCAACGTAGTCTTCCCTACAAATAATTCGACCCGGCCGTCGCCATCCCAGTCGGCCATACTCCTGATCCATCTATCCTCGATCTGCAAGAGCACCTCGACTTGGAGTTCCGAATCGATAGACCAAACTTCTGTCTCTTGTCCACTGTTGCTTGCAGATATCGCGATTTCGTCTTTACCATCGCCGGTCAAGTCGGCACCCATCACCTCTAAGATCACCCCGGATACGGTCGTCGTGCCAGTGGCCTCATCCGTACTAGTCCCCCCGGTGGCCGTTACTTCCTCTATCGGACCCAGTTCCAAGGCCCCGGTCCCGTCATTGAAGTTCTTGTATGAACATTCCAAACCGGCTTCCAGATGGCGAGTCTTCTGGATCCCAACCAGAAGACAGGGAGTTATGCCCGTTGGTCCACTCGATTGAAACATTACCGACCGTAGGGCGGTGATGGACCGTACGGAACCGGATGCGGACTTGGTCGAACAGAACCGAATCGTACCCAATGGGAGAAGAAATCAATTCGACTCTCGGATCGGGATAGTGACCTTTGGTGTCGGCGGGATCGACCGCGATCCGCCACACGCCGTCTTCGACTACCCCTCGGAACAGGTGCAATTCACGCACACCACCCCATATAAAAGCTTCTTTGGCGGACCACCCTTGCGTCGTCCCATCGTCGAAATCCCACCGGATTGCCCCAGCAGGGACACTCGACAGCATGGCGCACGCAACGACGGTAAACTTCAGCATGATATCGCCTCCAAGTTTCTACGAAACAGACTTATCTTCTCACGGCAGCTTCGTCGCCTTCTTAGCTTCTACCTGCCCATCCACCGCGACCTGATAGACATACACTCCAGCCGCCACGGCCCGGCCCTGCTCATCGCGGCCATCCCAAGTAAAACGATGACTACCTGCCTGAAGCGGCCCGTCCCGTACCTGCCGCACCCGACGACCCAACACATCATACACCGTCAGCGACACTCTCGCCGCGTCCGTCGCCAAATCAAGGGGCAACACCACAGCCGGATTGAACGGATTGGGATAGCTGTCGCCCAGCCGATGCTGCGCCGGTTGCGCTGCCGCTGGCGTCAGCACCGCGGTCGCCTGCTCGGCCAGCGTACTCTTGAGCAGATGCACCCCGCCCAAGATCGGGTCTAACACCACCAAATCGACATCGCCGTCGTTATCCATATCCCCAGCCAGCACGTGTCGCGGTGTGCCCGCCAGCCGATACCGCTCGCCTGCTTGAGTCGGCTGGACGCTGCCGCCCCACTCGACAAACACCCCAAAGCCCGAAGCGCGATCCCCACCGATAAACACCCAATCGTCCACCCCATCGCCATTCAGGTCTGTTACCAATACTGGCGAGCGCCGCAATAGCCGATCGTCATACAGCACCTCGGCGGCAAGGCGGTCACCAGCACCCTTGCGCTGCAAAACCAACCCCCTGCTACCGTCGATTTGGTGGTTTGTGAATTCGGTGAGGAAATCCACTTGCCCATCGCCGTCAAAATCGCCCACGCCTAATAGCCTCTTCCGCTCAGCGAATTCAAAGACCTCACCTCGGTGAAGCTCCTCGCCCAAGGCCCCCACAATCCACCTATCCTCCCGCCCAAGGATCGATCCCCACAATACGTCTAGTATCCCATCGCGGGTAAAGTCGCCAATCTGAAGGGGCGTATAGTCTTGGGCAGCTCCCACCTCCTCTACGGTCCATACGCCCTGTTCTACATCCCATACTGCTAAAGTGCTTGCAAACTCGGCCGTACCCGCGATCATTTCCTCAAACGAGCCTGCAAACGTAGCCCCCCCGACAAACAATTCGCCCCGGCTATCGCCATCCCAATCCGCTACTCCATGGATGGGACGGTCCATCTGCGCGAGCACCTCGACCTGGAGTTCCGGTCCGACAGACCAAACTTCTGTCGGAGACTCGCGGTTGTTTATTGTTATCGCGATTTCGTTTTTACCATCACCCGTTAAATCAGCACCCACCACCTCTAAGACCAGCCGTGGGATGATACTCCCAGCCGTGCTACTCTCCCCAACTTCCTCTATAACAGGCCCTCGTTCCAAGATTCCTCGCCCGTCATTGACCGCCATCAGCCAGCCACTTTTATACTGAGGTCCCCGTTCCGTTGCCCTTTCCCCGCTCCAGAGACCGAACAGATCTAAATCGCCATCGCCATCCAAGTCCGTCAACACGCCCCCTTTCTTGTCCCCTAGATACCCTCCCGCATCAAATTCTTGCCCGGTGCCCGGTGCGATGGGATAGAACACCGGCGCGACGAAAAGGTCGGCTCCTGCAAAGCGAAAGTACGCTATCGGCGGCGGCGGCAGTTCCCCCTGTAATTGCTCTTCCACACCGGTCAACTCAATCCAGTCAACCTCAAACCACTCGACAACTTCGGTAGCCGAACCACCCAAGGAAAAGTTTAGCACCATCTTTTTTAACAAGCCCTCCCAGCCCTCCTGACCGTCCAACGAGATCACCACTTCCTGCCACTCGGTAGTATAGACTATTCGCTTATAAACGAGCGTCTCAAAATCATCTTTAAACCCTGAAGCATTCTCCCATCCGAGCCCAAAACGACCCTCCGTCGGGTGGTCATGGACGGTGCGGAACCGGATTCGGAAGTGGTCGAACAGGCCCGAATCATACCCTATGGTAGAAGAAATCAATTCGCCGCTAGCTACGGAGGACAAAATTTTGGTGACGGCGGGATCAACACTGATCCTCCACACACCGGCTTCGACCTCCCCTCGAAACTGGTTAAATTCACGCGCAGCACGCCGATCTTCTTTAGCAGACCATCCTTGCGTCGTCCCATCGTCAAAATCCCACCGGATCGCCGAGGCAGGGACACTCGACAGCATAATGCTGGCAACAAGGACGGATTTCAGCATGATGGATAGCTCCCTTTCAACAGGCAAAATTACGTTACGACCGCATACTGTCCGTAAAATAAAGAAGGAACAGGGGTGGGGGGGGGGGGGGGGGGGGGGGGGGGGGGCAACAAAAAAAAAAAAAAAAAAAAAAAAAATAAAAAAAATGACTATAAGAAGTTGTATATAAGAATTCAGAAAAATAAAAAAA
>VXOR01000091.1 GCA_009840005.1 Gemmatimonadota bacterium
CCTCATTAAAGGCATTCTGGGAATACCTCCCCGAAATCCATAATGAGCCTTTATTATTAGCACTAGTTATCGTTACGGGCAACATCGTCCCCAATTGCTTCTATTTCCTCTCGCAATTTGGCTAAAGCTTCAACGATCTCTGGCCTTTTGCGAACGGGTCGTTCAAGCTCTTGCCATCGCTCGAATTGTTGGAGAATGGCATCTAAATGTCCCGAATTACGCTTTAACACTTCATCCATAACCACCGGCGTCGCACCGTTGCGGCTCGCATTAAGACAGCAAACGGCCAGCATGAGGTCATCGCCTCCTAGGAGGTCGAGATCCTGAGCAAGACGTTCACTGTAGCCGGCATCGTGCGCCACGTTAGGTTCAGATGTATCTCCCTGTGAGACTGAATCGTCGAACACCTTTGGGTGTCGGGCGAATAACCGTAAGAGGTGCGTTTCTATACGTTCCCCCAAGTGTGTCAATGATATTGTCAGCCAGCATTCCCTAACTCCATCAAACAATTCACGCCACAATACTTTCACTTTATCCGGTCGGCCATGCGGGGCCGAAAGCAGCCAGTCGATGCCCGATATTCCAATGGCTAAAAGAAATAAGGAAGGAGCAAGCGCATCAGCATCATCCGTTTGGTTCCAGTGCTGAGCGCGGCGTCGTTGCTCAATCAGTCGATCCCAAGATTGCCGCCATCGTTCGGCAGGTTCTTCTACATGCGCTAGCAGATAACCACAGCAGTTTGCTGGCAGTTCGCTGGTGCCGGAACTCAGAAGGGATTCGACTTCAAAGGCTGGATCTCGCGACGCCAGCAAGGCATCGAGGTAACCGAGGAGGCCCTGTCCATCCCCGGCGGATTCGTTGATCATATGGTCCAACAAAGCCATCATGGAAAGCGCTCCAAGGAGAGGCTGGACTTCCTCGTCGTCACACGACACGGACCGAGCCGGAGCAAGTTCTCCAACGGCTGGCATTTTCGGAAAATCCACTAAGGCAGCGATTGATCTGCTAGTAAGGCCCGCCTTGGAAAGCCCTAGAGTAATCCATGCAATCAGATCATCCTGCCAGAGATATTCATGAGCCCGATCTCCAGCGCGACCGCGACGTGCGCGATCCAGACGTTCGTCCACGGCTTTCGTAAGCAGCCATTGCGAGCCGAGGAATTCGCCATCTGGTCGAGCCATAACAATACGACCAAGTTCTTCAAACCATGACGCAAGGGTTGTTTTCGTCGTTTCCCGGACCTGTGAGTCTATATTGTTTGTGTTTTCTGCTTGACGTATTGCTTCCCATAGAGTGTGGCAATGATCTTCGGTGGTTTGCAGTACGAGCAAGGCTAACAGTCGGCCATTCCAAGATTGACCGTCCTCACTGCATATCGGCGCACCCTTCAGGGCAGCCGCGATCTCGTCACGATCATGCAGGATTGCATCGTGTCCAAGAATTTGGCGTATGGGATGTGGAAAGTTGAAACGATCTAATTGCGCTAGGATAGCAGCCCTGTCTGTCGGTAGAATGCTTGGGAGCATATTCAATAGACCGTAACGAACCGGAATTAGACCTTCGTGATCCCTCCACAGCTCGTCAATCGAAGCACTCGAACGCCATGTGTCAACAAAGGTGTTAAAATCCTCCTGATCTTTCGTATAGAGGGTTCCGATTCCAGGATTATCATTAATATCGCTGATCTGATTCTCAATATCCGCTAGTATCGCGGAGCGGGCACGGGGAGAGTTGGGAAGTAGTTTTCTCAATGAGTCCTCTAACGAGCTGTGGACCAAAGCCTGCTGTTTGACTAGATTCCATAGTCCGGCAAGAAGATGCTTGGGTGGTTCTTCCCCTACTGCCAATTTGTCAACCAGACCCTTTGCCAAAGCCTGCCCGAACAGCCAACCGAGAACGTCCTGCTTATCGTTTTCACTTCCTTCCATCAGCGCAGTAAATCTCTTTTCAAGTGATTGTCGCCGCGTTGCATCGGGAATGTCTTGGAATGCCTGCAATGGGGAGTGGGCTGGTGAAAACGTCAAGAGATCCGACAGTCTGTAATCCTCGTTCTCGGTTTCGATCCAGTACCCGTTGAAAAGTATGTCTCGGCACCATTCTGCCAAACTGGAAACGATTGCTTCGGTGTCAGCAATGCTCTCAACCTCTTTGAGGGCGGCATCGCGTATCCTGCGGTACGCAGCAAGATAGGCGATAGTCTGTTCGAATAGGGGGTCACGCATTACAAGCTCTCCAACATTCCTCGAAAAATTCCTTCGCACGTGTTTTGGTTGCGGACCAAGGCCCGCTCGCAGCGGTCAATCCCGGATGCCCTCCGCCGACAGTTGAACCAAAATGCCAGAGGGCTCCGTCAACAATGGCAAAACGATCATGCAGAAACGGGAAACGGTGTTTGTCGAGGGTCGCGGTCCACTGGACCTGCACTGAATATCCGTCACCCCGATCAATGTTGCGGTAATCCGTTAGCATTTTTCTCAGTCGTTCTCTCTCATTCCTTTCGATGTCGCCTCCACTGGTCAGTAGGCGTACATCCGATGCCTTACTAAACTCTAATGCAGGTCCCAGAACATTTACGCCAATTTTGTCGAAATGTGGATCAAGCACTAGAATGTGCCTTTCCGCTTCCTTTACGGCCTTTTCAAACTTAACTAATTGCAGAACCGTATTGTTCTTGGATCCCTCATATCGTCCTTCGACATAATAATATCGTCCTTCGACATCCTTCCTGTTAGGAAAAGAGCAGGTGTCTTTATTTTCTATACCGTTCCCATATTTGATTGATGCCCATGACAGTTGCGGCTTAACCGACGGCTCGGGAAGCTGTGGCACCGGAAACTTATCACGGACATCCGTTTTTGGTCGTAGTAGCTTACTCATCGGCGAAGGATACGTACTATCAGAAGGTCAAACCGTACCGGAACCCGTCTTTCTTGGGGCCACTGTTGTCGGTTGATTAGACAACCAGTCGGAAAGAGTCGGTGCCTTGCGCCAGAAGGCGTCAAGGCGTGCGATGACCGGTTCTGGATCGAGCAGCTTGACGATCATCCCCGCTCGTTCGCCTATCGTGTGCAGGGAGTTCCCAGAAAACCAAACGGCTCCGTCAACGATTAGGAAGCGGTCGTGTATGGAAGGAGGGTCTCCAGTGAGGATGCGGACCTCTGGCTTTGTCGGATAGGACTCAAAGGTGCGGTCAAGGATATCTAACAGTTGCGCTCCAGAGTTGGCGTCAAAAACCGAAGTCGAAGTCAGAATCCGCGAATCTATGTCAGGCCGGGAAACTGCATGACCAAAGGCGAGCAGTTCTCGGCCAGCGAAATAAGGATCGACGATGAGAACCGTGTTGCGCGCACTGCCGATCTTCTCTCTCACATATTGTGCTGCCTCGCTCGGTGTACAGTAAAACCATTGCTGGTCATAATCTTTCGCATCCTTTTGCCGGGATCGGCGTTTCTCCGCCTCCGCGATCCGCCGGACGATGTCAGTATCTTCCAATGCGTCACCGACGACTATCTGCCTTTCATCTTCAACTTCATTCACTTCGTACTCGTACCTAGGCCACTTACGACCACCATCAGGCACCTGAACCACCTTACGGCGTCCGAGCAGTTCCATTGTCATGTGAATGGACCTCAGGACAGGAAGAGGCTTGTTCCAAGCTAGCAGGCCGTACTCGGGATGCGTGATTAATAGCGCCTCCTTGTCGATTTTGACTGGAAAGTCAAAAACCGCGATCGCATCATTATCGAACTCGTGGACAAGCGGCGTCATCCGTTCGCGCAGATGTTCATTGACAATCTCTAGGCGCAATCCGTCGAGGCGTTGCCCTTGACGGGCTATAAGCTTATATGCCACGGTTTCATCCGTTACCTCTTTTGCTTTTTCGAGATGGGTTCTTTGGGTTGATCGAAAAAGAGGGTTCGGAGCGACCAGACATATTGCGCCTTGATATTCACGATAGGCATCGACGATATCGAAATTGAGCCACTCCTCTAACTTTGCCCGGTTTTTGTCTATTCGGATAATCTCGTTGACCTTTCGGGAAAGGACATTTTTCGGAAACAAGAAATGGGTACGTGAATCCTGCATCCAGTCAGGTGCGAAAACCAGTTCGTTCGACGTGACAAAGTGAGGCCAAGGTGGCGCCGGAACAAATTCACTGACTTGCAGTTCCGCACAATCTCCCGGTGTTAGGTGATTTGGATCGCGGGGGAGAATGGGGTTGCCATCAGCCGCACACCGGTACCATTTGATTGCGTCCTCGACCGGCAGGGCGAAACGTCGATAGTGGAGATATTTGCGGTCCTTGTTCCCGACACGAAAATTTTTCGGTGAGCAACCTGTGGAGCAGACAAACTCATTCGGGCGCAATTCTACCATGCCGAACAGCAAATGCCGAACGTTATCATCGCGGAACCAAGCAATATGGATCACTGCCTGGCGATATCCGGTGAAATCCATAACCGTCGCCTTGTGATCATGTAGTTTGACGTAAAATTCGGCTTGCATCCCAGCCCGTGTTAGCATGTTAATCAGTTTATCCACACTAAAACGCCCAATCTCTCCCCTCATTAAATTACTAATGCGCGGTTGGAATTCACCAAAAAAGGCCGCGGCTTGACTTTGGGTCCATCCTTTAGCTTCGATGTACTTCCTCAAGCTGAGTATTAAATCCGCCCGGACTTTTAAGCTCGCCGCTTCTCCTGGATCAAAACCAACGTCCTCAAATACATTGTCGCCACCTTGGGTTCCTTCCATAATTTAGTCTCCTCCTTGTCTATCCTATATCGTTGCTGGCCAAGATGCCATAAATATATATGAAATGGCATATAACGCAACCCCTCTATTACCAAATAGGTTTGTATGCTGCTAACGAATATATATGAAATGGCATATAACGCAACCCCTCTACTAGCGATAGCTAAACGCGGCAAGGACAAGGGACACCCTTGCTTAACCAACGTCAATCGCCGCCGAACTTCGCGCCCACGTCGAACGCGCCCTCGCCGTGCGCCTGTCCAATGTCCGGCTGATCGACAACATCGTCGCCACACCGCTCGACCGTTAGTACGCACTTTCACCGGACCAACATCAACCGACGCGTCCGCGTTTCCCCGCCGACCTTCAGCACAGCCCAATACGCCCCGCTAGCCGCACGCTCACTGCTCCAACGCGCCAAGTGCTGCCCGGCCCCGAGCCGCTCTGCTACCAAAAGGGCTGTACGCTGGCCCAAGGCATTGTATATCGCCAGTTCGACGTCCGTTTCTCTTGCCAAGCGGAAGGGCAGATTTACCGCGCTGTTGGCCGGGTTCGGATAAACCGGTGCCAAGTCGCTGGCATCGGCCCGCTCCTCTGTCTGCATCGCTACGACTGTGGGCGTAAAATACCGGGCCGCAAGGGCGAAATCCCCACCCGTCGGCGAAATCCTACCGACGATGACCGCTGCGCTATCTACATCCGCAGCCTGTACCTGCCCGGTGTTGTCCGCATCGAGTTCCATCGCTATCAGCTCGCCGCGCTGGTCGCGCATGGCGTACACCCACGCGGCATAGTGCCCCTCGGCCGCACCAGCGAAATCAATGGCTATATCGCCCTCTGGACGAATGACCACATTCGTCGCGCCCCATTGGCTACCAACCTCGCCGGCCAGTTCCGCGAAAGGCACCTCGGGCGCTGAAACTGTAGCGGCTCGGCGACCGCGCAGAGCCTCGTACCCACCCGCATAGTTAGCCGCAATCCACAAACGCCAAGCACCTGCGTAATCCTCGACCCAGTTTTGGTTCTTAAAGGCGTCGTCAATACCCAAAATGCCGTTGCGTGGCTCGGCGACAATTTGGCGAATCAGCCCCGCACCATAGCGCTCGGCCAAAAAAGAGGCGAACAGATAGGTCTTACCGTAATTCGCCGACTCGGACGCCCAGTGCGTTAGATTGATACTAGGATCCGCGAGAAAACTCGGCACCATGCTCGGGTCAGCTTCGGGAAAACCCACCAAGTCCTCGGCGTACCCAGCAAGCCCTTCGTCGATCCATGCCTCCTCGTCAGCATCGCGGCCCCAATGGATTAGGTGCTGGAATTCGTGCGCTAGGGTCGCGTGGGCGAGATAGGCGCTGAAGGCCAGCTTGCTCGCGTCGAGGTAAATCGTATCGCGCCGCAATTGGGGCTGCGCCCGTTCGTACAGGTTGCCGTCGAAATAGCCAACCACGCGCTTGTCGGGAATGTCTAAGATCAGGATGAAGATGCGGGGATCGCCATCCTCATCGGCAGGCTCGCCAAAGGCATCGACCGCTACTTCAAATACTCCGCGCTCGGGATCAGCCGGAGTCGCCGCGTCAAAAAGCGCGCCCAGCTTATCCACATCCGGCTGGGCTGCGATAATGTCCCACTGACTTTCTTCAACGAAGATGTAGCAGTACGTCCCCTTGTAGCGGCAAGTGGCCGATTTGAGTACGAATTCGGTCGGCACGTAAAAGGCGAGCTGAGTCCCCACTTCAATGGGGCCTGCTTCTTGACTTGCGCCGACTGCCTTGGCGGCTGGCGCGGGGAAAGACGCGCGGTGCTGCTCAAGCCAGCGCGTCCCGCATATCCGCTCTTCGGCTGCGACCACCAGCGGCAGCGAGAGCATCCACGCGGCCAAGGCCATCCGCGGGAAAAAGCAGGCCATCAGTAGAAATGCCGCACCAAGAAGAACGCCGCACCCGCAGGCCCCACCACCACCTTGGGCGCGAAGCCGGTCTGAGCTTGCTCCGCGCTGGCCACTCGCGCCGCATGGATGGCAGATACGAGATGATTGACGACCACCAATCCCGTCATATAGAGCGCCTGCCGTTGCGCGTGCTGACTGGCATTGCGCAACTCGCGGTAGCGCAGACGCGACTCGTCGCGATCCCATTCCCAGAAGAAATCCGCTTCTACCGGATAGAGCTCGGCGTCTGGACCGTCTCCGTAGCGGGCGAATTGGTTGTGCTGCAATCGGCTCGCATAAAACCCCAAGTCGTCGAAATAGTCGTCCCCCTTGCCCTCGGGCCGCGCACCCGCACGTTCGGCCGCATACGCCTCGTAGCGATCGCGGCGCACCTGACCTAGCCACTCAAATCCCCAATAGCCGCCCCAAAGTGCCAGCTCAGCGGCCAAGAAGCCACCACCGCCACCTTGAGCGTATTTCTGCCCCCAGCCGGGCACCAGCAAAGAGCGCCAAAACGCCCCTTGGGCCTTCCCGGCCTCAGCCATGCCGGGCAGCAACAAAATCAATGCGATCCAACGCCACATAAGCTCAATCCAACGGCTTATACGCCACAAGCATGGGCACGCGCCCCCGCACCCACGGCTGCATGACCAACGCCAAGCGCGTCCGCCGCCGCAGGGACGCTTCGTCCGCGCCCGCAGCGCGCGCCCGCGCCACCCGCGCCGCGTCAATGGCGCTGATAACGTGATTGATCAAAATGATCCCACTTATCGTGGAAGCTCGCTTAAGAAAGCGATTGCTCTCGTCGCGTTGATCTTCGTAGCGGAGCCGTCGCTCGGAATGGAAATTTTCAACGGAATCGACTTCAGTCGGCGCGACGGCATTGCCCGTACTGTGCCTCACTAGATCGTCCCAACCGGCGACATATTGATCGTATTTGCCAATCAGCTCGTAGTATTGCTGAATCTGGCTCGGCGCGCACCCGCCAAAATCCGCATCCCCCGACTGCTGCATCGCTGGAATGTACACTTCGACAACCTCGCTACTACAAGGCAACGCGTGTGTGATCGACGAATTGTTCGAGATCGTCGAGCCGCGCCAAGCCAAGTAGTTGAGCGGATCCCAGTGTTCGTCGGCCACCGCCCGGAACTCTTCCTCCAAATCGTTGCCCTTGCCCGTCCAAGCCACCCACATACCCACCAGCGCGGCTTCGGCTCCGAAAAAAAACAACCCCCGCTTCTTCGACCCCGCATACCACTCCCCCAACCCCGGCACCAGCGCGGAAAGCAAAAACGCCCGTTTCGACGACTTGCCCTTGCGCGCCTCTGCACGCGGTGCCGGCTCAGGATTCGCATCGCCTTCCACCGCCTGCAATCCCACCAAGAACGCCTGCCCCTCCTCGCTCAAAATACTCGGCAATCCCTCGGCCCGGACACCGCCAGCAGTTAGCACCGCAACCACCAGCGCGATTCCTATCCTCGTCATGCTTACTCCTTTCCATTGCGGCAGCAGACAAAAGCGCGATCGGCGCTTCACTATCTCTATCTTCCCTACAAATACCCAAACAACACCGTAAAATAAGACTTCCACCGCCCCCTATCTGGCACCTCGTCAATCCCATAAGCCACATCTACCTGCACTCGCGTCGGGATGCTGTAATATGAAATCAAGTCAAAGCGCAACTGCCCTCCCACATCCCGCAGCGGGCCGTCGCGTCCATACCGTTCGTTCCACTCGCCTATGCTCCGGTCCCAAGCCTTGCCCATGCTACCGTACACCGCGCCATACACTTTGTCGAAATATAGCTGCGCAACGCGCTTGTCCATATTCGGCAGCAGGGGAAAGCGCAGCGTCGCCGTGCCCATCAGGGCCTTGCGTCCCTCGATGCTGTAAAACGTATAGCCCTTCATAAAGTTGAGACCACCGAGGCGATAGTCGAAAAAATCGCCGACCCGCGACGTGTCGTTCACTGCTTCGCTGTCGATCCAGCCGCCGTATAGCCGCAAGCCCAAGCGACTATTGCCGGGCATACTCATGTGCTCTCGCCAATCGACGGTAAACTGATTGTAGAACAGCTTGAGATAGTTTTCGTCGATAAAAGAAGCCTGCTCGTTAAAGCCATCGATGAAATAGTTGAACATCCGGTCGTAGCGTGCGTAGAGCTGGCGACCCACAGGGCTTATATCGCGGTCACGCCGTCGCGCAATCAGCTCCAGCCGATAGGTCAGCCCCAGCCCAAAGCCATTGAGATAGGTATAGCCAAAGGGCCGCTGGGCAGTGCGCTCAAATCCGACCTGTCCGTCGCCTTTGCAGACGAGGCAGTCGCTCTCGACGCTGGCGTCGTAGCGGTCGTACGTGGCCGAAGCCGTCAACTCCCCATAGCGCCCCAATTTGCCGCGCACCCCCGCGCTGAACTGGCTCAAGCTGTAGTTGACGGCGTTGACAATGATCGTCCGCGCCTCCGAGCTATCGCCGCGAGCCGAGTGTCGGCGCTGGTTGAATAGCTGTAAAAAGAAAGTGGGACGGAATCCCTTAAACTCGTATATGGCGAACAAATCGCGGTCGGTATTGGTCGGCGCGATGGCTCCCCCGGCGAATACGCTCTGGCGATTGAGCACATCGCCAGCACTGAGGTACGCACCCGCCTTGAAGTACCCTTCGTCAATGAATATCCTCGGCAGGATCCCGGTCTTGAGAAAGTCAATGCCATACGCTTGCGGCGCGCTCGGCAACGCGGCCACGGGCGTACCGTCCCAATCCAGCGGCAAATCCTGAGAGAACCACGCCTCTTCAGCCGCCACCGGCGTCCCCTCGTCCTGCAACCGGCGGATCTCAAAACCAGCCGCCGTGTAAGCCGTAAAGACGACCGCGCCCTCCGAGCCGACCGATGGGCTGAACGCACCACCGATGGTGTTGGTTAGCTGCCGCAGGGCGAGCGTTTCCAAGTTTAGAGCATAGATATTGAAGATGCCGCTGAAATCCGACGCAAACACGAGCTCCGCACCGTCCGCGCTCCACGCGGGGTCGCGGTCCGTGCCGGGCGTGGCAATCACCCACCCACCCCGTAGGGGCAACCCTTGTGGTTGCCCTCGTTGCCCCAACCCCGATGGTTGCCCGCTCGGACCACCCGTCCAATCGCCCCCCGCGTCCAATTCCACCACGGCAATGTCTCGCTGTCCCTCGCGCGCAATCGCAAACGCCAGCTTGCGTCCGTCGGGCGAAAAACGCGGCGTGTAGAGTTGGGTGCCATCCGCGAAATGGGTTAGATAGCGCAGGTCCGTGCCGTCGGCCCGCATCATCGCCAAATTGTTGTTGGTGTCCTTGTTCTGCACGAAGATGATCCACTCGCCATCGGGCGAATAGGTCGGATACAGTGCGCGCATCCCGCGCGTCAACCGCCTAACACTCGGCGGCTCCGGTCCCGTGCCGCTGACCATAGCCGGCACAAACCACAGCATATTGCGCCAAAAACTAGGACCGGCGGCCGCAGAATCCCATTCGTAAATATCCGCCTGCCGCGAACCGTATTTGTCCGCCCGGTCGATGCGCGAAAAGAGCAGCTTGCGCCCGTCCGGCGACCAATCCACAGTTGAAGCCGCCGCCGGAAAGGCTGCCACTTCCTCCTCACCAGTAGCGAGATCGCGCACGATCAAACCGTGTGGGTAATGGTGCCGCTTGCGCGTTGATAGATACGCCAATTGCTCGCCATTGGGCGCCAGTCGCGGTCGCAAATTGGAAAAGCCGACATCCACGATCCGTTCGCCCTCGCGCAGCGGCCCCAACGCCGCTACCTGCGCTCGATAGCCCTGCCGCATGGACTCGATCCACTCGCCGTACAGCTCGTTCGCACTCTTGCCCAAGACCTTTTTACACGCCCCGTCAATGGCGAGGGTGTGCCACTGCGACGCGGCCCGGTACAGTTCGGCGACTTTTTCTTCCCCGTACGTCTCGGCAATATAGCGCACCAAGCTAAAGCCGTGATCGTACACGTATTCGTTGCCAAAGCCCTGCTTGCCAAACACGCCCATCTGCTCAAAGGATAGCTGCTCGTCCGCCAGCACCAAGGAACGCAGCACCATGTCGCGATTGGCATCCCAGCGGTCGTGTCCGGTAGTCGCAGTCCCGTACTGGGCTGCGCCCTCGGCCAGCCACATCGGCACCACCGTGCCCATCACCGGATAGGAGGCGATGACATCTGGGTAGCCGATGAGAATGTCCGGTCGATTTTTCTCTCGCTGGTAGCCAAAGTACTGCAAGTAGAGTGCGGGGACGCGCTGCACGCCTTTGCGCGCTGCCCCCAGCGAAATGATGTGGGCAAACTCGTGGGTAATTACGTTGCGCAGCCAGTCCGAACTGCCCCGCAAGTCGAAGTCGTGGTCCAGCGACGTGGCCCAAATCTCAATGGTGTCTTGATAGAAAAAAGCCGCGCCATTGGCGTAATCGTCGTGGTCCTTGAGCACGATCCGCACGCGCCCGTCAGGCTCGTACCCATATAGCTCGGTAAGGGGGGCGTACGCCGCTTCGGCAATGCGCGCCGCCCGCGCCGCCGCTCCTTCCAGCCCCTCGTGGTAGAAAATGCGGAAGTGCTCGGTCTCTACCACCTCCCACTCCAGCTCCGGGTGGTTTTGGGCGCGGGACGCGCTCGCCCAGCCGAGCATTAGGCCGACCAGCAGCAGGGTCGTCAATTTCCCCATAGAAGAGTCCTCCTCAACTCGTAACCTCTAAAAGACGATCTCACTGTTGCAAAGGCACTCCTCTCGCAATTCCCAATTCGTAATTCCTAATTCCCAATTCACTGACTCACCGCCATTTTGACCACAGCTTCCCCTCGCCGCCCGTCGTCGCCGTGCGCGATCAAGCGGCATAGATACAGGCCGCTGTCATAGTCTGTTACCGACCAAGTAATCTCGCGCTCGCCGGCTTCCAAACCGTCGCGGCGGAGCTTGCCAACGCGCCCGCCCAACGCATCGAACACCTCCAATTCAATGCGCCCAGCCGCGCTCAGCGCAAAGCGCAAATGTGCCTCTTCATTCGGACCGACCGGATTGGGATAGCAATAGACCCGGCTTAGCAAGGCCGCCTCGGGCCTTACAACAGGCCGACCAGCCACCAGCGCGGTCCGCGACCCAGCCGCATCGGCACCCGCCTGCGGCCAATGGGCCGGGCCGCCGGTGTACTGCGCCGCTACCCGCTGCAAATCCCACGCATACACAGCCGTGCTATCCAAAGCCGCTAGCGCCAACCGGCCATCGCCGTCCAAGTCCACTATCACCGGCGACCCCGTCGGAGGAGCGGCCATCAGCAGAGGAAAGCCCGGCAAGAGCCGACCATCATCATCTACGCCAAAAATCCCGCTGTGGCCGGCGACGAATATCTCCTGTTTGCCGTCGGCATCCACGTCGCAAAGCACCGGCTCAAAGACCAGATCGCCGACCTCGGCAAAGCGCGGCAAGGCCGTGGGAAAGTCGGCTTGGCCCAATCCGTCGGTGCGCAGGGCGTGTACCGCTCCACCGCGTGCAAGCAAAACCACCTCCAACAGGCCATCACCGTCCAAATCGCCCAAGACCGGCGGTGCGGCGAGCGAATCGCCCAACTCTACGACCTGTGATCCGATCTCAACCTGTCCGCCGACCGTGGCAAAGATCGGCTCGACTTGACCATCGCCGTCCAAATCGCCTACAGCCGAAGGCACCATCGGCGGCCTTTGTTCCTCTAACTCGCCGCTTATGGCATCTACTACGTATATCTGCCCCGCTCCGGCAAGCAGCAACTCGGCCTCCGCACCCGTGCTGAAACGCGCGTCCAACGGCACCTCATCCAAGGCGAGCCGCCATAGCGGTTGATCGGCCCCAACGTCCCACGCGCTAACCTCTGCGTCGCGCCGCAAAAAAACCTCGGGCCGGCCATCACCATCGCCGTCTCCAGCCGCCAACAACCGTGCTTCTGGTACTTGCCATGCCGCCACCCCATCTCCGGTCGCATAGCCGACTCCCCCCTCGGCCTCAAAGAGCAACTCTTCTATTCCGTCGCCGTCCAGATCCGCGGCTTGCAGCCGACCATCGCTCGACAAATCCCGCGGCCAGTCCGGGCGCGCACGCGCAAAGCGTATAGCCACCTGCATGGTATCGCCGGGCGCGGAAAGCACTTCGATCTCAATGCCGGTCTCCCACTCCCGATTGCTGCGCGAATCGGGCCGCGTCGCTGGGCCGAACAGCGTTTGTCCGCCGACGAAGAACGGGTCGTCGGGCCATCCATCGACTTGCAACTCCCATGCACGGCGCGGATCGCCAATGTCGCGGTACCCGTCGGCTTCCTCCAAGGCAATCCCCTTCCAATGGAGCTGATTGTTCGCGGCATTGGGGTCCGCAGCGCGCGCTATCACGCCCTCATCTACGTGCCATATCAGTACTCCCGACCCCGGGACAAAGGCGTCGTATTCGTCAATCGCCGTCCACACGCTCTCTTCTATAGTGATCTGATCGGAATCGATCCACACCTTATTCTCGTCTTCGTCCTCCCCAACGCCGCGTTGGCCGCGCTGCTGCCTGTTCTCCAGCAAAAAGTACTCGCGCGCGTCAATGGGGATGCGCACAGCCTTGGGGAGATCGCCGTTGCGATCCGTCGCCAGTAGCGATAGTACGGTGTCGCGCCGCACCACCACCGGCTCGATCCATTCCAACTGCATCTTGCTCCAAGCCATGGGATGCGGCGGCGCAAACCCAGTCACCCTCGCGAGGCTGTCGGTCCGCACGTAGCCCGAAGCATTGGCTCCCACGTCCATCAAACTCCAGCCTCCTAAGGCCGGCAGCCCGGCAGCGAAATTGGACAACCCAGGTAGGCCCAACTGGTGGCCAAAGAACTTGGCCAACAAGCCATTGAGACCGGCCCGACCATTGAGGCTGGGCGACTCTGGCAGGATCCATGCCTGCTCGATCTCCACGCCACCCACGGTCAGCGGGCCGCCGTTAAAATCCGCAAAATCGCGCTCGGATAAGAAGACCGAGCGGATGTCGTTCAGCACGCCGGTCTCGTAGCCGACCCCGGCGTGGAACACGAGGAAGCTGTTGAATTCGTCCAAGCGCGGGCCGTCGGGATCGGCCTGCGCAGCGTGCAGGGCAGCGCGCACCAATTCGATCCACTTCGCGCCGATCTCCTCGGTCGTGCGCCCGTTGCCGTAGTGGAGCATGGATTGGGGAAGGGTGTACGCCTGCTGTGCGACACGGGGAAACACCTCGGCGGAAATCGCTACCCGACCTGCGGAAACGACCTCGTAATAACGCGCCAACGCGGTCAAATGCCGCTCGAAATAAGCGCGGTCATGCGGCGGCAGGTCGTAGGGCAGCGCGTAGTCCCCAGCCGCTTCCACCGCCGAGCGCAGATCAAACGCGCCGATTCCAGTAGTTGTCAGCTCATCGGGATTTTCGCGCGGAAAATCCACGCGCAAGGCCAAGATTCGCCACTCGGCCTCGGCCTCGGTGGTCGCTGACAACAGCAATGAGAAGCAGAAGCCTAAGAGGAGCAAGGGGGCTAAATCGCAGCGTCGCCGCTCGACGCGGCAACGACTCGACTGAGCGGTTCGGCTGAGCTCACCGTCGAAGCCTCGCCGAAGACAAAACCAGCGTCCGATGGGAACACCCTCAGAAAATGATGTTCATGGAAATGGGCGTATTGTCTCCCACCACCGTGTCTTCACTGCCGATTATATACGCCACGTCAAACTGGAAGCGATTGTATTTTAGCCCAACGCCAAAGGTCTTGGTACTTACCTCGCCGTCGGTGTCCTGAGAAAGGCCCGCCCGCAACGCGATAAACGCCTCCCCTTCGCGCGCGGAAAGCCCGTATTGGTATTCGCCGCCCACGTGCAGATCCATCTCCTTGAACTCGTTGCTCAAACCCTCGTCGGCCCATGCCTTGGCCAAGTTGCTGACAAAAGACCCATCGGCAATCAGCGGTTTGTACAGATCAAAGGAGAGCATCAGGTCGTTGTATTGGGTATCCATCACGTCGTAAGCTACTCCGACGACGATGTGCTGGGGCAGCGGATCGGCCTGATCGGCGTCGATATAGGCGATCTTGGGGCCTAGGTTGCGCAGGGCCGCGCCAAAGCTGAGGCTGGGAACGGGTTTCCATAAAAAACCCAAATCCGCGGCAAAGCTGTTGCCCACGCCGCGGCCCCGCTCAATGCCGGCCCCCGCATCGGCCAAGTTGCTGCGGATGAACTTCAAGCCGATACCAGCGGACGTATTGTCGCCGATATGCGCCCCGTAGGCCACAGCCACAGCCACGTCATAGCTGCGGAAGGTGCCTTGTTGGTTGCCGCGCTCGTCCGTGCGGATCTGCTCGCCCAAGTTTAGCAGCGCGACGTTGAAGCCAAAGTTGCCCCATCCTTCCACGGGCTGGGAATAGGCCAGAAACTCGTAGGACAAGTCGTTGGCCAGCTTCGGTAGCCACGCGGTGTGCGAAAGATGGAGCTTTTTCTTGCTCTGCCCGACGAGGGCAGCCGGATTGAAGTAGCTCGCCGTGGCGTCATCGGCCACCGCCACGTACGATTCGCCCATGGCAATGGCGCGGGAACCCGGCTCGATCAACAACAGCAGCGGAGCACTGCGGCTCTCGGGCGTGGCCCGGACCCCATCGGGCAATGAGCCGACGCAAAGGCCAGCCAACAGCAGGGTCGTCAGTTTCCTCATAGCGGAGTCCTCCTCAGCTCGGAATAAAATATAAAAATGATGCCTCCTACATACTAAGGCGATCTCATTGCTGCAAAGGCACTCCTCTCACCATGCTCACTTGGCGACCTGCAAGACGGCGCGGCGCGCGACCGCAGCACCGCTTTCCCGCTCGGCTTCTATTCGATAAATATACGCGCCATTGGCCAAACCCGGCGGCGGCGTCCAAGGCACTTGGTTGTAGCCAGCGCGCGTCTGCCCGTCTAGCCGCTCTATCAGTCGCCCGGCCAGCGAAAAGACCTCTATCTGCACCGCGCGCATCTCGTCTGCTAGCTCATACGTGAAGTAGCCGCTATCGCGCATGGGATTAGGGTAAAATAGAACATTGGCAAGGCTCGTATCCCCTTCGTCGTCTCCAACCGTGACGACCACGGTCTCACGCGACGAATTGTTGAAGTTGTCCCAAGCCTTCAGGCGGATTTCGTGTTTGCCAGTTTCCAATTCGGGCAGGGGAAATTCAATGACCCCCTGCCGATAATCCCCACCTTGTACGCTGTAAAGCTCCGTCAAGGTGAATAGCTCGCCGTCGATGGCCAGCTCGATTTCGTGCCCGGTTTCTCCGGTGATGTTGATGCCGCTGGGATCTGCAATCGAAGCCAACAACACCGTCTGCCGCGGAATCGTGCTGCCTTTGGCTCCCTCGAAGCGCAGGGAAATTTCCGGCCCCTCCACGTCCGCTTCCACTCCTTCAGCCGTGCCCGCCAGCACCAGTCCACCCACCGCGCCAAAGGCTGCCGGGCGATCATCGCTCCAGACATAGGCGCTGATACGGCCGTTTTGTCCGCCATAAGTGATGTCTTTAGGTACCCTAAATGCGGCGCGGAAGCGGCCCTCGGCTACTGGAAAGCGGCCGCGAAACATGGGGGCACCGGTCTGCTGATAAGTATAGCCCTCCAAGTCGCTTTCTTCACTCGAATCAAAAGCCTGCAACCACACTTGGCCCGCATAGGCAGTGGCCGGCGCACCTGCGGCGTCGAGCACTTGGCCGGCGATAGCTACTTCGCCGAGGGCACTGAGCGAATCGGCCACATCGATCTGCACCTGAAAACGCGGCATGGCCAAGCGCGTCGCCGGGTCGCCGAAGAGCGAGTAGCGCTGAATATTGCGGAATGTAGTGTTGCCTATGGGGCTGTACCGTGGCAGCAGCAATTGCTTGGCCTCTGTGAGAGCCAATCCAATCGGCACGTGCTGCCTTCCGGTGTGGTACATCTGCCAATAGAACTGGTTGGCTAAATGGACATTGGTGGTGTGATACCCCACTCGAGTCGCGCAAATCATGCCGATCACACCCCCTCCGTCCTTCTTCAGGAGCGCTTCGGGCATGGAGATGCGCGCAGGATCGTCGAATACCCCCACCTGACTGGCAGCTGTAAAAAACAAGGGCAGGCGACCGCCGTTGTCGATCTTGTCCAAATCTCGGGAAAGCAAGAACATACTCTCGTGGGCCAGCACGTAAAAGCTGCCGTGCCCCAAATAAGTCACAGTGAGCGCACCCTCGTTGAAGAGCCGGATAAACTCGTCCCGCGCCCGCGGTTTCTCCCGTCCCTCTAAGGGGAATTGGGCGATGTAGAGCTTGATCAAGTCCAGCGAATTGGGCAGGATGTTGCGGGCCATGTATTCGCTATCGTTGATGAAGAACGACTCGACAGTAGCCGGCTTGTCTCGATTGAGCAAGTCGTCCGAGACTAATGCCTGTCGGCTCTGCCAAGGCCCCAATTCGGGCGCGCGGTCGTAGGCGATGATTTTATCGACGACCACGTCGGCCTCGGCCGCAGTCTGCACCGTCAGCCGCCCAACGGCCATGTCGGGGTACAAATCGCCGCCCACCACGCGCGCGTACCACTCGTCGTACGTGCTGTCGCCGTCTTGGAACGGCGGAATCCAATTGCCCTGGCTAGTGGACGAATTGTTTTTGTAATCATATGAGCCATCGCCGATCAAGGCCACAAATAGCGGCGCGGGATCCCAGTGCTCGGCCGCGTAGGCGAGAAAATTGCGGATCGCCGCCGGGTCTAAAAGGCCGCCGGAAAATTCGTCGTAGATGTCTTGGACGTCGATAGCCATGGTCCGCAGGGGCGGCCCGAAGCGGTCGTCTTCAGCCCGCCATTGTGCCAAGCGTTCGGCCGCAGCGCGAAAATCGCGGTGGTAAATCGCCACCCAATCGGCCCCCCGGCTCCTAGTCGTCAAATCGCCGGGCCAGTCGAGTTCGAGGCGCACCGGTCGCTTCCAAGTCGCCGGGCCGCCCACTGCGTACTGACGCGGCACATCCCCGGGCCGATCCTGAAAAATTACTGTCCCGGCCTGCGCATCGTACGCGAAGTCCACGATCTCGGCCAAACCCGCAGACACCTCAAAGACACGCGGCTGCTCGCCGGCAAAACCCGCGAGGCCAAATTGCGTGGTGCCCGTCAGCGGATAGCTGAAGAACAGTTCGCCGCGCTCGGCGACAAACCCTCGGCTGTACTCGACTTCGTACCAGTCGAAGCGAGACGGATTGCCGGAGTGAAAGATCCCCAAGTGGTTCAGCCCCTCCTGCGCTCCTTGTGTCGCCCTCAGCGTATCAGATGTAACGGACACTTGGCCCGATCGCTCGGGGATTGCAAAAGCCGCTGTTCCAATGGTCTCTTCGTTCCAGCGCACCTCAAACCGCGGCCGCGTCCCAGACACCCCGATAAAACCCAAACGCACGGCCACCGGCTCGGAGGCGGCCTGCCGCACAACTATCGGAAAATTGCGCGCATTGCCGCGAAAGTCCTCCCAGTACCAAGTGTAGCCGGACTTAATCCCTACGAGTTGGTTGAGAATGAACTGCTCGGCTTCCTCGTGGATTCGCTCCCGATAGCTCGTGGGCTGCTGCGGGTCGGATTCCACCAGAGCACCGCTCCTCTGCTCGGCCCGCCGCCCCTCGCTTCCGCCAAAACCCAGCCAGTACTCATTCTCGTGCGTGTAGAGGTTATGCCGATACTGAAACGAGCGGCTATCTTGTGAGTATTCCCAGCGGCTGACCGGCTCGGCCCAAAACAAGACGAAGTCGTCCGCATCCAAGCGGCCATCGCCCCCGTCTTCTACGACCAAGCCCACTTCCCGCAGGGCTTGGGGCGGGTATATCTCGTCGATGGGCAAGGCGTTGCCGCCGCCGTAGTGCAGGCGCAAACTCGCTGGATCGACGTCGCCGATTGCCACCCCAGCGGCTTCTAAGTCGGCACCCGATATCCTGTAGATCCCCTCTTCCGCGACGGAGATTCGCAGCCAAGTGCCTTCCTGCAACGCGGTTTTGTGCGCCGGCCGCTGCTTGGGCGGCAAGCGCCAGTTTTTAGCTTGCTCAGGATTGGCCAGTACCCCTCGGTAGAATGCTTCGCCCCAAGGGTCGGCAACGCGAGAGCCGCTGCTGCCGGTCACGTGCAGGTCAACGACGATGCGATCGTACAGAGTCCGCGTCCCGTTCGCTTCAACGTGTGGGGCAAACGCCACTGGAACGACGCGCTGGCGACGCACAAAACCGCTTTCGCCGAGAAATACCGGACCGGGCATAGGCGCGTCGTCTTCAGCAGCGCGATCCATCCGCGCTACGCGGGCTTCAACCAGTTCCAAGCGAACCTGTCCGTCGGCCGGGACGCCGATCAAGACACCGCGCCCCTGTTCCAATTCTCGGCCCTCGGGGGTCCAAACCAACCGCAGGCGCTGTGGCGTCTGTTCGCTTACGTGCAATTCCGCCGTGGCCGCACTCCCGCAAAAAAGCACGAGCGCCCAAAAACAGCATTTGAATCTCATAAAGTGGTATGGATGGGATTGGTCATTGGATCATGAGTGATTGGCACTTTTAAGGTCATTCCAAGCCCTCTTTTTGTCAAGAGTATCTCACCTTGACTTATCGGCTTCGTGCCGCTATGTTTTATGGTTTCTTACAGGGAGGCACTCATGGCCAGACAATGCAGCCTGACCAACGTTAAGGGCCTAGTTGGCAACAGCGTCAGTCACTCGCAGCGCAAAACCAAGCGCGTCCAACAGCCCAATCTCATCAAAAAGCGCATCTTCATTCCCGAAGAAAACCGCACCGTCACCCTCCGCCTGACCGCCCGTGCCCTACGCACTTTAAACAAAAAAGGCATCCATCAGTTCCTGAAAGAAAACGGCATCAAAGTCTGAGCGGGCAAAAGCCCCAGCCTCCGCGCACATGAACCAAGGCGACGACGCAGCCGACGCCATCCAAGAGCGAGTTCGCCACGCCCTAGCCGAAAACGCGGCCTTAAACATTTTTGCCGGCCGCACCAAATCCTTTCTCGGACGCCACCACGCAGGAATCCCACTCGACCTCTCCGCTCTGACCGGCATCATCAGCTACGAGCCGAACGAGTTGATCCTAGTCGCTCGCCCAGGCACCACGCTGAGCAAAATAGAAGCCCTGTGCCACGGCGAAAACCAGTATTTCGCTTTCGAGCCGCCCGCTTGGGGTGCGGGCGCGACCATCGGCGGCACCGTGGCCTGCAACCTCTCGGGGCCGCGGCGCTTTAAGATGGGTGCGCTGCGCGATCACTTGCTCGGAGCCGAGCTGATCGACGGCCGCGGCGAGCGCATTCGCACCGGCGGCAAAGTAGTAAAAAACGTCACGGGCTACGATCTGTCCAAAGTGTTGGCTGGCTCCTTCGGGACGCTGGGAATTCTCACCGAAGTCTGCCTCAAGGTCTGGCCGCGCCCTGAAACCCAAGCAACCCTGTTCGTCCACGGGCTGACGCCCACCGCGGCACTAGCGCGAATTCTCGCCTGGGCAGCGCGGCCCCTCCAAATCACGGGCCTAGTCTGCGACGCCGACCGGTTAGCCGCCCGCGTCGAAGGCCCAGCACCAGCGGTGCGGAAGCAGCTAGCAATGTTGCGCGAAGA
Organism: Gemmatimonadota bacterium; assembly: GCA_009840005.1. Next base: position 20,290 of record VXOR01000091.1, read on the forward strand.
AGAATCAGCCGAGTCGGAGATCGTAGAAGAGGCCGAATCGCACGCCTTCTGGCGGCGCTGGCGCGAGCTTGAATGGCTGGTCCCGACCGAGGGCCAACAACGCTGGCGCTTTACTGGACCGCCGACCAAAATGGCGCAATTAATGAAAGCGCTAGAGGCCGAGGGCCTGAGCCGCTGGGGGCTGGACTGGGCCGGCGGCTTGCTGTGGGCATTATTACCAGTGGCCACCCAAGCCGCGCATTTGCATCGCACCGCCGCACGCCACCAAGCCATCGGCTGGCGCTTTGCCGCCGACGAACACAACGAAGACGCCTTTACCCTGCTCAGCGCCGGCGCGGCGCGCATGAATCAGATGCTCAAGCGCGCCCTCGACCCCCAAGGCATTTTCAACCCCGGTAAGCTGTACGCCTAGTATATCTCGCCTGGCCGATAGTCCGGCGGCGGCATTTCCCGTTCGCTGAGCCACAGTGCCCGCCCAACCCGCGCCTGGACGTATTGATAGTCATAGCTCGTATCTGGAGCGGCGATGTTGCCCTGCGACGGATATTGGGCAATCGTCTCCTCGACTAGGTCCACGCCCAGCCCGGGCGCATCCGGCACTGCGATATGGCTATCGACCACCTCGGGTTGACCAGTCATCACCTCGTAGCGCTGCGGCACATCGTCGGCTAGGTGTTCCAAGATCAGGAAATTGGGTAGCGTAGCCATTAGATGCACGGCCGCCATTTCGGCCACCGGCCCCAACGAGCCGTCGTGCGGAGCCATCGTGCAGTAGTGAGCCTCGGCCATAGCGGCGATCTTCTTCATCTGCGACAGCCCCCCAGCGCGGCCCGTATCAGGCTGCACCACATCGATGATTTCGCGCTCAATCAGCTCTTTTACCCCCCAAATAGTGGCGTGGCGTTCGCCCGCAGCAATGGGAATATCTACTGCGTCGGCAACTCGAGCGAGAGCGTCGATGTTTTCAGGGGCTACTGGATCCTCGTAAAACAGCAGGTCGTAGTCTTCGAGTGCGCGGCCCAAAGCAATGGCGTCGCGCGTCGTCAACCAAGGCGGGCCGTGGACATCAACCATGATATCCACCTCGTCGCCGACCTCTTTGCGGATGGCGGCAACCGTTTCCACGCAGTTGTTGATCTCCCCGGTCTTGATTGCCGTATAGCCTTGATCAACCAAGGCGCGGGCCCGTTCAGTCTCGTGCGCGTGGGCATAGACCCGCACCCGGTCGCGCATCTTGCCGCCCAAGAGATTCCACACCGGCTGCCCGAGGGCTTTGCCCTTGATGTCCCACAAGGCCATCTCAATGCCGGTCATGGCACCAGAGCCGACGATGCCGGTCATGCCGTGGCCCATCATCGCCACCTGCATCTTGCCCCACAGCCGCTCGATGTGGAACGGGTCTTCGCCGATTAGCAAAGGCGTTAGATCGTGGATGGCCGTTTCGACCACGCGCGGCCAGCCCGACGCCTCGCCCACGCCGTAGATGTCAGCGTCGGTTTCGACCTTGACGAAGAGCCAGTTGCGCGCCGACCAACCACTCGCCTGCGGAGGCGCACACTGCATCAAATAGGTCTTGATCTGAGTAATTTTCATAGCGGTCTCCCCGTGTTGCAATGAAGCGACAAGTATAATTCATAGAGCGAAATCAATCCATTGCCAGCACTTCGCGCATAGATTGACAGGTATATTTTCAATACTTAGCTTCTAAATTTTCTATTTATTTAGTGATTTAATTTCGACAGATGCCTTTCTCATGGATCCTTGTATAGGTCTGATTGATCAAGAACTGGCCCGGTTTGAAAAGCGGCTCAACGCCGAACTCAATGCCGATGTCGAGCTGGTTCACGTCATTGCCCGCTACATGGCCACCCTCAAGGGCAAGCGCCTCCGGCCAGCCCTCATCCTGCTCGTGGCCAAAGCGTCTGGCCACTGGAACGAACAGCTAATCGACACGGCTGTGGCCGTCGAAATGATTCACGCCGCCACCATGGCTCACGACGACGTAGTAGATTCAGCAACCGTGCGCCGGGGCCGCGAGACGGTCAACGAGCGTTGGACCGGGCAGATCGCCGTGCTCATGGGCGACTTTCTGCTCGCACGCGCCCTGCGCCTGCTGATCGAGATCGGCAATCTGCAGGTCCTAAGCGCAGTCGCGCACGCCACCGAGCGGCTGAGCATAGGCGAAATTTTTGAAATCCAGATCGGCACTCAGTGCGACACGCGCGAAGAGTCGTATTTTGCCATGGTCAGCGACAAAACGGCTTCCCTGATCTCGGCCGCAGCGCGGATTGGCGCGATTCTCTCCGGCGCATCAGACGAGATCGTGCAATCCATGGGTCGCTACGGAGAATCACTCGGCCGCGCCTTCCAAGTCGCCGACGACATCCTCGACCTCACCAGCGATCAGGCGACCATGGGCAAGCCCGTCGGACACGACCTACGCGAAGGCAAGATCACCTTGCCATTGATACGCGCCTTACAGCAAGCCCCTTCAGCGGCGCGGGCCGAGATGGAGGCCCTTTTGACCCGGCCCGACAAAGACGAAGCCGAATGGAAGCTGATCGTGGCCTTTGTCGAGGAGTACCGAGGAGTCGCCGCCGCCACCGAGACCGCACACGAATACGCCGCCCAAGCTCAGCAATGCCTAAAAGTACTGGCCCCATCCCCGGCCCGCGCCGCGCTAGAACGAGCCGTGCAGCTCGTCGTCGAACGCAACAATTGACGCGACTAGCCCATGCTCAAGCGCAGTCTGCTGGCCGTCGGCGGTTTGGCCGTGGTCCTGTACTTTCTGCCGTCGCCCCGGCCCGCCGCGCCGGTGCGCGCCGACCGCCTCTTGTTGGGAACCCTCGTCACGGTCAAGCTCTACGGCGACGAAGCAGTGGTTCGCCCACACCTAGAGGCGGCGTACGCGGAGATCGCCCGCGTCGATTCGGCAATGAGCCACTACCGCGAGGATGGAGCCTTACGGCGGATAGAGCAGCAGGCGCAACTCACCCCAACGCACGGCTCAGCCGGGCTGATTTCAGTCTTAGCGCGCAGTCAGTACTTCGCCGCGTTGACCGATGGGGCTTTTGACTGCACGGTGGGAGCGTTGACGAGTCTGTGGAATTTCCCCGATGCGGCAGCGCCGCCTGCGCCAGCGCAGATCGACTCGGCGCTGGCGCTAGTGGGCTACGAAGGCTTGGAGGTTGCGGCCCAGTCGTTTCGGATCAACAAGCCGGGCCTGCGGTTGGATCTGGGAGCGGCAGCCAAAGGCTACGCAGTTGACCAAGCCGTGGCGGCCATGCAGGAGTTGCAAGTGGAGGCCGGGATTATCGAGGCCGGGGGCGACATTCGCTATTGGGGCGAAAAGCCAGACGAACGGCCTTGGCTTTTTGGGGTGCAGCACCCGCGCGACCCAGAGCAATACCTAGCAGTAGAAGACCCCGGGCTCGCAGCGATCGCGACCTCGGGCGACTACGAGCAGTACTTTGATTGGGAAGGCGAGCGCTATCACCACCTGCTCGACCCCAAGACTGGCTATCCAGCGCGGGCTAGCATAAGCGCCACTGTGTGGGCCGCGACCGCACTGGACGCCGACATTCTGTCAACCGCGGTCTTCGTCTTAGGGCCTGAGCAAGGGCTCGCGCTCGTCGAGGGCCTAACGAACGTCGAGGGCTTTATTTTTTTTGCGCGAGACGGGCAGCTCATGCACCGGGCATCAACCGGGCTGCGCGACCGCTTTCGCTTTTGCAATAGCAACAAACCTTCGCCGGGCTGTGCTCGGCACTAGCGGAGTAAAGACCAATTTATGAAACGCAATCGAAGACTCGTGCTGATCGTGGCACTGATCGCCGCGGCAGTGTACTACCTGCTGCCGAGCGTGGAATTTTACAGTATGGCGGACGACGAGCGAGAGGCCATGGAGCTAAAATCTCCCGGGCAACTCGTCGATCTGAAAAAGCGCTCGCTCAATTTGGGGCTGGACTTGCAGGGCGGCATCCACCTCGTCCTAGAGGTCAAGACCGAGGGGATGGAGCAGCAGGAAGCCCAAGATGCGGTCGCCCAAGCCCAAGAAGTCATCCGCAACCGCGTCGATCAGTTTGGGGTAGCCGAGCCGACTATTCAGCGCCAAGGCGAAAACCGCATCATCATCGAGTTGCCCGGCGTCCAAGACGTGCAACGCGCCAAAGATCTAGTGGGGCAAACCGCGCTGCTCGAATTCCAGCTCCTCGAACCCGCTGAGGATCGCACCCGCTTGATCCAGCGCATCGACCAAGTGCTAGCCCCGCAAAAAGAGGAAGAAGAGGAAGAAGAAGACCTCCTCCTTTCCTCCACAGCAGAAAACACCCCCCTCTCCTCCATGCTCAGCGGTGCAGGAGAAGACCTCACTGTCTCGGGCCGCGACTTGCAGCGCGTCAAGAACTTGCTCAACGCCCCAGAAGCCCAAGACCTCATCCCCGCAGACATGGAATTCCTCTTTTCGAGCAAGCCCGCCGGAGCCGAGGGCAATGAGTTTTACTTCCTCTACTTGGTGCGCAAAAAGCCGGAGATGACCGGGCACATGATTCAGGACGCCTTTGTTTCCATCGGCCAAGTAGTAGAGTACATGGGCCAGCCCATCGTCAACTTCTCGACCACCGACGAAGGGGTGCGGCTCTTCAGCCGCATCACAGGTTCGCACATCGGTGAGCGCATGGCCATCGTCCTCGACGAATCCGTGTACTCGGCCCCAGTCATCCAAAACAAAATCAGCGAGGGTCGCGGCATCATCACCGGCAGCGGCACCCAAGAAGAGGCCAAAGACCTCGCCATCGTGCTACGGGCCGGTGCGCTACCGGCCGAGGTCGAGATCATCGAAGACCGCACGGTCGGCCCCTCGCTAGGGCGCGACTCCATCGAGCAAGGCAAGACCGCAGCCATCTACAGCATGGTACTAGTCGTGATCTTCATGGTCCTCTACTACCGCGCCGCCGGGCTGATCGCCGACTGCGCCCTCCTGCTCAACATGCTCTTCATCATGGCGGTGCTGGCCGGTTTTCACGCCACCCTGACCTTGCCCGGCATCGCTGGCATCATCCTGACCATCGGCATGGCCGTTGACGCCAATGTGCTGATCTTTGAGCGCATCCGCGAAGAGCTGCGCTCGGGTAAGACCGTGCGCGCGGCCATTGATTCCGGCTATGGCCACGCGCTTTCGGCCATCATCGACGCCAACGTAACCACGTTCCTCGTCGGCATCGTGCTCTATCAGTTCGGCACCGGGCCGATCCGCGGCTTTGCTTTGACCCTGTGCATCGGCATCGTCTCCAGCCTCTTTACGGCCTTCTTTGTAACCCGCACAATCTTCGATCTGATTACCCGGAGATCGGAGCAATCGACCTTGAGCATCGGGCCCGTTGGACTGTTCTCTAATTTGAACATCCGCTTCCTCTCCCTGCGCAACATTGGTTTCGGCACCTCGGCGGCCGTGCTGCTCATCGGCATCGTCTCCATTTTGGGCACCAATTTGGGCACCAATGGCATCCGCAAGGGCATTGACTTCGCCGGCGGCACCTTGCTGGAGTTGCACTTCGATCCAGCCGTCCAAGTCGAGGACATTCGCAGCCAGCTCGGTCGCGTCCCCGTGGGCGATGCCGAAATCGACCTGAGCAAGAGCGAGATCAAGCAGTTCGGCTCGGAAAACGACATCCTCATCCGCGTCAGCGAGAGCGGGGCAGGCACTGAGGTAGCCGATGGAATCATGGGGGTGCTCAAGGCCGGATTTGTCAACAATATCGAAGAAATGGAGTGGATTCGCCGCCAAGAAAAGGTCGGCCCCAAAATCGGCAGCGAGCTGAGCGACGCGGCCGTGCGCGCAGTGCTGGTGGCACTGGCGCTGATCCTGATCTACATGGCTTGGCGCTTCCACCGCTTCCTCTACGGCATCGCCGCGGTCGTCGCGCTCTTCCACGACGTGCTTATCACCCTCGGGCTGCTCTCGCTCTTCGACATTGAGATTACCCTCGCGGTGGTCGCTGCCCTGTTGGCCATTGTCGGCTACTCGCTCAACGACACGATTGTGGTTTTCGACCGCATCCGCGAGAACCTGCACACAGCCCGCCGACAGGGCTTTGACGGCACGGTCAACCAGAGCATCAACGAGTGCCTGAGCCGCACGCTGATCACCTCGGCGACGACCCTTATGGCAGTGCTGGTGCTGATGATCTTTGGCGGCGAGGTCAACCGCGACTTTACCATCACCTTGATGATCGGCGTCGTGGTCGGCACCTATTCGTCTGTATTCGTCGCCAGCCCAGTCCTCTATCTAGGCCAACAACGGGCCGCCGCCAAAGGATCCGACTAAAGTTAGCTGGGCGGGACCGCCTCTCGCCATGAAAACGATAGTAGTAGCCGCCTTTGTCCTGCTGTTGATCTACTGCGGACCGCCGCAGGATCGCTCTAGCCCCTTTGACGCCGCGTGGATGCTGGGTGCGCTGGCCCTCTTGGCCGCGGCCGGAGGCCAATTGGCGCAGGCGATCCGCCTACCAGCACTGGTGGGATGGATCGGGGCCGGGATGTTGCTGGGCGGCGGCGGCTTGCAACTAGTCGATCTAGGCGCATTTTCCCTGCACCAATTGCTCTTTCTCACGGCGGGCCTCGGGGTCGGATTCCAAGTAGGGCTGCACGTAGTATGGCCAACGTACGCTTGGCGCACGCTTGGGTTGGTAGCGGTGGCGACCGCGCTGGTCTTTGCCGCAGTGACCGCGGCCACCGCATTGCTCGGACTGCCTTGGGAGCAAGCCGTACTCCTCGGCGCACTGGCCAGCTTGTGGGGGCCTTTCACTGGTGTACCAGAATTTGGCCGGCGCGGCGTACTAGTGCTGGCCGTGCTAGGGACCGGCTGCGCCCTCGGGGCATTGGCTGGAGCACTGATTCTGCTGGAAACCGGAGCCGCAGGATGGGTCGGGCGCGTCGGCCTTTCGCTTGTAGCTGGCGGTGGGCTGGGGCTGGGGCTACGCCTTTTAAGGCGGTTTGCCACGCCAAGCGCGACCATAGTCTCCGGCCTAGTCGGGGCTTTTTTCTTCACAGCTCTCGCGCTAGATACTCTCGGGCTGATGGCCTTGCCCTGTGGGTTGGTGGCGGGCCTCGTACAGGATAAGCAGCAAAGCCGCCGCGTGCGGTTGCTGCTGCACCGGGGCGCGCCAGTGGCCTTCATGCTCTTTTTCGCACTCCTGGGGACCGCGCTCGATCTCGGCGCACTGTGGCCGACCGCGGACGGGCTGTACGAGGCCGCGCTCGTCCTAGTGGCCGTGCCGCTACTTTTGCGGGGACTGGCTCCCATAGCGTACTCGCTACCCGGCCCTCATCCAGGGCAGCGCATTGGCTGGCGGCTCCTGCCACGCGGCGCGTTGCTGTTCGAGTTGTTCTATGGCCCGCATGGACTGGCCCCCTACGTAGGGACCGAGGGGCTGTTGGCGCAGGCCGTGCTCTTGGACATTCTCGTTTCGACCCTGCTTTTCTCCTCCTTGTCATTGCTCGTAGATGAGAGCCTTAGCGCCGCAGAAAAAGCCCACTCCGCAGAAGAAGACATAGCGGCCTGAGCCAAGCCGCTGTTGGTTTGTGTCCAACTAGGCTGATTCGTATCTTTAGTGGTCTAGATATTTTGTATGAACCACATCCGCGACAACTGGGAATTACTGCGCACTCGCATTGAGCGGGCGGCCGAGCATAGCGGGCGGGCAGCAAGCGCGATTGAGGTCGTCGCCGTCAGCAAAACGCGCAGCGCACGCGAGATCGAGGCCGCTTACGCCTGTGGCTTGCGCCTCGTGGGCGAAAACCGCATCCAAGAAGCAGCGGCCAAGCGTCCGCAGGTCACCGCACCGCTCGCCTGGCACTTCGTCGGTCACTTGCAGACGAATAAAGCCGGGCGGGCCGTCGAGCTTTTCGATCTCGTGCAGTCGGTTGATTCCATTCGGTTAGCGCGGGCACTCAGCCGCCGAGCCGAGCAGACCGGTCGCACCATCGAGGCGCTCTTGCAGGTAAACACGGCCGGTAGCCTGAGCCAAGCGGGAGTGGCACCCGACCAGCTCGTCGATCTAGTCGCAGCCCTCGCACCGCTGCCACACTTGCGGATTCGCGGCCTGATGACCATTGCCGCCCACAGCGAGGACGAAGGCACTGTCCGGGGCTGCTTTCGGACCTTGCGCGAGCTCGGCGAAAAAGTCGCCGAGTGCGAATTTGCCAGCGTGTCCATGGATTACCTATCCATGGGCATGAGCGGCGACTTTGAACTCGCCATCGCCGAGGGAGCCAATCTGTTGCGCCTCGGCACGGCGATCTTCGGCCCTCGGCCGACTTGATGCACAGGAGATAATCGTGTTCGATTTCGGCGGTTTTTTTGCAGACGTCAAGGGCCTCCTCATTGGTCTCATTACGATCTACAGCTATGTGGTCCTCATCCGGGTGCTGATTTCGTGGTTTAATCCCAGTCCCCACAACCCGCTCGTCCAATTCCTGCGCGGCGTCACCGATCCAGCCCTCGATACAGTCCGCTCCTTCTTGCCGAGGTTTTTCTGGTCAACCGGAATAGACTTTACACCGATAGTCCTGTTTTTCCTGCTCAGGCTCGTCGTCGTTTTCCTCAACAATATCTTCCCCGCAGCCGAATGAGCATGGCACCCCAAACCCCTTTTGCCCCGGTTCCGTCCCAAGTCGATTTTCCCGCTCAGGAGCGCCACATCCTCGAGTTCTGGCGCGACGGCAACCTGTATCGCAAATCCGTCAATGCTCGCTCCGTCGATCGGCCCTTTCGGTTCTACGACGGGCCGCCCTTTGCGACTGGACTGCCCCACTACGGACACCTGCTGGCGTCCATCACCAAGGACGTGGTGCCCCGCTACTGGACGATGCGCGGCTATCGGGTCGAGCGCCGCTGGGGCTGGGACTGCCACGGCCTGCCCGTCGAAAACGAAGCTGAACAGCAGCTCGGGCTCGGGTCGCGACGCGACATTCTCGAATACGGAGTGGCCCCGTTCAACGAGGCTTGCCGAGATTTGGTGCTACGCTACACAGCAGAGTGGCAGCGGCTAATCGAGCGACTGGGACGCTGGGTTGATTGGGACAACCAGTACCGGACGATGGACCCCGATTTCATGGAGTCCGTGTGGTGGGTGTTTAAATCGCTGTGGGACAAGGGCCTTGTCTATGAGGGCTACAAGTCCCTTGCCTACTGTCCCCGCTGCGCCACACCGCTTTCAAACTTCGAGGTCAACCAAGGCTACCAAGACACTCAGGACCCGTCGATCACAGTGCGCTTTCGCGTCGCCGGCGAGCCGCGCCTGTCCCTGCTCGCTTGGACGACGACCCCGTGGACGCTGCCCTCCAACATGGGCTTGGCCGTCGGCCGCGACATCGACTACGTGCGCGTCACTACCCGCGACGGAGGGCAGTTCATTCTCGCCGCTTCCCTCGTCGAAGATCTCTTCCGCCGACACGACAGCGAAATCGCCGAGGTAACGCCATTCGCCGTCGAAGACCTCGTCGGATTGCGCTACGAGCCCCTGTTCTCCTACTTCGCCGACCGCGCCGAGGAAGGCGCTTTCCGCGTCGTAACAGCCGACTTTGTATCCACCGACGACGGCACCGGCATCGTCCACATCGCCCCGGGGTTCGGCGAGGACGACTACCAACTCGGTCTGGCCGAGGGCTTGCCCGTGGTCTGCCCCATCGACGCCGACTGCTGTTTCACCGACGAGATCCCGGACTTGGCGGGCACTTTCGTAAAAGACACCGATACGCCCATCATCCGCCGCTTGCGCGCCTCCGGTCAGCTATTCTCCGAAGGCTCCATCGAGCACTCGTACCCCTTCTGCTGGCGCTGCGACTCGCCCCTGATCTACCGCACGATCTCCACTTGGTTCGTGAAAATCGAAGGCGAGGTAAAGGAAAAGATGCTCGCCGCCAATCAGCAGATCTGGTGGATCCCCGAACACATCCGCAATGGTCGCTTCGGCAAGGGCGTTGAGTCAGCACCGGACTGGGCCGTCAGCCGCAACCGCTACTGGGGAACGCCGCTGCCGATCTGGCGCAACGAGGAGACGGGCGAGGCCGTGTGCGTCGGCAGCCGCCAAGAGTTGTGCGAGCTCACCGGACGCGAGGTCGATGACCTGCACAAGCACTTCATCGACGACCTCGAGATCCCAGCACCCTCGGGGAACGGCTCGCTGCGGCGCGTACCCGAAGTCCTCGACTGCTGGTTCGAGTCTGGGTCCATGCCGTACGCGCAAAGCCACTACCCCTTTGGGCGGCGCGAGGACTTTGAAGCCTCTTTCCCAGCCGACTTCATCTCCGAAAACCTCGATCAGACCCGAGGGTGGTTCTACACTCTGACGATCCTCGCCGCGGCCCTGTTCGACAAGCCGGCTTTCCGCAACTGCATCGTCGGCGGCATGTTGCTAGCCGCCGACGGACGCAAGCTGAGCAAGCGCTTGAAGAACTATCCCGATCCGGCTGAGATGCTCGAGACCTACGGTGCCGACGCCCTGCGCCTCTATCTGCTCAACTCGCCGGCCATGAAGGCCGAGGAGATGCGCCTTACCGAAGAGGGCATCAAGCAAAGCCTGCGCGATGTCATCATCCCCCTGTGGAATGCCTATAGCTTTTTCGTCACCTACGCGGCCATTGACGGTTGGACGCCAGACGAGCACCGCGCGCAGACGCTCGACCACCGCCTCGACCGCTGGATTCTTTCGGAGTTGCAGACCCTGCTCCACGACCTCAACGCCGAAATGGAAGCCTACCGGCTCTATCGCACGGTACCGGCAATGGTGGCCTTTATCGAGAAGCTGACCAACTGGTACATTCGCCGCAGCCGCCGCCGCTTCTGGAAGTCCGAAGACGACCAAGACAAGGCAGCGGCGTACGACACGCTATATCGGGTGCTGGTGACCTTCATCAAAGCCCTAGCCCCGGTCTTGCCCTTTATCACCGATATTATCTACCAGAACTTGGTGCGCCGCGTGGATGCCGAAGCACCCGAAAGCATCCATCTGTGCGACATGCCGCAGGCCGACGAGCATTTGCGCGACGCCGCCTTAGAGCAGCAAATGGAACTAGCGACGCGGGCCGTGGTCTTGGGCCGCTCGCTGCGCAGCAAGCACGAACTCAAAGTGCGCCAGCCGCTGCGACACCTCTATCTCCTGCCCCCCAACGGACACAGCCACCACGGGCTGGAGCAGATGACCGACCTGCTAGCCGACGAGCTCAACGTCAAAGAGGTGGTGTTGGTGGAAGACGAGACCGAGTTCAGCGAGGTCTCCTATCGGCCTGACTTCCGCGCTTTAGGACCGCGCTTCGGCAAGCAGATGCCAGAAGTCGCCGCTCGGATCCAAGCCCTGACGGTCGAGGATGTACACCTCCTCGAAAGCGGCGGCCAGCTCTCCGTGGCCGGCGGCGAGATCGGGCTGGCCGACATCGCTGTGCAGCGCCGAGAGAAAGAGGGCGTAGTGGTAGCCATCGACAATAACCTCGGGGTCGGGCTAGACGTCCAACTCGACGACGAGTTGATCGCCGAGTGCACTGCGCGCGAATTCGTCAACCGCGTACAAAACATGCGCAAAGAGGCCGGGCTAGACGTCGCCGACCGCATCCACGTCTGGGTGCGAGGCACGACCGCTCTGGAGGAAGCGGTGCAGCAGCACAGCTCGTACATCGCCGCCGAGATTCTAGCGCTAGCCCTCCACACTGGAGAATTGCCCCAAGAGGCACTCTTGCAGCAGGAGCGGCAGGTCAACGGCCACGACGGCACCATTGCCATCGCTAGAGCCTAGGAAGAGAAGGAAAAGTAAAATGAACGACCAATCCAAGCAGATGGACCAAAAGGACCTCAAGTTTTTTGAAGAATTGCTCCGCGGAAAAATCGCCCAGACCTCAGACGACGTCGAAGCCATCGAAAACACCTCGCGCAACGACGCCCGGGAAACCGCCTCCGAGGACCGCTCGACCTACTCTCTGCACATGGCCGACCACGGGACCGACGCCATGGAGCGCGAAAAATCCCTGCTCCTCGCCCAGCGCGGTGGCGATTACATCGACTACTTAAACGAGGCCCTGCAACGCATCGAGGACGGCACCTTTGGTATCTGCCGTACTTGCAATGGTCCCATCGGCCGCGGCCGTCTAGAAGCCGTGCCCACCGCCACCCAGTGCATTAGCTGCAAGTCCAAACGCGAGGGGGAGTCGGACTTAGAGTGACATTCCTGTGGATCATACCACTGGCCGTGGCCATCGATCAAGTGAGCAAATTCATCGTCCGCGGCTCCATGGCCCTGTACCAATCCGAACCTGTATTGGGCAACTTTTTCCGCCTGACCTACATCCACAACCCCGGCGCGGCCTTCGGGCTAAATATGGGCAGCCCATTTCTGCACACCGCCTTCTCGATCCTCGCGCTCGGCATCCTCGTTTACCTCTATCGCTCGCTCGCCGAAAACGAACGGTTCTTGCGCCTAGCGCTCTGCCTAGTACTAGGCGGTGCGGTGGGCAACATCATCGACCGCCTGTACTTGGGGGAAGTGGTGGATTTTTTCGACTTCGGCCTCGGGGATTTGCGCTGGCCGATCTTCAACTTTGCCGATTCCTTTGTCACCGTCGGCGTCTTGCTCTTGGTCTTGGGCTACTCGCGCCGCGAAAAGACGGACGCCTCCCCAGAGCAGCCGTCCTCCCCTGCGCCCGAAGAGGAAATCGCGCGGGAGTAAATTCCCATGGACCTCGCCGTCCCCGTCGAATCAGCCGCCGAGCGGCTCGATCTTTTTCTTCGCACCCACTGTCCCCAACATTCGCGCAGCAGCATCCAAGCACTCATCAAGGCCGGAGCGATCCGCGTCAACGGCCAAAAGACGCGCCCGGCCTACTTGGTCCAGCCCGGAGACGCAATCGCTGTCGAACTGCCCGCGCCCGAGCCATCAGCCGCACGTCCCGAGCCACTGCCTCTGTCCATCGCGTACGAAGACGACGACTTGCTGGTCGTGAACAAGGCAGCCGGCATGACCGTGCATCCGGCTCCGGGCGCGACCGAAGGCACCCTCGTCAATGCGCTGTTGCACCACGGCCGCGACCTGTCGGGCATCAACGGCGCGCTCCGACCGGGAATCGTCCACCGGCTCGACAAGGAAACCAGCGGCTTGCTGCTCGTGGCCAAGCGCGACGCCGCCCACCGGACGCTGGCCGCAAGCCTCCAAGCGCACCAGATCGAACGCTGTTACGCCGCCTTAGTGTGGGGCGTCTTGCGCGAAGAAAATGGGCAGATCGAAGCGCCGATTGGCCGCCATCCCAAAAACCGCAAGAAAATGGCCGTAATCGCCGACGGTCGAGCCGCGGCCACCAACTTCAAGGTCGCCGAGCGCTTCCCCTTTACCAGCCTAGCCGAGTGCCAGCTAGAGACCGGACGCACCCACCAAATCCGCGTACACCTAGCCCATATCGGCCATCCAGTTTTCGGCGACCCCGTGTATGGAGGCCGCGACCAAGCCAGAGGGGTTCGCCCCGAGTATCGACGCCAAGCCAACTGGATGCTGAGCCTGATCAAACGCCAAGCCCTACACGCCAAAAAACTGCGCTTCGCGCATCCGACCACTGGCGAGATGATGGAGTTTACCGCGCCGCTGCCAGAGGACTTTCAGGCCGCATTAGAAGCGGCGCGGATGGAAAATGGATAGTACGCGACGACCCTAGAAAACCGACGAGGAGACCGGCCTGTGGACTTTCGACTCAACGACGACGAGATACTCGCCTTTATCGCACGCGGGTACCACATCTTCCACCCCGCGATCGACGCGGACATACACCAAGCGGTTTGCGCCCATACTCACGCTGCCTTTGTCGAGGGCAAAAATCCCGGCAACGCCATCTACGAACAGGTCCCGGCACTTGTGCAGGTATTGTCGCATCCGCAGGTAGTGGGGGCGCTGACGAGCATCTTGGGCGCGGATTATCACATGCTCTGCCACCGCCACGCCCACCTGACCCAACCCGGCCAAGCAGCCGGCGGATTTCACCAAGACGGGACACCACGAGCCCTGCGAGGCTGGACCCGCCCCTGGCGCTATGGGCACCGGCCGCGCAAAGTGCTGCTGGTGTACTTCCCCCATGCAGTGCCAAAAGAGTTGGGGCCGACGACCTTGGTACCCGGATCGCAGTACTATCGGCAACGGCCCGAAGCAATGGAGACCTTGGAATGCGAGGTCGAAGGCGACGCCGGAGTGATGGCCATCTGCCATTTCTCTTCTTGGCACCGGGCCGGGGCCAACGTGAGCGATACCGAGCGGATTATGCTCAAATTTGTCTTCGACCGCCGGGACGAGCCGCACGAGCCAAGCTGGCAGGCCGCAGCCTCCTACAATCCCGATTTTGCTGCAACCGCGCGCCAATGGTCGGCGCACCCCGACGGGCGCTTGTTGTGCCTGCCCAAGACTTGGCAGACGATGTGGAACTGGCTTGGCGGCCGCGGAGCCGAACGGCTCGGCGGCACGGCATCAATGGAGTCGCTATTCCAAAATTTAGCGTCAGACCAAGAACACGAGGCGCTGGAGGCGGCCTATAGTCTGGGTGGGCAAGTAGATGCCGATGAGGCGCAGGCTTTAGTCGCTCGGATGCGCCACGGAGACGAGCAAGAGCGCGAGATGGCCGCGGTGGCGCTGAGTGCAGCGGGCCGCGTCGCCGTGGCTGCGCTGCGCGAGACGCTGGCGGACCCCGATCCGTGGCTGCGGGCGATGGCTGCGGACATCGCGGGTGATCTGGGCCGCGAAAGCCTAGCGCTGATACCCGACATCGAGCGCGCTATCGACGACGAGGATATCTGGGTGCGGCACAATGCGCTACAGGCGCTGGCACTATGGGGCCGGGAGGCACATGGTGCGGAGGATCGAGTAGTAGAGGCACTGACCGACGCCGAGCCTTTTGTGCGCTTTAACGCCCTCGGCGCGTTGATGAGTATGCGTCCCTTGGATGCGCGTTGCGCCGAGTGGTTCCAGCATGTCGCCGCCAACGATGAAGCGCATCCCCAATGGCGAGCACAAGATGCGCTGCTGCGATGGGACAACGCCGCGTTGCGCTATTAGCTGCGCCGAAAGGAAAGTCATGCACGAGACCAACCTACTGCGAGCCGGAGCGGCGATGATCGACATCACCCCGCCGGCAGGGACGCATTTAGCAGGCAGCGGAGCTGGCGAACACCGTCCGGCCCAAGCCGTGATGGACCCACTCTTTGCCAAGGCCATCGTCTTTGCGGCAGGCGAGCGGCGCGTCTGTATGGTGATTTTGGATCTCACCATCGTCACCGGCTCCTACACGGACCAAATCCGCGCCGCCATCGGCGAGCAAACGGGTATCGCACCCGAGGCGATCATGGTCCAGGCGACCCAAACGCACTCCGCCCCGAGCCTCGGCTACTTTATGCTGGACCCAGATTTCCCATTGGAGACCACCGCAGAGACCGAGTATCTGCGCGGGGCCGAGCGCGCCTACGGCGACCGGGCCGCTGCCGCCGCAGTCGAAGCCGCAGTCGAAGCAGTGAGCAAGCTGCAACCTGTGCGCATCGGTCTGGGACGCGGCGTGTTAGGGGATTTGGCCTTCAATCGCCGTGGCATACGCCGGGACGGCACTATCGCCATGCCCAAGCCGCTGGGTCGGGAACAGCAGCCGTTTGGGATCGCGGATATCTGCTATCTCGAAGGGCCAATGGACCCGGAAGTCGGCGTGTGCTGCATCCAAGATATGAATATGCAGCCGCTGGCCTTTCTCCTGCACTACACCTGTCACCCGGTCAATGCGTTCGGACACCCCGAGACCTACCGGGCCGTGTCGGCGGATTGGCCTGGTGCTTGGACGCGGGAAATGCAGCAGCTATTCGGCTCCGACGCCGTGCCGTTAGTCGTCAACGGCTGTTGCGGCAACATCAACCCCTGGCATCCCTTCGACCCGGATTGCCGGCCGGATCACCAGCGGATGGGGCGCGAATTGGCCCAGATAAGCGAACGCATCGTCCACAATATGACGTTTGCCAACGACGCTGCATTGGATTGTAAGATGGAAAAGGTCGGCCTGCCCTTGCGCGAAATTCTGGCCGAGCGCTTGCGCGAGGTCAACGCGATCCTCGCTGAGAATCCGCAACCGCCGCGCGGAGCCAACGGCGAAGTGGACCCGCACTGGTTCCGGGCCGCATCGACCCGCAGCGTCGAACTGTGCCGACAGCGGAACGCCGAGTTCCCCTATGAAATCCAAGCTTTCCGCATCGGCGACCTCGGCGTAATCGGCCTGCCTGGAGAACCTTTTGTCGAGGGACAACTCGCGCTCAAAACGAACTCAGCGGCCCCTTTTCTCTTTCCAGCGCACCTCACCACGCACTATGTCGGCTACCTGCCGACGCGGGCAGCCTACGCCCGAGGCGGACACGAGGCCAACGAAGACGTTACCTACTGGGCCAAGCTCGCCCCCGGCAGCCTCGAAACGGTCGTCGAGCAGGCCCGGACGCTGGTGGAAGAACTGTTTGTATGAACCATTTATCAAACGCATTCCTCGTCGCCGCAATAACCCTACTCACCGGTGCGGTCGCCTCCTTGGCTGAAGAAGGGATGCAGCCGCAAGTCGCGATCATCACTGGCGAATTTCGGGATCCCCACTCGCGGGAAATCGGGTTTCAATACGACTCTGCTCTGTCCCCAGCGCAGACCACGTCCCGCATCGTCCTAGACGAGCAGAACCGCTTCTCCCTCTCAGTGCCCACTGCGTGGGGGACCCTCGTCATCGGACGGTACGAAAGCGGGTTCCCTAGCTTGTGGCAGCTACTGAAGTTCATGGTCTTTGACAAGCGAGATCTGTTCGCCTTCTATGTCGAACCCGGCGACAGTTTGCACATCTTCGTGGAGGAGGGCTTTTTCGGGCCTTCTTATTCGTTTAGCGGCCCAGGAGCCGACAATAACCGTTTCGTGGTCGAATGGATGTCCGAATTCGGTCCCTTCAGTCTAGACTACAAGGGGCTGGAAATCGCAGATTTCAAGCACCAAGTAGATCAGCGGCGGCAAGACCAGTTCGAATTTCTGGCCGAGGGACGCGAGGAGTACGCACTCACCCCGGGATTTGTCGATTATGCTACGGCATTCATCAAGTACGAATGGGCTCAACGCATGATTTCCTACCCGAGGCGTTACTATCTCGCCAATGGACGCGAGAACAAAGCTATTGTGCCGGCGTACTACGACTTCCTGTTAGATATTCCCCTAGCGGACGAAAAGGCCATAAGCACGCCGGATTATGACACATTTGTAGATCTTACGCTCGACTGGTTTGCGAAGATGGAAGAGGAAGATAGAGAGGAACACAAATCTCCTGCCATGTCTAAACTACTGAAACTGTCGCAGTACGGCCTGTCGGATTCGGCCCAAGCCCGCTTTGATTCGATATACGAAAAGAACAACGTTCCTATCCTAGGCCTGTCACCGCTAATCGATTTGTCTCGGTACGGTCTGTCGGATTCGCTCCAAGCTCGGCTCGATTCAAGTTACGAAAAGGCCGAGAAACCAAAACTGTCCGAACAATTCGACTTGTCGCGGCTAGGCGCGTCGCAAGCAAAGCAAACTCTCCTCGACTCGCTGTTTGCACAGACCAAATCCTATAGGAGTACCTATCCAAATGAAGACGCGCCGAGAGTCGATACTACGGACGGGAGGGTGGTCTTTCATCTCGCCAAAGAAGGACAGTTGGAAGAATTCGCCAAGACGCGCAAGCTCTCCGAGAAAATCAATATGTCGGGATTGGGTCTGTCGGATTCGCTCCAAGCTCAGCTCGATTCAAGTTACGCAAACCACAAACCGCGCAAGCTGTCGGACATCGTCGATCTAGCGCAGTTCGATTTGTCGGCAACAGCTCAAGCCCGCCTCGACTCGCTGTTCACCGAACCACTAGGCTGGACGACCTGGGATTTTGCGCAGCGATACGATCAAGCGAAAAAATCCATGGAGGGGCGGGTGCTATATTGGTATCTGGCCGGGCAGGTAATCAAGGGATTTGAGGGTGGTAGCGAGCAATTTGAGCGAGCCCGCGAAAAGTGGGAGGATTTCAAGAAAATCAACCCGCACCCAGAATACACCGAGGCGATCGCAGCGGCGTTGCACAAGGCCCTTCGTCTGAGCCCAGGGCAGCCCGCTCCCGACTTCACCCTCTCCGACCTCGACGGCCAGCCAGTATCCCTGAGTCAGTTCAAAGAGAAGGCGGTATTCTTGGATTTCTGGGCAAGTTGGTGCGGACCGTGTATCGGCGACCTAGTTTTTCTGCGACAGATCAAAGCGCAAATGGCTGATCAGCCAGTCGTATTTCTCAATATCTCGTTGGACGAAAGCGCTTCCGCTTGGCGCAAGGCCGTCGCCGAACACGAGATCAAAGGAATCCACGTGCGGGCGCACGGATCGGGCTCCGAAGTGGCGAAAAGCTATAACGTAACGAGCTTGCCCGAATACTACATAGTGGACGCGCAGGGGTTGATTGCGGAGCGCCTATCTACAGTGCACGATACAGACGAGATTGTAGCAACGATCGAAAAGAGCTTGTGAAGGAGAAAGAAGAAAGAGTTGTTTGTCTGAGCTAGGGAACTCAGGCGTTCAGGTGCGGGTGGATGGGGAATCAGGTTTACTAAAAGCGCTAGTCGCTAAACGCCTTGAACGCCAGCCCGGCAATCGCCAAAATCGTCGTTATCTGGAGCGGTACAACCCAGCGGTATAATCGGTCGATTTTGGTTTCCAGCGACTCCCGATTGGCGTCAATTTTGCCGTCTAACTCCGCACGGGTGGCGTCGATCTTGGTTTCGATGCGGCCCAGCCGCACGTCGATTTGCTCGACAATGCCCTCTAGCCGGGCGATACGCCCCTCGTGATCTAACGGATACGGACGCTCCGGCGGCGGATGGTGCTCACTCACGATCCGACCTCCTCAGTGTTAAAGCGTGAACAGCGCGAACCCTCCGTACTGGATATTCGCAAAATCCATGCCACGGCGGCAGTGCAGTGGGGAAGGACTGAGCCGTGCGGATCAGACTGTATCGGACACAACCCATCTGTGAGACCTTTAGGGAGCACCCTCTAAGGGTAGTGCGTCAGGTCGAAAATTTCAATCCCTTGGTAAAGAGACAAAATATCCAAGAAAATTCAACCTGACGCATTATCTCTCCTCCACGCAGCCTGTCGGAATTGATACGGTGTAGGCATGACAGTAGATTCCTGATATCATGCCTGTTAATCAGATTACTCTTCGCAATGTCGATCCCGAACTTTTGCGGAGGCTTCGCGCTATCAGCACAGAACGCGGCGAGAGCCTAAACGGCACCGTGCTGCGCCTCCTGCGAGACGCGGTAGGGTTGGATGCGCGTTACGACCGCCTTCGCCGATACGTCACATGGACAGCAGACGATCTCTCGGATTTTACCGATGCGCTACATGCACAGCGAGTCGCCAATGAGCGGCACTGGCAGTGAACCCGACCGACCGACTTGTCCTCAACACCAGCGTTTACTCACACCTTCTTACCGGCCATCCACAGGTGATCAACTATGTGGATGCTCCCACCTCGTCAACTACTGAACCCAACTTCGCGCTCCCTCCTGTCAGCCACCTCCTGAATGCGAATGACGTTGCGCGTCGAGTTCAGTACCGCGGCGGTGTCGAGGCCGTTGGCGGGCACTTCGCCAGCGATGTCGTCGAGGAAGGAGCGCAGGTAGCCACCCCGTTGGGCCGGGGGTAGTGGCTCGATCTGCACGGTGTCATCTTCCCTGCCGAGCACTTGAATTTCCTTGGCCGTAGTCGCAGTCTCGATTACTCCATCCCGTCCCCAAAACGTGGTCCGCCAGTAATAGGGCATCGTATATCCGGCCTTATCGGGTGCGAAGTACGACACGTCGCCCAAGACCCCGCAGCCATTGTCCATCTCCAGCATCATCTGCCCGGCGTCCTGCATGTGGAGATCTTCGGGAACGAGAGCCCGCCAGCAGCGGGCGGCGTTGATTTTCGCCCACTGGCGGCCTGTAACCCAAGGCAAGGCGTCGATGGCGTGGATACCAATATCAGTGATGGTGCCGCCGTGTTTGCCCTGTTCAAAATACCAGCCGGGCCGCGAGCCCAAGAGCAGCGGGTGTTGGCCACCAAAGGCAATGGCGTGGACCTCGCCGATGCGGCCAGCTTGGATCAGGTTGCGCACGCCGATAAACGCAGCCGAGTCGCGCATGGTCAACATGCAGCCGACCTTGAGGTTTTTCTCGTGCGCCAGCGCCTCAATGCGGTCGAGGTCGTCCATTTTGGTACACAGAGGCTTGTCGCTGATGACGTGTTTGCCACGCGCCAAGGCCTCGATCAGCACCGAGCCGCGACCGGCAAAATAGGTGCCAGTGGCAACGATATCGCAGTCCACCTCGTCGAGCATCTGCTCGATCCGGTCGTGGGTAATTGCGGCGGTGCCCTTTGCGCGGATTTCGGCGCACGTCTCCGCGTGCTCCTCGCACGCAGCTACCACTTCGAGCGCGGGCGACGCACAGGCTAGTGCGTAGAGGTCGAAGATGTGACCGTGGCGGAAGCCAGCGAAGGCGATTTTGTAAGGGGCTTCACCCATTCCTTATCACGCTTCCTCTTCCTCGTCGCCGTACGAGTGGCCGCCAAAAATGGCCCGCAGTTCGGCCGCGGATGTGGCTTGGCGCATCTGGGCCATGCGCTCGGCCTCGTGTTTTTGCAGGGCGCGGACGTTTTCCAGCACAGCGCTGAGCTTGTCGGCGGGAAATTTCACTGCGCCGTTTTCGTCCATGTGGATGATCTCGCCAGGGGCTACGTCCATACCAGCAACCGAGACCGGCACATTGACCGCGTGAATGGCTTGGGCCCCGTGACCCGCGGTGACGCCGCTGAGCAAGTACTGGAACTTCATCGGGCGAATCTCGTCGATGTCGCGCGAAGGCCCGTTGGAAATCGCGCCGACACATCCAATGGCCTGCATGGCCGTGGTCATGTTGCCGCCAGCTAAGCCGACCTTGCCCTCGATTTCAGGCGGAAACTTCTGCTGGAAGACTAGGATCGTCGGCTTGGGCGAGGCGTCGAGGGCGTCGAGAACGTCCATGAAGCTAACGCCGCTGTAATTGGGGTCGGGCAGGCCAAACGTGCAGGTGACCGCGTAGCCGACCGTAGGGCCGAGCTCGGGATACATGCAGCGCAGCGACTGATCGGTGTACCAGTTTTCGCTCCAGGGATTATACAGCCCCAAGCACAAGGGGTCGCCCGGATAGGTGGCGACGACGTTGGTAATGGAAGGCGTGTCGAAGTTCTTCAACTCAGCGAGCATTTCTTGTTCGGTCATTAGAAACTCCTGATTAGGTAATGGAAAACGTCAACCTGCGTCCACCGCGTTTTTCTTCCACACATGGTAAAACAGATTCGCCACGAGGCACATAGCGAGGATGGTTAAATACGCGCTTATGGTGCCTATCTCTTTCTTAAGAATGGCAAATACAGCATTGGTGACAATCAACGCCGCGTACAGCACAAGGGTATGTCGCCACTCAAAGTTCCAACGGTCCATCGTACTTCCTTCTTGTGTCGTCGCTTTTTTCTTTCGCGCATGGTAAAGCACCTGAGGAGATAGGACGAGTACGCAGAGGATCAAATACGCGCTTATGAAACCTATCTCTTTCTCGAGCAGGGTCATCACACCATTGACGATGACCAAGGCTGCGTATAATCCGAAAAAATGCCACCACTCAAAATTCCAACGGTCCATGGCACCCACTCCTTATTCATGTGGTTCCAATATGCGCGTCACGTCAATGCTGGTCGCGGCGCGGCAAGATCGGCTGATTCTTCAACTCGCGGATTAGCTCTACAAGCCCCTCAGTCGCCGCTGCTAAAAATTTCTCGCCCTTTTCCTTGGTAGCTTTAGTCGCGTCGCCCATAACCCCGCTGCCCGTCTGTTGGCTCCAGTAGGGTATCAGCCGTGCACCCGATCCCTCGGGGTGCGTGCCACCCAACAGGTCGGTGCGAAAGCTGGGCGACAGCGGCGAGCGCTCGTCAACGGCCTTGTCCATTTCGACGAGTTCCGGCTTGAGCGCCAAGTAAAGCGAGGTCTCGTATTCGCCAGCGTGCGAGGTGCCCCCGTAGGACGAGTCGCGCAGTTCGTTGCCCACAGTCTTGGCACGGCGTATATCCCAGTGATTGACCGAGGCGCAGAGAATCTGGCCCTCGTATTCGAGAACAGTGAGGCGGGCCGCTAGGTCGAGCGGCGAGGTGTTGGAGCCGTGGCCATTGACGATGAGGATGCGCTTAAAGCCGTGGTGGGCCAAGCTGCAACACACGTCCTTGACGTAGCGGATAAAGGTGTCCCACGTAATGGTCAAGGTGCCGTGGAAATCCATGTGGTGCGGGCTATAGCCGTGGGTGACGGGCGGGGCGAGCACAGCTTCTTCTGGGATGCGGGCCACAGCGCGCTCGCATATCCCGTGGCACAGCACTACGTCCGTATCCACTGGCAGATGCGGGCCGTGGTCTTCGTGGGTGGCGACGGGTAGCACGGCCACGCGGCCCGCGGCTGCGGCGTCCCGGGTCTCGTTCCAAATCATTTCAGCGTAGCGGTATTTCACGGCGATTCGCTCCTTTAAGACAGTAGGATCAGCGCACGAGAACGCGGGAAGAAATACGCAATTCGCGCCGCAGGGGCAAGTTGCCGTTCCTCGACAGTTTTTGGCATCCCTTCTATATTTCAAGTAGAGTCATCTCTACTCGCAACTTAATCGAAGGAACAGCAATACATGGGTCGCAAGATACGCCTTGGTGTGCTCTGCGGCGGGCGCTCGGCCGAGCACGAGGTCTCGGTAATTTCGGCGCGCTCGATGTTGGAAGCCATCGACAAGGACAAGTACGAACTGGTGATGATCGGCATCTCCAAGGAAGGACGGTGGCTGTCCACCGCAGACACGCAGCAGCTTCTAGCGTCCAGTCAGGTCCACGAAGATGGGCTAACGCCAGTGGCGCTGGACTATCTGGGGACGCGCTCGCTCGTGGCGCAGCGAGGCGATGGGCAGGACCAAGTCCTCGACATAATCTTCCCCCTTCTGCACGGTCCCTACGGCGAGGACGGCACCGTGCAGGGTCTGATGGAACTGGCCAATGTAGCCTATGTAGGAGCCGGAGTCGTCGGCTCGGCCGTGGGCATGGACAAAGAGCTGATGAAGCGGGTCTTCAAGGCCGAGGGATTGCCGCAGGTGGACTACCAAGTAGTGCGGCGCAGCCGTTGGGAAAAAAACCGCGCCGGGATGTGTGCCGAGATCGAAGCCGAGCTGGACTATCCCGTCTTCGTCAAGCCGGTGAATCTCGGTTCGAGCGTCGGAGTGAGCAAAGCCCGCGATGGTGCCGAGCTAGAGCAGGCCATCGACGAAGCAGCGCAATACGACTACAAGATCGTGGTCGAGGCCGAGGCGAGCGGCTGCCGCGAAGTCGAGGTGGCGATTTTGGGCAACGAGTCGCCAGAAGCGTCCATCACCGGCGAGATCGTGCCGGGCAACGACTTTTACGACTACAACGCCAAATACATTGACGACAATTCCGATCTAATCATTCCAGCGCGTATCTCGCCCGCCACCCAAGAAGCCGTGCGCGAGCTGGGCATCCGGGCCTTTCAGGCGATAGAAGCCTGGGGGTTGGCGCGGGTAGATTTCTTCGTGCGTGAGAGCGACGAGGCGATTTTCGTCAACGAGATCAACACCATGCCGGGGTTTACGCCCATTAGCATGTATCCCAAGTTGTGGGAGGCGAGCGGCGTGAGCTACGGTGAGTTGATCGACCGCTTAGTTCAGTTGGGAATCGAGCGGCACGAAGACAAGCAGAAGACGAAGACGGCCCGGTGAAACTAGGTTTTGCGATCTATTGCGCTGTCATTCTGAGCGCAGCGCAGCGAAGTCGAAGAATCTCCTACCGGCGAGTCTGGGGAGGTAACAGATGCTTCGTCAGCCTACGGCTTCCTCAGCATGACATGCGGGATCCCGACAGTATGCACATTCTGTGTCCATCTGCGTCCATCTGCGGATAATATGCTTGCGAATCGATCTATGAAAAAAGTGCGCTGGGAAAAAGGCAACGTCAGCAACCTGATTTCGCTTGCCCTGCTGGTAGCGGGCCTCTGGGGGCGCGTCGAGGGAGTCAATGGCAGCGACTGGGTCCTGGCGGTTGGATTGTTTGGCTTTGCCGGCGGCACGACCAACTGGTTGGCAGTAAAGATGCTCTTCGACCGGGTGCCCCTGCTGTACGGGTCGGGGGTGATCCCAGCGCGATTTCGCGCCATCCGGGAAGCGGTCAAAGACGCCATCATGCGCTACTTCTTCGACGAGGAGTATCTAGAGCGATTCTTCGCCGAGCGGATGGCCGGAGACGATGTGGGAGAAAAGGTGCAAACGGTGCTGGCGTCCGACGAGGTTGACGCGATCATCGACCGCAAGCTCGAAGAGTTGGCGGAATCGCCGCAGGGGATGATGCTCCAGTTGGTGGGGACACAGACGGTCAAGCCACTGGTCAAGCAGTTCGTAATTGGGTTCGGAAGCGAGATTGCGCCGCTTTTGGCCGGCGAAGCAGGCCCTGACGTCAGCGCCATGCGGACACAGGTTGACGAGCTGCTGGAGACCAAGCTAGAGGAATTGACCCCCGACCGAGTCAAGGAGATGATGGAGGAAGTAATCCGCGAGCACTTGGGCTGGCTAATCGTCTGGGGCAATGTGTTCGGCGGCACTATTGGACTTTTATCTAAAGCACTGGGGTATTAAAAATGAGTCAATGGAATTTGCACGGCGAAGTAGTAGTAGTCATCGGCGGCACCGGCGTATTGGGCGGGGCAATGGCCCAGGGATTGGCCGAGGCTGGAGCCTCCGTAGCAGTGTTGGGACGAGACCACGAGCGGGGGCATAAGCGAGTTGCGGCGATAAAGGCCGCAGGAGGCACGGGCGTTTTCGCCGCTTGCGACGCCACAGACAAAGCGTCGCTCAAGGCCGCCCACGAAGCGGTCGTCGCAGCATTGGGTCCCGTCAACGTGCTCCTCAACGCAGCCGGCGGTAATCAGCCGCAGGTGACCCTGAGCGACGACCTAGACTTCGCCGCGATAGCAACCGACGATTGGCAGCGCTGTTTCGACCTGAACTTGGGGGCTGGCGCGCTGTTGCCCTGCCAAGAATTCGGATCGGCCATGGCCGCACAGGGCCGGGGCAGCATCGTCAACATCGCCTCAATCGCCGCCCACCTGCCGGTTTCACGGGTGGTGGCGTACTCCGCAGCCAAAGCAGCCGTATTGAACCTAACCCAGTTCCTCGCGCGCGAGTGGGCCGACAAAGGCGTGCGGGTCAACTCCATCACCCCGGGCTTTTTCCCCGCCGAGCAGAACCGCCGCCTGCTCTTTGAAGACGACGGCACCCCAACCGAACGCGGCCAACAAATCCTCTCCCACACGCCCATGGACCGCTTTGGCCGCCCCGAGGAACTGATCGGCGCAGCGGTGTTCCTCGCGTCGGACAAGGCCAGCGGCTTTGTCACCGGCACGGATATCCGCGTTGATGGGGGATTTTTGGCGACGACGATTTAAATTTGTAGTCGGCATGGATTTTGAAATTCTCGGTGAAATTACGCATATCGAACCAATTGCCAGAGGGCCAGGAGTTCGCGCTCGCGTCCGATTAAACAAATTTTACGGCCAAGGTAGATGGCGTAAACTCAAGGGAGTCGCGCAGGTTCGCCTACTTGATGGAACAATTCGCCTTGCCGAAATTCATTGGTATGAAGCCCACGGCATAGGCCGAAAGGAATTCAAACTCAAACTTCCTTTCCTTGGGTAATTCTACAGTGAAGAAAAAAACATCACAGTTTGCGATTTGTCTCAACAACGAAGGCTATGAGGCTTCTCTTGAAGTAGGAAAAGTGTATCGCGTAATTCCCGACCAAGAGGCGGCTGCTCACGGGTACATTCGCATGGTGGATGAAAGTGGCGAAGATTACGCATTTGATGCCGACCGCTTTTACAAGGTCGAATTCCCACCCCCGGTTGAAGCAACGCTAGACGCTGCTCTGCACTAAGGCATCACTGTCGGGTCAGTTTTACCTATCTAGCAGCCCGATAAACCGAGCGGCTTCGTCACCGGCACGGACATCCGCGTTGACGGGGGATTTTTGGCGACGACGATTTAAGAAATATCTTCGATGACGTCTGGCTCAGGCATCTGTGCAAATTGGACGGCCTTGATCGTCGCAGTCCCTTCGAGCAAGGCTCGAGCCAGACGGTGACCGCCGTCCATCAGACGACCGTTCTCGTTTATAATAACGGGGCATTCGGTGTTGGTCTCGTTGATCCGTTTGCAGTGAGCGGCCACCTCTCGGATGGTCGGCGTACGACCCGTGCCAAACCAGCAGTCCTGGTCCAGTTCCTGAAAACTCTCCACCTCGATTTCAAATTCAGGTAGGTCTTGGGCTAGCTTCCATAGCCGATCCGTGTACCAGATGTACCGCTTACCCTTGATTTCCGTCGAGTGGGTTTGTCGTTTACGCCTCTGCAATGCTTCTCTCCTTTTGGCTTTCGCTTAACGTTCTCGGCACTCACGAACCCGCACCGCTCAATCGTCAATCGAAAATGGCGTTCCTTGATGGAACCTCAGCTTCCAACCACCAGATGACCGCGTCCAGATTGAGCTCCTTCGTGCCTCCTCGATATTTTCGCCATAGGTGACGACACTATTGTACGTTACTTGGGCAACACCTTCACAAAGAAGACGCGCATCAAAGGCTGGAAGTGGAATCACCGCTTCTATGGGCGTTGGAGGTACCGAAAGCGTGTCGGCGCGCTGGTAGATACGCCCGGACCTTCCAAACTCGAAAAAGTCCTCGGCGATGACTTCCTCCATTCTCGATACGTCGAAACGCGTTTCCGCTCGCCACAATTCTTCTTCCAAGCGCTGTAAGAGTTGCCGATCTTCGGCCGTAAGTTCAGTCTCCATCGATGGTTGGTCCTCTCTGTTTCTATTCGATCCAATCAGCACCTCACACGGTGGTTATAGGCTGTAGGAGATCCCTCGCTTCCGCAACATTCAGCGGTCTAGATTTACCCATAAAATCCCCCATTAACCACTGGTGACGCGTCATGACAAGATCCACCAAAGCGGGAGAAAACTCCCCGCCGCTAAAATCCGTGAACGCGACACTGCCAGTGCCGACCCCGATCACATTAGCTGCACGAACATCCCGATGGCAAAAGATCCAAGGGACGCTTGCGTCAAGAGCCGCTGTATGGCTGCTTTCCAGTAGTTGCGCTAATTCGTGCACTGGCTGTGCGATTTCCTCATCAAGCCGACCGATCGCACTGGAAAGGCGACCTTGCGCCCAGCGATGGACAGGTCGCTCGCGCACCGGCTGTTCCTGAAATAATCCGGCAGCTTTGTGAATGCTCGCAAGAACCTTGCCCGCCTTCTTCAGATAGTCGAGATGGCGAGAATCTAACGGCTGGCCTAAAAGCAGGCCCCCCAAGGAGACTGTATAATCCCGATATGGAACTGAGAATTCGCCGTTAAGAGTTGGTACAGTCTTGGGAACTGGTGCTCCCGAAGATGAAAGGTGGTCCACAAATCGAACGATCAACTCTGGCGGAGAGGGACCATCCCACCCCGGATTGGTGCGAAGAACAGAATTTCCTTGCGCGCTGCGCACAAAATGGACGTTCCTCGAAGTAGGCCTTTCCACTTGAACGGCTGCGATACCCCAGTGCTTCCAGAGAATGTCTGCAGCTTCCTCAGTCGTCACCATCGGTGACGTAGATTCTCGATCACGGGGGAATGAAGTCATGACTCTTGCTGTTTTATGTAGACCAATCAGGCTTTCTTCCTGCGAAATGCTAAAGCAGTTTCGTAGTGCTTGATGATCGATCCTCCGTAGTTCTTGTTTATCAGGTCAGCGATACCATCAAATAGATGCAGGCGATTGAATTCGGGTAGCGCGATGTGGTCAGAATAAGTGCCAATGAGCTTGATGTACTGTTCCGCAGAATAGTTTGCTGTCCACGCGTACACTCGGTGGATAGGATCGGCAAAAGCGGCAGTTCCGGGTTCTGGAGACTCTGATGTCGTCGGATTACTGGGATCTCGAGGGGAATCTGAAACTACATAATGCTCGCTGTAAACTTCCTGGACTTCCACAAAGAAACCTTCGTCTTTTTTTACGTGCTGGTTGAAAAAGATGGCCAATGATCCCTTAGACTTCAGGGCGTCACGGGCTCTAATGAATCTGACTCTTGGACTCACCCAGTGGAATGCAGTCGCGGCGATCACAAGGTCAAACTTGCTGGCCGAGTCCCAGTCTTCGAAAGGACACAGGACGAAGCGAACGTTCTTGTGGTTGTTGAGTCGTGCCCTCGCAATCTCGAGCAAATCTTGGCCAATATCCAAACAGGTCATTTCGCAACCGAGGGTGGCAAATAATCTCGACGCCTGTCCGGTTCCACACCCGACTTCCAAGATTTTTCCGTTTCCATCCAGTCTGGAGAGATCCAAGACATCCCTGACAAGCTCATCAGGGTATCCGGGCCTCACTTCGTCATAGAGTGAGGCAACGGTATTGAAAGTGGTTTTTAGATCAGGACGGGGCATAATTTGGGTTTAGCAGCCAGCCAAGCCCGAGCCGGGGGTGCGTGTTAGCTGAAGTGATTTTTATTTACTCTCAATGATCTGTTATTGCTTCAAATATGTTGTCTCTTGAGAGCATTCGCGGCAAGGTGACTCTAGTCCATATTGCCTGATTAACACTGACCCCAGGTGTATTCAGTTTTCCATCTTCAAAATCTTCCAGATAGAAATAGAGATAGTGGTTGTTTTTAAAAGGGCTGTCTGCAAAACTTCGATAGGGCATGTAGCTCTGAAAATCGGTCTGTGTGTACGCGGTACTTGCTATCATAGGAATTAGGAGTGCCGCATATATATAGCAATGCGGCATGATTTGAATGATTCTATATGTGGATCGTCTTGTGCATCCTATTCTGCGTCTATCTGCGTCCATCTGCGGATCACCTTGCAAATGATGTAAGATTGCTATATGAATCCTCACCAGCAATAACTCCTTGCGGTATTCTTTAAGTCCATTTCAGCTAACAGCTTGTACCTGAACAAGTAATTAAGGTAACAGCCGCTATATGCGAAGCTACGTCCCTTGATGCACAGTCGCAATCGCAACGAGCGGCCAGATTGACCGGCACGGACATCCGCTTGGCGACGACAATCTAACGCCTACTTCCACAGCAACCGAAGGTAAAACAGCGGATTCGTCAGCATCTTGCGTGGCACAGCATCGGCCATCATGCCGCAGATCATGTCGCTGACCTCGGCATTTTTGGCAGCCTTGCGAATGACCAAATTCATCAGGTAGGGCCAGCGGCCCAAATTGTGCAGCTTGGTGCTCAGCTTCAGCTCGCTGCCCAGCGCATCCCACAGCCGATCCTCATAGCGCCGCAAAAAACCAGCCGAATAATCCCCAGCCTCCCGCGCTTGAGCCGCAGTCTCCACGGCAAAGCGGGCCGAGTACAGGGCATTGCCAATGCCCTCGCCCGTGAACGGGTCGATCAGGCCGGCCGCATCGCCCAAGAGCAGAAAGCCGTTGCCGTGCGCCGGTCGCCGCCGCGAGCCAACCGGCAAATTCCAGCCGACCGGGTCTTCGAGGGGGCGGGCGTCGCGAAAGCGCTCGCCAAAAGTCGTGCTCGCCACCGCGGCTGCGAGCGCCTCCTTGAGGTCAATGCCGCGCGCCTTGATGTCTCGGTGATCCATGCCGATGCCGACATTGGCGCGGTCGCCTTCTAGGGGAAAAATCCAAAAATACCCGGGCCGCACTTCGTCTATAAAGTGCAATTCGATCCGATCGCTCAGACCCGCCACGCCCTCGAAGTACTGCCGCAGGGCCACCATCCAATCGCGGCTCTCGTGGCGGTACAACCCGCTCTTGCGGGCGACGATCGAATTGAAACCATCGCACCCCAACACCAAGGGCGCACGAAATTCCAAGCGCGTGCCATCGGCGGTACGCCCCCCCACTCCACAGATCAGCTCACCTTCTCTGAGAAGCTCGCGCACGACAAAACCCTCCAAGGTGTGAACGGCTGCGGCCCGCGCTTTGGCAAAGAGAAAATCGTCGAAAACCTCGCGACGGATGACAAAGCCTTCCATCGGCAGCACCCGACCCGTCAAGGCGTTGTGCAGTTCATAGCGACTCAGGTCGATAGACGCAGCGCTCGCGTCCGGGCTGCCGAAGACAATGCGGGCAACAGCCGCCCCAGGCAGATCGCACACCTCCTCAAACAGCCCTAGCTCGTGGAGAATGGCCACCGTCTTGCCGGAGAGGGCGTCGCCGCAAACCTTGTCGCGGGGAAAGCACTGCTTGTCCAGCAGCAGAGCTGCCAACCCGTGGCGCTGCGCATACAGCGCGGCCGTGGCACCAGCCGGGCCGCCGCCGACGATGATGAGGTCATAGGTTTGCACGTGGCCAGAAAATAGCTCGTCCAGCCCTCGCTACAAGGGCGCGGCCCGAATTTGCTTTGTAGGTGATCTTCCTTACATTTTCGGTTTCGTCAACGCAAGCACCAAAGGAGCTATAACGCGATGTCCGAAGACGTCCAAACTGAAGATCCACAGGTCGAAAAACGGGCTTTTCAAACCGAGGTCCAACAGCTACTCCACCTGTTGGTTTACTCGCTGTACACGCAAAAAGAAATTTTCTTGCGCGAGCTGATTTCCAATGCCTCGGACGCCCTAGACAAAATCCACCACCGCTCGCTGACCGACCGCAATATCCTCGACCCAGACGCCGAATTAGACATTGAGATCGAGGTGTCGAGCAGCAACAAGACCCTGACGATCCGCGACCGCGGAATCGGCATGACCCGCGACGAGGTCAGTGAAAATATCGGCACCATTGCCCGCTCCGGCTCAGCCGAGTTTGCCGCCAAGCTAGCCGATGCCGACGACGAGCAAGAAAAGCTCAAGCTGATCGGCCAGTTCGGAGTGGGCTTCTACTCGGTCTTCATGGTCGCCGACCGAGTAGTAATCACCACGCGCGCGGCCGACCCAGAAGCCGACGGGGTGCTGTGGGAATCCACCGGCGATGGAGCCTATACCCTATCCCACGCCGACAAAGCCGCCCGCGGCACCGAGATCAAGCTCTACATCCGCTCGGACTGCGAGGAATTTCTCGACGCCCACCGGCTAGAAGCCATCATCCGCAAGCACTCGGATTTTGTTGCCTATCCCATCAAGGTCGCTGGCAAACAAGTCAACGACACGGCCGCGCTGTGGACCCGGCCGCGCAACGAAATCACCCCCGAGCAGTACAGCGAATTTTACACGCACCTAACCGGCGACCCCGAAGAGCCGCTCGCACGCGAGCACATCGTCGTGGATGTGCCGATCCAGTTCTACGCCGTGATCTACATCCCTAAGCGCACACCGATCCAATGGCTGCACACAGAGCCGACGATCTCGCTCAACCTGCACGTCGCGCGGGTCTTTATCCAAGACGACTGCAAGGAGCTTTTGCCGCTGTGGCTGCGCTTTGTGCGCGGAGTGGTTGACTGCGACGACTTGCCACTCAACGTCTCGCGCGAAACCCTCCAGCAA
Source organism: Gemmatimonadota bacterium (assembly GCA_009840005.1). The sequence continues at coordinate 51,941 of VXOR01000091.1, forward strand.
AACCCCATCATCGGCAAAATCCGCGCCACCTTGGTGCGGCGCATCATCGGCATGTTAGAGAGCATGGCAAAGAAGGACGAAGAGCAGTACATGACCTTTTGGCACGCCTGCGGCACCATCCTCAAGGAGGGCGTGGCCACCGATGCCGCGCACCAAGCCCAACTCGCCAAGCTCTTGCGCTACCGCTCCTCGCTGACCGACGACGACACGCCTTACATCTCGCTGCAGACCTACGTCGATCGGATGCAGAGCGAGCAGGACAAAATCTACTACCTCGCCGGCGAGAGCAAAGAAGCCATCGCCCAAAGCCCCCTCTTGGAAACCTTCCGCAAGCGCGGCCTAGAGGTGCTCTACTTCGACGAGCCGGTCGATGAATGGGTCGTCCAAGGGCTGCAAAAGTTCGCCGACAAGGAATTCGTCGGCGTGGATGCGGCCGAACTGGATTTGGACGAGGACGCAGTTGAGTTGGAGGGCGTCGATGAGCAGAAGGCCGAGACCATCGAACTGATCTCCTTTCTCAAGCAAAAGCTCGCCGGCCGAGTCGAAGACGTGGTCGAGTCCAAGCGGCTGACCGACAGCCCTTGCCTACTGGTCGCCAGCCAGGGCGGCTTGAGCCGCAACATGGAGCGGCTGATGCAAATGACCGGCCAAGAGTTCAAGGGCTCGCTGCGCACGCTAGAAATCAATCGCCAACACCCCATCATCCGCAACATGGCCGCGGTACTCAAGCGCGACCGCGACTCCGAGCAATTGGAAAGCTGGGCGCATTTTCTGGTTGATTTCGTATTGCTGGGCGAGGGCACGGTCGAGGATCCACAGCGGCTGAGCCAGAGCTTGCAGTCCATCATGGGCGCGGCCACAGAGCACGCGACCGAGGCTTCGACGACTCGACTGAGCTCGCCGAAGTCCTGAGCTCAGCCGAAGGAGAGTTAGACATGTCCGATCAAGTACGCCAACAAGCCCTAGCGGCCCGCGCAGCATCGCGCGTGCTCGCCGCAACTTCCGCAGAGGTGCGCAACCAAGCCCTCGAAGCCATTGCCGCGGCCCTCGAAGCAAATCGCGAGCGCATCTTGGCAGCCAACGCCGAAGACCTAAAAGCCGGCGAGCAAGATGGGCTGGCCTCGCCCTTGCTCAAGCGGCTCGACCTGAGCGGGCACAAATTCGCCAGCACAGTGGAGATGGTGCGCGACGTCTGCGCCCAGCCCGATCCCCTCGGCCAGACCCAGAGCGCGACCGAGCTAGACGACCGGCTCCACCTCTATCGCGTGACCGTGCCCATCGGCGTGATCGGCGTGATCTTTGAATCCCGGCCCGACGCCTTGGTGCAGATCGCCTCCCTGTGCCTCAAGTCCGGCAATGCTGCCCTGCTCAAGGGAGGACGCGAGGCCACCGTAACGAATCAAACCCTCGCCGAGATGATGTGCCAAGCCACGCAAGGCATCCTGCCAGAGGGGTGGATGACGCTCCTGCCCGGCCGCGAGGAAGTCCGCGCCCTCCTCGGCGAAGAAGACCTCATCGACCTCATCATCCCGCGCGGCAGCAACGAGTTTGTGCAATACATCATGCACAACACCAAGATTCCGGTCATGGGCCACGCCGACGGGGTCTGCCACGTGTACGTCGATGCCAGCGCAGATCTCGACAAGGCCGTGCAGATCGCCGTCGATGCCAAGACCCAGTACGTGGCCGTGTGCAACGCAGCCGAAACCCTGCTCGTCCACAGTGGCATTGCCGCGGCCTTTTTGCAGCGTGCCGTGCCGGCACTGCTCGACAGGAACGTGGAACTGCGCGGCGACGAGCGCGCCCTCGCCCTTGCCAACGCCAACGGGCAAGTTAAACCAGCCACTGAATCCGACTGGTCCACCGAATACTTGGACTTGATGCTGGCGGTAAAAGTCGTCGATAGCACGGCCGAGGCCATCGAGCACATCAACGCATACGGCAGCCATCACACCGACGCGATCGTGACCCAAGATTCGGAGGCTGCGCACACCTTTTTGCGCGAGGTGGATTCAGCCTCAGTGATTCACAATGCTTCGACGCGCTTTGCCGATGGCTTCAAATACGGGCTGGGAGCCGAGGTCGGCATCAGCACCAACCGTCTGCACAGTCGCGGCCCGGTGGGGTTAGAGGGCCTCGTCATCTACAAGTACATTCTCCAAGGAGACGGCCACATCGTCGATATGTACGACGGCCAGCAGCAGCGCCCCTTCACCCATCGCCCCCTCGACCACCCCTGGGAGGCCTAATATGAGCGAGCACATCACAGATCCGACCTACACTCCGGTGGAGCGCCACATCTTTCTCTGCGCCACGCCCACCAAGCCCAAGTGCCACAGCGACGGCACCGGGGCCGACTGCTGGGAGTACCTGAAAAAGCGGTTGTCCGAATTGGGCTACGGCCATCCGGGCAAGGGCGGCATCCACCGCACCAAGGCCGACTGCCTGCGCGTTTGCGAGTCCGGGCCAACCGTCGTAGTGTATCCCGAGGGCGTCTGGTACCACTCCATAACCGTCGAAAAACTAGAGCGCATCATCCAAGAGCACTTGCTCGGCGGGCAGGTCGTAGAAGAGTTGGTCAATAAGGAACCGTTCCGCAGCCTGTAGCCAAACTGGCCACAAAAGCGCATGGCGAGCAAATCCAAATCCAAACACATCGACCTCGAGATCAAAGACGCCAGCCTGATTTTCGCCCGCGTCTGGAGCGACCTAGAGCAAGAATTCGGTCGCGCCAAGCTCTGCTTTCCCGGAGAAATCATCTGGCTCGGCGGTGCGCCCGGCGCGGGCAAGGGCACCAATACCCCCTTCATCCTCGAAGCGCGGGGCATTACGGCAGCGGCCATCGTGATCAGCGACTTGCTCGACAGCCCCCGCGCCCAACAGATCAAGGACGCCGGTGGCTTAGTCGGCGACGAGGAGGTCACCTACCTGCTCTTGCACAAGCTGCTCGACCCAATATACCAGCGCGGCGTGATCGTCGATGGTTTCCCACGCACCCAGGTGCAGGTCGAGTGCCTCAAGCTGTTCTACGACAAGATGACCGAATTGCGCGAGGAATTCCGCAATCACGATTTCCCGCGCCCCCTCTTCCGCACCGTGTTGCTCTTCGTCGATGAAGAGGTCAGCGTCGAGCGCCAGCTCCACCGCGGCCGGGAGGCCCAAGAGCACAACCGCAAGGCCACGGAGTTAGGCGTCGGCCAGTTCGCCGAGATCCGCGCCACTGACCTCGACCCAGAAGCTGCGCGCAAGCGCTACCAAGTTTTCAAGGAGACGACCTTTGAGGCGTTGCGCTCGCTACGCGCCATTTTCCACTTTCGCTTCATCGACGCCAGCCAGTCGCTTGCCAAGGTGCAACAGGAGATTGAGGAGGAGTTTTCCTACCAGAGTTCGCTGGAGCTTTCGCACAATACCTTTGACCGCGTCCGCACCATCACACCGGCCAGCCGCCTCGTGCTCTACGCCCGCCAAGATCTAGTCAAGCGGCTGGAGATCTACAACGAGGATCATCCCGGGCTGTTCCAGCATGTCATCGACAAAGTCAACTCCAAGTTCATGCCCATTGTCACCCGCTATGCCATTACCGGCATGACGCTCGTCAACTCCGAGGATGTGCTCTTTGACAATCCTCTGGCCTTGGCCATGCTGATCGACATCTTTTCCGAGCGCGGCTATCAGGCCCTCGTCGATGTCAACCACATCGAGGTCCCCCACCGCATTGACCCCGACACGCACAAAATCACCTGCCGACAAAAGCGCGTCTATCGCTTCCAGATTCGCTTTGCAGCCTCGGCCATCCGGCACGGAACCCACTAGCCCAGCCCGATCTGCCCCTCTTTTAGCATGGTAATCAGGGCCGAATCCTCCACGTCAAGAGGGAGCACCACCCGGCCGCGGCGGCGGCTCGACTCATAAGTAGCAAAAATCAACTCGGTCGCTTGCAGGGCCTTGCGCGCCGACAAGCGCGGCTCCGCACCACTTGCGATACAGTCGATCAAGTCGAGCACCGACAGCACGGTGTCGTCACCCGGCGGCACGATATCGGCGATTTCTTCATCCGCGAAGTCCTGCCACGCCGCACCCGCACGCAAAAGCCGCAGCGGTGCCCGCTCTGCGCCACCGACTTCAATGATGCCCTCGCTGCCGATGAGCCGGTTGCGCGGACCTTGCACATGCGCAGCCCCCGTGCCGAGCAAGCCCTCAACGCCGTTTTGCCAGCGGATCCACGACAGCCCGCTGGTGTCTAAAGGCACGCCAAACACCGAGCTCTCGGATTCAACGGCGATCTGGCCCATGACCCATTCGGCGGCCACTTCGTCGTTATAAAAGAAGAACATGTCAAACCAATGCGTGCCCCAGTCAAACAGGTTGGAGCACGCGCCTTCGAGCCGCTGAAGCGCGCCTATAGCTCCTGCGTCGAGCAACTGCTTGGCCTTGACAAACACAGCGCCAAAGCGGCGTTGATGGCAGAAGGTGAGGAGCACGCCGCGGTCGGCGCAGGCCCGCGCCAGCGCCTTGGCATCCCCCCACGTGCTGGCCATGGGCTTTTCGCAGTGGATAGCTTTGACACCGGCCGCGGCCGCGGCTTCGACCATTTCTCGGTGCAGGCCGGTCCACGTGCAGATGCTCACTACATCGAGGACTTCGCTTTCTAACATGGCGCGGTAATCTTCGTAATGAGACACCACAGCAAAGTCCTCGGCAAAGGACGCGCGGGCCGCTTCGACCGGATCGGCACAGGCTGCGATTGCGACTTGGGCAGAGGCTTGGTAGCCCTCGGCGTGGCGGCGACCGCGATTCCCGCAGCCGATCACACCGACTTTGTACTGAGTCATTTTGTGCTCCCTATGAGTTTGCGTAAAATTTGCGCGTTGTAACTGACGTTACGCACGGGCTACTTCAGTATGAGATGCTTCGCTTCGCTCAGCATGACAGGTGCTAACGCGCTACTTCTCAATGTCATGCTGAGCGGAGCGCAGCGGAATCGAAGCATCTCATACCCGGACCTGTGCGCAACATCAGTTTGTAAAATAGAGCTTCCATCGCCTCGCCAAAACTCAACAGGAGAACGCCATGCCCATCACCGACGCCCTCCCCGACATGGAGCGCGAACTCAAATTTTTCAGCGCGCCCAACGACAACCCGCAAAAACTCACCCACGCCCAGATCCGCCAGTTCAACGAACAGGGCTACATCTGCCCCTTGGACGTGTTCACGCCCGAGGAAGCCGCGGCCAATCGCCGCTATTTCGACGCGCTCATGGCCGAGGCCAAGACCAACGGACACAACAGCTATTCAATCAACGGCTGGCATCGCCACTGCCGAGGCATCTACGACTTGTTGCACGAGCCGCGCATTCTCGATTACGTCGAAGACCTCCTCGGCCCCAACCTCGTCAGTGTTATGACCCACTACTTTTGCAAGGAGCCGGGCGACCAAAAACAAGTCGTTTGGCACCAAGACGCCTCGTACTGGCCGCTGACCCCGAGCAAGGTGGTGACCGCGTGGCTGGCCATCGACGATGTGGATGAGGAAAACGGGCCGATGACCGTCGTCCCCGGCTCGCATTTGCACGGCCAGATTCCCTTTGAACGCAGCACCGCCGATGAGCAAAACGTCTTGGGACAGAGCGTGCACGATCCGCTCCAATGGGGCGGCGAGCCAGTGGCCTTTACCATGCGCGCTGGCCAGATGTCCCTGCACACCGACCTGCTGTTGCACGGCTCGGCCCCCAACCGCTCCACGCGCCGCCGCTGTGGCCTGACGCTGCGCTACATGCCACCCGAGGTACGCACCCGCGAGGAGAAGCGCACCCACGGCTATATCTGCCGCGGTACCGACCCGAGCGGCTACTGGATCAACCACCCCGTGCCGACCGGCGACGAGATGCCGCCGAGGTAACTTCCATGCCCCTGCCGGAAGCCTTTCGCGCCCGCTTACAGGCCATCCTCCCAGCCGAGCACTTTGCCGCCTGCTGGCAGAATTTGGCCGCCGAGCAGCCCACGGCCTTCCGCGCCAACGCGCTCAAGGGCACGCCTGACGCGCTCGTGGCCGAGCTAACGGCGGAGGGCTTTGCCCTGACGCCACTCGCCTGGAAAACCGACGCCTTTGTCGTCCCGGCTGCCCAGCGCCGCGCCCTCACCGAATGCGCGGCTTACCGCGAAGATCGGCTCTACATCCAAAACCCCTCCAGCATGGTGCCGCCGATCCTCCTGGCACCGCAAAGCGAGGAGTGCATTCTCGACCTCGGGGCCGCCCCAGGCAGCAAGACCTTGCAACTCGCCGAAATGATGGGCAATCAAGGGCGCATCTGGGCTGTGGAGTCCGTGCGCGGCCGCTTCTTTCGCCTGCGGGACAACCTAGCGCGGCACGGAGCTGAAAACGTGCAAACCCATCTCGCCGACGGCACCCGCTTCTGGCGTCGGCACTTAGAGCGCTTCGACCGCGTGCTGCTCGACGCGCCGTGCTCGTCCGAAGGGCGATTCCGCGCCGATGCACCCAAAACCTATGCCTATTGGAGCGAGAAGAAGATCGCCGAGGCCAGCCGCAAACAACGCCGGCTCTGCTACTCAGCCGTACAATGTCTCAAGCCGGGCGGGGTGTTGGTCTATTCGACCTGCACCTTCGCGCCCGAAGAAAACGAAGCCATCATCAACCGAGTGCTACGGCAGTTCGCCGGTGCCCTAACCGTCGAAGACATCGCGCTACCTTTTGACAATGTGGCGTCGGGCTTGAGCCAGTGGCGGGAAAAGGCGTTTGACGATCAGGTACAACGGGCTAAGCGGATTTTGCCGCTAGAGGGGATGGAAGGGTTTTTCGTGTGCCGATTGCGGAAGACGGCGAGTACGAGGTAGGGATAGTCACGAACCGTGGCGGATTGGGTCAGTCACCTGATCTGATAGCAGACGACTGATTCCCACCTCGCTCAGTACTTGATGCCATATAGCATCTTCGCCGTGTGCTAGACGCTCCACGACGTTGTTGAAAAGCTCTCGCTTGGTTTCTAAGATTCGCTCTAGCACTTCTTCGATCGTCCCTCGACAACAGAAACGGTAAATACGCACCTTGCGGCGCTGACCGATCCGTACCACGCGGTCGCGAGCTTGGTCGTTGGCTGAGGGATTCCACCATTGGTTGAACAAAAAGACGTGGTTGGCCTCCACTAACGTGAGCCCTTCGCCCCCAACACGGCTTGAAGCAAGTAGCGCAAGCACTCGCTTGTCATCTCGAAAACGGGTCACGGCGTGATTTCGTTCATCACTGTCCATTTCTCCCAACAAGAGCTCCGCTGATTCCTGCCCCCAACGTTTGGCAATCCTAGTCTGCAATTCTCGCAGCGGTTCAAGCCGATACGAAAACACGACTGCTTTTTCATCCTGTTCGAGAATGCGCCCAAGCAGGTAGAGGATGCGGTCTACTTTGCAACTCCCTCGGCTATCGGGATCAATGTCGCAAAGCATTTGCAACTTGGTCAGGAGCGCCAACTCCACTCCCTTTTCATCCGACCGGCGGTACTCATTCACTGCTGCTCGATAGGACCGTCCCTGTGCCTCCGACAGCTCCAGCGTCTCGACGGTATCGAGTACGGGCGGTAATTCCTGTAGGACTTCCTTTTTACGACGCCGCAACACGTATGGTTTCGCCCGGCTGCGTAACGATGACGGGTGAAGCTTCGCGTCGGTGGGCGCAAAGCGGTTAGGGGCGACCAGGGACAATAACGTGGCCATATCCTCAAGGTCGCGTTCCAAGGGAGTGCCCGTAAGTGCCCAAAAACGCTTTGGTCGCAGTTCAAAAACCCCCGAAGTCACTTGTGCTCCGGATCTGCGCAGTCGATGAGCTTCGTCCGTGACGATTAAATCTGGCGGCGTCCGTCGCAAGATTTCGGGAGGAGTGCGGAGTTGTTCGTAATTGGTCAATAACACGTGCCGCCGTCCGGTTACCGTTCTCCAAGCATCTTCGCGGAGACGTGCTGGAGGGACTAGTACCGCCACACCCAGTTCGGGAGCCCAGCGGCTAAACTCACGCTCCCAAGTTGCAATCAAACCTTTAGGACATATAACCAAGGCAGTTCGGAGTTTTGCTCGGTTGAAAAGCAGGCGCATAGCTGAGATCACCTGCACCGTCTTCCCCAACCCCATATCATCAGCCAGAATACCGCCGCTTCGGTTGATGAGCCACTCTACGCCTTGATGCTGGAATGGATATAGCTGCTCCAGCTTCGGCGTATCTAGCAACAGGGGGCGGATCAGTGCGCCGACACTGAGCTGAAGTTTCCGGTAATTGGAGGGAGTCTCGCGCTCGACACGCCCGGCAACAATCCTTCGTCCGGCGGGGACGGTCACCTGTGGACTACCGCCCGCTCGGATCAGTTTTTGATACTGTGCGTCTAGTTCTAGTGCCCAATCGGCCGCACGTGCGAGCCGGTCAGCGACCGAGCCGTCAGTTTCGTTTTCGCATTCCGGACTCGGCCGAAGACGTAGTATCAAAGCACCGGACTCGGCGTCTTCCTCATTCTCAAAGCGTATCGAACAATCAAGAGCGAGTTGCGGCATAGCCCGGCACTCACGTCACTCAAGCACGAGTCACAATGCGCGTACGGGAATCCACGATCTCCTGCCACATCTCCTCGACCCGATGCTCTTCCGGAGGTTCGGGGTACAGCCGGCCTTGCCAATCCGTACGCAGGGCCTTCGTATCGTCCTCATCAAGAGCATCGAGCCCCACGGTCCAACGAAGCAAACGCCCCGCGATCTCTAAGGCCGATTTTCGATCCTCGTTGCGCATACGCCAAGAGCTGTCTTCGGGTGACGCCGGTACGAGCAAAAGATAGAGCCAAGGGGCTCCGTGGAGGTTCCATGGCACTTCAGCCAATGGCTGCAGGGCGGCCTCCATCCCGGAAATCTCTGCATCGTCGCCGAGCTCCGCCCCGTCAAGCAGAGAACGGGCGATTTCAGCAAACAGTTCCTGTCCAATTGGCCAGAACAGCAAATGATCCTGGTAGCCATCCGGATTGGGGTCGGGTAGATCATGCGTGCGCATGGTCTCCGGGTCTTCACGTAGGACCGGAACCGAGAGCAGTAGCGCGTCCCAGTAATTGGAAAGCGACTGATAGTAGCGGTCAATCTCGTTCTCATCCGGTCTGAATTGCAAGAAAACCTTGAGGTCCTTCGCCCTGCCCCACTGTCGGCGGCGTTCGGTTGTCATCAGTAGGATTTTGTTTACTTCATAGAGCGTCTGGAGGCTGATGAAGTGGGGAGCGCCCGGCCTCAGATTCTTTCCCTTAGTCTGAACTCGGAAGGATTGCTGCTCCGGATGCGGTGAACGGAAAAACTCATGATCAGTGATCAGCCGCCGCGTGACGATAGCGAAGACGTCATCTTCATCCATGATGATGTTCGTGTCCGCGTCAGTCGGTTTCGCATATCGGTTCAAGCTTGAAAAGAGTCGCCGGTAGCGTTGCAGCCACAAGCCATCGTCCACATCCTGATCTTCGCGCACCACGACGATCACCGATAACTGTTCGTCTGCGAAGCCCGGCGGGGCACCCGCCGGATCCTCCATCAACTCCTTGATGGCTTTCAGGCGATGCTGCCCATCGAGAGCAAAGTATCGAGGATCAGTCTCGAAAGACAACTCTCCAAAAGTGTCCCGGAAGCGGGACTGATTAGGTGTCCAGGTCGGATTACCGCCGATAGCCGCCACGACTAAAGAAGAAAAAAAGCGATCGCTTCGGCGCGACAGGAAATTCACAATCTGTTGTTTGACTCGTGACTCGTCGAGCACCCGCTGAATGGCGTTGCTCAACGTCTTGTCTTCCCACAGATCACTCGCGAGTTGTACCTCACGTGCCACTTCGCGCATAGTCATGCGAACTATATAATAGTCCCAGTCGCCCATGCGTGACTTGATTGCCGGATAGAGTTGCATCGTCTCCTTGTCTCCCGTTGTCCGTGAACTCAGTCGGCCTTCGACGCGTCCTCAATCTTTTCCAACTCCCGTTCGAATCGGCGGAGTTGCTTTCCTGTCAGTTTTCCTGCTTCCCTATTCACCGCATCTGTCAGTTGTTTGCCGCCGTTCGGGTGTTCTGGTCTGAGTCTCGGCCGACATTCTCTCTTGTATCCGCGAAGGATCCTTGACTCCAGCCGGTCAAGAAGCTCTTCCTTCGACGCGGGCCAATTGACGGTCCATTCTTCTGGTATCGGCTGGCCATAAGCGACCACAAGGAGTTGCAAGTAGGCACCGAGGGCATGTTCAGCGTCCTCCAACCGGTAGTTGACGATGCTTTCATTGTGGTCCTCCACAACGTGGAGCAGAAACTTGCGACGTCTCGAAGAATGTAGATCAAGCCACTCATCCTTGTACAACAGGTTCAGTGCTCGTGTGAACCACTCTGCAAACGCCAGCCACTCCGGATTGTAGAAGCAACGACGTAGACTCCCGAATGCACAAACGACTCCACGCATTCCAATGTCGAGGCTAACGAGAGTATGGAGCCGTTCTTTTTTTATTTCCTCGATTTTACTCTTTATGTTGGCAAGTGCTTCTTGCACTTTCGGTTTGATGGACTCTGGGGCAAGGTTCGTACCGAAGCGCAACTCGTAGAACGCATGGCGCGCCAGATCGCTTAGAGCCTCGTCTTCATATTCGCGCTCAAGTTCATGCAATGCTTCTACGTACGAGCGATAAGGTGTGAAGTTCTCTAAAAGATGCGAGACAGCAGGCAATAATTCCTCCCTCACCAATTCGCGTAACGCCCTGGAATCCGCATGGTTGAGTTTCTCGTCATAAAACGCCCTCTTTAAAGAATAATGGACCGGAGTGATGCCAAGAGCGGTTTCCTGATCGTCGGAGAAGTCCTCTCCTATCACGTAATGCTCGAACCAGTCGCAGATCTCTTCAACACCCTTGACCGACGCGGGAGCATGGATACGCTGCTTTTCACTTTCTTCACCGCGCCAATCGTAGAACAGTAGCGGCAAACGGACCGAAACGCGTTCCTCCGGTTGCAATAGGTCGTTATCGTGGGAAAGCTGAATGAGCTCTTGGGCACAAACTGCGTTCACGCTCTCATCCGAGAGCAGTATCTGTCTCGCACGGTTGACGATTCTGGCTTGGGTATTGATATAGACGAAGATGTTGCGCACGACCTCCAGTACGCTAGGCGGCTTAGTCCGCCTAGTTCCCACTCGGAAGGAGATGATTACCACTGGTATGCGCCACGTACTAAAGTCCTTATGGACTGTTGCCTCGTGGTCGGCCCAGAATCGCTTGAGTGCTGACAGCCGGTGCTGACCATCAATAGCGACGAGCTTGGTTCGAGTATCGCTCCATTCCAGCAAGGCGTATTGCGGATTGTCCTTCACCCAGCGCATGCGGTGGTAATCCTTTTTCTCAAAAAAGTCCCATTCGTAGCCGCCCTCCTGCATGGTGGACTCGGTTTCTTCCATAGGCATCTGTGACAAAACGGAGTCATCGTTTTCGCTAATCGGCAACAGTATCAGCGTAAGCGGATTGAAAAATTTGATCTTCTCCCCATCTTGGAGGTAGGGGAGTAGTGATCCTGTAATTCGCTCGTTATCAACATCACGCTGAAAGAGTTCGCGCACTGGCCAGCGTTCGGAGCCACGAAGGTCGCTGATCAGCGACACCAAGTCCAACTGAGACGGTGTCAACGCAGATTGAAGATAAAAGGCATGAACTCCCGCTCCGGTTCCAAATTGCCCATAGACACCTGGTAATTGGTGGTTATACTGATGTTCAGTGGGTGGTGGACCAATTGACATTCTTTTCTCCTATTTCAGACTGAATGGTGGGCGACAGAACCGCATCAGTATCTGCTCGACCAATCTTTCAAGGTCATCTTCAGCGACTCCATGAGGCACTTGAGGTGTCTTCTGTTCGGTTTTGATACAAACAAAGAGTAGATCACTAACGTCGATTGCGAGATTTAAATTCGAGACGTGTTCGGTGAAGCGGGAGTGGAAATCGTTCCTATCGTCACTATTTCCTCCCACGTGTTTCAGATAACGCCGTCTGAGATTTTTGGTTTTGCCAACGTAGAGAGGGGGCATCAGCAAGCTTGCTTCCAACATGGTCTGCTGTAGCTCCCCTTTCGCCTGTGCGTCGGCACATACGCGTTCCCAAGTCGAACGTATTTTTTTCGTAGTCTGAGTCTCGGCGGCGCGTCGTACTCTCAGTTTCACGGATTCCCAAGCAAATCGAACGTTTGCTTCCCTCTCCAGTTTGTTATCGTAATCGAGTACATCGCCCACAACTTGCATCAAATCATTCAAGTCGGAATGATAGAACCACAGCGGTAGGAACCAAGCATAGCAGCCTGGTTGTTCAGGAATCCTTTCCTTGGTTTCCTTCGTATAGAAACCGAGCCGGCTGTCGGTGTTCGTAAGATTACTGAAAACTTTTAGGAGATCCATAGATATCGCCTATTTTCTCAACTTTCGCAGGGAAGAACGACTTTACTGTCCTACGCTGCCTTTTCTTCTTTCAAGAGGGTGTCAACAGCATCGGACAGATTCCAGATCGGATCCGCATCTCCATCCTTCAGCATTTCAATGACCTTTGGTAGCCCGGCCACGGCAAGACCGCTAGCGAGCGCCATCATCTTTCGCGGTTCCGATACAATCTGCACATCGCCTGTCATGCCAACTGCAATTAGCATCAGTGTCTGGACACGCCACGGATCGCTGCCAAAAATAGAGCCGTCGATGATTTTCCGCGTATCGTACTTGTTAATATCAGCCGGTTTTAACTCAAGACGCGCAGCAACGCAGACAGAAAAAAACCAGAGATCAACCATGCGTGGAAACGGCTTATCATCAATGCGCGTAGACGGCTTATCATCAATGCTACTACTATCGCTCGTCCCTTGGCAGTACCGAACGAACGCCCCGTGGTGTCCGACTGGCACATTGATGTCGGTCGATTGGAACGGATTGAAGTAGCGATCCACCACCTTTGCCTCCTATAACACTATTTCTGGTTCGACTTCTACATCCGTGCGACGCTGGCATAGTTGGCATTCGCTCCTGTGATCGCAATCGCAACGCAAAACCTTGCGATCGACGTCGCCAGGATCGTTAACAAGCACCTTCGGGTAATGCGCCGGATTGGTCAGCGTGACGATTTTGCCTGCGGTCTCGTCGATTATCTCTTCGCATCCGGCAATTTCGTCGTGAGTCAGAAACAGCACGAGTTGTGCGCTCTTCTGCACCCCTGTTCTCAAGATAGAATTTTTGACATAGCCGCTCGTCATACCGAGCGGCGTATCAATGACATTCGGTGCTTTGGCTTGGCTGACCTCCGTCAGCGCCAAGATGAAAGCAAGCGTCAAGGCACGGCGCGACGCACCGTTCAGGTCGCGGTCCGGGTTGAGCGTCCTCTTTTCGGGACCATAGACGATAATGTCGAAATCTTCGCTGATCTCCGCTCTCCGAATAATAGCGCCCTGATCTGGATCCGCCCCGATCATTTCGAGAAAATTGTCGTTCATCTGCTCACTGACTTTGGTGAGTTCCTCGTTCGTAATTCGCTCATAAGCGCTCTTTAATACCTTGATTACATCCCTTTTGACATCTAGTCCTGACAGGATGTGCATGGCCTTTTTCTCTTTTTGTAGCAGCCGCTCGTGTTTGCCTTGAACTTCTTTGATTTCTTTCTGCAAGTCGGTAAGCTTTGTTTCGATTTCCGTGGTAGTCCTTAAGTATTCATCGCGCTGCTCCCTATACATAGAGAGCTTTGACCTCAGCTCCCGGATGTCAGTGTCAGACAGTTTGTCTAGTTGCTGTTCTAGCGTACGGAATCTGCGACCCGCTTGGTCTCGCTGGTCTTCCAGATTGTTCCGTTTTTCTAAGACCATCTTGTAGTCTTCTAGCCAAGTTTTACTCTCAGTATTTCGCATCTGCGAATAGCGAAAGAGACTCGTGATGGTCTTTTGGGCTTCATCAGCACACATGCTACTTTCGATAAGATGCTGAATATGTTCACGACGCCTCTTTCCGTCTGGATTATCGGATTTCAATGCCTCGCCGCAAATGCAGATCTCTTCCGAGAGCCGCTCCTGAAGCATAGGAATCGTCGTATCCGTAATCTTAACTTGGTCATACTCCTCAAGTTTCTCATGAGCTCGGCTGAGAGGGGAGGCTAGCAGGTCTCTCGCAATAGCATGGCTACGGAACAATTCCGAATGCTCTTTTTTCGCATCAACTAACCTATCATCGAGTTCTTTGATTTCGCTTCGCGTGTTTTCAATATCTTTTTTTAGCTTTTCCTTATCGCCTTTCTGAAGTGCTACCATGATCTTGCTCTCGATTTCATTCACTTTCTCGCTACTCGCATTGAACTGCTGTTTAGCGCCTTTGAGTCTGCATTCCAGTTTGTTCGTGTATTCTTCGAGCTTTTCAAGCTGCAAGGCGGTAGCTGTCAACTCATCACTGCTACTGACCTTTTTCGATTCCTTTGTTGCTGAGGCTTCCGACTTTCTGACATGGCCGATCGCGTCCTCAATGATACCTAAACCGAGAAGGGAGCGAATGGCGTTTGCCACACGCTCACGCTTGATTGCTTGGCTACCATGAGCTTCAATAAAGCTTAGTGCCCTATCGCCGTCCGTGAAAAAGACATCGCGCAATTCAGATGGCATCTCCTCGTTAATAATCGCTTCAGGCTCTTCAAAGGAATGCGCCCCACTCTCATCTAGCTCAAACAGTTTCACGGTTGAGCTTGGACGGGGGGACTGACTGTCCACGACCTCAAACGCGGATCGCTCAAGCCTGTAATGCCGCTGAGTCTCACGTGTTTCACTACCCACCCTCCTATAGGTTGAGATCTTAAATTCTACTGTCGCGGTGATTGGAACGCGCGTATCATATCTTGTATCCCAGTCAATGGGATATAGGCGGAATCCGTTGCCATTGTTAGGCAATGCATCGTCTCCGTAGAGTGCCCATTTTAAGGCATGGAGAATCGTCGTTTTACCCGACTCGTTTGCCGCTCGGATGACCGTCAGATTTTTGTCAGGATCGCTAGCAAACTCAAGCTCCAAATCTCGGAGCAACCGAAAGTTCTGGAATTTCGCACGAATCAGCTTCATGAGTCCGATTCCTCCGAACCCGTATGGGAACCGCGTTTTTTTACAAGGATCTGAGCAGCGTCATCGAATCTTTTGTTTATATCCTTTTGGATATTCGTTTTCGAGACGCGATGGCCATGTTCATACATAAGAATGTCGGTAATCACATCGCCAATATCTTCCCTGTAGCCGTTGTAACGTTCGTCTATTCCGGCACATTCTTCAGAGATGATCTCGATTATCTTTCTTTCGTTTAGCGGCATCTCGCCTCCAGTCCCTTACAAGATCGGAGTCAACAATTCTTCACAGCGAACACACCGTACAAGCCTCAGTATCGTCCTCATCGTCGAGAGCTTCAGCGAGTGCCTCAACCAACGGGACATTGGTCTTCTTCTTACCGGCGCGATCCATAGCAGCTTTGTGCCGTGCGAGAATTTCCTCGCGGCGCTTGAGCAGTTGAACAAGCGTCTCGCCACCTGACCATGTATATTGGCGGCCACGCATGGCTCGGTCAGAGAAATCAGCATCGCCGTCAACACCAGCGTCACGCAGCACTTTCTGCTCGATGGCAATGGCTCGGTCGAAGAGTTCGGGATGGCGCTCGGCAAGGCCGATCCACTCGGCTTTGCGCTGGTAAAAGCAGAAATAACACCCGGAGCGAGTTCGCCACTCGTAGTATTCGGGGAGGCCAATGCCAGCATCTTCGAGGATGCGGAGGACGTCGTCGTGTGTCACGCCATCTTCGACAAACGGGAAGCGAGTCTTGATGTTGGGCTTGGTGGAAATGTAGCCCTTGCGATTGGACTCGTCGGCGCGAATGGCGACGTACGAAATGACCGGCTCATCGCCTACCCACTCCTCAATCGGCTTGATTTTCATGTTTCTGGTACACCACCGCATCTGCGGAGACGGCAGCGCACCTCGGAACACCTCAAACCAGTGTTCAAAGCCACGTGAGGCATTGAGCCTAGCTATCGGCTTGCCGAGTATGACCTCAAGCCGGGTCAAGTATTCGTAAGTCTCGGGCAGTTCAGCCCCGGTGTCGCAGAAAAAGTACTCCATATCCGGAACCTCGCGGCGCATGTACACAGCGAGAGCGCTGGAGTCCTTGCCCCCTGAAATGCCACAAATGTGGCGCGTGTTATCAGCCATGTTGTCTCCTCTCTTCAGTAGGCGCATCCTGTTCAGACGCAGGTAGGAGCCTTTCGCCAAGCAATGCGAGGAGTGTTTGCTGGGCACGGGCTGGGGAGCCGGTAAGGTCAGTAAGGCGCGCAAGCGCAGTGTCGAGAGCCCCCTCGCAGGCATCTCGCTGGTCTTGGTCAACTCCGACGAGGCGGACGTACTCAGTGCCGTCGGCCCGAGTGACGGTCAGCCTCATAGCGTCTGAGTCAACTCCGGCGGCGTGGAGAGCGACGAGCCGCTGGAAAGACGCGATTTGCTGAGATAGCTCTGTGCGGAAGCGGTCGCAGTCGGCGTCCGTCCACTCAGCCGGGGCTTTTTTGGCGACAACAGTCGCAATGGTCTGAATCCAATCAATATCGGAATCAATGCCATCGTTGGCGAGTGCAAGGACAAATGCACGCACCTCAGAATCGAGTACCTCGCCATCGAGTGCAGCAGCTTGTTCCGCAATAGCGAGGCGGGTGGTCTCTCCACTAACAGAAAACAACTCATTGAGCATCTCATCCACAAGGCGTTGGTAGGAGCCTGTCAATTCTTCAAGCGCACTAGCGACGGAGTCCGCATACTCGCTCGCCTTGCTGTAAGTCTTGGTCGCGGCCGGGACGGGGCTATAGCCAAGGGCCTCTGGGATCGCGGCGAAGAGCAATTCGTCGGGTTCCACAGCGGCAGCGAGGGCCTCGCGGAGGGCAACAGCGGTATCCGAAAGATTGCACGTGCGCCTTGTGTAGTTGTCGAGCTGTCTTACCTGCGACACGAGTTCGCCAACGACAGCGAGGACATTGGAGACGCGGTGCTTGCGGAAGCGAGGACGGACCTCGAGCCGAGCGGCGAGTGCTCCAATGACTTGGCGACGCGCACCGGACGTGTTGGCGAAATGCTTGATGTCAAAGTGCTTGGGGTTGCGAACCATCCGCTCGGAGAGATCATCGGTGAGAAGCGGCCTGAACGTGCCGTGCTCGTAAATTGCGACTTCGTTACTGAACGCTAGCAGCCCAACTGTGACGAAGACGGGAATCACCTCGGCCTTCATCCCAATCGGCGGCGACAGCAAGGCTGCGTAGATGTCCGCAAGATTGATTCGACGGGTTCGGGCGCGGCGGAATTCGGATTCGAGAAGGTCCCATGCCGGCTGCAATTTCTTATCAGTCGGCGAGCGGAAAACCATGACTTCATTGCGCTTATCCCAGCCGTGCATGCCCGTTCCTTTAATAAAGGCATGGTACATAGCCACTTCAGGGCCATGTCCTTCGAGCTTGAGGTCAACATGGTTGCCGAATTCGATCATGGCTTCAAGCAACATGCGCCGGGCCTTAGCCCCTTGCGAGGTAACGTCCGTGCGGTTGAGCATCTCGTTGCCCACGGTCGGCGTCTTTGAGTAAGCGCGGTCGGCTGCCGCTGAGAGCGCGGCACTGCCCCGGCGTCTAGCCGTACCAGCTAGAAGATTGGTCGGCCCGTCGGGACCGAGCAGGACCCAACGGCAAACCTCGGCGTTGAACGTGGCTTCTATAGCATTACTCAATGCGGTCTCAGCTTGGGCGAGTCGTTCCCCGATTTCGCGCCGCGCAACCCAATCGTCTTTTACGCTATCGTGGTCGAGGACATCGGCAACGGCTGCAACCTCACGGGCTGCATCGTCGAGGAGGGCAAGATCGTCCGGAATGGCGGCAACGACAGGTTTTGCATTTTCACCAGCTTGAGCGAGCGTTGGTATGGAATCTGGCGCGACCGTTAGCAGGACCTCCCCGTCGTAGGGAGAGAACGGGTCCAGCGGGGTGACCGGCTCAGTACCGTCAACGTAGCGGCGGGCAAACACGCGCAGGATGTCGTGTTCGGCACTGTGCCGAGCTGCAACCACGGGTTCAGGTTTGTGGATTGAAGCGAGGATTTCCACGAGCGGCTGACGCTGCACTTTGGCGTGAGCGGCCTTGATAAGCCCGCGAATATCAACGTCCGTGCCGTGCCAGATTCGGAACTCGTCGGCAAAATCACGATATGTGACGATACCGGCGTCTTGTAGGCTTGTTAGGGCCTTTGCTGCGCCGTTGAGAGCGATGTCGAGCACTTGGGCGGAGGCGCGGGCGGCACCACCGGTGGAAACGAGGTTGAGGATGGCGATCGACTTGGCCAGCTTCGTTTGGCTTTCCGTCAGACCATGGGCGTCGCGCAGCCGGGTGGCGATCTCTGACCACCGCTGCGAATAGCCAACCGCGCCTGCTCCGCCCGCGACGAAGTAGTTATAGACAGCATCTAGGCCGAGCGATGGCAATACACCCCGATCCGACAAGGGGGCAGAGGACAAGAACGAAGCGGCAGTGGCCGAGTCAGCTCCGGTTAGGAATGAGAAGAGAGTACGCTCGTGCTGTCCGTAGCGGCTGCACAGTTCTGGGAGCACTAGGGCGGTAAGGGGATGCAGCGGATAGCACGCCTCGACCGCAGCGGCAGTAGCGAGGTCGGCGACTCCGAGCGCGCGCATCTCTTTAGCATGGGTCCCAGCCCATCGTCTGATGCGGGGTTGTAGATCATCGTCAATCTCGAAAACCGTTCCGATCAGGGCGCGGGTCTGAGCGGCAGACTCGATATACGCGACATCTTCAAATCGGCCTTGGACCTTTGCCCACTCCCTCCGTCGCGGCCCATCAATGCCAACGAGATAATCCTCAAAGGACAAGTGTTGTAGCGTTAGCGCGAAGATCGGGAGGCCAGCTCCTTGTCCTGCCTCGGCGAGTTGTTGCAGGAGATAGGGGTCGGCATCCGATCCATCGCTGATTGCTTCGAGGTTTTTACCAAATTCGTCGATGATGAGCAGCAATGGGGCGTCTTCGGCCAAGCAGCGGGCCACTTCGAGCAGGTCCGCTGGCGAGGGACCAACTCGACGCGGGTCATCGGATGCAGCGTCAGCGAGTGCGGTCTTGAGTGTTTTAGCCCCCCGGAATGTGCGCGTCGAGGGGATGGTTCCATAGGTCCGGATGACGGCAGACTCAAGCGCTCGCAGGACGGTGTGGTGCAGTGGCTCACGACTCGCGGTAACTACAGCGCGGTGGAACCCCCGCTCATCGGTTCCACGGGCTTGATGTGCGCGAGCGAGGAGGTCGGCTACGGCCGGCGATGTCTCCTCAATGAGTTCAGTCGCAGCAGCTCGCATGGCACTGCGTTCGCCAAATGCGGCGTCGAGAAGTAACGCGAGCGATGATTTGCCCGATCCGTAAGGACCGGTCAACGACCAAGCTCCGCCTGCTGCACCGTTAGCGGCCGTGGTGGCAATGCGCTCCACCACATCGAGTGCCCGGGCAGTGACAACATAGCCATCGAGTGGCTCGCGACGGGCGATGTCGCGCTCTAAGCTAGCCGAGCGAGCAAATCGCCCCACAACGCCAATGTAGTCTGCTAGCGCTCCCATTAACGTGTCTCCACGGTGACGACACTATCCTCAGCGTCGAATAACCCAAGCTGGTCGCCTTTGCCGACCTCAGTATCTGGGGTGATGTCGTAGTAAGACGAAAGCACCTCGTTAGCCACAGTCGCGGGGTCGCCGGACCAAGACAACTGAGGCGCACCGGTCGGCGAGGCAAGTTCCAGCGCATTAGTGGTCGTCGCCGTCTGTTGAAGCGCGTCGAACATATCCGCTTCTGTCAGCTTGAAAGCATGGCCCGGTGCCCCTGGTTCATGCGTTAGGCGGCTAAGGGTCGCGGTGTTCCCCCCGGTTTCAGTGCGAGCGAGATAGTCGAGTGCAGCATAGCTCACAATCTCCGGTGGCAGTGTTGGTTTCGCCCCGAGAACGAATCGGTAGCTACCGGTGGCTTGGGATCGTCTGATTAAACCTAGTTCACGCAAAGGACAATCGAGGCGGTCGTCAATGCTGCGCCCGGCGCGTTTTGAGCGCTCGGCTGGTGCGTAGGTCCGCAATAGAGCACTCACGTCCTTCTTCAAGGATGAAGGATGCGGCTTCGTCCACCCCCCTACCGACTCCAGCCCAACGGCGACGACGTGGTCAAGTGCTTCGTCAGTGAACTCGACCGGGTGAAACTCATTGAATGCGATCCACCACACAGGTAGGAGCGACGGCGGTGCCAATAGCTGCCAGTGCAGTAACCAGAGCGTACCCGGATCCTCCATGTATGGATCCCATCCCGATTCGCCGAACAACTCGTGACCGAACTTCGTCGAGACCAACCCCGGCCCTTGCCGATCCTCTTCGATCAGCTTGGCCGCGAGTCCCCAAAACCGAATAGCCCGAACCATGTTCTTGCCAACCCCAATCAAAACTGGAGCCTCTACATGGGTAAATATCTGAGGATCGCGCTCCGTCACGGCGTATGCCTTGCGAAACCAGCCGTAGCGGGGATGGAACGTCTCGTGTCGAGCGAAAGTTGGCTTGGCCGCCTCGACCAATCGCATTACGCTTCTCCTCCATTCATGGCCCGCACGTAATCGACTGCGGCAATGGTTTTCTGAGCTGCGATCTCGATCTCCTCCGTCGTGGTAAACCGGCCCAAACTGAACCGCACAGACTCAAAGGCCGCTTCCCGCGACAACCCCATCGCCAGCAGCACCGCAGAAGGTTCAATAGCACCGGCACTACACGCACTGCCGGTCGATACCGCCACCGGGTCCATGTTGGCAACTACTGCCTCAGCGTCCGCCCCCGTGAAGCGGATGTTCACCGTGTTGGAGAGGCGGCAGTCAATGTCTCCATTTTCCTCGACTTCGGATAGACCACGCTTCAACTCGGCAACGAGGCGGTCGCGGAGAGGACGTATCCGATCCGCTTCCTGCACGCGCTCTTCGACGGCAATCTCAGCAGCGGCCCCAAACCCAACGATACCGACGACGTTCAGCGACCCAGAGCGCAAGCCCCTTTCGTGACCGCCGCCGTGAATGATGGGGCGCAGCCGCCCGCTGGATTTCGCGGCGACGAGAGCCCCGACGCCGCCAGGACCACAGATTTTGTGGCTACTAAGTGACACCAAATCAGCACCTATGTCGGAGAGATCGAAGGGGAGTCGACCCGCGTATTGGGTCGCGTCGCAGTGAAACAGAGCACCGGCAGCATGAGCGCGTTCCGCGATCTCTACCACCGGATTCAGTACGCCGGTCTCGCTATTAGCAGCCATGACCGACACGAGCAGGACATCGTTGCCGAGCAAAGCCTCAAGTGCGTCGAGATCAACGGCCCCGCCGCTAGTCACCGAGATCGCATCGACTTCGGCAAGCGACTGATCGCTTAACCACCGAGCCGTCTCCCGGACTGAGGCGTGTTCCACTGAGGAGACAAGAATCCGGCCCCGATCCGCTGGCCGAGCAGCAACAATTCCGCTAAGAGCGAGATTATTGGCTTCGGTAGCTCCGGCTGTAAAAATAACATGCGTTGGCCGACCCCCAACGAGCGACGCGACGCGAGCGCGAGCATCTTCGACCGCAGCAGCTTGCCGCCGACCAAACCGATGCGTAGATGAAGCGTTGCCGTACCACTCAGCGAGAGCGGGCCACATGGCCTTGCCCACGCGGGGATCAAGAGGGGAGGAGCCGTTGTAGTCGAGGTAAACCTCGATCACGATGCCACCTGCTTAGGTCAACAGATTGAACTGACACATACGGCAGAATTTTGTTCCCGGAGTATTTATAGAATCAAGCCATTTACTTCGTCTGCGTCAATCCACAGACAGCAACTCAATCCCCAATCCATCCCCCAATTCCCAAGCGCCAAGTGCGGCCCGCAGCGGGTTCAAAGAAGCGCCCGCCAAAAGCGTTGGGAACCACCGAGCCGTTGTACCGGGCATCAAACAGGTTATCGACCGCGACAAAGGGCCTCGCTGCGCGATAGTCAATCCCCAATCGCAGATCGACTCGCAGGTACGCACTATTGAAAAACTCATCGGACACGGCGTCGCTTCCGGGCGGCGGGCCGTTGAAATCGTTGGCCCAATAGCGACCGACCCGCTCTAATTCGACCTCAGTAAACAAGCCCTGCGGGCTCTCGTAACTCAGCGCGGCGAAGAGCCGATGGCGCGGCACGCCCGGCACCTCATTGCCAGCAAGCTGAACAAGTCCGTCTCCGTCCTCGACTTCATAGTCCTCAAAAACATAATCGCCAAAAGTGTACGCGAGCGTGGTCCGCAGCCCAGGATGCGGCACCGCCGAAAGCGACAGTTCCAACCCGCGATTGCGCGCTTGGCCGGCGTTGCGGAAGTAAATCTCCTCGCTGTCTTCACTCTCGACCTGAAAGGGAATCAGCGCATCGGCGATCTGGAGTTGGTACAGGGCCACCTCCAGATCCAAGCGCACCCGGCGCACATGGCGGCGCAATCCCGTCTCCAACCCAAGGACGCGCTCAGGGCCTAGCTCCGGGTTGAAGCCGCCCTCGCCGCTGGGCCGGTTGCCCAACTCAGAGGTGGTGGGCGTCTGAAAGGCCGTGGCAACATGGGCGTACCAGCGCGAGAAGGGATCAAGGCGGTACACCACGCCGACCATCGGACTGAACTGATCCATGTCGCGCGACTGGTCGTCAACGGCAAATCGGTAGCGGTCGTAGCGGCCGCCAACGGTCGCAGTCAGCGCATCACCCAAGTCCTGTTCCAAAGAGACAAACGGCCCAAAGCTCTGCACTTGTTCCTCTTGATCCACTTGGCTATCGCCGTATTGCACGAGCTCAAATACGCGCTCGTCTTCTACGCGCACGCCCTCGGGCAGGCCCTCGTTGGCAAACTCGCGGCGGTCGTCGCGTTGGAAGTCCAAGTCGAGGCCAGTCACGAGGCGCGTACTGGTCCAGGAAAATTGGTGCTCAGTGCGCAGGCCGCCGGCGCGGCGGTCGAGCTCGATAATGCGGCCCGGAATGGGGTTTTTGAGCGCACGGCCAACGCCGTACAGCACGAGACTCGACGCACGGTGGTGCACAGCGTGCGGCGGTCGATATTCGAGGCGAATGCCGCCTTGGCCCTGGCGCACCTGCTTGGATGCCCCCTGCCCTACCACAAACCCACGTGCGCTGCGTGGAGCATCTCGGGCAGCATCCGCAGCGAGCGAACTCGGATTGAACAAGTACGGGGCATCGTACAAATGCATCAGGAGCGTCAACTCAGTATTAGGGGTGAGGGCGTGGCCGACGAGTGCGTTGAGGCCGCGCGCGCGGGCATCGGCATGGTCTCGGTAGCCCTCGCTTTGCAGGTCGTACACGCTGGCAAACGCGTGAGTATTATCAGTTCGTCCCGCAAGGCTCGTCTGCGCGCGGAACAGGCCGTTGCTGCCGGCGATCAAGCGCGGCTCCACGCGCCAACCCGCCTCGACCGGAGCTTGGGTGTGAGCTGCGAGTACGCCACCGCCCGCATTGCCGTACAGCGAAGAGCTAGGGCCGCGTAGGATCTCGATGCGGCCGGTTGACCCCAAGTCGAGATTGTTGAGCTGGCTCTGGCCGTCGGGCATGGTCAGGGGGATGCCGTCGAGCAAGACCTTGATCCCGCGAACGCCAAAGGCTGCGCGCGCCCCTAGGCCGCGCACACTGAGCCGGTCGCCTTGGGAGAGATTGTGGCGGTTGGCGATAAACAGCCCAGGTACCGGCCGCAGCGACTCGGCCAGCGAGAGCCCGGGCCGGGCGCGCCCGACCTCCGCGATCACGGTCGTAGCCAACGGCAGATCAAATCCCTCGCGGGGCGCACGCGTCGCCGTGATTTCGATGGGAGGCATTTGGTAGCGGGGCTCAGGATCGTCGGCGCGGGCGGCGGCGATCAGGAATAGCGCTAGGCACTGGATTAACTTGTTTTTTTTCATAGCATTATTATGACGTTACGCATTTTCCTTGTCATGCTGAGCGGAGCGAAGCATCCCATACCCAAGAAGCCGTACCTATTTTTAAAGAACACTACGAAGAAATACAGACGCAAACCGAGAGTTAGGACCAAGCCATGAGCATCGGGATCGCCCTAATGCTGTTGCTAGGCGGATGCTTCGCCGCAGAGGACGGACCAAGCGGCGCAGTAGAAGCCCTCCGCAGCGAGGTGGAGTTCGTCGAGGACGAGGGATTGGAGGGCAGCGTGTCGATCGACAGCTTGACTTGGTTGCCGTTTTTTCCAGAGCCGGGATTCGGGGGAACAGCGGAATTCGAGGGGATTTTTGTGGCCGTATTCCGCAATGTCGGCGCAGCAACCGTGTGGGTGCGCTACGACTTGCGGTTTTTCGACCAAGAGGAATTTCTAATCGACGCGTTTATACCGATTGGACAGCCGGTAGTTCTCAGCGTCGGGGAAACGCGCCGCGTAGAGGGAGATTTTCTAATCCGCACCGACGATCCGCGCGATTTTGAGCGACTCGCCCTGATGAGGCTCGTAGCGCGCATCAGACGACCCGAGGAGTAGGAGCAATCAAAACGCCACAAAGCCCCCGCACACCGGAATGCACTGGCCGGTGACGTAATCCGACAGATCGGACGCCAAAAACTCCACCACCTTAGCGCAATCCTCGGGCGTGCCCAAGCGGCGGAGGGGAATCTGCGGCTCTAAGCGCTCGCGCGATTCCTCGCTGTTGCGGCCCTGGGCCACAGCGCGAGACGACAAAATTAGGCCCGGAGCAATGCAGTTGACGTGGATGCCATAAGGGCCTAGCTCGGCGGCGAGCACCCGCGTGTAGTGGACGATACCGGCCTTGGCCACCTTGTAAGGCATCCCGCCGCCATCGCGCCCGCTCCACAGGCCCGCTTGCGAGGCCACGTTGATGATTTTGCCGGACTGGGCTTCCTTCATGGCCGCACTGACCGCTTGACAGCAGTGGATGGTGGCGGTGAGGTTGATGTCCATTATGTAGCGGTAGTGGGCTTCCGCAGCCAAAGAAGCAGCTTGCTCCTCGTGTGAGCGCAAGTTGCCGCCGGCGTTGTTGACGAGTATGTCGATGCGGCCAAAAGTATCGAGTCCCTCGGCGACCAAGGCATCTACGGCTTGACGGTCGGTGACATCTACGGCGACACCCACGCCGCGGCGACCGAGATTTACTACTTCGGCTTCCACGGTCTCGGCCGTGAGTTCTTCGCCGTATTCGCAGGCGGCCTGCAGGTCTATGTCGGCGATGACAATATCCGCGCCCAAGCGGGCCAGATGGAGGACGTAAGCGCGTCCCAAGCCGCGCGCGCCACCAGTGATGAGAGCTACCTTGCCTTCGAGCGACATCAAAAATCTCCTTTTTCAATAATTAGGACACGACATCAATCGTCGGCAATCCACGAGAATCCAGGAGAATTGGAGAAAACTTGCATGACAAGAGGAGCGTTTGGCAAATTAGGTGCTGACGAATGCGCGCTACCTAACGGAAAGAGGTCGAATCCGCAGGAGGGCTTTACCGGCTGGAGACGCGGTTGCGGACGGCGGACAATCCGGCTGGGGAATGGTCGCCGCGCGGGGATATGCGGCACTTTTTGGGGGTAGGCGATTTGTGGGTGATTGCCGGACAGAGCAATTCAGCCGGATACGGGCGCGGGCCTTACGAAGATCCAGTGGAACTGGGAGTACACCTGTTTAGGAACAGCGAGCACTGGGCACTGGCGACGCATCCGATGAACGAATCGACCGATACCCAACACGCCGTGAACCGCGAGGCCGCCAACCCAGGGCACTCGCCCTACCTGCAATTTGGCCGCACGCTCAAAAGGGTGCTTGCGCACCCGGTGGGTTTGGTACAGACGGCATTGGGAGGCTCTCCCCTCACTCGTTGGAATCCCGGCGAGTCTGGGGCGGCGGATTTGTTCGACAATATGGTGCAGTGCGTGGACAAGGTAGGGGGAAAGGTCCAGGGGATTGTGTGGTACCAAGGAGAAAGCGATGCCGGGACGGACGCGGACGCCACCAGTTACGCGCAGCGGTTCCAGCAAGCAGTCGCCGCTTGGTGGGAGGCCCTTGCCGATGCGGAGTTGCCGGTGCTCACCGTGCAGTTAAACCGCGTGTACCAACCCGCCGACCCGGATGTTGACCGGCGCTGGAGCCAAGTGCGCGAGACCCGGCGGCAGGTGGCGCGGCAAGTGCCGAGGATAGGCGTGGTGCCCGCACTCGACTTGCCGCTTGCGGATCTGATCCACACCAGCCCCGCCGGCAACATGCTCTTGGGCGAGCGGTTGGCGCAGGTGGCTTTGAGGCTGGTCTATGGCCAACCAGTAGCCTGGCAAGCACCGGATTTAGCGGCGGCCCGGCGGCGGGAGGATCGCGTCGAATTGGAGTTTACTGCCGTCGAGAGCCGGATGAACAGCATTGACCTAGAGGCCAATAGCTTCCGGGTCGAGGATGAAGCCGGTGAGGCGCCATTCGCAGCAGTGGTCTATCCCCAAGACCACCGCGTCGAACTGGTCTTGGAGCGGCCCCTGCAAGGGTCGGCTAAAGTCCACGGCGGCTACGGCAAATGCCCAGCAACCGTACCGGCGGATATGGAGCGGTTCTTGCCCATGTTGGGCTTTGGGGGCGTGGAGATTGTCTGATGATTAGGATACGCGCAAGCATCTTATCGGTTGCCCTGCTGTTCGGCAGCACTGGAGCGCAAGCGAATCTGGTAGGTTCCTGGGAGGGCTGCCAGAGCGAGTTTGGCTCCTTCGTAGAGCATTTCTATATCGAGTTCAATAGCAATGGGCGCTTCCGCCGCGTCGCGCTCCGAGACGATTCCGAGCGGCCGGTAACAGAAGATCAAGGCCAGTACGAAGCCGCTGACGGCGTTGTCACCCTGCGCTATACCGCCAACGTCAGCGGGGTGCTAGCCGAACAAAGCGAGACTGTGCCCTTCCAGCTAGAGGACGATACCCTGTATTGGGGAGCCGAACCCGCAATCGCCTTGGCGCGAGCACAGGAACTAGGCGACGAACTGTTGGGTCGGTGGGGCATCGTCAATTTTGCCGATGGAACGCTGGCCGGACACGTGGTATTCCGGGGCGATGGGACCTATGAGCTAGAGTTAGGCGGCGTCGGGCACAGCGGGTTGTGGTCGCGAGCGGGATCGGGCGTGGTCCACTGGCCGACCGCGGCCGACGACGCTGGAGTCATCGGATTGCCAGCGGTGTGGACCAATGTGCGCGTCGAGGGCGACCAGCTCTTCTACGACATCGCCTGTAGTTTCACCGTTGAGGCCGTGCGGTTGGCCACGGCCGTGGCGGAGGTGTCTTGGGGGGTGATTAAGCGCCGTCTCGCAGGCCCGCCAAAATAGCCGTCGCAAGCTCCATCGTCGCGATGGCCTCGTCCAAGTCCGCAGCCGGTGGGCCGATGGGACGACCGGCTTTGATGCAGTCAAAAAAGTGAGCCGCTTGGGCTAGGGTGCTGTCCACACCCTCCTTTTGCAAGTGCTTGCGCTCCCCGTCGCAGACCAACTCGCAGGTGGAAATCCCCTCTATATAGGCCGAGATGTCGCGGCCGTGGATTTCGTAGCGCTCTAGGCGGGCGTCGGTGGTGTAGTTGGCGCAGATCTGGGCGACGCAGTCGTTCTCAAAGACGACCAAGGCGGCGTGGACGTCCTTGTAGGCGGATGCACGCCGGACGAAGCTATTTACTTCGGTGACCGGCGCTCCCCCCAAATGGCGCACCAAGTCAATCGCGTGGATCGGGCTTTCGAGCAGCATGTTGTCCATGACGATTTCGGGGAAGCGGCCACCGGCGATAAAACCGCTCATGCTCTTGTGGAACTCGCCGACTAGCTGGTAGATCGGGCCGCGAGACTCAATCTCCTCGCGCACTTGCAAAACCAGTGGATCAAAGCGGCGATTCCAGCCGACCATGCCGCGAGCACCGCTGGCCTCAGCGGCCTCTTTAAGGGCGCGGGTCTGGCCCAAGCTCATGCCCGGCGGCTTCTCCAGCAGAGTATCGATACCCCGCTCCAAGCACGGCAGAGCCGCCTCGGCGTTGAGATGAGCCGGAGTAGCGACGATCGCCGCGGCCAATTCCTCGGCGTTGAGCATGGCCTCTACCTCCGCGTAACGGCGCTCAATCCCCCACTCGTCGCCCACCTGTTCGCGGCTTGCCGCAACCGGATCGCAGACGGCGACCAACTCGACGTCCGTCAGCGCGTGCAGGGCGCGCACGTGGCCGCGACCGCGACCGCCGCAGCCAATTAATCCAACAGGTATATTCGCCATGCCAGTTCCCCTTTCCCACCAAAGCGAAACGGGCTACGTCGTTTGACGCAACCCGTTGTTTTTAATGGCGCACCCACAGGGACTCGAACCCCGAACCTTCTGATCCGTAGTCAGGTGCTCTATCCAATTGAGCTATGGGTGCAAAGCAGTTTTATAAAATAGACGCCGCCCCCATTCTCGTCAATACACGAGCCCCTCGGACAGCGCCTCCAAGTACTTGTAACCCGACCCCGTATTGAAGAGCACCACGCGCTCGTCCGAGGCCACGAGTCCCTGCTCCTTGAGCTTGATTAGAGCCGCTAACGTGGCCCCGCCTTCGGGTGCGGGAAAAATGCCCGCGTGCGCCGCCATACTGTGCGAATGTGCGATCAATTCCTCGTCGCTGACGGCAATAGCAGTGCCACCGCTTTCTCGTAACGCCTGCAACATCAGAAAGTCGCCGACCGCACTGGGGACGCGCAGGCCCGAGGCTACTGTGTGGGCACCTTCCCACGCCTCGGCGGCTTCATCGCCGCGAGCAAAAGCCCGCACAATCGGCGCACAGCCCTCAGCCTGCACCGAGATCATCCGCGGCCGGTGCTGGCCAATCCAGCCGAGTTGCTCCATCTCGGCGAATGCCTTCCACATCCCGATCAGCCCCGTGCCCCCGCCAGTAGGGTAAATCACCACGTCGGGCAGGGACCAATCCATCTGCTCGGCCAGCTCGTAGCCCAGCGTTTTCTTGCCCTCGATGCGGTACGGCTCCTTGAGCGTCGATACCTCAAACCACCCCTCAGCTTCCTTGCGCTCGCCGACGATGCGGCCGCAATCGCTGATTAGCCCGTCAACCAACTCGACCTCAGCGCCGCAGGAGCGGCACTCGGCGACAAAGGCCTGCGGCGTATCGCGGGGCATGAAGACAATCGCCGGCAGGCCACAGGCGGCGGCGTAGGCTGCCATCGCGCCACCGGCATTGCCCGCCGTGGGGATGGCCAGCTTTTTCGCACCGCGCACACGGGCACAGGTAACGGCAGCCGAGAGGCCGCGCGCCTTGAAGGAGCCGGTGGGGTTGGGCGATTCGTCTTTGATGTAGAGTTGGGAAAAGCCCGTCCAGCAACCTAAGCGCTCCGGGCGCAGCAACGGGGTGAAGCCTTCACCGAGGGAGACGATCTCCTCGGGCGTGCGGATGGGCATGACTTCCCGGTAGCGCCACATCGACGGCGGGCGAGTGCTGAGCGCAGCGCGGTCCAACGCGTGACAAGCCTGGTCGAGATCGTAGCGGGCGAGAAGGGGCGCACCGACCTCCGACAGGTTCTGCAACACGTCGGCGTCGTAGCGCGTGCCCGTACGGGAGCACTCTAAATGCGTCATGAACACGGGGTGGCGTACAATCCTTTCGCAAGTATGTGGGCCTCGACCGCTTCGGGCACCATGTAGCGAACCGACAGGCCAGCGGCCCGGCGCGACCTAATCTCGGTCGAGGATAGCTCAATGAGCGGAGTATCTATGAAATGCAGACGCGCCAGTAGCTTGGGGTCGTCGCTCGCCACCTCGCCGGGACGCGCCCCCGCCACCACCGTACACTGGGCAAAAATGCCCTCAAGATCGTGCCACTCGTCTAGCTGGCCGATGTTGTCCGCGCCGATGATGAAAAACAGTTCAGTGCGAGGATAGCGCTGGTGCAGCAGGCGCAGGGTTTCAACGGTATAGGACTTGCCCGGGCGGTCTAGCTCCAAGCGCGAGGCTGCAAAATCAGCGCAGTCAGCCACGGCTAGTTCAACCATAGCCCAGCGCTCCTCGGCCGGCGCGTACGCGCCCTGCTTGAGCGGCTGATCGGCCGCCGGAATGAAGAGCACTTCGTCGAGGGGAATTTGCTCTAAGGCGAAGCGGGCCAAGAGCAGGTGGCCGTGGTGGATGGGGTCAAAACTGCCGCCGATGACGCCGATGCGCCGCATCTTTAGCCCGGCGATTGGCTCAGCCCGGACAGGTGTTTCTGCACGCCCTCCACCAGTTCCGGATCGCCGCTGTCCTGCAGTACTTCCTTCCAATAGCGCACCGCTAGATCCACATCGCCTTGCTCGTGGGCGATTTCGCCCATGCGGAAAAGCGTGGTGTAATACCATTCGCCAACATCCGGGTACTCGCGCAAAATTTCCTCGTAGGTCATTTTGGCCGCGTCGAGATGGCCCTGTTTGTGGTACAGGCGGCCACTTAGGTACTGCTTTTGCGCTAGGCGGCCCCGGCACTCGACGATGCGCTCGCGCGCCTGGTCCGCCAAGGGCGAGTCGGGCTGGTCCTCAATAAAGTTGCGGAAAGCCGTCAGGGCCTCAAAGGTCTCCTTCTGGTCCAACTCTGGACGGCGCAATTGCTTGAAGTACGACTCGCCTACCTTGAACTGCGCCTCAACCGCCCACTCGCTAGACGGGTAAATATCGACGATGCGCTGATATTCAAAGGCCGCGTTGACCCAATCGCGATTGCAAAAGTGCGCTTCGGCGAGGAGGAACTGCGCTTCGGCCACCCGGCGCGAACCGGGAAAGTTGCTGACTAGGCGCTTGAAGTGCTCGGAGGCCTCTAGGCAGCGGTTTTTCTCCATGGCCTTTTGGCCTTCTTCAAAGTAGTAATCCGCACCTTGGAGTTTCTCAGACGGCGTGCTGGCGCAGGCGGCGACGCACAGGGCGAGCGGGAAGGCAAGGTATTTCATAGCTAGCGATTAGAAAAGAACAAATAGATAAGCCCACCGAGCACGGTGGAGACGATCACAGGTTCGACGAACTTGCTCCACGTTTGTTCCTCTAACTCGGTCTGGGCGAATTTGAATTGGTCGTGCTGGAGTATGTCTAGCTGCTTTTTGGGGATCTGATCGCGCTGCGTGCGAGTGATCTCGTCCTGCCAGTGGACCACATCGTCGCGCTCGTCGCTCAAGCGCAGGGCGAGCGTTACCCGGCCCTGGCGGCTGACTTTGCTGCCGCGCAGTCCCGAGTACGCGGAGGCTCCCAAGTCGAGCACTCGGTAGGACAGGCGCATACTCGCCGGTTGGGCCGCGGTCGAATCCAAGGTCACGCTAAAGCCGCGCGTCAGCAGCCGATTGGCCAGCAGGTGTTCGACCATCCAATTGGCGTCGTGCTTGCTCTGCGCCACGATCAACAAGGGAGCCGACGCGGCATCCGCCGGCATTTCAATGCGCCCCAAACTCTCATCGACCGCACTCGCCACCGTCTCGACCAACAAGTCCATATTGGTGGGAAAAGGAATGGCGACCGACGCGGTGGCACAGATCATCAGCGTGGCCAAAAGACGATAACAAATTCGCAGCAAGATCGTTCTCATCAACCGTCGAGGTGTTTTATCTGTTCGCGGGCTGTGGGCACATATTCGCTGTCTGGATACTCATCGACCAGCTTGCGCAAGGCCGCAAGTGCCCGGTCGCGCTCGTCCAAAGCGAGGTGACAGCGGGCAATTTTTAGCTGGGCGTCGTCGGCCTTATCCGTATTGCTGAAGGCAAACACCTTGGTGAATTCGATCAGCGCCTGCTGGTATTGGCGCAGCCCGTAATAGCACTCGCCTTTCCAATACTGGGCGTTATCGGACCATTCGCTCATGGGGGCTTCCCGCAGCAAGCGGTCAAACTCGGCCAAGGCGCGGTCGTATTGTTTGTGGCGATAGTAGTAAAGCGCACCTTGGTACATGTTGAACGCATCGCTTTTGCTTCTGTCGGACATCGCCGCGACTTGGGGAGCACGGCGGCTAGTGCTGGCGGTGGGGCGCGGCGACTGGGCGCGGCGCGGTAAAGAATCCAGTCGCGCACTTAGGACGCGGCTTTGGCCTTGGAGGGCTCTGAGTGCTTGCCGCAACTGGGCGTTGGACGCCTCTAGCTGGCG
The DNA here is from genome assembly GCA_009840005.1 of Gemmatimonadota bacterium. The sequence goes on from VXOR01000091.1 coordinate 84,150, forward strand.
CACGCGCTCGGCCATGGCCTGCTCGCGCTCGTACGCGGCTGCAACGGCGCGTTCGAGGGACTGAAATGCTTCGCTTTCCTCTGGCTGGACCTCTTCCCGCTGGACGAGGGATTGTTCGACCGACGGCACAGGCGGCGTAGCGCAAGCCCCAAGGACCAAGACCAACGCCAATGCGCTTTTCGCGCTTTTCATCGCACTTTTAATCGGAAACACAAATGAACCATCTTTGACGAAAAATATAGCATAATCCCCCTCCCAAACCAAATGGCAGCAAGAGGCGTTACGCGCTGGGTAGCGCCTTGATGCGCTCGATTAATTGGGTGGTGGAAAAGTCTGGCCACAGCGGCAGGGCGCGAACTTGGCCGCCGTGCGCTTCGACATGTTGGCGGCCGACAATGGCGGCCGGGGTGTAATCGCCACCCTTGACCAAGACATCGGGCGCGAGCGCAGCCACGAGGCTCTCGACGCTCTCACCTGAAAAGATGCACACATGCGAAACGCATTCCAAGGCCGCCAGCACAGCGGCGCGGTCGTCTTGCGGGCACAAGGGTCGGCCCTGTCCCTTGAGGGCGCGGACTCCATCGTCATCGTTTAACCCCACCGCAAGGCAGTCGCCCAAGGCGCTTGCCGCACGTAGGTACTCGACGTGACCGCGATGCAGCAAGTCAAAGCATCCATTGGTGAAGACAAAGATCTGTCGCGCTTTTTTCAATTGGCTACGGACGGCGAGCAACTGGTCACACGTAATGATTTTGGCGGGATCGGCCAAGGGCGACTACATGGCGAAAGATGGGGTGGATGACGGGAGTTGAACCCGCGCCCTCCAGGGCCACAACCTGGCGCTCTAACCAACTGAGCTACACCCACCACTAGGTCTTGAGGACTGCATGGCGTGCCCAGTAGGACTCGAACCTACGACCGTCTGCTTAGAAGGCAGATGCTCTATCCAACTGAGCTATGGGCACATCGCCAAAGCGGCTGCGAAGCACTCAAAGATATTAGGGGCAATTGCGCGCAAAGTCAACGCACCGCGCGGCTAGGCCGGGCCACCGCTTTCGTTGTTGACGGCCTGCACCAGCGCCCGCATATAGGCGATGGAGTACGCGACGCCCACGCGACTTCCGCCGAGCATATCGGGGATGTGGTCGGGAATGATCGCCCCATCGAACTCAACGGTGCGCAAAGCCTGCATCACGCAGTGCATGTCCTGATAGCCGTCGTCCATCAGGGTCTCGGTCCACGGTTCGGGCATGGGGTTGGAGACGTTGCGGAAGTGAATTTTGAAGAGCTTGTTGCGCGATCCAAAGTAGTATATCGCCTCTTCGACCGATGCCCCCATGCCCTGCTTGCCCCCTTCCAACCAGCAGCCGACGCACAGACAGACGCCGATATTGGGACTGTCGGCGATGTCCATCGCCCGTTTGTACCCAGCGAAGTTGCCGAAGATGCAGCGCGGTATTCCGCCTAGCGCATAGACCGGCGGATCGTCGGGGTGGATGCCGATATAGACTCCGGCTTCCTCGGCGACCGGCGCGACCTTGCGGATCATGTACTCGTAATTTTCCCACAGTTCATCTTCCGTATAGGCGCGTCCGTGGGTCAGGTCGCCTACAAAGGTCTCGCTGCCCCAGCGCCCTATGGCGTTTTTGATGTCGAGAGTTCGTGCGCTCATGCCGCCGCGGCGAGTGGTGCGGCCGGTGCTCCAGATGCCGTTGCCCATGTGGGCGTACGTGTGGTAGCGGATACCAGCGGCACCGAGGTCGCGGATGAACTGAATCAGTTCTTCGACTTTCTCGTCGCGGCCGGGCAGGTTGAGCGTAATCTCCGGAACGTTGTGGACCGCGTGATTGGCGATGCGGTAGATCTGTAGGCCATAGGCGGCAAAGCGCGCCGCGAATTGCTTGTAGTGTTCGACGCTGTGCAACGCCGAGTCGTCAATGCCGAGCATGACCCATTCGACGCCGAGTTGTTGGAAGAATTGCAAATCCTCGTCGCTGGCCTTGTGCGAGGTCTGAACGGCGACTTGGATTCCCGGTTTGCTGGCGTACAAACCGGGGACGGTGCGCAGTGCGTAGGGTCTGTTGGCGGTCATGGAGTACCTTCCTTTATCAGTTCGGAGACCGGCTGCGACCTTTCCCAGCGCAGCGCGACTTCTTGGTCAATACCGCAAAGCCAGTTCCAAGTGCGGATGCGCCGCACCCGGTCGCGGTAGGATTCAACTTCGGTCACGTACGGCAGGCGCAGACGATCGCGATAGGTGGGAATCTCCGCCGCATCGCAGAGCCAGTCTCGCTGTGGTGCAGCCGTGCGGTGGTAGGAAAACTTGATCATGCTGCGGGCGCGGTCGTTGGTTTTAGGACCGGCCTTGTGCCAGATGCCATAGCGGGTCAGCACCACAGTGCCAGCCGGCACTGTCAGCGAGACTTGGCCGCAGATATCGCCGTAGTGGGCGATGGCTTCGCGATCGACGGCGCGGCAATGCGAGCCGGGTAGAACCATGGTTGGCCCATCGGCGAGCGCGACGCTGTGAGGGTAATAATAGCATTGGAGTTCAAAGACATCGTAGCCACTGCCCGAAAGCCCGTCCGAATGCCAAGTCTGGCCGAGGTGCGGCTCCTTGAAAAAGTGATGGTGGCCGCCTCGGGGCACCAAGAATTCCTCGCCCAACAGCGAGCGAGCGACCCCGGCGACTTGGGGATGCAGGAGCACCTGCTGGGTGTAGTCGTCCGAGGCGATAAAGGCGTCGCAATTGCCGGGAGTGAGGTCGTCGCAGCAGCGGTTGAAGTTCTCGTCGATGACGCTTTCGAGGACCACCAAGCCGGAGGCTACAAAGTCCATGACACCATCGTCGTCTAGCGTCGGTTTAATTGGCGACATCCGTTCCTCCTAAGCGAATTTTTCGAGTACGAACTCATAGCCGAGGTAGTCGTTGTCCTGGCCTTCGTACGCGTAGAGCTTGGCGATGGGAAACTGTACCACGCGCCAGCCATCGGCCACGGCCGCGAGCACTGATTCGTAGGGCGGTTCGTCGCTGGGCAGGGTCGGCATTTGCGGCTGGGTGGCGTCGTACAAGGCCCAGCTAGCCAGCGGCGAGCGCATATTGGTCGATTTGGCATAGAGGTAGAGAATCTGCTGGCGGGGTTCGGCGAGCAAGTCATCGAGGCGGTCGAGATCCACAGTGGTAATCGCCTCGGTGCGGAGCTTGTCGCGGCACTGTGCCAACCAGTCTTTTACAGCTTCGTGCATATCGGCTCCCTATGGCGTCGGCGACATAAGAAAGCGCCCCCATGTAGCGCGGTCAACAAACAGCAGTGCTCCTAGTAGTCAACCACCACCTTGACGGTTTGGGGCTGGAGCGCTGAGTCGAAACCAGCGACCAAGTCGGGAAAAGGGACGCACTGCGAGATGAGAGGAGTCACGTCGAGTTGCTGCCGCGCCAACAGGTCCAGGGCCTGGGGAAATACGTGAGCGAAGCGGAAGGAGCCGCGGACGGTCAATTCCTTTTGCATGACCAAGTTGACCGGCAATTCAATCGGGCCGCCCTGAACGCCCAACTGCACGATGGTGCCACCGGCCTTGCAGTGCGCGTACGCGGCTTGCAGGGCAGCCGGAGCGCCAGAGGCTTCCACGACGACGTCGAATCCCTCGCCCGCCGACCGCGCCATAGCCACCGAATCGTCAGCGCGCACGGGCTGATCGGCCCACAGCGACGCCGCCAAGTCAAGCGCACTTTGGCGAATATCGCTGACGACAAGGTGAGCCGCTCCGTAGTGCCGGGCGGCCAAGCCGATGAGCTGGCCAATGGGACCAGCGCCCGTCACCAGCACGCGCTTGCCAGCAATGCCCCCTGCTTGGCCGACGCCGTGGACGGCGATAGATAGTGGTTCGAGGAGGGCCGCTTGGCGATAGTCCATCGCCGTGGGCAGCGGATGGCAGTTGTGCGCATGGACTTGCACGTATTCGCGGAACGAGCCGTCTTGAGGCGGGCTACAGGCCGCAGAGCCAAAGTAGCGCATTTGCGGGCAGAGATTGTAGCGGCCTTGGCGGCAGTGGGCGCATCTGCGACAGGGGTGGGACGGATCGATGGCCACTCGGCTGCCCGTCGGCAGCACATCTGCGAACGCGCCCGCATCGACGACTTCCCCGGCCGACTCGTGTCCAAGGACAAAGGGGCGCGCTGGGACGAAATCGCCGTTTCTGCCGTGGACGTAGTAGTGCAGGTCCGAACCGCAAATGCCGGTGGCGCGAATCTGCACCAAGACTTCGTCTGCGGCGATCTGCGGTCGCTCGATTTCCGCGGCCCGCAGGTCGCGGGCACCGTGTAGGTAAAAAGCTCTCATGCAGCCGATAGTAGCGGCCACAGTACGGCGCGTCAAGGGAAGGGCCAGCCGCGGCGAGATTTGCCTGCCGCAGGCGTTGTGCGTACTGTGCAGACACCATTCTCGTTAGAAAGGAAACCTACCATGAAACTCGGTCTCAAGTTCGGCCTCGACACACTTAGCAAAGAAAACCTGCAATTCGCCCAGCAGATGGGCGTCACGCACATCGTCGTTCACAGCCCCCGCCTCGGCAACGAGGGCGTGCTCGATTACTTCGAGTTGTTGCGGATGAAAAAATTCATCGACTCGTTCGGCTTGGAGCTGTGCGCCATTGAGAACTTGCCCGGCGACCACATGCACCCCATCACCCACGCGACGCCAGCGCGCGACGCCCAGTTGGCGAAAGTCTGCACGTCCATTGAAAACATGGGGAAAATCGGCATCCCGATCCTCGGCTACTACTTCAGTTTGGCCGGCGTCTCCGGCCACTGGCGCACGTACGAAAGCGGCGGCGGGCGCGGTGGTGCCGGCCTCAAGAGCTTCGACTACAGCTTAGTCCAAGACGCGCCGCCGATCGTCGATGAACCGGTCTCAGTCGCCGAGATGTGGGAGCGGTTGGCCTATTTTCTCGAATGGGTAGTGCCCGTCGCCGAAAACGCTGGCGTCAAACTCGCCGCCCACCAAGACGATCCCCCGGCCGAAACCCTCTTCAGCACGGGGCGGCTCTTGACCAATCACGACGCCATGCAGCGGCTGATCGACCTCGTGCCCAGTCCGAGCAATGGGTTGGAGTTTTGTCAGGGAACCGTGGCGGAGATGGGGCCGGACGAGACGATTGCAGCCGTGCGCCGCTTCGCCGCTCAGGGCAAGATATTCTACGTGCATTTCCGCAATGTGCGCGGCGGTTTCCCCAAGTTCGACGAGGTCTTTATCGACGAGGGCGACGTCGACATGATCGCCGCACTCAAAGCCTATCGCGACGCGGGCTACGACGGGGTCATCACGCCCGACCACACGCCGCGCGTAATCGGCGACGAGCCGTATGGGCACCGGGGCCGCGCTTTCGCCCTAGGGTACATTCGCGCCGGAATGCAGGCGCTGGAATTATTGGATTAAGGGGCTAGTGGTGCCGAGGGCCGGACTCGAACCGGCACGTCCTAAGCGGACAGTGGATTTTAAGTCCACCGCGTCTACCAATTCCGCCACCCCGGCGCACCGACAAAAAAATGGAGGCGACGCCCGGACTCGAACCGGGGATAAGGGCTTTGCAGGCCCCTGCCTTACCACTTGGCCACGTCGCCTCAAACAGGGATTTGAAAGTACGCGGCAGGTACGCTCCTGTCAACCGGTCCGCCGCCCGTTTGCGCCATCTGTTCCGGGCCAAGTAAGGTTACACCTTGTCTATAGCGAAACCAAAGACGACCACACAAAACGCCTTTGACACGGTGCACAAAACCTATAAACTCAAAAAGAGCTTTCACAATGCGACAATACCTCGACCTAGTAAGCCATTGCCTCGACCACGGCGAGGCCAAAGCCGACCGCACGGGCGTCGGCACTCTCGCCATCTTTGGCTATCAGATGCGCTTTGATCTCGCGGACGGGTTCCCCTGCCTGACCACCAAGAAGCTGCATTTGCGCTCCATCCTCCACGAACTTCTGTGGTTCCTCAAAGGCGACACCAACACGGCCTATTTGCAAAAGGAAAAGGTCAGCATCTGGGACGAATGGGCCGATGAAAATGGCGACCTCGGCCCGATATACGGCAAGCAGTGGCGCGAGTGGTCAACTCCAGGCGGCCCCATCGACCAAATTCAACGCGCCATTGATCTGATTAAGACCAATCCCGATTCGCGCCGCATCCTCGTCAGCGCGTGGAACGTCGGCGAGTTGGAACAAATGGCCCTCATGCCTTGCCACTGCCTGTTTCAGCTTTTCGTCACTCGTGGTCGGCTTTCCTGCCAGCTTTATCAACGCTCTTGCGACGTGGGGCTTGGCGTGCCGTTCAACATCGCCAGCTACAGCCTGCTGACCATGATGATGGCCCAAGTCTGTGGTTTGCAGCCCGGGGAATTCGTCTGGACCGGCGGCGATGTCCACATCTATCAGAACCATGTCGCCGCGCTGAGCCAACAACTCGCCCGCACCCCCCGGTCACTACCAGTTATGACCATTAAAGATCGCGGCCAGTCGATTTCCGACTTCCGCTACGACGACTTCAAACTGCTCAACTACCATCCCCATCCCTCCATCCGCATGGAAATCGCCGTCTGACGGGCCGATTTTCACCGACCAGAACGGTCGGCGGATACAACCTTCTCAGTCTTGGTTCAAGGTCTTTACCTGCGGATGTGCAGCATCTATGGTCCAAGCCCCAGGCTGACCGTCCCCGTCCAAATCGGCCCGCACCACCAACCAGAATCCTGTGCTCATAGGCCAGAATTCCCAAGTATAACCCTCTATCTGCCACCAAGCGCGCCGAATTCCCTTGTCATTCGGGTCGAAGTAGCGACCATGCTTGGCAAAATAGGCTTTTTCGAACAGGTAGAGCTGCTCCAAGCACGCCTCCATTTGGATCAGGTCCCGCTCATGTGGGGTCAAGCGAGAAAAATGCACAACCCCTAAGCCTATGAGCACCAGCACCAAAAACGTCAACTCGATCACTCTCAGCGGCATGGGATATCTACCTCTTCGACGATTTGGTCCTCATCTAAGTCAATCGGCTCGCCATAGCGTCCATAAGGCTCGGAATAGCGAAAGGGGCTGAGCGAGCCACTGCTGTACTCGCCGTTGCCATCGCGATCTACAAACGCCCACAGCAAATAGATCCCGGCCAGCAGACCATTTAGATCAAATCGCCCCTTTTCGTCCGCCCACTCGGCGTACGTCCGCCCGTCCTCGTTGATGGCCGCGATTCGGACGCGACCTTCTTCCCCGGCCTGCACCTGCCCTCGAATCGCCGCAGTCTCCGCGCCAACGGTAAAAGAAAGCGTCAGCAGGCTGTCGGCGAGGCTATTGCCGGCCCGGTCCACGAGTTGGGCAGCCGATCCTGCGAGCCGATACGCACCCACTGCCAGTGGTTCGGCGGGCGCGAAGCGGACATGATTGGGTGCCGGCCACAGCCAATCCCCCGCTAATGCTTGCGTCGAATCGCTCGCCATCCAAAACCCTGCCAATGCGGCCGGCTGCATGGCTTCGGAAAAAAGCAAGTCCAGCGCGTCGCTTGGGGCCAGTCGATTCCGCGTCAGTCCGACAAAAGAGGGTGGTTTGCGGTCGGACCGCGCACTGCCGCGAACGAGTGCGTCCCACTGCACGGGCGCACCAGCGAACACAAGCTGTAAAGCATAGCGTTGGTCTGGCTCTTGCGTTGCCGTCTCGACGTAAATTTTCTCCGCCGCATCTGGGGCCGCATACAGCGACTCCACCGACAACCCGAAGACTTCCAACTCTAAATCCTGTGGCTCCACAGCCTCGGCAAAAAGCAACATCAACCGCCCGGCGTGTATGGCTTGGACCCGCTTGAGCACGGGCGCAGATATCTGCTGACGCGCGAGCGCTAAGTCGCCAGCCAGCACCTCTTCCTCCCCCACTTCCACAGACGCCGACGGCAGGGCCAACCACTCGTCGGCGTCTGGCAGAGCGTTGCGATTTGCATCCCTAAAGGCCAGCACTCGATAGTAACCCGGAGCAAGGCGAACAAACTCGTAGCCCCCGTCGGCTCCACTCTGCGTCTGATAGGATGGTTCGTCCAACCCTACCTCCCCGCTAAAGGTTCCCAAATCATAGGCCCAAACATGGGCACCGGCCACGGGTTGATGATCTTGGTACACCCGGCCCTGTACCAAACCCTGGTCGAGTTGCAAGCCGGTGGCAAAAGCTAAAGTAAAGGATTTTGTCAAGGCATTGCCCCGCATATCCCGCGCCCCAGTACCCACTGTCAACACATAAGTTCGCTCCTCGGCCAAGGGCATCGCAATACGCAGTCGTGGACCGTGCCACGACAGTTGCAACGGCCCGACCGGCGAGGTAAAAAGAGCGGCTTCGGTCTGCTCGCGATTCATGGGTTCGCTGAAGACGATTTCTACTTCGGTGTCCCGCGCTACTTCCAAGGCGTCGCTCTCTGGGTAGTGAGACAGAATGCGGGGCGACTCTTTGTCCACCGGCCCTCCGATGGGCGGCCCGACCTTGGCACAGCCCAACAACAAGGCGACCAAGATGCTAATCAGCACCGTGCGGATGGGCCTCGGCGTAGATGGCTTGCAGGTGCTCCAAGCTCACTTCAGTATAGCTTTGAGTCGCGGCCAAGGTCGCGTGGCCGAGGAGTTCTTTGACGGCTACTAAATCGGCACCAGCGTCGAGCAGATGGGCGGCAAAAGAGTGGCGCAGACGATGCGGGCTGAGCGAATCGTCTTCTGAGACAGCGCACAGATGGCGCTCGACGATGCGCTGCACGGTGCGGCGACTCAAGCGCTTGCCGCGCCCGTTGAGGAAGAGGGCACCGGCTTCTACTTGCGACATGTCGCATTCGAGCAGGACCTCGGCGCGACGTTGCAAATACGCTTCAAGTGCCTCTTGTGCCTTCGCGCCAATGGGAGCGATGCGCTCCTTGCGGCCCTTGCCCATCACCTTGATGGTGCCTTCGGCCAGATCCAGCGACGAGAGATTGAGCGCCACCAACTCCCCAAGGCGAATGCCCCCCCCGTAGAACACCTCTAGAATGGCTCGATCCCGCACGCCACTAAACCGCTCGGTCGCCGGAGCCTCCATGGCCTCGACGACCTGCTCTACGGGCAGGTGCCGCGGCAATGCGCGCTCGACCAAGGGCGATGCCACCGCACCTGCCGGGTTGGCGACGAGCGCGCCCTCGCGACAGAGATAGCGGAAAAGCGAGCGCAGAGCCGCCAATTTACGGGCAACAGTGCTGGCCTTAAGGCTCTTTTCCTCTAGGTCGGCAACAAAGGCCTGCACCTGCTCGCGCTGCACCACTCGCAGCGGCAGTTGCAAATTATCGACTCGCGGATAGAGAAAGCGGGCGAATTGCTGCAAGTCACAGCGATATGAACTGAGGGTGTACTCGGCGCAGTTGCGCTCTTTGTCCAAGTATTCCAAGAAGCGGACAATGCCCTCTTCGAGGCTGGATCCGGCGTGTAGAGCGCTCTGCGGTGCATCGGCCATGGCGGTAGTAAGCCAAGGAGGAAAGAATGCTTAGGCAGCTTGGGCGCTTTTGTCCTTTTCGCCCTCTTCGCTTTCGTACTCGGTGCCGCAAATCCGGCAGTACATGGCAGGGGCACCCGAGCGACTCCCCTTTTCGTAGAGCAAGGCAGCGTCGCAATGGGTGCACTTGCGATCTATGGGACGGTCCCAGCTAGCGAACTTGCACTGGGGATAGGTGCTGCAACCAAAGAAGACCTTGCCTTTGCGCGACCGCTTCTCCACAATCTGCCCTTCGCAACCGTCCTCTGGACACTGAATCCCAAGGACATAGGGCTTGACGTTTTTGCAATCTGGATAGCTGCTACAAGCCAAGAAGCGGCCATAGCGACCCGTCTTGACGACCATGGGCGCACTGCACTGATCACAAACTTCGTCGGTCTCCACCTCGCTTTGCTCTTCGAGAGGTTTTGTATTTTTGCACTTGGGGTAACCAGAGCACGCGAGGAAGCGACCATTGCGCCCCCACTTGACGACCATGTCGGCCCCGCATTCCTCGCAGTCTTCGTCCGACACCTCTTGCAGCGCACGCTTTAGCTCTTTGCGACGGTTGTTGGCCGAGTCTAAGTCACCCTTCCACGAGTCGTAGAACTGCTGCACGATCTCCACCCAGTTGGTGCCCCCATCTTCGACCTGATCGAGCTTGTCCTCCATGTTGGCCGTGAAAGCTACGTTGAAGAGGTGCGGAAAGGTATCGACGAGTAGTTTGTTGACGGTCTGGCCGCGCTCAGTGGCCACGAAGTAGCGGTTATCGACCTTTTCGACGTACTTGCGGTCGAGGATGGTAGTAATGATTTGCGCGTAGGTCGAGGGACGGCCAATGCCCTCGGATTCCAGTTGCTTGACGAGCGAAGCCTCCGTAAAGCGCGGCGGAGGCTTCGTAAAGTGCTGTTCAGGAGCAATCTGCTCTAACTTTAGCACCTCGCCCTCGGCGATATCAGCGGGCATGGTCCGCGACGCGTCTTCCCCCTCGGCCATGCCATTAGACACGGCCTCCGACTTATCCTCTTCTTCCTTGCTCTCGCTGTAGAGCAGGGTAAAGCCTAGAAACTTGACGACGCTCCCCGAAGCGCGGAGCAAGTAGGGTCCGGCCTCGACGTTGGCCGTCGTGATGTTGAGAACCTGCGGCTTCATCTGCGAGGTCACGAATCGCTTCCATATCAAGGAATACACCCGCGCCTGATCTGGCTTGAGCAAGTGCTCGACTTTGTCTGGATGCAGGGCTACGGAGGTGGGGCGTATGGCCTCGTGAGCGTCTTGAGCGCTGTTTTTGGTCCGGTAGTGATTGGGCGTCTCGGGCACGTAATCGCGGCCGTAGAGGGAGTCAATCTGCTCGCGAACCTCGGCGATGGCGTCGGCTGCAACGCGCACCGAATCCGTGCGCATATAGGTAATCAGGCCACGGGTTTCGCCCTCGGCCTCAATGCCTTCGTATAGCTGCTGAGCTACAGCCATGGTGCGCTTGACCGAAAAGCGCATCCGCCGAGCACATTCCTGCTGCAAGGTGCTGGTCGTGAAGGGCGGGGCTGGACGGCGCACTTGGTCGCGTTCCTTGACCTCTTTGACCGCTATATCTTGCGCGGCCAGTTCGGCGGCGATGCGATTAGCCTCCTCCTGATTGCCGATATCGAGCTTATCGCCGTCTTTGGCCAACAGGCGCGCCCAGAACGAACCTTGGCTCTCGCGGCCCAAAAGGGCCTCAATCGACCAGTACTCTTGAGGCTCAAATGCCTTGATCTCGCGGTCGCGGTCACAGATTAACCGCACGGCTACGGACTGCACGCGGCCGGCTGAGAGCCCGGAGTGTATGACCTTCCACAAAAGCGGACTGATCTCGTAGCCGACTAAGCGGTCGAGTACGCGCCGCGCCTGTTGGGCATCGACCTTGTGGAGATCCAGCACGCCCGAGTGCTCTAGCGACTCGTGTACCGCTTTGGGCGTAATCTCGTTGAAGAGAATTCGCTTAACGTTGTCGTTCTTATGGGAGATGGCTTGAGCCACGTGCCAAGCAATGGCTTCGCCCTCGCGGTCGGGGTCAGTAGCCAAGTAGGTGGTATCGGCGGCTTGGGCTGCTTTGCGGAGGCCGCTGAGGATCTTGCCCTTGCCCCGAATGGTCACGTAGCGCGGCTTGAAGCCGTCTTCAACGTCGATGCCTAGCTCTTTGGGCGGCAGATCCCGCACGTGACCCATACAGGGTTTAACCACAAAATCCTTGCCCAAGATTTTGTTGATTGTCTTAGCCTTAGCCGGCGACTCAACAACCACCAATGACTTGCCCATCTGCTCCCTCGGTTGATATTACTGAAAGCTGTACGTTACGTAAGTTACGTAATTTGCTGAATATATGGACGCCCTAAGACATTCGCAAGACGCGCTCTTGACAAACCAGAGCCACCGTCTTTTTGTAACGCGTTCAGTATTGTGCGCTACATTCTCTGGGGTTTGCACCTTGATTCACCGCAAAAAATCAAGCGAAATAGAGCACATTGCCGCGAGTTGCGAAATCGTCTTCGCCGTCCAGCAGAAGCTCGAAGCGCTCATCGCGCCTGGCGTCAGCCCCCTCGAGCTGGATCAAGTCGCCGAGGCCGAAATCCGCGCCTTAGGAGCGGTGCCCGCCTTCAAGGGATACCACGGCTTCCCCTACTCGATTTGCGCCTCAGTAAACGCCGCAATCGTGCATGGGTTCCCCGACGAAACTCCGCTGCAAGAGGGCGACATCGTCAGCATTGACGTGGGTGCCTGTCTCGATAATTACTATGGCGACGGAGCCTTTACCGTCGCGGTTGGCGCAATCAGCAAGCAGGCACAGCACCTCATCAATGGCACCCTCGACTGCCTCGCACGGGGCATTGACCGAGCGCGGCCCGGCGGGCGGCTCTCCGACATTTCGCACGCCATCCAGCGCCACGCCGAAAGCCAAGGACTGGCCGTAGTGCGCGAGTACGGAGGCCACGGCATTGGCCGCGAACTACACGAGTCGCCCTACATCGAAAACTATGGCTCGCCCGGCAAAGGCCCGCTGCTCAAGCCTGGGCACGTATTCTGTATCGAACCGATTCTCTGCCTAGGGAACCCTCAAATCGACCATCTCGGCGATTGGACCACCCTTACCTCTGACCGCTCGCTCGCCGCCCACGCCGAGCACACCGTCGCCATTACGGAGGACGGGCCGCGGATTCTGACCCTGCCCGCTGTGCCAGCATGAAGATCACCTTCCTCGGCACCGGCACCTCTATCGGAGTGCCGCGCATCGGCTGCTATTGCCCGGTTTGTACCTCGGACGATCCGAAAAACAAGCGCTTGCGCTGCGCCTTACACCTAGCACATCAAGGCCGGTCCATTCTCGTCGATGCTGGCCCAGATCTCAGAACTCAAGCCTTGCGCTATCAGATCGACCGCGTCGATTGCGTACTGTTGACACACGGCCACGCCGATCACCTGCACGGCCTCGACGACGTGCGCTCCTATTGCTTTGACCGCGATCAACCGCTGCCCTGCTATGCGGATCCACACACCATTGCACGCATCGAACGAGTATTCGACTACGCCTTTGACAAAGACGCTCCAAGCGCGACGCCACAGCTAACCCTGCGTCCGATTGCCGGACCGTTCACAGCTTGCGGACTCGCCATCGAGCCGCTCACCATCTATCACGGCCGCTCTCCAGTCCTGGCCTTCCGCATCGGCAACTTCGCCTACGTCACGGACACCAATTATATCCCAGAGGCAGCCATGGCGCGGCTGCACGGCCTAGAGGTCTTGGTCCTCGACGCACTGCGCTACAAAGAACATCCCACCCATTTCAACGTCGAGCAGGCGTTGGCCGTTGTCGCCGAGCTCCAGCCCGCTCGCACGTACTTCACGCATATAGCCCATGACCTCGACCACCATCAGACCAATGCCGAACTCCCCCCAAGTGTGGAACTCGCCTACGACGGATTGGTGCTAGAGTTAGAATTAAAATAAAGGCTCATTATGGATTTCGGGGAGGTATTCCCAGAATGCCTTTAATGAGG